>DAHVDE010000057.1 GCA_027313705.1 Actinomycetota bacterium | reverse complement strand
GCGCGTGGGGCTCGTTCCTGCACCAGGGGCAGATCTGCATGACCACCGGGCGGCACCTGGTGCAGGAGAGTATCTACGAGGACTACGTGACCCGCCTGGCCGGGAAGGCCAGCCACCTGCCGGTCGGCAACCCGGCCACCGAGCAGGTCGCGCGCGGGCCGATCATCGACGAGCGCCAGCGCGACAAGGTGCACGGCCTGGTGACCGCCAGTGTGGACGCCGGGGCGCGGCTGGCCGCGGGCGGCACCTTCGAGGGGCTGTTCTACCAGCCGACGGTGCTGGCCGACGTCGCCCCGCAGATGCCGGCGTACGCCAGCGAGGTCTTCGGCCCGGTGGCCCCGGTGGTGCCGTTCGCCACCCCCGGCGACGCGGCCAAGCTTGCGGCCGACAGCGAGTACGGGCTGGCGCTCGGCATCCTGACCAGCGACGTGATGCGCGGCCTGGACCTGGCCCGCCGCATCCCCACCGGTATCGTGCACATCAACGACCAGACCGTCGACGACTCGCCCAACACGCCGTTCGGCGGCATCAGGGCCTCAGGCACCGGCGCGAGGTTCGGCGGCTCTGCCAACCTGGACGCCTTCACCGAGACCCGCTGGGTTACGATTCGTGGCGAGATAGCGCCTTACCCGTTCTAGGCTCCGCGGCAAAACTACAGACATGCGTACCCAGGTAGGAATCGTCGGCGCGGGCCCGGCCGGCCTGCTGCTTTCGCACTTGCTCGCACTGCGCGGCATCGAGTCCGTAGTGGTCGAGTTGCGCAGCCGTGCCTATTGCGAGGCGCGGCAGCGCGCAGGCGTGCTTGAGGACGGCACTGTCAGGCTGCTTCGTGAGACCGGTCTTGGTGCCAGGCTCGACCAGCAGGGCCTTGAGCACGGCGGCATTTACCTCCAGTTCGCCGGTGAAAGGCACCACATCGATTTCAGGGAGCTGACCGGAGGCCGCAGCGTCACCGTTTACGCGCAGACTGAAGTAGTAAAAGACCTGATTCAGCAAAGAATCAGCGATGGCGGTGTCATCGAATTCGAGGTCACCGATACCGAAGTCGATCACCTGGACACCGACCGGCCCGTCCTGCGTTACACCAGGTCGGACGGCACAAGGTGCGAACTGGTCTGCGATGCGATCGCCGGCTGCGACGGCTTCCACGGCATTTGCCGCCCGGTCTTGCCCGACAGCTTGCTGACGATCACCGAACGTGAGTACCCGTACGCCTGGCTGGGCATCCTTGCCGACGTGGCACCGTCGACCGACGAGTTGATCTACGCACACCACGAGCGCGGATTCGCGCTGCACAGCCTGCGCAGCTGCACGGTCAGCCGCCTGTACTTGCAGGTCGGCCCGGACGAGTCGATAGACAACTGGTCCGATGACCGGATCTGGGCTGAGCTGCAGTGCCGTCTCGCGCTGCCTGGCTGGAGGCTCGAGCAGGGCCAGGTGCTCGACAAGAGCATCACCCCGATGCGCAGTTTCGTGGCGACCCCGATGCGGTACGGCCGCCTCTTCCTGGCCGGCGACGCCGCCCACATCGTGCCGCCGACCGGCGCCAAAGGGCTCAACCTGGCCATGGCCGACGTCACCGCGCTCGCCCCCGCGCTCGATCGCCTGCTGCGCGGCAAGCCTGAGCTGGCCGGCTCCTACACGGCCACCTGCCTGGACCGGGTCTGGCGTTCGACGCATTTCTCCTGGTGGATGACCTCCATGCTGCACCGCACGCCAGGCGGCGACGACATGGAAATGGCGCTCCAGCTCTCCCAGCTTCGCTACGTCGTATCCTCACGGGCCGGCGCCACGTCGCTGGCCGAGAACTACACCGGCTATCCGCAACTCCGACTTCACGAGGACTGACCCATGCGCACTACGCCGCCCTTCCGTGCCGACCACGTTGGCAGCCTGCTCCGGCCGGCAGCCCTCCATGAGGCCAGAGCCAAGTTCGCGGCGGGGGAGATCGACTCGGCCTCGCTCCGCGAGGTCGAAGACGCGGCGATCAAAGACGTGGTCGCCATGCAGGAAGAGGTCGGCCTCCAGTCCGCCACGGACGGCGAGTTCCGCCGCGCGACCTGGCACATGGACTTCATCTACCAGATCGGCGGCATCGCCAAGGCGCCCGGCAACCTCTCGGTCAAGTTCCAGAACGCCGACGGCAGCATCGAGTTCACCCCGGCGGCCATGAAGGTCGAGAGCAAGCTCAAGATCAACCAGACGATCTTCGAGAAGGACTTTGCGTTCCTTCAGTCCGTCGTGACGACCGCGACTCCCAAGCTGACCATCCCCTCGCCCAACATGGTCCACTATCGCGGCGGCCCGGCCATGATCGACCAGGACGTCTACCCCGACATGGAAGAGTTCTGGTCCGACTTGTCGGCCGCCTACGCCGAGCAGGTGCGCAGGCTCGGCGAACTCGGCTGCCAGTACCTGCAACTCGACGACACCAGCCTTGCCTACCTGAATGACCCGGCCCAGCGCGCAGAGATCGCCGAACGCGGCGAAGACGCCGAGCACCTGCACCTCCGCTACATCAGGCAGGTCAACAACTCGATCGCGAACCGCCCGGCGAACATGGCAGTCACCACGCACATGTGCCGCGGCAACTTCAGGTCGCACTGGGCCGCGGCAGGCGGCTATGACTTCGTCGCCGAGGCACTGTTCAGTGAACTGGCCGTGGATGGCTTCTTCCTCGAATTCGACGACGAGCGCTCGGGAGGCTTTGAACCGCTCCGCTTCGTCCCCAAGGGCAAGATGGTGGTGCTCGGCCTGATCACCACCAAGCGCGGCCAGCTAGAAGACGCCGACGCCATCAAGCGCCGCATCGACCAGGCCTCGAAATACGTGCCGCTCGACCAGATCTGCCTGTCACCGCAATGCGGCTTCTCCTCGACGGTCGAAGGCAACGCCCTCACCGCCGACGAGCAGCGCGCCAAACTCGCGCTAATAGTCCAGATCGCCCGCGAAGTCTGGGGCTAACCCCCCCTTTCCCGCCCGCGCGCCTCCGGCGCGTCCTTGCTTCCTGCCCGCGCGCCTCCGGCGCGTCCTTGTTTCCCGCCCGCGCGCCTCCGGTGCGGGCACACGTTGTGGCGTCGTGGGTGCTCTGATCCGCACGCGGTGGCATCGTGGGGCCAAGAGCCGGCGCCGCTGCGCGCAACCGGGGCCCCGGAGGTTATCCGGTGGCGGAGCGATCCTTTCTGTGGCGCCGGGGGCACGGGGCGCCGTACGCGAGCGTTGACATAAATATGACAATTTCGCATGCCAGCCATGTTGTTGTATGCAAACGGATGTATCTAGCATATGGTTCAAGCGTCGCGCGCCATTGTGTGAGCGGGCTTTGGCGGGATTGATCAAAGGGGCGGATCAAAATGAACGGAAGAGGCGTGCCCGCGCGTCTGCGCTGGCTGGTGACAACCCTGGGAGTCAGCGCGGCAAGCGCGGCCATGGTCGCGGCCTCGGCTGCCTGGGCGTCGGCGGCGAGTACGGCGAGCGTGGCTCCTGCGGTGACTGCGACCACTGCGCCGGGTCATACCATCGCTACGGCGGGAACGCTGACCATCGGCGACACGGCCAGTGGCGGCGGCGGGGCTGCGGATTACTGGAAGGTTACGCTGAGCGGCGGCGACATCGTTCAGTTCAGTGTCACCACGCCGGATACTTCAACGTACTCGTTCGGGCTGTACACGGCTGGGACGACAGATGCGAATTTCCCTGCTGCGGTGTCCTTCTCCTCAGGGACGACGAACTACGACGGCTCGACCGTGTTCGACCTCCAGGCGCCATATAACGGCACGTTCATCCTGGCGGTGTGCCAAGGGCCGAACGTGGTCGGCTTCAACTGCCCTGGCTATGTGTCCGACGGGCAGGCCTACGACCCGATGAGTCCTTACCATTTCTCGACGTCCTTCTCGACCAAGATCTCCGGCACCGTCGCGTCGAAAGAGACCAAGTCGGGCGCGACGATCGAGAGAGCTCCGGTCCTGCCGGTCGGGAACTTCGAGTCTGGTGGCGCGGGTCAGGCTGACTACTGGAAGGTCACACTGCGGGGCGGTGACGTCGTCCAGTTCAGCGTGGCGACACAATACGGTTCCACGTACGAGTTCGAGCTGTATCCGCCTGGCCTGACCAGTTCTGAGTTTCCCTCGGCGGTGTCCTTCTCCTCATCGACGACTAACTACAACGGCCACACTGTCTTCGCCCTTCAGGCGCCGTACAACGGCACGTTCATCCTGGTGGTCTGCCAGGGGCCGAATGTGGTTGGCTTCAACTGCCCTGGCTATGTGTCCGACGGGCAGGCCTACGACCCGATGAGCCCGTACACGTTCTCGACGTCTTTCGCCAAGAACATCACGGCCGGCGTCGCGGCCAAGGAGACCAGGGCCAGTTCCACCATCGCCCAGGCCAAGAAGACCGGGATCGGAAACTTCGAGGCGGGCGGTGCCACCCCGGTCGATTTCTGGCGCGTCGCCCTGAACGGCGGCGATGTCCTGCAGTTCAGCGTCGCGACACCGTATGGTTCTACGTACGCGTTCGGCCTGTTCAAGGGCAGCACGACGGACACGAACTTCCCTGCGGCGACGGCGGTAGCCTCCGCGACGACGAACTACAACGGTCATAGCGTGTTCGATCTCGTGGCACCGCGAACCGGCAGCTACCTGCTGGCGGTGTGCCAGGGGCCGAACGTGGTCGGCTTCAACTGCCCTGGCTACGTGTCCGACGGGCAGGCCTACAATCCGATGAGCCCGTATACCTTCACCCTCAGCCAGACTGGCGGTCGCGAGACGAGGACGTCGCTGAAACTTTCGGCGTCGACCGTGACCGTAGGGCACGAAAAGTCGCTGAAGCTCTCGGTGACGGTGAGCGGCGTGTATGGCACGCATCCGACGGGGAAAGTCGCCATCTCCGACGGCAGGAAGCGGATCTGCGCCATCAGGCTCGTCAGGGGCAAGGGCACTTGCTCTCCGGTCAGCAACACCGCGATCCCGGTCGGCAAGTACACAATCGTCGCCTATTACACAGGTAATCTGCTCGGTTCCAGGTCCGGCGGCTCAACGCTCAAGGTGAAGAAGTAGCGGCGGTTACCCGAAGGTGCAGGACAGGCTGCTTTCTGGCGGGCGCGTATCTGGCGGGCTTGATCAAAGGAGCGGGTAAAGATGAGCGGAAGAGGCGTCATTGGGCGGTCGCATCGGCTGTCGGTATCCCTTGGGTTATTCGCGACGAGTGCGGTCGTGATCGTGGCGTCCGCCGCGTCTGCGGCGGCGGCTCCGGCGGGGCCGGCGGGTCAGCCGCCCGGTCATACCATCGCGTCAGCCCGCAGATGACGTTGGGTCAGGGACAGTCAGGTGGCGGCGCTGCGATCGACTTCTGGAAGGTGAACCTAGTCGGTGGCGACCAGGTTCAGATCGCTGCGTCGTATCCGACTGGGGCGGCGTACACGTTCGCGCTTTACGCACCAGGAACGACAGACGGAACCTTTCCTTCCGCGCCGTCTTTGAGCTGGGCGACAACTAATTATTTCGTGAGCACCGACCGGCTCACGCTCCAGGCGCCCTACACGGGCAACTTCGTGCTCGTGGTGTGCGAGAACGTCAGCGATAGCAACTGCGGCAACGTCGATTCAGGCAGCGGCACGAACCCGATGAACCCGTACACGTTCACCCCGACGCTTGTCAGTGCACCGCGAAGTTGTTCAAGGGTAGCGGCAAGTGCTCTCCGCCATCCAACACCAAGCTGCATACCGGGACTTACTCGATAGTCGCCTCGTATGGAGGAAACGCTACCTACGAAGGCTCCAAGTCCAAGTCCGCCACCTTGAAGATCATCAAGAAGAAGTAGCCTGCATCGGCTAAGCCGTGCCGCCGCCTGGGCGAGTTTCTCTGGCACGCCGGGCGGAGAGTCGCGGTTAGCGCTTGCCGCCGATGAACCGGCGCGGGCTCTCGCCAGCAGGCCACAGGTAATAGCCCACGGGGAACAGCCTGACGCCGAAGTTCTCTGACACCAGGCCCCAGATACCGCGCGGTGCCCAGATTGCCACGGCCATGGCGATGATGCCGAGGATGATCCAGTACCACACACCGTAGTGGGACAGGGTCTGCTGCAGCGTAAAGAAGATAATGGTGCCGATGATCGGGCCCTCGATGGTTCCGATCCCGCCGATGATCGTAATGAAGATCATCTCTGCGGAGAACGACACGCTGAACGCGGCGGGTGGCACCACGAACTGCTGGCTGATGATGTAGAGAGCCCCGGCCGCTCCGCATCCCGCGGCCGAGACCACGAAGACGACCAGTCGCGTTCTCGCAACCCGGCTGCCGGTGCTGCGGGCGCCAGTCTCGTTGTCACGGATCGCGGTCAGTACTAGGCCGAGCGGACTGCGCAGCAGGAAGTAAATGCCGGCCAGGCCCACCACCGCGACCACGACCGTAGCCCAGTAGGTATAAGCGTCGAGATAGGTCGGGTTCGAGGTCAGGCCGGGCAGGGCCGTGCCTGTGCCGCCGCCGAGCGAGGAGATCTGGATGATGATCAGCTCGCACACCGAGGCGACCGCCCACATGGTGATCGCGAAATAGCCGCTGCGCAGCCTCGAGACCAGCCACCAGACCACGAGGCCGGCCACGGCACAAGCGGCGGTCGCGATCGGGATGGCCATGAACGGGCTGGTTCCGTGGTTGGCGGCGATCAGCACGAAGTAGGCACCGAGTCCGATGAAGGCTTGCTGGCCGACAGAGACCAGGCCGGCGTAGCCGGCCAGCAGGTTCCACATGCTCGAGATGATGAGCAGGAAGAAGAAGTCCACCAGCAGGTTGGTGGTGCCCGAGTATACGATGCGCGGCAGGTCGAAGAGCACCGCGACGATCACGATCACCGCGATCGCGGTCCAGATCGTCGACCCGCGCGACCTGGTCACCTCAACCGGCATGCCACTTCGTGCCGCCTCGGCGACCTGGCTCACGTTCGCCGCCTGGTGCTCGGCGGGCTCGACGGCGCTCATGCGGTCTCCTTGCGGCCGAAGATTCCGCTCGGTCTGATCAGGAGTACGAGCAGGAAGAACAACTGCCCGGCGAGCATCTGGTCAGCGGCGTTGTACACAGCTCCGAGTTGCTGCGCGACACCGAGGAGCACTCCGCCGGCCAAGGTGCCCCACAGCGAGCCGAGACCGCCGACTACGACCGCCTCGAAGGCGAAGAGCAGCAACTGGTCGGTGCCGATCGTCGGGTCGAATTGCTGGTACATGCCGAACGCGATGCCGGCCAGGGCGACGGTGCCGAACGCGATCGCCGCCGCGATTCCGAAGACGTGCCGGTAGCTGACGCCGGCGATCTGCGCCGCCTCGCGGTCATCGGCGACGGCCCTGATCAGCCTGCCATGCCGGGAGGAGCTGAGGAAGAACTGCAAGCCGAGCAGCACGACTACGGCGACGACCAAGATCCCTAGATCGAGGTAAGCGATCGTGATCTGGGAGCCGATGCTGAAAGACTCGGTGATCAGGTTGCCGATGTTCAGCGCCCGGCTGTTGGCGGAGAAGAACTGCTGCAGCCCGTTTTCGATGACGACAGACAGGCCGAAGGTGACGAGCAGGGTCGTGAGCACGCTCCGGTTCAGCGCGGCTTGCAGCAGCGTGCGCTGCAGGAGGTAGCCTCCGCCCGCGAAAATCGGTACCACGATGACGAACGACCAGATCGCCGGCACGTGCGTGACGGTGACCGCACCAAGTGCGAGGTAAGCGGCGATGACCGCCAGGTCGCCGTGGGCCAGGTTGATCACGTTCATGACGCCGAACATCAGGGAAAGCCCGCAGGCGAATAGCGCGAACAGCCCGCCGACCAGGATCCCCTGGACAATCGCGCTCACCCAGACCATGTGCCAGCTCCAGATGCTTGGTTGCCTCCGGCACCGGTTTCCGCCTGGGCGGGCGGGCCGGCTGGCAGGTTACGGCTGCTGCTAATCCCGAAGTACGCGCGCTCGATTTGCTCGAAGGTCAGCTCCAATGGCCGGCCTTGCAGCGTGATCCTGCCTTCGAGCAGGCAGTACACGTGATCGGCGACTTTCATGGCCTGGCTGACGTCCTGCTCAACGAGCAGCACGGTGACCCCGGAGTCGAGCAGGCGCGGCAGCAGGTCGTAGATTCTGCGCACCACGACGGGCGCGAGTCCGAGCGAAAGCTCGTCAAGCAGCAGCACACGGGGATTGGCCACGATTGCGCGCCCGATCGCGACCGCTTGCTGCTCGCCGCCTGAGAGCTGGCCGGCTCGCTGCGCGCGCCGGTCGCGCATCCAGCCGAAGAGGTCATAGACGGCGGCGAGGTTCCACGGGCCCTTCCTGGCACTGGTCAGGCCGACCTGAAGGTTCTCCTCGACGGTGAGCGAAGCGAACAGCCTGCGACCTTCAGGCACCATCGCGATGCCCGCCGCTACCCGCCGCTCGGGCCGCAGCCTGGTGACGTCTTCGCCTTCTAGCAGTATCGATCCCGTCGTCGGCTGATGCAGTCCGGCGATGGTACGCAGCAGCGTGGACTTGCCCGCGCCGTTGGCGCCGATCATCGCGTGCACACCGCCGGCGGGCACGGCAAGGCTCACCGCATGCAGCGCCTGAAGCTGGCCGTGATGCACGTTGAGCTCACGCACTTCGAGCAATGGCGGGCTGGTCATCCGTTCTCCTGGCCAGGCGCCCCCAAAGACGCGCTGATCTCGGTGCCGAGGAAGACCTCGCGCACCGCGGGCATGGCAAGCACCTGCGCCGGGTCGCCGTCGCCGATCACGCTGCCGCTGGCCAGGCAGATCAGCCGGTGCACGGTCGCGGTGAGAGCGTGCACCACGTGCTCGATCCAGATGACGGCCGTGCCGCGCTCTTTGATCTGCCGCACGATGCCGACGAGTTCTGTGACCTCCGGGTCGGTCAGCCCGCCGGCCACCTCGTCGAGCAGCAGCAGTTTCGGGCCGGTGGCGAGTGCCCTGGCGAGCTCAAGCCGCTTGCGTGACAGCAAGCCGAGCCGTTCGGCAGGCCGGTTGGCATCAAGGGTCAGGCCGGCGAGCTCGAGTACGGCGCCCGCTGCGGCATAGCTGGCGCGGCGCCGCAGGCCAGAACCTTGCTGCACGGCCACCAGCACGTTCTCAAACACCGTCATCGCGCCGAACGGCTTAGGCACCTGAAAGGTACGGCCGATGCCCAGCCTGCACCTGGCCCCGGCGTCGAGCTTGGTCACCGGCGACCCGTCGAAGAAGATCTGGCCAGCGGAAGGCGAGAGGTCGCCGGCGATGAGGCCGAACAGGCTGCTCTTTCCGGCGCCGTTCGGTCCGACGATGCCGAGCATCTCGCCGGCGGCCAGCTCGAGTGACAGGTTGTCCGCGACCGCGACCCTGCCGAAACTCTTGGATATACCGTCGAGTTTCAGCAGGGTCGCGGGGGTGCCGGAAAGGTCAGGCATTCGTCGGCTCGAGATTGGCCCCGATCGGCACGCTCTTGTTCAGGGAGTTGTCCACGACCACCATCTCGAACGGGTACTTGCCTGAGGACTTCTTCCACTGCACGCCGACAGGGTCGATGATGCCGACACCAGGCGCGGGGCCGGCCGCGAAGTTGAGCGGGCCGCACATGCCGGTGTAGTTGACGTTGTGCAGCGCGTGGGCGACCTCGGCGTGGTCGTGCGGGTCGCTGACCGACTTGAGCGCCTCGGCGGCCACCTCGAACAGCGAGTAGCTCGACCCGATCGACTGCACCCACTGGTTGCCAGTGGTGCTCTGGTACAGGTTGGCGAGACCGCTGGCTGAGATGCCGGTCAGCGAGGACTTGTTCGGCATGTAAGGACCCCACCAGGAGTCGGTGGCGATGTTGTTGACCAGCGGGCCGAGCGCGACGGTGTCGGCGGGGAACAACAGCACCTTGGCCACGGTGGCGATCTTCGGCTTGAAGCCCTGCTGCACGGCCTGCTTCCAGAACACGTTGAAGTCTGGCGGCAGCGGGCAGTTGCTGAAGACCTGGCAGTCCTTGTTCTTGAACTCGGAGATCATCGAGGTGAAGTTCGTGGACAGGTCGGTGTACGCGCCGCCGTCGACGACCTTGTAGCCTGCCGCCCTGATCAGCGGCTCGAAGCCGCCGCGGAACGCGTTGCCGTCTGCGTCGTTCGGATACTGGCAGGCGACGACCTTGTCGGTGTGGATGCGGTTCCAGATCGGGGAGAAGGTGCCGATGAACTCCTTGAGGCCGAAGAAGAACATCGAGCAGTACGCGAAGTCGGTCGTCGGCTTCAGCGGGTCACCGCCCAGGCCCGCGTACCACGACTCCCAGGGAACGACGGTGGACAGGCACGGGGTCTTGAGCCGCTGGCAGGCCGCCGCGACCGGGTTCGTGGTCTCCGGTGTCGAGGTGGTCAGCACCATGTCGACGTGGTCGCTCAGGACCAGTTGCTGCGCGACTTGAGCGGCCGTGGTCGGGCTCGACTGGCTGTCCTGCACGTTGATCTTGAACTTGTAGGTCTTGCCGCCGATCTTGATGCCGTTCTTATAGACAGCGGACTGCTTGATCTGGTTCAGCACGAACTGGTCGCCTGAGGCGAAGCCGGCCAGATCGCCGGTCAGCGGGGTAATGAATCCGATGTTGATGGTGCCCGAACTGCCCGAGCCGCCGGAACCCTTGATGCCGGAACTACAGGCGGCGATTAGCCCGCCCGCGCTCACCGCGAGGGTGCCGGCGCCCACTCCTTTCAGCAGGGAACGCCGCGAGATCGGCTGCTCGACCGGCGAAGACTGATCTGTTTCCTGACGGTCCATTCCGTCTCCTTCGGGTTAAGCGCCCGCGGGACGCCGGTGGGCTGAAGGCCGGCCGCACTGCCGACACTTCAGGACAGCTTCCGCAAGATGTTCGCTTGGCGTACGACTATACGCAATGTAGAACTTTGCCAGCCGGTTCGGCCACTGTCAACGCCCAGCAGGCAACTGCGCGGTTGACCGCCTAATGCGCTCGGAAAAGCAAGGGATGCCGGTTATCGTGACGTCACGCCCGTCGCCTGGGCACGCGAGGCGGCCGGTGATGGCGGGAAGGGCGCTATGCGCCCTGGGACTTCAGATCGCTCTCGATCTGCCTGGCGGTATCGAGGAGCGCGGGCAGCAAGTCGGTCCGCATCGCCTCCATGCTGACCCGGCTGGCATGCGCCGATACGTTGATCGCCGCAGTGACTCCGCCGTCCGAGCCGCGGATCGGCGCGGCGATCGCACGGAGACCTTCTTCGAGTTCCTGATCCACGATCGCATAGCCCTGCAGGGCTACCTCGCGGACGGCCTCTTTGAGCTTGGCCGGATCGGTCACCGTGTTTGCGGTGAGCGGCTCGAGATTCGCATCGCTGAGGTACTTGTCGAGTTCCTCGGTGCTCATCGCGGCGAGCAGCACTCGCCCCATCGAGGTCGCGAACGCGGGGAACCTGGTTCCTACCGAGATGGCCACGGTCATGATGCGCTTAGTCGGTACCCTTGCGACGTAGACGATCTGGTGTCCGTCTAGCACGGAGATCGAGGAAGATTCCCGCAGCTTGGCTACGAGTTCTTCCAGGTGCGGCGCGGCGATCTCCGGCATGGCCAGGCCGGAGAGGTAGGCGTAGCCGAGCTCGAGCACGCGCGGTCGCAGCGAGAACTCACGGCCGTCGCTGCGCACGTAGCCGAGCTTGACCAGAGTGAGCAGGAACCGCCTGGCCGCCGCTCTGGTCAGGCCGGTGGCTCGCGCGACCTCGCTCAGGCTGAGGCGTTCCCGGTCTGGCCCGAAGGCCCTGATGACCGCGAGTCCGCGATCGAGGGACTGCACGAAGTCGCTGTCCCTGGCCTGAGCAGGTTCGCTGTCGATTGTGCCACTCTCGCCGGGGTCGGATTCAGGGGTTGTCATCGCCGTCAAATCGTAGCGCTGAAGTGGCCGAGGATCGCGGAGGCGACCTTCGCGGGCGAGGCCACATTAGCCAGGTGTGCCCCGTCAACGACGAGATGCCTGGCTCCGCTGATTCCGGCCGCGATCGCCGCGCCATGCTCGGGCGGTGTAGCCGGGTCGTCGGCACCTGAGATCACCAGCGTCGGCGCCCTGACCGAGGCCAGATCGGCTCTCAAGTCCATCTGGGCGATGGCCAGGCAGCAGGACGCGTACCCGAGCGGGTCTACGGCGAGCAGGTCTGCCTTGAAGGAGGCTACCAGTTCCGGTGACGAGGCAATGAACGAAGGAGTGAACCAGCGCCCGATGGACTGACCGGCGACAGCAGCAAGGCCATCGGCCAGAACCAGCTCCGCCCTGGCCCGCCAGCCTTGCGCCGGAGGCAGGTAGGCCGACGTGCAGATCAGGCCGAGCGAGCTGATCCGGTCGGGCGCGTTGGCGGCCAGCCACATGCCTGCCATGCCGCCCATCGATACCCCGCAATAGGCCGCCTGGTCAATGCCATGATCGTCCATCAGGCCGAGCACGCCGGCCCCGAGCGAAGCGATCGAGACGCCGTCGGCCATGGCCGGGCTTGCCGCCCCGCCATGGCCGGGAAGGTCATAGTGCAGCAGCCTGAAGTGCTCCGCGAACGCGGGTGCCTGCGCTCGCCAGAGCAGCCTCGTCGTGCCAAGCGAGTTGCCGAGCACGAGCACTGGCAGGGCGGGTTCAGACATCGAAGAAGACGGTTTCTCTATCGCCTTGCAGCCTGATGTCGAACCGGTACTCGCCCGGCGTGGCCGCGCTGGCCAGCAAGGTATCCCTGCGGTCGGCAGGCACTTGCGCAAGCACCGGATCGGCCGCGTTGGCGCCGGTCTCCTCCGCGAAGTAGATCCTGGTCACCACCCGGTCGAGCAGCCCTCGGGAAAACACCGACACGTCAAGGTGCGGTGCCTCGGTGCCGCCGTCCGGTCCGGGAAACGTGCCCGGCTTGACCGTCACGATGCGATACCAGCCGTTTTCGTCGGTGGGACAGCGCCCGAAGCCGCGGAATCCCTCGGTCTGCGGCTTCCTGGCCCCGCGAGGGTCTTCGGCATGGTCGAACCTGCCGTCCTCGTCGGCCTGCCAGGTTTCGACCATCGCATCGGGCAGGATCTTGCCTTGCCCGTCGAGAACCTGGCCGGTGATCGTGATCGCGCCCGCCGTTCCCTGCGGCACGACAAAGGAACCATCTGGCCACGGCAGCCCGATCGCAAGGTAAGGGCCGATGGTCTGCGATGGCGTGATCGGCAGTGACACCGTTCGTCACCCTCCCTCGAAGACGGTCGCACTGCGGCCGCGCAGCACGATATCCCAGGTGAAGCCGAGTCCCCACGCGGGCACGGTCAGGCCGAGATCGAACTCGGCGATCATGGCCTGCCTGGCCTCCTCCTCTGGCACGGAGTTGAAGATCGGGTCCTGGCTGAACAGCGGGTCGTCTGGGAAGTACATCTGCGTGATCAGGCGCTGCGTGAACGCCCGTCCGAACAGCGAGAAATGGATGTGGGCCGGCCGCCACGCGTTGTAGTGGTTGCCCCATGGATAGGCACCAGGCTTGATCGTGATGAAGCGGTACCTGCCTTCCGAGTCGGTCATGCACCGGCCCGCGCCGTCGAAGTTCTGGTCAAGCGGGGCCGGATGATCGTCGGCTTTGTGCCTGTACCTGCCCGCGGCGTTAGCCTGCCAGATCTCGACCAGCGTATCCGGCACGGCACGGCCGTCCGAGTCGAGTACCCGCCCGGCGACGATGATCCGCTGGCCCATCGCCTCCTGCGGGTACCTGGTAGTCAGGTCGGCGTCGGCGGCGGTGACGGGTGAGGACCCGTACACGGGCCCGGTGATCTCGGTCAGGCCATGCGGCAGCAGCACAGGTGCCTTCTTGGGGGCACGAAATTCTGTCGAGCGGTAAGCCGGGTAGTCGAGTGGCGGGTGGACGCCGACCGGCCGCTCATATGGTGTCATCGAGTCGCTCCCTGTGGTGCCTGTGCTACTTCGCTGGCTGGCTGCGCGGCTGGCATCGTCGCCAGCAGGCCGCGCAGGACCTCAAGTTCATGATCAGTAGGGGGCGCGATCTCGGTAAGGTCAGCCGAGACGCGCAGGTCCCATCCAGTTCTCTCTTTGATTTCGGCAATAATTCCACCTGGGTAAATGCCGGTTAGCACGAGTTCGCACGTTGCCGGGTCAGGCTGGAGCACGCCAAGGTCGGTGATGACTCGCTGCGGTCCCGCGCCGGTCAAGCCGAGCCGCTGCCTGGTGCCTGGGCCGTCGCCGAAGCCGACGGAGGTGATGAAGTCGACCTGATCGACGAAGGTGCGGCGGGACTGGCGCAGCACGACGATGACCTCGCGGCAGGCGGCGGCGATTTCCGGCGCCCCGCCCGCGCCGGGGAGCCTGACCTTGGGATCGGCGTAGTTGCCGCCGATCACGGTCGTGTTGATGTTGCCGAACCGGTCCAGTTGGGCGGCGCCGAGGAAGCCGACGTCGATGCGGCCAGGCTGGAGCCAGTAGTTGAAGATCTCGGGCACGCTCACGACCGAGTCTGCGGTCTGCGCGAGAATGCCGTCGCCGATGGAAAGCGGCAGCGTGCCCGGCTTGGCGCCGATCGTGCCCGACTCGTAGATCAGTACGAGATTCGGCGCATGGGTAGCGCGGGCCAGGTTCGCGGCCTCGCTCGGCAGGCCGATCCCTACGAAGCAGGTCATGCCGTCACGCAGCACCCGAGCCGCCGTGACGGTCATCATCTCGTCAGAGGTGTAGGTCATGCCTGGCCCCCAGCTGGCATCGGCACCTTGTCGTGCACGTGCTTGTCGATCCAGGCGGCGAACGCCGCGCGGTCCCTGCTGATCGCATCCCAGGCCACGTAGAACGCATTGTCCCTGGAGCAGTAGTCCTGAGCGTACGACGGGTGCGCGCCGCCAGGCGCGACGGCCACATGCGCGATCAGCCAGGAAGGCAGCACGACCGCGCCTGGCCTAGGCTCGAGCTCGTCGACGACCTCCTCGACCGTGACGACCGAGCGTGACGCCGCGAGCACCGCTTCTTTCTGCACGCCGGTGATGCCCCAGTACTGCACGTTGCCGAGCCTGTCGGCTCGCTGGGCATGGATCACGGCGACGTCCGGCCTGATCGCTGCCACCGCCGTCAGCGTCTCGCCGGTGAACGGGCAGGTGATGTCGGCGACGCCCGCGGTGCGGGCGGGCAGGTCGGTACCGCGGTAGCCGCGCAAGATCGCGAACGGCAGCCCGGCGGCGCCGGCCAGGTACCTGTTGGCCATGCCCGCATGGCTATGTTCCTCGATCTCGAGCGGCACCGGCCAGCCGTTCTCTACCGCGTCCCTGAACCTGTGCAGCGAGCCGACGCCCGGATTGCCTGCCCAGGAGAAGATCAGCTTGCGCGCGCACCCGGCCCCGATCAGCTGGTCGTAGATCACGTCAGGCGTCATCCTGACCAGGGTGAGATCACGGCGGCGCTGCCTGATCACCTCGTGGCCGGCCTCGTGCGGTATCAGGTGGGTAAAGCCCTCCATGGCCAGCGTGTCGCCGTCGTGCACGTTCGCGGCGATCGCCTCGGCCAGCGACACGATCTCCGCCATCACGCATCAGCCTCCTTGCCCGTTTACCGAAACGATATCGATAGGGCGCTAAGTGAACAACTGTGCGGTCTGCGAATAATTGTTGATAATATTGGCGACAATCTTGAACGCATGGTTAGCCGCCGGGACGCCGGCGTAGACCGCGACCTGGAGCAGCACCTCCCTGATCTGCTCTGGCGTCAGGCCGTTGCGCAGGGCCGCCCGCGTGTGCATCGCCAGTTCCTCGTCCTGGCGCAAGGTGGCGAGCATCGCGAGCGTAATCATGCTGCGCTCCGGTCTCGACAGGCCAGGACGGGTCCAGATGTCGCCCCAGGCGTACCTGGTGATGAAATCCTGGAACGGTGCAGTGAACTCGGTAGTGCCGGCGATCGCGCGGTCTACGTGGTCGTCGCCAAGCACCTCGCGGCGGGTCCGCAGGCCTTCTTCATGATTCGTGCTCATGTCATCAGGCTAGGGCGCCGCGTGCGTGGGCGGCGAGTGCGCGGGCGATGAACTCGGGTGCCGAGCCCAGGTAGGACTCGGGGTCAAGCGCGCGGTAGAGATCTGCCCTGGTGATGTTCGCCGCGGCCAGCCGCGCGGCAGCGGCCTCGTCGGCGAGCAGTGCGTCCGCGAGTCCGGCGTCATCCTCGGCGGCACGGGCGCTGGCGGCCGCCACTAGCTCGTGGGCACCCAGGCGGCCCATGGTCGGTGCCAGCAGCGCGGTGACGTGCTCGGCCAGCGGCAGGCCATGCGTGGCGGCGAGGTTGGCCCGCATCCGCGCCTGGTTCACCCGCAGGCCGGGCAGTAGTTCTGCCGACCAGGACGCGGCCGAGCCGGTCAGCTCTATCAGGTGCGAGAGCGGCTGCCACTCGGCGTGCCAGCCGCCAGCAGCTCGCTGGAGTTCTTGCTCGGCCGCCGCGGCGATAGTGGCAAGCAGCGCAGGCGCCTGTTTCGTGCAGCCAAGTATGACGACCGAGGCGACCGGGTTCTGCTTGTGCGGCATCGCCGACGAGCCTCCGGCTGTTCCCTCGGCGACCTCGCCGACCTCGGTCTGGGCCAGTACGGTGATGTCCCTGGCCACCTTCCCGAGTGCCGCGCAGGTCGCGGCGAGCGCGGCGGCGAGGCTCAGCACCCTGAGCCGGTCGGTATGCCAGGGGAGCACGGGGGCGGGCAGGCCAAGTTCTTGCGAAAGCAACTCGGTCATTAGCGGGCCCTTGTCGCCGACGCTGGCCAGGGTGCCCGCCGCGCCGCCGTACTGCAGCGCCAGCTTCGTGTGCCTGACATTGGCAAGTTCGGCTCTCGCCGCGTCGATGGCGGTCAGCCAGGTCGCGGCGACCAGGCCGAACGTGGTCGGGACGGCCTGCTGGAGCAGGGTACGGCCGGCCATGACGGTGCCCGCGTATGCCCGCGCGAGCCCGGCACAGGCGTCGGCGGCCAGTTCGGTGTCGGCGCCGATTGCGGTCAGGGCTTGCCTGGCCAGCAGCATGGCGGCGGTGTCAAGGATGTCCTGGCTGGTGGCGCCGCAGTGGATGGCCTGCGCGGCCGGCTCAGGCACCAGGCCGGCCAGCGCCTTGACCAGCGCCTGGACTGGGTTGCCTATGGCGGCACCGGTCCGGCCGATCGCGGCCAGGTCAAAAGAACCCTCGCTGACGGCCAAGGTGACAGCCGCGCCGGCGCCGGGCGGCGCCAGGCCGGCTCGCTCGGCCGCGCGGGCGAGCCCGGCCTCGACCGCAAGCATCGCCGCCAGCCATGCCTCGTCGCTGGCATCCGCCGATCCTCGTCCGAAGAGGGGTGAGAAAAGCGGACCGCAGAACGCGCCGGCCTTCTGACCGCCGCGGGCGGGCTGATTCTGGTGTTGCACCAGTCCATCATGTCGCCTTGCATCGTCGTCGCCCGCCTGACCCGGCAGCAGTGACCATAGGTCCTGCCCCGGCTGGCACCACTACCGCTACCGCGGATGGCGAGAGAACGGCTAACCGGGCCAGAGCGGCTCTGGAGGTCGCGGCCAGGCCGTGGAGATGCCCGACCGAGGCGCCATACCCGCACGTTAGACCGGACGACGCGGGCCTGACGGTTCTAGGGTGCTGTCGTCGGGAGTGCGATGAACGCTAGGCCAGATGTGTTCTGGTCCTGTTGGTGACAGCGCTTCTCTGCGATGCCTCTGCGATAGTGCGATGAACGATACGGAAATTACGGACTACGCCAGTAATGCCCCTTACGCCATAGTGGCGATAGCCGCGTCCGCTGGTGGCATTACTGCTCTTGGCCGTGTGATCAGCGGCCATCCCGCCGACTTCCCCGGTGCCCGTGCCCGTGGTCGTGCCCGTGGTCGTGGTGGAGATGTATCAAGACTGATGACGCGAAGGGCCGGCCGCAGGTCTTCGGCCAGGTAACAGTGAAGCCATCAGGTCAAGTGGCGAGAGCTGATTGCGGATGGCCTGGCCCGCTATCTCGGTGAGAGTGCGGTTGGTCCGCCTGGCATAGCCGCGGAGCAGGTCGAACGCGCGATCGGGCGCGATGTTCAGGCGGGCGGCGAGAGCGCCCTTGGCCTGCTCGATGACGACCCGGCTGTCAAGCGCCCGCTGTAGTTGCTCGGTGGCCAGCAAGCTGCGCCGAAGCTCCCGCTGCTGTGCCATCGCAATGCTGGCGATCCTGGCCAGGATGCTCAGCTCGGACAGGTGGTCCCGAGCCAGCAAGCCCCGTCCGGCGGTGGCGGCGAAGATCACGCCAAAGGACCGATCTCTGCGCCGCAAGGGCATGACGGCGATCATGGTGAAGCCGGTTCCCCTGGCTGCGGCGAGGAAGCCAGGCCAGGTCTCGCTTGCCGCGGTGAGGTCCTCGACGAGCACTGGGAGCGCGGTCAGGTAGCAGTCGAGGCAAGGGCCTTCCCGCGATTCAAGCTGTATTTCCGCGAGCCTGCTGGCTGCCCGGCCGCTCGCGGCCATCAAGGTCAGCTCGCCTGAACGGCCGGAGACAAGCAGGCCGCACTGCGCGGGAGTGAATCGTTCGGAGAGCCGGGTGACTAGCATGGTCGCGTAGTCGGCTTCAGCGGGCCGCGCGTCTGCGGCCTCAGCTAGCTCCACCATCGTGGTGGTCAACCAGAGATCTGCCTGGGCCATGGGGGCTACCGCCGATCCTTCGTTCGTGCGGTCTCACCTTGCAGCCTACCCGCACCGGCACCCCGTTATCACGGAACACTGAGGTCCTGCGAAGGAGGGGGAAGATCGGCGTATTCGCAGTAGGTGGCTGATTTCTGGCCTGTGGACCTGGTCCTGCGATGACCGCTTGCTTCACCGCTGGCCGCGGTACGGCCCGGCGGTCACCACCCTGGGCGTGCGCGCCGACTGCGGGCCGCAGGACGCCGCGGACCTCATCGCTGCCCGCGCATTCGCGGAAGGTTTGCGTATGTCCGAGCTCGCCAGCGGAATCGTCGTCGGCAAGATCCGCCTTGCTGACACCTGATCCAATAGCGGTAAAGCCGTAACTTGGGCAAAGGATAAGGCCGGATCGCTCGCTGCCAGCTATGGCTTGACTTACTCGGCAGAAACGGCTTGAATTGTGCTGCGGTCGCTCCAGTCCCCGGCGGCTCAACCTCTTCTTCGCCCCAGATCTTGGCGAGCAAGGTTACCAAAGCCGGGGGGCTTCGTGGCTTTTAATGTTGTAGTTAAGGCTTTCAGGCATTTGTCCCGCCGTTTTAGTTCGGGTGGCCTGGGGCGTTGTGGCTGATCAGGCGGACCGCCGATTCGTGCCGAGTCCGCTCAATGGCGACTTTGCCACGATCTTCAACTGGCTGCCGACCGCGGCCCTGATCTTGTCCAAGGACGGCGAGGCGGTCGCGGCCAACGATGCCTTCGTTGCCATGGCGGGCGTGCCGAGGGCCGCGATGCTAGGCGCCGGCTGGCTTGACGTCGTCGAACCACGCGACCGTCACGCGCTCGAGGTCTCGCTTGGCCAGACCGGGCGTAGTTCGGCGGCGAATCGCACCTGCCTGCTGACCGGGCACCGGCTGAGTATCTGGCAGTGGCGACCTTGGCGTGGCGAACTCCTGATCGCGTGCGTCACGGAGTCGTCTATCGCGGGCGCTGAATTCGAGCCAGGCCCAGCGGAAGAAGCGCTGCTCGTCGACCTCTTCGCGTACCTGGTGCAACGGATCTTCTGGGTAGGCGCAGATGTGCAATCACTGATTGGCGAATGGGGCGCGATGGATGAGCGACTGACCGCGGTCGCCGTGGAGCTTGAGTCGATCGTGCACGACGCCTCATCCGCGATGTTCAAGAACATCGCGGATGACATGATGAGGCTCAACTTACCCTATTGAGGACAAATGGGAATCATGCTGAGTAACGGCGATTACGAGTACCGGCCGGAGCCGCGACGGAGCACGCCCCGGTTCCTGGCGGCCGCCTGCCGAGGCTTCAGGAATCCGCGCGGCAATTCACCAGTCTCAGCGCGGAACCGCCTTGGCCGTAACGGCGTTCGCCCGCACGGCAGGCACCGCGCAGCCTAACGCCGCCCGCCCGCCTCAGCCCGCCCGCCCGGCTGAGGCCGCCCGCCCGGCTGAGGCCGGCCGCCACCGGCTGAGGCCGCCCGCAGCGGCCGCGATCGAGGCGCCGACGCTTCTCACCTTCGGCTGGCCTGCTCGCCTTCCTCAGATCTCACTAGCGCAGGTGTTCTGGGTAGCGCCGGGTCCGCGATCCGGGCGCCAAAGTTGAGTATCCCCTTGCCTCATGGTTGACTAGAGTCTTAAAGTGCTAGAGTCCTAGATAAATAGCAGAGCAGGCGACAGGAGTGCGGTGATCGAGTTTCATCTGGATGCCAGATCGGGTGTTTCGCCCTATTTGCAGCTAATCCAGCAGGTGAGGCAGGCGCTGCGACTGGGCTTCCTTACCGAGGGTGATCAGCTCCCTACGGTGAAGGACGTGGTCGCGCTGCTGGCGATCAATCCGAACACCGTGCTCAAGGCCTACCGCGAGCTTGAGTACGAAGGGCTCGTCGCGGCCAGGGCCGGGGTTGGCACCTTCGTGACCAAGACCCTCGCCGATGGGTCACTTGCCGCCCACGGACCGCTCCGAGCCGACTTGCGGCGCTGGATCTCCAGCGCGCGGCAAGCCGGGCTTGACGACGAAAGCATTGAAGCCCTGTTCGCGGACACGTTCAGGGCAGCCATCAAGGAGGAAGTCAGATGACTGCGGTCCTTTCGACCAAAGGGCTCGGCAAGCGGTACCGCAGGCGCTGGGCGCTATCGGACTGCACGCTCCAGATCCCGGCCGGGCACGTCGTCGGCCTGGTCGGTCCGAACGGAGCAGGGAAGACGACGCTGCTGAACCTGGCCGTCGGGCTGCTCGCGCCTACCGAGGGAACCGTCGAGATCCTCGGCGGCATCCCGGCCGGTAGCAATTCTCAGCTAGCCAAGGTCGGTTTCGTCGCTCAGGACACCCCGACCTATGCCGGGCTGAGCATCGCCGACCATCTACGGCTCGGCGCGCACCTGAATCCAGGCTGGGATCCGGGTCTGGCCAAGGCCAGGATCAGCCAGCTTGGACTCGATCCCGAGCAGAAGGCGGGCAAGCTGTCCGGCGGGCAGCGAGCGCAGCTTGCGCTGACGCTGGCTATCGCCAAGCGGCCAGAAGTGCTGATACTTGACGAGCCGATCGCCAGCCTCGACCCGCTGGCAAGGCGCGAGTTCCTGCAGACCCTGATGGCGGTCACCGCCGAGCACGAACTCAGCGTCGTGATGTCCTCGCATCTGGTCTCCGACCTGGAGCGGATCTGCGACTACCTGATCGTCTTGGTAGCTTCCCGTGTGCGAGTGGCCGGCGAGGTGGACGCATTGCTCGCCAGCCATTACCAGGTGACCGGGCCGCGCCGGGACATGGAGTCGCTGCCTGCCGGCTGGGACATCATCTCGGCCAGTCATACCGACCGCCAGACGACGCTGCTCGTGCTCAACCGGCTCGAGCCCGCGTTGTTCGGCGCTCGCGGCGTGGCTCCCATCGGTTACGCGGCGTTTGCCCTGGCGCTCGGCGTCACCGCCGGAGTGCTGATCCGCCGCACGGTCCCCGCCATGGCCGCGACGCTGGCGGCGTTCACTGCGGTCCAGTTCGCCTGGCCGAACTGGATCAGGCCGCATCTGATCCCGCCCGCGGTCGTCAGGGAACGGCTCGGCACGCACTTTAACGACCTGATCGTGTCGCAGCCCGGCGGTCGGATGACCATCACAGGCACCTGGTACAAGGCGGGTGTCTGGCTGCTGTCCAACCAGACCGTCACTCCCTCAGGCCATGTCTTCACGGGCCCGGCGACCAGCGCCTGCCTGGGCAATTCGACTCAGGCCTGCATCGCCTGGCTCGCCAGGCAGAAGCTGGCTCAAGTTGTCACCTACCAGCCAGCGAGCAGGTTCTGGGCCTTCCAGTGGTACGAGAGCGCCGTGTTCGTCGTCCTCGCCGCCGCGCTCGGCGTGCTTTGCCTATGGTGGATGAACCGGTGCCGGGCGTGAGATCAGGGTCGAGCTCAGGCGCAAATACTGGCTATGACATCAGCCCCGACAAGGTGGCGACGACGAGCCCGCCGAGCGAAGCTTGGTCATAACCGCCTTCCTGCACGGCCACGGCGGGCAGGCCGAGCCCGCCGATAAGCTCGCCGGCCCGCTGGTAGCCGTCCGCGCTGACCCGCAGCGGGCTCTCGGGATCTGCCTCCGCCGCGTCCACGCCAAGCGACACGACCACGGCGTCGGCTCCCCGCTCCCGCACGTCCTGGCACAACGCACCGACGCCGGCCAGCCACCCGTCGTCGCCGGTACCAGGCGCCAGCGGCACGTTGCGGTTAGCGCCCTCGCCCGCGCCTGACCCGCGTTCGTCGGCGAACCCCGCGTAGTGCGGGAACCACCCGGCACCAGGATCGACGTGCAGGCTGCCGTAGTAGACGTCGTTCCTGTCGTAGAAGATCGCCTGGGTACCGTTGCCGTGATGGGCGTCGATGTCGATCACCGCGACCCGGCCGGCACCCGACCTGCGCAGCGACTGCGCGGCGATCGCGGCGTTGTTCAGGTAGCAGGAGCCGCCGTAACTCGCCTGGCCGGCGTGATGCCCGGGCGGCCTGCAGAGCGCATACGCTACTCGCGCGCCCTGCGTCACCAGGTCGGCGGCGGTCAGCGCCGTGTCGGCCGCTGCCCTGATCGCCTCCCAGCTACCCGGCCCGATCAGCGTCATCGTGTCGTAGCAGAAATTGCCAGTCTCCGCGTGCACCGCTGCGGGAGTGCGCAGCGGCAGGCCGGCCAGCAGGCCAGCGGTCGGGAACACGTAGGGCACGACGCGGCGCCTGCCGTAGTCGGCCAGGTAGCCGCCGTCCTCCCAGCGCCGCCAGATGGTGGCCAGGTGATCGATCAGGGCCGCGTCATGCACGCCGAGCAGTGCCTCGCGACCGTGCGCGCTTGCGGGCACGACGCGGGCACCGGCCGCGCGGACCGCGTCCAGCAGGACGGAGGCACGGGCAGGCACCTCGGTGCCCGCATCCCAGACGCCGAGCCAGACTTCGCCTGCTGGCTCATGGAGGAGGCAGTTCCGGTGCCAGGTGACCAGCAGGTCGGCCAGGTCCGGTGTCATGGGCACACCAGGTCATGCGACATGATGCTGGCGTGATTCGCGTAGCTGACCTCGGGATCCAGATCGGGATACTGCCGCCAGGCCCGACCGCTTCGATCATCGACGTGCCTGGCGTCGGCGTCGGGCACGCCACCGTCTGGCGTGACGAGCCGCCGCCGCCGCAGGGGCGCGGCATCGCCAGGACCGGTGTAACCGTGCTTGATCCCGGCGGCAACCTGTTCCGCAACCCGGTGCCGGCCGGCGGTGCGGTGCTCAACGGCGCGGGCGAATGCACCGGCTTCCTGGCCGCCGCCGAATGGGGCCTCGCCGAGACGCCGGTCTTCCTGACCTCGACGATGCAGCTTGGCCGGGTCTACGACGCGGCCTGCGAACTGCTGATCGAGCAGGAGCCCGCTATCGGCGCCGACGACGTGATCATCCCGATCGTGGCCGAGTGCGACGACAGCTACCTCAACGATGCCCGCCGGATGCAGGTCACTGCCGACGACGTCAGGGCCGCGCTCGCTGCGGCGCGGGCAACCGCGGGATCCGGCGTGGCGCCGCAAGAGGGCGCGGTCGGTGCCGGCACAGGCATGAGCTGCCTCGGCTTCAAGGGCGGCATCGGCACCTCGTCCAGGCTCACGCCCTCCGGGCATGTCGTCGGGGTCCTGGTTCTTTCCAACTTCGGCAGCCAGGACAGGCTCACTGTCGACGGCGTACCCGTCGGCCGCCTGCTCGCTTCCGCCGGCGAGCACCCGCCGCCCGCTGGTTCCTGCATCACCGTGATCATCACCGACGGGCCGCTCGACTCCGCCGCCTGCGCCAGGCTGGCCCGCCGAGCCGGGCTTGGCCTGGCCAGGACCGGCTCGACTGGCCATCACGGCAGCGGCGAGATCTTCCTGGCGCTGGCGACCGGCTTGCGTGGCAGCAGGACCGCGCTGAGCGAAGTGCCCGCGATTACCGGCCAGAACCTCGACCCGTTCTTCGCCGCCGTCGTCGAGGCGACCGAGGAAGCCGTGCTGAACAGCATGCTGGCCGCGCCCACCGTGACCGGCAGGGACGGCAATACCTCCCGCGGCCTGCCGCGGGCCGAGGTCAGGTCGCTGGTACATGCGGCGTACCAGGCTCGAGGCTAGCTCTGGCCAGTGCCAGGTGGCAGGAGACCAGGGTCTGCCCTGGTCCGGAGGCAGGCAGCACCGGCAGTGACTCGGCGCGGCACCGGTCTGCTACCCCGGCGTCCGCCGCTGCGCCTCGGGCGACCTCCGGGCAACGCGGGTGGAACCGGCAGCCTGCCGGAATCCTGGTCGCGTCCGGCGGTTCGCCGGTCAGCACCACTGGCTCAATCGGCGACTCAGGCAGCACCGACATCAACGCCCTGGTGTACGGATGCCTGGGATCGGCGAACACCTGCTCTGGCGTTCCGATCTCCACGATCCTGCCCAGGTACATCACGGCCAGCCGGTCGGCGATGTTCCAGGCCAGGCCAAGATCATGGGTGACCACCAGCGCCGCCAGGCCAAGCTCGTCGCGCAGCCTGAGCAGCAGCGAAAGGATCTCGCCGCGCACCGATGCGTCGAGCGAGGCTACCGGCTCGTCGGCGACGAGCACCTTAGGCTCGAGCACTAGTGCCCCGGCGATCACCACGCGCTGCCGCTGGCCGCCGGACAATTCGTGCGGGTAACGATCGAAGAACCGCTCGGGCGGCCGCAGCCCGCACCTGGCGAGCGCGTCGGACACCCGGCCAAGCTCATTGCCGAGCCGGTGTATCCGCACGCCTTCCGCGACCGCCTCGTACACGGTGTGCCTGGGGTTCAGCGACCCGGTCGGGTCCTGAAGCACAAGCTGCACCTGCCGCCGGTAGGCCCTCAGCGCCCCGGTACGGTACCCGATCGGCTCTCCGGCGAAACTGACCTGGCCCTGCGACGGCCGCTCGAGCCCGAGAATGGTCCTGGCCAGCGTCGTCTTGCCGCAGCCTGACTCGCCGACCAGCGCGACGATCTCGCCAGGCGCGATGTCCAGGTTCACTCCGTCGACCGCGGTCGCGCTTGCCCGCCTGCCGCGTCCGGCGAACGCCACCCGCACCTGCGTCGCGGACAGGATCGGCCCCGTCATCTGTCGCCTCCTGATTCCCCGAGCACCCTGACGCAGGCCGCCATGCGCTGTTCCCCGGCTGGCCAAAGCGCGACCTCAGTGGTCGCGCAACCCTCTTGCACCATCGCGCACCTGGGGTGGAAGCTGCATCCCGAGGGTATCTTCGCCGGGTCAGGCGGGTCGCCAGGCAGTCCGCGCGGCCGCAGCCTGGTGCGCGGGTCACCGATGACGGGGAACGCCCAGGCAAGAGCTTCCGCGTACGGGTGCCGCGCGGAAGCGAACACCTGATGGGCAGGCCCTTCCTCGACGATCTTGCCCGCGTACATGACGGCCAGCCGCTCACAGGTGTCGGCAAGCACGGACAGGTCATGACTGATCATGACCAGCCCGATGCCGCGCTCTCTCACCAGGTCGCCGATCAGGCTGAGAACCTGGGCCTGGATCATCACGTCGAGCGCGGTCGTTGGCTCGTCTGCGATGATCAGGTTCGGCTCGCAGGCCAGCGCCATCGCGATCATCGCCCGCTGCTTCTGCCCGCCAGACAACTCGTGCGGGTAGGAGCCGGCCCGCGCGGCAGGCAGGCCGACCTGGCCGAGCAGGTCGATGACTCGCCGGTTCGCCGTGGCCGGCGAGGTGTCGGGGGAGTGCAGCAAGATCGGCTCAGCGATCTGCTTGCCGATCCGCTGAACCGGGTTGAGCGAGTGCATCGCGCCCTGGAAGATGATCGACGCCCCGGCCCAGCGCACGGCCCGCAGCTTGCCCCACTTCATGGTCAGGACATCCTCGCCGTCGACCAGGATCTCGCCGGTGATCTTGGCCGAGACCGGCAGCAGCCTGAGCACGGAGGCGGCGATGGTCGACTTGCCGCAGCCGGACTCGCCGGCCAGGCCGAGGGTCTGCCCGGCCGCTACGGCGAGGCTGACCCCGCGCACGGCGGGCACAGGTCCTGACTCGGTCTGGTAGGTGATCGTCAGGTCGCGCAGTTCTAGCAGTGCCATTAGCGCTCCCGCAGCTTCGGGTTGAGTACCGCCTCGAGCGCGTGGCCGACCAGCGTGAACGCCATCACCACGACGATGATCGCGATGCCTGGCGCGAGCAGCCAGAAGACATTGCCTGTCCCGACCCCGCTGCTGAACGCGGCGTTCAGCATCTCACCCCACGACGCCCGAGTCGGGTCACCGAGGCCGAGAAACGACAGCGTGGTCTCCGACAAGATCGTGCCTGCCACGGTGAGGATCGTGTTGGCGAGCAGCAATGGCATCACGTTCGGCAGCACGTGCTTGACCATCTGATGCCAGTGGCCCGCGCCGAGCACTCGTGCTCGCTCCAGGTAAGGGCGGGCCTCGACGGCCAGGGCCTGCGCCCTGATGATCCGCGCCGTGCCAGGCCACGAGGTGATGCCGATGACGAAGATGATCACGTGCAGCGACGGGCCGAGCGTCCTGGCCAAGACGATCGCCAGCGGCAGGAAAGGCACGACGAGGAACCAGTCGGTGATCCGCATCAGGAGGTTGTCTGTCTGCCTGCCGAGCCAGCCGTTCAGCGCGCCGAAATGACCGGCCACGATGCCGATCAGCGCGCCGATCACCATGGAAAGCAGGGTGGCGGCGAACCCGATAAGCAGCGAGATCCGCGAGCCCCAGATCAATTCGGTCAGCACCGACCGGCCGTCGGCGTCGGTGCCGAGCGGATAGTGCCAGCCAGGGCCGGCATTTGCCGGGTAGGTGGCAAAGATGGGATTCAGCCCGCGCGAGCTGGCCAGCAGTGGTGCGGCCAGCGCGACCACGATCATGAAGAGCAAGACCGCAAGGCCGGTCATGCCGCCGCGATCCTTGCGGTACCGCACCCAGAACCTGGCCAGCGCCTGCCCGCGGCTGTGGCCAACCCGCCTGGCGCCTGCGGTTGTCGCGGTGGGTGCCGTCATGCCTGCCTCACCCTCGGGTCGAGCACGGTAAGCAGAAGGTCGGCGATCAGGTTGGCTGCGATTACCGCGGCTGAGAACAGCAAGAAAGCACCCTCGAGCACCGGGTAGTCGGGGTAGTTCAGCGCGTTGTACGAGGCCAGGCCGAGGCCTGGCCAGCTGAAGACGGTCTCGGTTGTGATGGCACCCG
The DNA here is from genome assembly GCA_027313705.1 of Actinomycetota bacterium. Taxonomy (GTDB): domain Bacteria; phylum Actinomycetota; class Actinomycetes; order Streptosporangiales; family Streptosporangiaceae; genus Chersky-822. Next base: position 69,406 of record DAHVDE010000057.1, on the reverse strand, counting down.
AGATGACGAAGCCGAGGTTCAGCATGATCAGGGTGATCGAAGGCAGCAGCGCGTTAGGTACCGCATGCCTTCGCCTGACCATGGTGTCGCGCAGCCCCTTGGCCCGCGCTGTCAGCAGGTAGTCAGAACCGAGTTCGTCGATCAGCGACGAGCGCATGACCAGCGAATACTCGGCCAGGTAGACGAGCGTCAGCACGCTGGCCGGCAACACGAGATGCCAGAGCAGGTCGACCAGGCCATGCCAGCCAGTGCCGCCGCCGCCGAAGCTGTGCATGCCTCCGGCCGGGAACAGTGCCCATTTGGAGGCGAACACGATCAGCAGCACCATGCCGAGCCAGAAGTCGGGCATCGCGTACAGGGTGTTGTTGATCGCGGTCGAGATCCGGTCGAAGCCGCCGCCCCGGTTCCAGCCTGCCCTGATCCCCATCTGGACGCCGATGATCGTGGAGAGCACCGTCGACGAGCCGACCAGCAGGATGGTCGGCCAGAGTGCGGCGCCGATCACCTGGGAGACGGGGATGTGGTACTGGAACGAGATGCCGAGGTTGCCGTGGATCGTCTGGATCAGGTAGTTCCAGAACTGCTCTGGCAGCGGCAGGCCGATGCCGAAGGTGCGGTTGATCGCCGCCATCTGGGCCGCGGTCAGCGTCGATCCCCTGACCAGGTTCCTTGCCGGGTCGGCGGGGAGCACCCTGAACAGGAAGAAGTTGAACGCGAGGACGAAGAACAAGGTGACCAGGGCGCTCGAGATCTTGATCGACAGCAGCTTGATCAGGCCGGCGCCGGCGCGGCTAGCGCCGGCCCGATCAGGTAGCTCATGCGCGACGGCAAGCGTGCCGCCTGAGATGGCATCGGACAAGGAGCTACTCCCGGTCGTCGGCTGTCGCCGACGACCTGCGCCTGAACAAGAACAGCCCGCCGGCCGCGATAACGACGATCGCGGCGATGACGCCGCCGATCACGCCGCCGGACAGGCCAGAGCTGGCGGCTGGCGCGGCGGCCCGGGCTGGCGCACCGATCTCGTGGTTGCAGCCGATGTTGCGGTCGGTAAGCGACGGGCTCGATCCTGCCGGGCGCAGGCAGCGGTAGCTCCACCAGGAGACTTCCTGGAACAGCATCAGGCCGTTCTTGCTGTCCGGCTGCGGCGCGTACCCGGTGAACAAGTCGCTGCGGAAAGCCTGCGGGTCGCTGTCGTAGGTCAGCAGCGCGTAAGGCTCCTGCGCGTACAAGATCGCTTCCATCTGCTTGACGACCTTGGTCCTGGCCGCTCCGTCGAGCGTCTTCTGCTCGGCGTAGAGCTGGTCGTATTGCTTGTTGCAGAAAAAGCTGTCCGACCAGCCTGGCGTGTAGTTGGGCGGCGAACCTGCCGACCGCTGCGCGCAGGTGAACACCGAGAGCTGGAAGTCCGGGTTGGGTTCCACCCCCCAGCCCCAGATGAACAGGTCATAGTCGCCGTTGCCGATGTCCTGGGTGAGCGTGCTGTCCGACATGGCGGTTACCGTGACGCCGATGCCGATCGCGTTCAGCCAGCTCTTGATGTAGGGGGCGTCGGCGGAGTAGGTCGAGGAGCTCGAGCCGTAGAACAGCCGCAAGACCAGTTTCTTGCCGTCCTTGACCCTGATACCGCCTGGACCCATCTTCCAGCCGTCCGCGGTGAGGATCTGGCTGGCCTTCGCCGGGTCGTAGCTGTAGAGCGCGCTGGCCGGCGGGGTGTAGTGGTACTGCGGGTAGATCGGCGGGATGACCGAGCTCGCCGGCTGGGCGTAACCGAGGAACACCCGCCGCACTAGCTGCGGGCGGTTCAGCGCGTAGCTGATCGCACGCCTGACGTTGAGGTCCTTCAGCGCCGGGTTGCCGTTGCCTATCGGCTTGCCCGACACGGTCGCCGCGCCGTTGTTGAATGCCAGTTCGTCCCAGTTGCCGGAAGGAGCGTTGTCAAGCGTGACGCCTGGCGTGCCCTTGAGCGAGTTGAACAAGGAGGCGGTCAGCCCTTCCGCGAAGTCGATGCTGCCGTTCTTGAGTGCGATCGCCTCGGCGCTCGGGTTGGTGAAGTTCTCGAAGATCAGCGTGGAGATGCCCGGCTTGCCGCCCCAGTAGTGCGGGTTGGCCTGGAGCGTGACCGACTGGTTGATCTTGAAGCTGCTCATGACGAAGGGACCTGAGCCGACCGGGTTGTTGTTCGGGAAGCTGCTGACCTGCTTCTCGCTGATGTGCTCCCAGATGTGCTTGGGGATGATCGGCACGATCAGCAGGTCCATGCCCGGAGTGGGCTTGGTGACCCGCATCTGCACGGTGTACTTGCCGATTGCCTTGATGCTGTTGTGCACGATGGTCGCGACGTAGGAGGAGTTGTCGGAGAACTCCGTCGAGTTCGGGATGGTGTCCCGCCAGAACGTGTAGGCCACGTCGGCCGCGGTCAGCGGAACCCCGTCCGACCACTTCACTCCGTGCCTGATGTGGTAGGTCCAGACCAGCTTGTTCTTCGACACTGACCACGAGGTCGCCAGGCGCGGCGCGGGCGCGTAATTCGTCTGGCCATAGTCCATCAGGTTGTCGTAGATCAGGCCGTAGATCTCGAAGTCCACCTGGGTCTGCCCGACATACGGGTTCATGCCATCTACCGCACCGTTATCGCCGACCACGAAGGTGGAAGACGCCGAGGGCGAGCTAGCCCTCGCAGTTTGGCCAGCATTCGCGGCCTGGGCCACCGGGGCGGCCAGCGCTACGCCGGCGCCGAGTGCGAGCGCGGCGGCCAGCAGCGGCCCCCGCCTGGCGATCGATCTCAGCATGAAAATCTCCTTCTAACGGCGCGCGGGATATTGAGAGAAGTATGAGGCATATGTACGTGTAGTGTCCTTATCATGCCCCAACCACCCTTCGCTCCCCGTGTGCCCTCTATCAGGCAACTGCATGGTCAGACAGACGCCGACGACTACTCCTGGATGCGCGACCATGAGCAGGCGCAGTTCCGCGACTACCTTGCTGCCGAGCGGGATTACTACGAGGCATGCGCGGCGCGGCTAACTGACCTGGCGGGCCGACTCGCCGGTGAGTCGGCCTACCGGATCCCGGCGCAAGCCGAGTTTGGGGTCAGTTGGCCCCTGTCAGGATTTATGTACCGTATTGGGAGGCCGGAGGGAAGAGAGAATCTCCAGTTTCTTCGGTCAAAGCCCGGAGAATCTTCCGAACAGGTGCTGATTGACGAGAACATCGTTGGTGCGGGCAGCGACTACGTGGAGATCGCGGACCTGGTGCCCAGCCCGGATGGCGACCTGCTGGCCTGGACCGTGGACCTGACTGGCGCCGAGATCTGCCAGTTGCGCATCAGGGACCTGCGCACCGGTGCAGACCTGCCTGACCTGATCGAACGCACCTATCAGGGCCTGGCCTGGTCCGCCGACTCGCGTTACGTCTGGTACCTGGTGCCCGACGAGGTGAACCGGCCGTTCCAGGTCTGGCGGCACCAGCTTGGTACGGCGGCCGAGGCCGACGAACTCATCTACGAGGAAACCGATGCCAGGTTCGAGATCACGTTGCGCGGCTCGCGCAGCGGGCGGTTCGGCATCGTCGAGTCCGCCTCGCGGGACACGACCGAGGTGCGGCTGCTTCCGCTTGCTGACCCGCTGGCCGAACCTGTGCTGGTCAAGCCGAGACGCCGGGGCGTGGAATATCACGTCGATCATGCCAGGCCGAAGGGCACGACCAGGCCAGGCGCGCTCGCTGGCGGCGAAGACCCCGGCTGGCTGTTCATCGTCACCGACGAAGGAGCGCCCGAGTTCACCTTGATGCGTGCCAGGCCTGACGGCTCGGCAATGACGGCGGTGAAGTGCGCGGCCATCGCCCCGGCTAGGCCGGGCACCAGGTTGCATGGCTGCGACGTGGTTGGCGAGCATCTGGTGCTTTCACTGCGCAGGGACGGGGCGCCACTGCTCGCGATCACCGGGCATGACGGCGGCAACCTGACCGAGGTGCGGCCAGGCCTGGCCGCCGGGTCGATCAGGATCGAGCACGCACACGACTATGACGCCGGGTCGGTGATCATTGTCGAGGAGTCACTGATCGAGCCGCCCGCCTGGTACCGCCTGGTGCTGGCGACCGGCGAGCGGGAACTGCTCAAGCGGCGCATGGTGGCCGGCTACGAGCCAGCCAGGTACCGCACCGAGCAGGTGGCGGCGGTGGCCCGCGACGGCACGGCCATCCCGGTGACCCTGGCTTACCTGGCGGGCACGCCGCTCGATGGCACCGCCCCTTGCCTGCTCTACGGATACGGCGCGTATGAGGCCTGCTCAGACCCTGAGTTCGCGGTCGGCTTGCCTTCGCTGCTCGACCGGGGCGTGGTGTACGCGATCGCGCACGTGCGGGGTGGCGGCGAGGGCGGCCGCTCGTGGTGGCAGCAGGGCAGGCTGACGCGCAAGCCGACCACGTTCACCGACTTCATCGATGTGGCAGACTGGCTGGCGGGCGCCGGCGGCCTGGTGGACGGACGCCGGATCGTCTCACGCGGCTTGTCGGCAGGCGGGCTGCTGCAAGGTGCGGTGTACTCGATGCGGCCGGACCGGTGGGCCGCTGTCGTGGCCGAGGTGCCGTTCGTTGACTGCGTCACGACGATGCTCGACCCGTCGATCCCGCTCACCATCAACGAGTGGGACGAGTGGGGAGATCCCCGCGATCCCGAAGACTACGCCTGCATCAGGTCGTACTCGCCTTACGACAACCCGCCGCCCGCCGGCGCGCGGCCGCGGCTGCTGGTGACCGGCGCGGTACACGATCCGAGAGTCGCGGTACACGAGCCCGCCAAGTGGGTGGCGAGGCTGCGCGCCACCGGCGATGGCGAGCCAGCGCTGCTCTTCCGGGTCGAACTCGGCGCAGGCGCGCATACCGGCCCGTCAGGGCGGTACGCGAAGGTCAGGTACGAGGCCGAGGTCCATGCCTTCGTGCTCGACGCCATGGGCCTCACCGGATAGCTCGTTCTCGTTCCTGCCCGGTTCCCTGCCGGGATAAAGCATCATTGAGACGGCCAGCGGCGCCGGGCACCCGCCTGGCTGCGCGGCGATATCGGCGATGCGTCCGCCGCCGGTTGCGGCATTATAGGCGTTATGCCAGAAACTAACGCGGAACAGCCGAACCCCGAGCTTGCCGGGCTCCGCGATGCCTGCCCTCGATGGCTGACCGGGCACGGGCGGGTGACCGCGAGCCGCATGCTCGCCACGATACCCGCGGACACGGGGGTCGACAGGTACGGCGACGGCGGTGTGGTCGCCGAGCTTGAGGCGGAGGTCGCCCGCCTGCTCGGCAAGCCTGCAGCGGTGTTCTTGCCGAGCGGGACCATGGCGCAGCAGGCCGTGCTGCGCGTGCACGCCGACCTGCGCGGCAGGCGCACGGTGCTTTTCCACCCGATGTGCCACCTGGAAAGGCACGAGGAACAGGCCTACCAGCGTCTGCACGGGCTTACCGGCCGCACCGTCGGCGATGTCAACCGCCTGATCACGCTGGCTGACCTGCGGTCGGTAGCCGAGCCCGCCGCGGCCTTGCTCATCGAGCTTCCGCAGCGTGACCTGGGCGGGCAGCAGCCTGACTGGGATGACCTGGTGGCGCAGTGCCGGTGGGCGGCGGGCACCGGCGCAGCCGCGCACCTGGACGGCGCCAGGCTCTGGGAGGCTGCGGCGGGCTACGGCCGGAGCCTGGAGGAGATCGCCGCGCTCTTCGACACCGTGTACGTGTCATTCTACAAGGGCATCGGTGCCCTTCCCGGGTGCTGCGTGGCCGGACCCGCCGAGGTCGTTGCGCAGGTCAGGGACTGGCGGCGGCGAATGGGCGGCGCCTTGTTCTGCCTGTGGCCAGGCGCGGCCTCCGCGCTGAGCCAGCTCGCTGTCCAATTGCCGAAAATGCCTGGCTATCTGGCACACGCACGGGCTATCGCGGCCGAGTTGCGCGAGGTCGCTGGGGTGCGGGTCATACCCGATCCGCCGCAGACTTCGATGATGCACCTGCTGCTCGCCACCACCCGCGAGTGCTTTATCCGGACGGCCCGCGACCTCGCGACCGAGCAGGGTATCTGGACCTGGGCAGCACCAGCTTCCACCCCTGACCCGGCGATTGCGCGAGTCGAACTGTCCGTCGGCGAGGCGACCTGCGGCTTCACCGCAGCGGAAGCCGCCGCAGTCATCGCCAGGTTCGCCGCCTGAGTCGGCAGAGCCAGCTCACCGCCAGGACCAGCGGGCCGCATAGCATGGGGGCATGCGCCGGGAGGCAGTTGCGCCAGTGAAGCTGGGATCTGTCGCTGTCGCTGTCACCGATGGCATGCCGATTTTCGAGATCGCGGTTCCGTGCGAAGTGTTTGGCCGGCCACGGCTCGACCTGGCTGACCCTTGGTACGACTTCCGCATCTGCGCCGCCGAGCCAGGGCGCACTCGCGTTGCCGAGGGCTTTGTCGCCGCCACAGAGCATGACTTCAGCGACCTGACACGAGCTGACACCGTAGTGATCCCCGCTTGCGAGGATGTGCATCTCAGACCGCCTGCCGACCTGGTCGAAGCGGTGCGGCTCGCACACGGCAGGGGCGCTCGCATCCTGTCCATCTGCTCGGGTGCCTTCGTGCTGGCCGCAGCCGGGCTGCTCGACGGGCGGCGCGCGACTACCCACTGGATGCACGCAGAGTTGCTGGCCAGTCGCTACCCGGCGGTGACGGTCGATCCGTCCGTCTTGTATATCGATGAGGGCGACATCATGACCAGCGCGGGCAGCGCGGCAGGCCTGGATCTCTGTCTGCACGTCGTGCGCTGCGACCTCGGTTCTGGCGTGGCCAACTCAGTAGCCAGGCGCGTGGTGATGCCGTCGCACCGGCCTGGCGGCCAGGCCCAGTACATCGAGTCGCCGGTACCCGATCCTGGTGATGACGGCTGGGCCAAGCTGCTGGACTGGATGCTAGCCAGAATTGCCGAACCGCTGAGTATCAGCGTGCTGGCCAAGCACGCATCCCTGGCGGAGCGGACCTTTATCCGCCGGTTCCAGGCAATGACCGGCACTACCCCGTTGCGATGGCTGCTCACGCAACGGTTGTCCCTGGCCCGCGAGCTTCTTGAGTCGACCGAACTCAGCGTGGAGCGCGTCGCTGAGGCCTCGGGCCTTGGGAGCCCAGCCAACCTGCGCAAACATCTGGCGCGGGCCGCTGGCGTGTCGCCGAGCGATTACCGCCGCACCTTCCGGAGGACGAGCGGCCTGTTCCGTCCCTGAGCGCAGCGGGTCATCTCGGCAGCCAGGTACCTGACCCCAAGGCGGCAGCAGCGGTGAAGAGCAGCAGGCCGGCCGGCAGAGCCAGGAAGGCGATGACCCGCCAGTTGCGCTCAACGCCGCAGCCAAGCACAGTCAGGTAGATCAGTAACGCGGCCGCAGCCGGCCCCGCGAGCAGTTGGTAAGCGTGCCAGTTACCTGCGAGCGCGCAGGCCAGGACCAGGCATACTGCGGCACCTACGGCGATCACCGTCGCCGGCCGCCGAGCGGGCCCTGGCCACCGCAGCGTGGACACCAGCCTGGCCAGGAAGCCGCCGGCCGCGTCCACGTTCGTCATGCAGAAAGAGGCGAGCAGGACGGCGGTCAGCAACGCGAGCACCCGGGACCAGCCGGCCGGCCAGGGAACGGAGCCGGTGCGGCCCGCGGTGGCGACGATTCCCCACAGAACCAGGTAACCGGAGCCGGCCAAGGTCCAGCCGAACACGACCGCGGCGGCGAGGGAGCGGCCGCTGCCAGCCGAGCTGGCGAGCACTGCCGACCTCTCCCAGCCGACGCCGGCGAACAGGAGCAGGAAGGCCGCTGCCCACAATTCCCTGCCGTGGACCGCAGGCAGCATCTCGCTGACCCGCAGCAGATTATGATCTGAGCAGAGCGCTACCGCGAACAGGAACGTGATCAGGACCCGCCAGTTTCTCGCCCGGCCTGGCAGGCGCAGTCCGGCCAGGTTAGCCAGCACCACGACGGCGACCACGCCGATGCCAAAGATCACCGCGACCAGTTCGCTTCCGGTTTGCAGCCCGAATCCGATCAGCCAGCCTGAGGTCAGCGCGATGGCCGCCTGACCGGAGATGAATCCGGCCAGGTACAGCCCGGTCACCAGCCTGCTCACCCTCGTCCCGGCCAGGTCAGCCAAGCCAGATACCTGGCCCCGCCTACGGCCGAGCATCCCGACGGCGAGACTGAATGTGCCGCCCACCGCCAGGTGCTCAAGGAACGCCAGCAAACCTTGCCCGCCGGCCAGCCCGGCCGTGACCGGCGGAGACAGGATCATGCCAGCCCCGAGCACGGCGAGGGCCAGATCCAACCCGGCTCGTCCAGCCGACCGGACGGTGCTTGCGGAGGGGGATGACTGAACAGGAACGGCAGCGGTGCTCGCCATGGCTGGCTACATGACCACCGGCTGGAACAGCGCCGGCGGCTCCGCCCCGATCCGGTGGCCTGGTGTCAGCAGCCGCTTCCCGTGCGATGGCCATGGCAGCGTGGGGCGCAGCGAGTCGACGGTCCGAAGTCCTAGTGCCTTGGCCACTTCCGAGCTGAAGGTCGGCATGATCGGCGCAGCTACCACAGCCAGGGTCGCCAGCAACTCCAGGTGCAGTGCCAGCAGTGCGTCCCGGTCAGTGTCCGCCGTGACCGAGCCGAGTTCGTCGAGAGCGGGCGGCAGCGCCTGGAACGCTGTGAGCAGGTGCTCTGCGGCTTGCCGCGGTGAGAATCGATCAGGGTCGAGTGCTTCGCCGACTCGGGCGGGCATCGTCTCGGCCAGGTCGGCTAGCCGGCAATCCCGGCGCGGCGCCACGTCTGCGACGGTCGCCCCCCACGCCCGCCCGGCAAGCCCGAACACCGACCAGAGCCAGCCCGTAAGCGGCGCGACAACCTGCTCATTGACGGTCTGAGCAAAGTCCTTGGCCGCGAAGTTCGACAACTCGGTCTCTGGTCCGGTCAGGCACAGGTAGAAACGCAGCAGATCGGCGGGGATGCGCCTGAGCAGGTCGTTGCCCCAGATCGCGTGGCCGCGGCTGGTGGAGAACTTCTCGCCTTCCAGCCGGTAGAACTCGTTGGTGATCACATAGGAGGGCAGCGTGAACTGCCCGTGGGCCATCAGCAAGGCAGGCCACAAGATCGCGTGGGAGAATGAGCAGTCGAATCCGATGAAGTGCGCGACCCGCGTGTCAGGGGCGGTCCAGGCGGCGAGACCGCCGTCGCCTTGCCCGCACGCCCGTCCGTGCGCCAACGTGGCCGCGATATATCCGAAAATACCGGAGTACCAGGTGTCGAGTATGTTGCCTTCCCAGCCGTCCAGTGGTACCTGCACGCCGTAGTCGGCTACCCGGCTGACTGGAGTGGCAGGCAGCGGGCGCGAGAGCATCTCGTCTAGGTAGCCGCGAAGCCTGGGCCGCAGGGGCTGGCTACGGTAGTGCTCGCACAGCCTGGACCGGTAGTCTTCCAGCGGGAAGACGATCCGGCGCTGGCTGCGGATCTCAAGGCTGGTCGTCCCGCAGGCGGTGCACTGTGGCTCGCGCAGCCCTGTGCTGTCTTGCGGCAGGCCGCACTCCTCGCAGTAGATGCCGTCCGATGGCCTGGCGCAGAACTGGCAGCGGCCCCGCATCTCGGCCTCGTACAGGTATCGGCCGCACTCGATGCACCAGTAAGTCGGCAGTTCGCGTACTTCGAAGACGCCGCGCCGCCACAGTTCGCCGAACATGCGCTGCACGATCTCGCTGTGCACGGGTTCGCGCAGCGGGTGGGTGAAGTAATCCTGGGCCATATTGCCGAGCCCGAGCGTTTGCTCCATGCGGGAGCCGAACACGTGCGCGACTTCCGATGCGGGGCGGTCAAGTTCGCGTGCTCTCCTCGTGACGTAGCAGGAGAAGTCATCGGCGTACCCGACGTGCACGACGTCCTGGCCGGTTTGCCGCAGGAATCGGGTCAGGACGTCAGCGCCAAGAAACGGTCCGGACAGGTGGCCGATGTGTAAATCGCCATTAGGGTTCGGCGGGGCGCTGGTCACGATGAACCGGGCGGGTGTTGTCATGGTGCTGAACCTCCGTGTGTTTTCACGATCTGACTGCGGCGCTGGCGGCCGATGGACTGGTGTTTTGCGATCCGGCCTGCGGGTCAGTTTCCTGGTGCCGATCTGGGCGAGCCGACACATGCGACATCGGCGGTACCGACTTGGTCACGACGGCGTGCGCACCGACGACACTGTGCGCCCCCACGGTGATGGGGCCGAGAACGCTGGCGTTGGTGCCGACGATCACGCCGTTCTCAAGGGTGGGGTGCCTGGCCTCGCCAGGCTCGCGCAGCCGGTCTCGCCACCAGCCCACCGATCCGAGCGTGACCTGGTGATATAGCATGACGTCGTCACCGATGCGCACCGTTTCGCCAATCACAACCGCCGATCCGTGGTCGATGAAGAACCGCCGGCCGATCGTGGCGCCCGGATGGATCTCGATGCCGCTGATCAGGCGGCCGAACATGGAAAGCGCACGGGCGGTAAACATGGCGTCGCGATCGTAGAACCAGTGCGCGACCCGATATGTCCACAATGCGTGGATATGAGGATAGAGCAGTACTTCCCAGCGTGACTTGGGTGCCGGGTCTTTTTCGATAATGACGTCGATATCTTCCCTGGCCCGGTTCACGACGGCGCTAATGCGGGCGGGCCAGCTCAGCTGTTGCGGTTCAGGAGTGCACATACCGGTACTCGCTTTCGATGAGGTTTCCCGTCACGAATCGCTGCGGCCGGTAAGGCGCGAGCAGCGGGTCTGGTTCTTCGCCGGCGATCTCGGCGGCGAGCAGGCTGGCAACGGCAGGCGCGATCTTCACCCCGCCGCCGCTGAATCCTGTGCTGATGTACAGTCCAGGCACGTCGGCCGCGCCGATGATCGGCTGCCGGTCGGGTGTGTACCCGTCGAAGCCCGCTCGCGCTCCGCAGACCGCCGCGGCGCGGACCGCGGGGATCCTGATGCTGATCCGCTTGGCCGCGGCCTGCACCTCGTCCTGCGTGATCGGCGCGGGCAGTGCGTCGAGGGTGACCTGCGGGTCGGCGGTTACGCCGAAATAGACGCCGCCGCCTGGCTGGCGGCCTGCGGCCTTGAAGTAGGTGCCGAGTGTGTCATCGATCCCGGCAGGCAACGGGCCGCTGCCGGCGTCCACAGGCGCCCTGGCGATGCCGATCCGCCTGGGTTCCACCGGCAACTGCAGGCCGGCCGAGCCGAGCAGGCGCGCCGACCAGGCGCCGGCGGCGAGCACCACCGTAGGCGTGCAGATCCGGCCGAGAGTGGTCTGCACCCCGGCGACCCGGTCACGTTCGATCACGATGCCGGTGACTGCGACGCCTTCGCTGAGCCGGACACCGCGAGCCACTGCAGCGGCGAGCAGCGACCTGGCACACGCCGCAGGATCGACGTATCCGCCATCAGGTTCATAGGCGGCCACCAGGTCGGCGTCCTGTTGGCCGGCGAAGGAAAGGGCGGGATACCGTTGCGCCATGCTCGCCGTGCTGACCATTTCGGTGGCCACGCCCGCCGCCTCGACGGCAGCCGCGTTGTGACGCAGGTGACCGAGCAGCCGCCTGGCGACGATCATGACGAACCCGGTCCTGTGGTAGCCGCACTCGCCGCCGACGGCATCGCCCCAGTGCTGGAAGACCGGCAGGCTGCGGGCGGCCAGCGCGGTGACGCAGTGCGCCGTGTGATGGGCGCGGAGCAGGCCGCCAGACCAGGTTGTCGCCCCCTCGCCAGGGGTACGTCCTTGCTCGCATAGCAGCACGCTGACGTCACGGCGCGCCAGTTCCAGCGCGACGGCGGTGCCCGCGATTCCACCGCCGATGACGACGGCGTCCGCGCTAGCCATCGCCGTTCCGCTCGTCCTGCGGCGTGTCCCACCACATGTCAAGGAACACGAGCCGGTCAGGGCCGAGCGCGGTCAGGTCGTGGTCCACGCCTGGAGTCACGTAGACGGTGTCGCCGTAGCAGACCTCACGCTCTGCCGTACCCATGCGCAGCAGCCCGCGGCCGCTGATGACGAAGAGCATCTCCTTTTCCTGGTGCCCGTGTGGCGTGGTGCGCTCGTCCGGTTCTACGGCGACCCAGGCACCGCCCCACTCGGGCTGATCCACTCCGTCGAACGGGAAAAACCGGCCCGCGTAGGTGTTGTATTTTTGCTCGAAAATTAGATCGTCGTGACCCCAGTGCTTAATCCTGATCTGGTCCGCGGACATGTTGCCTATACCTTTCCTCTGGCTGGCTTAAGCGATGCGAAAGGCTCTTGCAGGCCGAACCGCGCCGCCGGCTGTTCGGCCGCCGGCTTAGATCCGTTCGGCCGGCCACCGCGCTTGATATCACGTGCGATCCGCTCGGCCTTGAGCGCGATGGTGGAAAATGAGGTCGCGCTGTTGATGCCGTGGCGCCACTCGGTGATGCCGTTCAGGTAGATGCCTACCTCGCAACGCGGCTTGGTGACCACCCGGTGCGCCTTGGTGACCTGCGGGTCGCCGCTGGCATCGGTGACGACGAAGTCGGCGAACGGGGCCAGGAACGAAGGCAGGCGTGGCTCGACATAGCCGGTGCACACGACGACGGCGTCCACTTCGAGTTCGTCCGCGGTGTCCAGATACACCTCCCGCAGCGACAACCTGATGCCGTGCGGGCAGGCGTCCGCCCTGGTGACCTCGGTGCGCTTGCGCACGTGCAGTCGGCGGCGGCCGAAGAAGCGATCCTCGTAGACAAGCCGGTACATGATCGTGGATAGGTCAGGGTCGACCGCAGCGTAATTCGTCGCGTGCTGTTCGCCGAATATGCGCTGCCTGAGCTGGCTGTCCAGCGCGTAGAAATAGTCGGTCTCGTCAGGGAAATACGCCTCGTTGCTGAAGTGGCCGAGCTCGTACATGCGGATGCCCGAATTGCGGGCCAGCAGGTAAACCTGCGCCCGCGGTAAGGTCTGGGCCAGATGAACGAAGATCTCGCCGGCGTTCTGGCCTGCGCCGATGACCGCCACCCGAAGCGGGCTGCCAGGGTCGAACGCGGCGGCTCTCGGCAGGTACTCGCTGGCATGGAATACCTGGTCGCCTTGCACCGGGCTGAACACCTCAGGCACGTACGGCAGGTGCCCGGATGAGACCAGGACGTTGCGCCCTGCCATCTGGCCTAGTTCGCCGGTGCGCCGGTCGCGGTAGCTGACGATGGCCAGCTCCACATTCTGACCCGCCCCTGCGGGCGCCACGCCGAGCACCTCGGCGTCGTACCTGACTTCCTGGCCGAGTTGCTCGGCTGCCCAGAGCAGGTACTGGGACCATTCCGCTCTGGTGACGTAGTTGCCCATCAGCGTGAACGGGTAAAGGCGGCCGGTGTCCTTCAGGTAGTTAGGGAACGTGAACCGGCTCCGCGGGTCGCGGGGGGTCGCTAGGTCGCGCAGGAAGTGATGCTGGATATCGGTGCCTGGCAACAGCAAGTTCGGCTGCCAGGCTGACGAGCTTTCCCGCTCGATGAACGCGGCCCTGATCCGCTCGTGGTCGGGCCCGGCTGACTCGTTGTCGTCCTCGAAGACGGCCGCGACCGCCATGGCGGCCGGGCCGTAACCCACGCCGACGACGTCGTGTATCCCGTGCACCGCGGTCATGTCGCACTCGGATGGAAGTCGGCGTCCGCCTCGGCGAACGCGCTGGCGAGCGCCGCTACCGCGGCGGTGATCTGGTCGCTGTCGGTCGTCAGCGGCGGCAGCAGCCGCAGCACGCAGTCGTCCCGGCCGCCGACCTCGAGTATGAGGCCGTTTCGCAGCGCCGCCTGCTGCACGGCGCTCGCCAGGGCGGTGGCAGGCCGGCCGGTATCGGGATGGGCGAGTTCGACACCCCAGATCAGGCCGAGCCCGCGCACCTGCGCGATCCACGGCGAGCGTGCCGCGAGTTCGGCGAGCAGCCCGCCGAGCAGTTCGCCTTGCCTGGTGACGTTGGCGAGCACCTGATCGCGCTCGATCACCTCAAGCGCGGCGACTCCGGTGGCAAAGGCGAGCTGGTTACCGCGGAACGTGCCGATGTGCGCTCCCGGAGGCCAGGTATCGAGGCGGCGGTCGTACAGCAGGACCGCGACAGGAAGGCCGATACCTGACAGGCCCTTGGACGCGACCACGATGTCCGGCTCAATGCCGTACTGCTCGAACGCAAACCAGGTACCGGTCCGGCCGCATCCGGTCTGCACCTCGTCGATGATCAAGAGCACGTCGTGTAGCCGGGTCACCTCCCGAACCCGCGCCACGAACTCGGGCTCGGCGACGACGGTGCCGCCTTCGCCCTGGATCAGTTCCATGATCACCGCGGCTGGCCTGGTCATGCCGCTGTGCGAGTCTGCCAGCGATTTTTCCAGGTAAGTAATGCAGTTCACCGCGCAGTCGTGGCGGCGCAGCCCGAGCGGGCAGCGCAGGCAGTAGGAATAAGGGAAAAAGTGCACGCCTGGCATGCCGTCAGGCACGCGCTCCTTGGCAGCCACGTTGCCGGTCACCGCCATGGCGCCCGCCGTGCTGCCGTGGAACCCGCCCTGGAATGACACGATGCCGCCGCGTCTTGTGGTGATCTTGGCGAGTTTGATCGCGGCCTCGACGGCGTTGGCTCCGGTCGGGCCGCAAAAGTGCAGCTTCATCGCCGAGCGCATGGGCTCAGGCAGCATGGCGAGCTGGCGGCGGGTGAACTCGTCCTTGACCGGAGTGGGCAGGTCAAGGCCGTGCACGAGGACGCCGAGCTGGTCGGCGGCCGCGGTCATCAGTTCCGGATGGTTGTGTCCGAGCGACAAGACGCCTGCTCCGGACAGGAAGTCCAGGTAGACGTTGCCGTCGACGTCCTCGATGTAGCAGCCTTGCGCGCGCTTGACCGCGATCGGCAACCGCCTCGGATAGGTGCGGGCGTTCGATTCGAGATGTTCCTGCGTGTCAAGGAACACCTTGCTGAGCGGACCCGGTGGCGCCATCGGAACGCTCGGGCCGAGATATCGGGCCTGTGGCTCGCTCATGCTGGGCTGTCCTCCATCTCACGTAGCGGCATCGGCTGATACCCGCTTCTGGCCAGATAGCCGCCAGCGATAGTGGCGGCGCGCAGCGACAGCAGGCTGAAGGAGCCTGAGTCGCCAATGCCATGACTTGATTCGCACAGGCCGTTAAGGAAGATCAGCGGCGCGTCCGCCGACGCCGTGATCAGGCTGTAGTCTTCGTTGATCGCCAGGTATCCGTCCTGGTCGAAGGTCAGCAGGTCACGGAGCCCGGTTAGCAGGGCCGGATAGGGTTCCTGGTTCGGCTGCGGGCCGAGGTCGCGGAAGCCCGTCGCGACCACCACCAGATCGACCTCATCGTGCTCGATATCGCCGTAGTTGGTTTCGGCCAATACCAGGCTGATTCGGCTCCCTGCCAGGCTGGCGTCGATGACCTGCCGGTTACCCTGAACCCGTACCCGTTGCCGCCCGTCGAGCCGTTGCTCGTAGATCAGCAGGTACAGTTCGTGCAGCACGTCGGCGTCGGCTGATGAGTAATTAGTTAGCCGCAGATAGCTGTCAAGCGACCGTTTACGCTCGCGGCTGGCACCGTAGTAGTACTTGGTGAAGCCGGGGAAGTATCCTTCCTCGCTGAACGGGCTGGTGTCTTTCAGCCGCAGCCCGAAAGCGCGGAGGTAATTGACTATCTCGGCATCAGGAAAACGCCTGGCCAGGTCAAGCACGATCTCAACCGCGCTCTGGCTGCCGCCGATCACCGCGATCCGTTCTGGCGATGCGCTGAGCGCCGCCAGCCTGGGCAGGTAGTCGGTGAGGTGGAACACCTGCGGGCCAAGTGCCGCCGCGAACGGCTCAGGAACGTGCGGGGTCCGGCCGGTGCCCGCTACCAGCGCACGGCCCGCGAAGCGGCGGCCGGCCGCGGTCGTCGCCACGTAGCAGGGATCGCCTTGCACTTGGTCAGGCTCGATCTTGACAACGCGGGATCCGAAATCCGCGTAATGCGCGAAATGCCTGCCGACCCAGGCGAAATACTGGGCGTATTCCTTGCGCAGCGGAAACTCGACCGGCAGGTTCAGGTGCTCGATAAGTCGTTCTTCCTCGAAAAGGTAGTTGATGAAGCTATACCGGCTGCGCGGATTGCGCAGCGTTACCAGATCCCGCACCGGATGGTTCTGGATATTCGAGCCTGGCAGCAGCATGCCGTCCTGCCATGCCGGGGCCTGCTTGGCTTCTAGAAAGTGAGCGTTGACTTCGGGCAGGGTTTCCTCAAGCGCGATCGCCAAGGCCAGGTTCGCCGGGCCGAAGCCAATGCCGAGAATGTCATAGACGTGCACGCCCACTCCCTCTTGGTTGCCTGTGCTAACTCGATGTTCGATTCGGGCCCGCTGAGGCTGTGATTACGGGCTGGCCACGCGGTCAAGCGCGAATTCCGCATGCAGCGACTCAGTGGCGGCCACGCCGTGATCGGACGGCACGAGGACCGAGATGCGGTGCTGGCCAGCGCACAGCAAATCCGTCGGCAGTCCGGCCGCCTGAAGGGCGTGCACCACCCTGGCCAGGTACTCGGTACTGTTAAGCAGCCCGCGGCCAATCGCGGACGCCTTGGCAACGTCATCGGTGATCACGACGGCGACGGCCGGCTGGATTTCGGCAGC
The DNA here is from genome assembly GCA_027313705.1 of Actinomycetota bacterium. Lineage (GTDB taxonomy): Bacteria > Actinomycetota > Actinomycetes > Streptosporangiales > Streptosporangiaceae > Chersky-822. Next base: position 52,773 of record DAHVDE010000057.1, on the reverse strand, counting down.
GCGAAGAACGGCGCGGACAAGTTCGCGCCGCACGGTGAATATCACGCGGTCACGCTCCCAGGCGAACACGTCGATGGGACCGCAATCGCCGCCGAGTGCCGCCAGCAGGTGCTCGGCCTGGCCAGCAATGTCGATGGTCACCTTGGCCACGTCCGGATCCAGCGATACGGCGATGACGTCGCTTTCCGCCTGGATCTGGCCTTGGTCGCGAGTGATCGTGGTTCCCTGGCAGGGCGTGAAACTGCTCAATATGCGCACGTCGATGTTGTTGGCAAGCGCGAGACCTCCGGCCCGGTGGTGCAGCACCTTCGCGCCGGCGAACGCCAGTTCGGCGCCCTCGGCATGGCTGACCGCCGTCAGTTTGCGCGCCGACGCCACGACTCGCGGATCGCTGCTGTAGATGCCATCGACATCGGTATATATGTCGCACTGATACTGACCGAGCGCGGCGGAGATGGCCATGGCGGTGGTATCAGAGCCGCCGCGCCCGAGCGTCATGACATCGCCTTTGTCATTGATGCCCTGGAAGCCCGCGACTACGACGACCTTGCCGTCAGCGAGATGCTGACGTATCCGCTCCGTGTGGACCCTGGTCAAGATCCCCTGGCAGTGCTGGCCGCGCACGGATATCCCGGCCTGGCGACCGTCGAGCGAGACCGCAGGAATGCCAAGTTCGGCCAGCGCGATGGCCAGCAACGCCGCCGAGGCGATCTCGCCGGTCGCGAGGAGCTGGTCGAGTTCACGCGCTGGCGGGTCGGCGCTGACCGAGTTGGCGAGGGCGATGAGCTCACTTGTCGTGCTGCCGCGGGCAGAGACGACGATGACGATGGAACTAGCGGATTGGCGGGCCTGGCTGACGATGCCGGCTACCCGCCTTAAGTCGGATGTGGTTGCCACAGAAGTCCCGCCGAACTTCTGGACCAAGATCTCGGGCGCACCCGTCATCGTCAGCCTTCCTTCCGGTCATGATGGCCTGTCAACTCGCTGCGGTTGGCCAGGAAGACTCTGGCGTAACGGCCACACCCGACGTTTTCAGCCTGCCAGCAGGACTGGTCCGCTGTCTCTGGGCTAAAGCACAGTTATGGGCCGGGACTTTCTGCCAGGTACGATCGCCAGGAAACCAGGCAGGCCGCCGGTCCTTGGTCTAGGGCCGCCCATCAGTACTCACTGCCAGGGAGCGAGATCGGGCCGTCGGTGATGTTCGCGACGAGGGCTATCAGCTCGGCCCGCGATCGGACAGCGAGTTTGGTCAGGATGCTCGACACGTGAAACTTGATGGTCTTCTCGGTCACGCTGAGCCTGGTCGCGATCTCCTGATTCGGCCGGCCGCGGACGACGTGAGTCAGTACTTCGGTTTCCCTTGGGGTAAGTTGCCCGGCGATGCGTAATCGGAACCCCGGATTATCTGGCCGTAAGGCCGACAGCATGTCAATTAGCGATCCGGCGAGGTTGGGAGATATGTAGATCCCGCCGGCTGCCGCCGCGCGGAGGCCGGCCGCGAGGCAGGCAGGAGGCTCGTCCGAGCACACGATCGCGCGAACGCCGTGACTGAGCATGTGCCGGAGGCTGGCGTGCTCAAGCTCACCGACGAGCGCTACCAGGGCGCCGTCACGACTGGCATCGATTCCCGCTAGCGCACCGAGTTTGTCCGGCTGGCACGCGATGGCTTCGTCGAGGAGTATCACGTCCGCACCGTACTGGGAAGCCAGGCTCAGCGCCTCGTCGTGATTGTCAGTGTGGGCCAGAACGTTGATGTCAGGTAGTTCATCGATGATTGCGCGAACACCGGCTCGGATAAACGAATTGGCGGTGTAGATTATAACGTCCATGGCTGCCCTCCGTGCAATTATCTATGCGATGAGCAGAAAGGAGATCCCGAATTTCGGCATGCATAATAGTTTTATCCGGCAGCGGCCAGCTATCGGAGATGCCCGAAATTCGATTAGTTCAGCTCCGCCTGCTTTCCTGAGCCAGAGCCGACGCTTTCTGGCGCGGTCGTGTCAGCCGGCTGATCGGGCGTCCTGCTGTACCTGTGCCGGTACAGGAGCGCGGCGACCGCGATGACCGCCGGGATGATCAGCACGACTCCGGCGAACGGGACCAGGCCGCAGCACATGACCGTGGCCAGTACCGCGATCCATCGCCGAATGCCACTGAAGACCTTGACGGCGGCAACTGTCGCTGAGATGTAGACAATGACGACAAGCGAGTCAGGCACCACTAGCAATGTCTGCGCGGTCCAGCCTGCGACGAAGCTGACGATCAGGCATAGCATCGCCCAGGCGCCGACAGCGGCTACCGCCACTGCCGGTATTCGCTTGCGAGTAAGCCGAGCCAGTGGCTGGGGGAAAACCCCGTCCCTGGCCATGGCGTAGCCGAGCCTGGATGTCGCCGCCACGAACGCGTTGGCGGTGCCCAGGGAAATGAGCAGCGCGATGACGGCCGCGACGGCACCGGCGGCTGAGCCCAGGGAACCAGAAAGCAGCCGGGCGATCGTGGTCCTGTTGACCGCATCGCTGCCGTAGGTGCGGGTGCTTATCGTCGCGACCGCGATGCCTATATACAGCAGGCTGATTACTCCGACGCTGAGCGCCGTGCTCCGCGGCACCGAGCGCTCGGGATCGGTGAACTCCTCGGAGAGGTGGCAGATGGCCTCCCAGCCGAAGAACGCGAAGAAGATCGTGACGCCGACGGTTCCGATCGCGCCGAGCCCGTGCGGCGCGATCGGCGTCCAGTTCGCCGCCCGCATCGAAGGAATGGCGGCAAGTATCGCCACGAGCAGCATCAGCGCGACGGTAGCGCTGAAGAACAACTGGAGCTTGCCGCTGACCTTGAGACCGCGAAGGTTCGCCACCGTCGCGATCACGAGGATGATTCCCGCGACAACGAAAATGCCCGCCCGGCTCAGGCCGAGATAAGGGGCAATGTAGTAGGAGCCAGTGAGCGCGACCAGAGCCTGGGCTGTGGCGGCGGCGAAGAAGTAGAACCACCCGACTGTCGTGCCGACCGCACCGCCGAACGCCTGGGTCGCGTACGTCAGTACGCCGCCGGCGTCGGGACTACGGGCGGCCAGTGCGGCGAAAGTCAGCGCGAGCGGGATACCGAGCAGGCAGTCGAAGGCCCAGGAGATCAGGGCCGCCGGGCCTGCCTGGCTGGCGCTCAGGCCGGGAAGCAGCAGAACTCCGGCGCCAATTACGGCGCCGATATAGAGAGCGACGCCCTGCGGCATGGAGATGGTACGCCTGAGTGTGTCTGGCACGAATACGGCTCCTGGGTACGGTCAGCGCGGGGGAACATGCGCTCCGCTACCACTGTGGCGCCCCTGTGGCTGACGTGCGAGTGGCAAACTTGCCAACATGCGCTCAATTGGCGCCACCGAACTCTAGGCCGAGCGGGCTTCGGCCAAGAGCCTGAGTCATCAGGTGCCGAAAGGCGCGACCAGCAGGAAAGTCAGCAGAGCCGCCTGGCGGGCCTGGCCTCCCAGGAGGTCCAGAGCGGCCGGTAGCCCTGCTGGCTCCAGAAGGGCGCGGACAGCGGATTGGCCTGCGAGTAGTGCAGCACGGTGACTGGAACCCCGGCGGCATGGATCTCGGCGTGGTATTCCCTTACCAGCAGATCGCCGATGCCCGCTGCTCGCCTGTCGGGCATTACAAAACCCTGCTGCAGATACGAGGCGGGGGTGACGCCGGTGTAGGCGGCGAGCCACGCGGTGTCTTCCGGGCGCTCGGCGAGCAGCATGCCCACGGGGACGCCGTCTACTTCAGCCAGCCAGACCCAGGGATCGGGGCCGGAAAGTATGGCCTCGGTCGAGTTGCGCAGGCCCTGCCTGGTCTCTGGCCGCTCTACCACCTCGCCGAAGAAGGCGTCGTACCTGACCAGTTCGACCCCGAAGTCGGTGGCGATGCCGAGATCTGCCTGACCGCCCCTGCGGACCTTCACCTCGCCGTCATGCTGCCCGGCCAGGCTTACCTGGCGGCTGGTCCTGGCGGCGACGACCGCGAGCGGGGCCAGGCCATGGCGCTGAAGCACCCTGATGCCGAGGACATCACGGCTAGGCCAGGTCACGACGGCGGAAGTGTCATCTTCTCCGATGTCCGCGACGCCGGCCAGGTGCGCCTGCCACTGGCTCATGAGCTGGTCAAGCGGCCGGGCGACGTCGGGGCCTGCGACCTTGGGCCGCAGGTTGAAGCGGCGCGCGGCACCCCAGGTGCGGTTGAGCGAACCAGGCTCGTCCGCTGAGTGCTCGCAGGTGGCCAGGCCGGTCAGGCGTCCGGTGCCGTCGGTGGCGGCGAACACCGCGCCGCAGCCGGCCGGCAACGGCTGGTCCGCCAGCAGCGGGTCAAGGTCGATCAGGCGCTGGCCAGCAGCGGCGATCAGTTCCCTGGCCGGGTCGTCGTCAGCCGACACCATGAGCTCGCCCTTCATCGGCAGCCAGAATTGGTACTCGAAGAAGTTTAGCCCAAATCCCATCAAGGCTCATATAGCATCTGTTTTCACAACAGACGCTTCGCGGGATTAAGCGCCGACGATGTTGGTCAGGCTTTCCCTGGCCGCCGTGGTCAGCGGGTCGCCTGGAGGCAGGATCCGCTCGCACCGCTCGACTGTGTCGCGGAGCATATTGGTCGCGTCGCCAATCCGGCCGACGGCGTAGAGCGCGTGGGCGAGGTGCATCTTGCGCCCGAGGGTGTCTGGGTGGTCTACGCCGAGTATCCGGACGGAATCGTCGCAAGACTCCTCGTAGAGCCGCATCGCCGTCGCCATCCGCCCCGATGAGTGATATGCCGCGGCGAGCCGGTCCCTGGCCTCGATAGTGGGCGGGCTGACCGGGCCGAGTGCCTGTTCCTTGCCTGCGACGACTCGCTTGTACTGTGCCAGGGCTTCCTTGTACTTCTGCGAGGCCAGGTAGACATCGCCGAGTTTCTGCGCGCTTTCCAGCGTCTGCGGGTGTGACTGGCCCTGCACCCGCTCCCGTTCGCCGAGCACGCGCCGGTACAGCCTGATGCTGTCGTCGGTCTCGCCCGCGGCCTGGCAGGCGTCGGCGAGCACGCTGAGCGCATCGAGCGTCTCTAGGTCGCTCGGGCCGTGCACCCGCTCGCTGTTGTGGTAGGCGCGGTCGAGCACGCTGGCGGCTTCTGTCGGCCTGGCGGCGGCGATCAGGGCGCGGCCAAGCCGTACCTCGAACGCTATCGTCGCCGGATGATCACGCCCAAGCTGGCTGGTCCGGTCGGTAAGCACCCGCTGGAACCACGGCAGGGCTTCGGCCGCCCGCCCGGCCGCGAGGAAGGCGGTCGCGAGGTGGTCGCTGGCTGCCAGCGAGTCAGGATGAGCAGTGCCGAGGAAACGATCGCTGGCTGCGGCGACTTCGTTCCAGTGCGGTGCCGCCAGGGCGCGGAGGTTCGCGTCCTGCATGCTCTGCCCGAGCTTGAAGGCCAGCCGGTAGGCCGAGCTGTTCCACAGCCGCTCGCCCGCCTGGCCGGTCAGCGAGATCGCGGATGACCTGAAGCTGTCGGCCAGCCAGGTGCCCTGCTCGTCGGCGGGCCAGGCTTCGAGCAGCGCGTTTGCCGCGACCGTCACGGCGGTATCGATCAGTTCCGCGGGCGTCGCCGATCGCACGGCGGCGGCGATGGCGGAGTTCATCGTCACGACTGGCGGGTTCGGTGCCGGATCGATGGTGAGCAGACCAGCCCGCTCGAGGGTGACCACAGCTGCCCAGGCCTGCTCCGGGCTGGCCTCGCCGCCGGTCAGGTAGCCACGCGCGGCGGGCGAGGTGAAGACCGTGCCAGGTATCCGGTTGAAGTCCAGCCAGGAAGCCAGGATCAGCAAGGGCTGTACCGGGCCGACACGGGACAGCCTGTCGGTGTGCTCGACGGAAAGTATCCAGCTGATCGCGGCGGTAGAAGACTGCCCGCCCCTGGCTAGCTGATCCAGTTTGCGCAAGAACACGTCCTGGTATTCACGGCAGGACAGGACCGAGGTGCCGATCACCGAACTGGCTTGGACCAGGGCGAGCGGCTCTCCGCCCAGATGGTCGACGAGATCGATGGCACCGCTGCGCTGGCCGCGGTCCTCGGTCAGGCGGTCCATCAGGTAGCTGAGCGCCTCGCGGCGGCTGAAGCCGGTCACCCCGAGCACGGTGACCCGGTCCTGGTCGAGGTTGGCCGGGTCGCCGGTAGTCACCAGCGTCCGGCCGGTCACGCCAGCGGGCCAGAGTCCTTCCAGATCCCAGGGACTCGCCAGGCCGTCGAAGACGATCAGCCACGACTTGTCCGTCTCGGCCAGCCAGCCGATGAAACGGGCCGCCACCGAGTCCGCGTCCCCCGCCGCGTCGATGCCCATCGCGGTGGTGGCCGCCGCGGCATATCCGGTCAAGATCGCGGCCCGGTTGGACGCGGTGATCCAGACGAGCAAGTCAAGCTCGCCCGCCTTCCACAGTGACTCGGCTACGTAACAGGCGAGCTGGGTTTTGCCGCAGGCCCCGAGCCAGTCGGGTGAGCCTTGACCGCTGGTACGCGCCGGTGCCAGAGCTACCGTCCGGCCAGGTGCGAGAGCCTGGCGAAGGCCCGGCTCCGACTCTGGCCTGCTGATGAACCCATCGGCCAGCGGCGGCACCAGTCCTGACCGGACCGGCCAGACCACTGGACCGCGAGGTGCATCAGCGGATTCCGGTGTCATGACAGGGTTGTTCACTTATACCTGCTCGGTAGGTAATGAGTAGCACATCTGGTACGCAAGCCCTAACGATACGGGCAGGGAACTGCCGGCACGGCGGTTCCGGGCAATGTCCTCATGATCTGCGAAACCCTATCGGCTCTGGCCGCGCTTGCTATCGTTTGCGGCGGCCGAAATGTCGTGCACTACCTCGCCGATGCCGCGAACGAGACCATACTTACGCCTGATCAGGTCGGCGACCAGGCCGGTCCATCCGGTCTGGTGGCTAGCGCCGAGCCCGGCACCGTTGTCACCGTGGAAATACTCGCTGAAAAGCAGGTTATCGCGCCAGGCCGGGTCCGAGCGCAGCGTCTCCGTGCCGCGGAAACAGGGCCGGGCGCCATGCTCGTCGAGCGCGAAGATGCTGATAAGCCGATCAGACAGATCGGCCGCGATCTGGCCGAGCGTGATCATGGTGCCAGAGCCTGTCGGGTACTCGACGACGAAGTCGGCACCGTAAAACCGATGATAACGCTCAAGCGCGCTGATGATCAGATAGTTCACCGGGAACCAGACCGGTCCGCGCCAATTCGAGTTGCCGCCGAAAAGCGGTGTCGTCGATTCGGCAGGCTCATAGTCGATGGAGGCATGATAACCCGCTATGTCGATCGAGTACGGGTGTTCTTGGTGCCAGGCCGAGAGCGCCCTGATGCCGTGGGGTGACAGGAATTCCGACTCGTCGAGCAACCTGCGCAGCAACCGCCTCAGCTTGTCGGGTCCGGCGAGGCTGAGCAGCATGCGCTTGTGGCCCGTATCGCGCCCGGCCAGAAAGCTCGCGAAGCGCTTGCCGACCGCCATCGAACTGGCGATCGACCCCTCGTCGACGACGCCGAGGGCGAGCGCGGGGATCATGGCGGCCACCGAGTGCACCTTAAGTGGCACCTGCTGCCCTGAAGGAGTGATCAGCCGGTCGTAATAGAGGCCGTCGGCCTCGTCCCACAGGCCGAGCCCGTCCAGCGCGTCCTTGATCGCGGCGAAATGCTCGAGGAACTTCATCACCAGATCGGTGCCTGGCCGCTGACCTGACCAGTGCAACGTCAGCGCCATCGTGGCCATGGCCATCGCGTAAAAGCCCATCCAGCCGGTCGCGTCTGACTGCTCGAGCAGGCCGCCGACAGGCAGGTGCGAGCGGTCGATGGGGCCGATGTTGTCGAGGCCGAGGAAGCCGCCTTCGAACAGGTTGTTGCCCTCGGCGTCCTCACGGTTGATCCACCAGGTGAAGTTGATCAGCAGCTTGTCGAATACCCGGCTGAGGAAGTCGATGTCGGTGCCGCCGTCGACCGCGAACACCTCAAGCGCGGCCCAGGCCTGCACTGGCGGGTTCACGTCGCCGAAATCCCATTCATAAGCCGGCAGCGCTCCGTCTGGATGCTGGAACCACTCCCGGCACAGCAGTATCAGCTGGTACTTGGCGAACGCCGGATCCACGTGCGCCAGCGCCACGCAGTGGAAGGCCAGATCCCAGGCAGCGAACCAGGGATACTCCCATTTGTCAGGCATCGACATGATGTCGAACGCGTCGAAGCTGCGCCAGCGGCTGTTGCGGCCGGCCTTGCGCTGCTCCGGCGGTGGCGGCTGCGCAGGGTCGCCGTCAAGCCAGCGGGCGACGTCGTAGTAGAAGAGCTGCTTGGACCAGAGCAGGCCGGCGAAGGCCTGCCGCATGATCATGGCCTCGTCAGCGGTGGCCTGGGGCGGGGTCAGTTCGCCGTAGAACTCGTCGGCCTCGGCCTTGCGGGCCGCCACTACCTGATCGAAGCCGGGGCCGAAGGGCTCGCTGCCAGCCGGTTTCCTCAGTCGCAGCCGTACCCGCGCCGTCTGTCCTGGCAGGACGGTAAGCCGGTACCAGGCCGCGCACTTGGTCCCCGTGCGGTCAGGACTGACCGTGGCGGCCCCCGCGATGACATGGTCCCCGATTCCGTCTTTCGGGTACGGCGTGATCGCCTCGCTCCCGTACAAGAGCGAGGTGTTGGTCTCGTTGCGGCAGAAGAGAAGCTCTGGCGGCCTTCCGTCAGGACCGGGGCCGGCCAGCAGCTCGAGCTCGCCGAGGAACGGGTGCTCGACGCTGACCGCAGCCTGGCCCTTCGCCTTCATGGTCGGCTCGCGCGAGCCGTGGTCCCATGACCAGGTGTTGCGGAACCAGGCGGTCGGCAGCAGGTCGAGGCTGGCATCGTCCGGGCCGGCGTTGGTGACCTCGACCTGGATCGCGATGTCGTCTGGATCGGCCTTGGCGTAGCTGACTTCCACGATCCAGTACCTGCCGTCATCGAAGGCGCCGGTGTCGAGCAGTTCGTACTCGGGCTCGGTGCGGTCGCGCGAGCCGTTCTCGCTGACCAGTTCCGCGTAGGGGTACTCGCCTTGGGGATAGTGGTACCGCCAGCGGTTCCAGGCGTGGCTCGGGGTGGCGTCCAGGTACCACCAGTACTCCTTGACGTCCTCGCCATGGTTGCCCTGGGTGCTGGTCAGGCCGAACAGGCGCTCTTTGAGTATCGGGTCCTTGCCGTTCCACAAGGCGAGGCCAAGGCACAGGCGCTGCTCGATGTCGCAGAAGCCGGCCAGGCCGTCCTCGCCCCAGCGGTAGGCGTAGGACCTGGCGTGGTCGTGCGACACGTAGTTCCAGGCATCGCCGTCCGCGCTGTAATCCTCGCGGACCGTGCCCCACTGCCGCTCGCTGACATAGGGTCCCCAGCGGTACCAGTCGCCTGCCTTCCTCAGGCCGTATTCAAGCCTGCCGAAGCCCTGCACCCGATCGCGTTCCGCACCCACTTAGACCCCTTTGCCCTTTTCACCGGCTGATCTCATCGATGGTGCCGCATGCTATAGGAGGCACGGACCGGATTTGCGGCAGGAGGGCGGAGTTGATGGACGGTCACGCACCGGAGGCGCCAGGGGCGCTCAGTCCAGTGGTCGACCCGGCCGAGGTCGGGCTCGACCAGGCGAGGCTGGCGCGTCTTGAGCGCCACTTCGCCGGTTACGTCGACGACGGGCGGCTCCCTGGTTTCCTGATCACCGTGAGCCGCGGCGGCAAGCTCGCCTATGTCTGCCGTTACGGTCGCCGTGACGTCGAGGCTGGCCTGCCGGTCACCACCGACACCATCTGGCGCCTTTTCTCAATGAGCAAGCCGGTGACCTCCGTGGCCGCCATGTGCCTGTACGAGGAAGGCGCGTTCGAGCTGAGCGATCCGGTCAGCAAGTTCATTCCCTCGTTCGCTGACGTCAGGGTCTTCGCAGGCGGATCGGACATCAAGTACGTGACCGTGCCTGCCGTCGAGCCGGTGCGGATCTGGCACCTGCTCACCCACACCTCTGGACTCACCTACGGGTTCCACCGGTCACACCCGGTCGACGCCATGTACCGCGCCGGAGGGTTCGAGTGGGGTACGCCGCGCAAGACCGACCTCGCTGCCTGCTGTGATCGCTGGGCCGCGATGCCTTTGCTGTTCCAGCCAGGCTCGGAGTGGAACTATTCGGTCTCGACCGACGTGCTCGGGCGGGTGATCGAGGTCGCGTCTGGCCTGAGGCTTGACGAGTTTCTGGCGCGGCGGATCTTCGCGCCGCTCAAGATGACAGAAAGCGCGTTCTATGTCGGCGCGGCGAAGCGTGAGCGGCTTGCCGCGCTCTACGGGGCCGGGCCTGACAAGAAGGCGGCCAGGCTTGACGCCATGGGCTACGTGGCCGACCACCCGCCGACGTTCCGCAGCGGTGGCGGCGGGCTGCTTTCCACGGCTGCGGACTACCTGCGGTTCACTTCCATGCTGCTCGGCGGCGGTTCGCTCGACGGTGCGCGGGTGCTCGGCCCGCGCACCGTTTCCTACCTGCTTTCCAACCAACTGCCTGGCGGGGCTGACCTGGAGAGCTTCGGGCGGGCGTTGTTCGCCGAGGCGCCGTTCCGCGGCGTCGGCTTCGGGCTCGGGTTTGCGGTCGTGCTCGACCCTGCGGCAGGCAAGACGCTGACCGGGGTCGGCGAGGCGTCCTGGGGCGGGGCCGCGAGCACCGCCTTCTTCGTCGACCCGAACGCCGGGCTGAGCGTCTCGTTCTTCACGCAACTGCTGCCGTCGAGCGCGCATCCGATCAGGTCGCAGCTACGGCAGCTTGTCTACCAGGCGCTGACCGACTAGCTTGACGCGACGCCTACGCCCCAGGGCCCCGGCCGGAGCGGTGCGCGCCCGTCGACCGGTTGTGCGAAGGGATCTTGGCCTCTGCCGGAGCCTGCCTGTCTTCCGCGCTGACTGTCCCGGTCCCCTGACTGCGTGCTTCTTTCCTCATGCCGTGCACGCGGTGCGCGACCAGGGCAATGAGGAACAGCGCGACAATGGCGATACCGACCAGCGAGAACGAGTGGAAAAGCTTCGTCATCGTGCCGCCAACCGAATAGCCGATCAGGCTGAGCGCGATGGCCCAGAGCGTCGTGCCGATCAGGTTGAAGATGGCGAACGGCGCGAAAGGCACCTCGACGACGCCGGCGCCGAACCCGGCGAAGGTCCTGACCAGCGGCAGGGCGCGGCTGACGAGCACGGTCCAGGACCCCCGGTTGGCAAAGAAACGCTCAGCCCTGTCCAGGTCGGAGTGGCTTACCAGGACATACTTCCCATACCGGTCAAGCAACTGGTGGCCGCCGCGACGGCCGGCCCAGTAGGCAGTCATCGAGCCGCCGATCTCGGCCACCGCCCCGATGATGATGACCAGCGCCAGGCTGAACTGGTGATGCGTGGCTGCCAGCGCACCCGCTGCGGCAAATGTAACCTCAGAGGAGATCGGGATGCAGCAAGCCTCAATGAACCCAAAGATGATCAGCGCAAGGTAGCCGTAGCTGGTCAGAAAATGCTCCATGCGCAAAGTTGTACAGCATCCCTGCTAGTGCGTCCGCCGCCGTGCCGGAAAAACTAGCGACTACTTAACGTTTCTGCGACCAGCGGAAGGGCGCGCAGCCAGTTGGAGGCGGCGTCCGGGGTGTTACCTGGCCCCCAAGGGCGTGGATGGAGATGAGCAGCGGCGGCCGGATCCGGAACATGGACAGGCGGCGTGAGAAGGGGGGAATCTCGCGCCGCCTGTCATTGGCATGTGCCCCGCCTCCTACGGGGGCAGGCGGCGGGGCACATGGGGCGCGGCGGGGGCCTTGGGGAGGTTGTCCCGCGCCGCGGGTCCGCGAGCGGCCGTCGGGGGGAGTCGGCCGGTGCGGTGGCCAGGCCGGCTAGTGAATCCGGCCATCAGGTTCATCGTGTGTAACGTCCTGGTCACACGATTGCATTCCGATAGTGAGAAAGTTGTCGGTTATCGGAAGATGTGCCGGGTCACCGAGCCGACCACGCTGGCCGCCTGTGCTTCCCACTTGGCGTAGGCGGTGGGGAAGCCTGAGGCCTGGACGCCCTGGGCGGTCTGCCACAGCGGCTGGTGCGCCCAGCCGGGGTTGGCTGCCTGGTAGCGGTGCAGCGCGCTGAAGAAGGCGTCGGCCGCATAGGCGGGGTGCAGGATCTGGCCGGCGGTACCCCAGCCGGCGGATGGCCGCTGCTGGAACAGGCCAACTGAGTCACTGGTGCCGTAGTTGATGTTGAGCAGCGCGGACTCCTGCATCGCGGTGGCGACTGCGATGACGGCCGACCTGATGCCCATCTTCTTGTCCAGTGCCTGGTGCACGATGGTGGTGGCGTAGCCGTAGCGCGCGGGTGTCATCGGCAGCCAGGACTGCGGCCCGCTGGTGCCTACCGGCGTGAGCCGGTCGGCCGCGGGCAGCGCGGCGCGTCCGGTGGCCGGCTTGCCCGCTATCACCCGTTCGATGGCCAGCCAGGTGCGCAGGTGGGCTGGGTGGCCGCCGCTGTGAACCTCGGTCAGGCGACCTTGGCTGACCTTGGCCGAGAGCGTGACGCGGCCTCTGGTGCCCGTCGTCGCGGAAACCGGCCTTAGCGTGCCTGCCCTGGCCTTCGCCAGCACGGCGGCTTGCGGCTGGGTGCTGGCCATGGCGGGTACAGCGGCCAGGCCGAAGCTGGCCGCTGTACCCGCGCCGACGCCGGCGATGGCAAGGCCAGCGCCCAGGCAGGCGAGTTGCTTACGCCGGCTGCCGCTCTTGATGCGGGCGCGGACGGTTCTGGCGTGATCGGGCAGGACGATTATCGCTCGGGGGATGCGGGTCACGTTGGATCCTTCCGTGCTGACCCGCCGCCGCCCGGTCTCGCTGTGCACATGGCACATCGCAAGGGGGTGACCGGTGCTCTCGCAGCCGGATATTCTCCGGCTGCCGTTCGGCGCGTGCACTCCGGCTCGGGGTGCAAGTCGGGGCACTGCCTCGCTAGTTCAGCGCGGCGACCGTGATCGGTGCGCGGGGGTTGCGCCCGGTCCAGCCAGCCTAAGCAAGCGGGAAGCGGCCAGATCCGGATTGGGGGTCCGGATCAGCTCCCCGGCGTGAGTCACAGTAAGTAACGCGACGATCACTCGATCGAATTCCCCGTTGCCTGTCGTGATCATCCGGGCATACTGAAGGCCTGCCGGGGTAGCCGCCGCGTCGAACCGAGACAGTTGGAGGGTAAACGTGCTGCGGACAGGTAGATCGTCGTTGCGGACCGTCGCCGTGATCTGCGCGGCCGGATTGCTCGCCGCCGCGTGTCAGTCATCGAATGCCGCCGGCGGCGCGGCAGGTGCGGGTTCCGCCAGGAAGAGCACCGCAAAGGACAAGCCGGGTGGCCGGCAGACTCCGCCCGCCGGCGTTACGATCACGCCGGCCGACGGCAGCAGGAGCGTCAGCCCGGCGGCCGGCATCACGGTCACCTCCGGCGGCGACAAGATCCAGAAGGTAACCGTTACCGGCGGCCAGGTCACCGGAACCCTGAACGCGGCGGGCACGGCCTGGCACAGTCAGTGGACGCTCCCCGTGGACGCCGCGCTTACCGTCGCGGTCACCGCGACCACTCCGGCCGGGCGAACCGTGCATCAGAGGAGCACCTTCAAGACGCTGAACCCGTCGAGGACCTTCATCACCGAGATCTTCGAGGGCTACCACCAGCAGTATGGCGTCGGCATGCCGATCATCTTGACCTTCAATCACCCGGTCACCAACAGGCGGGCGGTAGAAAGCGCGCTGGTAATCTCCACATCCAAGCCCGTGGTCGGCGCCTGGTACTGGGACAACAGCCGTACCCTGATCTTCAGGCCCAGGCAGTACTGGCCGCCCAACACCCGCATCAGCTTCACCGGCCATCTGAACGGGTTGCAAGGCGCGCCAGGAATGTACGGCTTTTACACCCTGACCCAGCAGTTCTACATCGGGCAGTCGCTGATTGTGGTGGCAAGCACGCGCACGCACCACATGAAGCTTTACAAGGACGGCAAGCTCTACCGCGACTGGCCGATCAGCGCTGGCCGTCCAGGCGACGCCACCCCGAACGGCACCTACGTGACCATTGACAAGGGCAACCCGGTGCTGATGACGGGGCCTGGCTACCGGCTCGAGGTCCCCTGGTCGGTGCGCTTCACCTGGTCCGGTGACTACCTGCACGACGCCTACTGGTCGGTAGGCGAGCAGGGCTTCACTAACGTGAGCCACGGTTGCGTCAACATGCCGCCTGCCGACGCCGAGGTCTACTACAAGATGGCCGTGCCAGGCGATCCCGTCACCGTTGTCGGCAGTCCCAAGAGCGGGACGTGGGACGACGGCTGGACCTACTGGTTCTTGAGCTGGCAGCAGCTACTTGGCGGCAGTTCGCTCCGCAAGGCCGTCATGGCGGGTCCCGGCGGCAGCACGTTCGTCAGCCCGGCGACGCTCACCGCGGCTACCGGGTCAGCTCCGATCGATCAGCCTTGGCCGAAGAACTCCTGGGCCGGCTGATCTTCATTGCCTTCCTCATTCCGCCAATAAGCCCGGTCACTACGACGGCAATCGCGAACCAGGGAACAAAGTCGCCGTACCTGACGAACGGCGTCCGCACCGAGGCGGGCGGCAGCGCGACGGTGACCTTGAGCACGCCGCGCTCGGTTGACCCGAGCCAGCCAAGCTGCCTTCCCCGGCTGTCGAACGCGGCTGAGTCCCCGGTCAGTGCGGACTGTACCGTTGGCCGCCCGGTCTCGGCTGCCCTGACCGCCGCCAGCGAGGCGTGCTGCTCGAGCGCCCAGCTTCCCTGGAAGGTGGAGTCCGACGTCTGGTAGATGATGACCTGGGCGCCGTGGCGGGTGTCGACCGCCGACATGTCGGGAAACGAAGACTCGAAGCAGATCAGCACGCCGAAGGTCAGCCGGTGCCCGTCAGGCAGGGTCGTCGTCAGGTCGCGGGCGCCGGGTCCGGCGATCATGTTCTGCGGCGCGGCTTTACTGATCTTGGTCAGCCAGCCGAGCAAGGACCTGAACGGTATGTACTCGCCGAACGGCACCAGCCTGCTCTTGACGTAGGTGCCTTCGATGCCGGCCCTGCCGATCAGCACGGCGACCTTTGACTTCGCCCCTGACGGGCTCAGCGCGTCCTGGTTGACAAGCAGAGGCCTATTTACCTGGTCGGAAAGCATGACCAGCCGGCGTGTGATGGCGTGCTTGGCGTACAGGTCGTAACCGACGCTGCTCTCGGCCCAGACGACCAGGTCCGCCCCCTTCGCGCCGGCCCGAGTGAGCCTTACTTCCTCCGCCAGCCGCCTGGCTGGCCCGTTCTCCAGCCCTGGCTGGACGAGGGCCAGCGTGAGATGCCCGGTAGGCGGCACCGTGTACTCGCTGGCGGTCAGGGCGAACGCGGCAGGCCCGGCCGCGATCGCGACCAGCCCGCCGGCCACGCCAAGCACCCGGCCTGACCACCTGACCGAGGTAAGCGCGATCGTGATCGCGGTGCTCGCGGCCACGAGCACGAAGCTGATCAGCCAGATCCCGCCGACGGCGGCCAGTGATAGCACCACGGGGTGCTGCCACTGGCTCGCGCCATAGACCGCCCACGGCCCGCCGATGCCCTGCCAGGACCTGATCCAGTCGATGACCACCCAGCAACTCGGCAGCACCACGAGCGCGGCTAGCCCCTGCCTGAAGCTCGGGCCGGGCCTGCGCAGCAGTCGCCAGGCGGCGTAGCCGAAGCCCGCCCACGGCAGCCCGAGCACGACGGCGACGAGGAGCAGCGCGGGACCCAGGTTGGGTATCAGCCAGTAAAGCGCGGCCAGCAGGTAGCCGGCGCCGAACCACCAGCCGCGCCAGCACGCCTCGCGTCCCGCAGGGGCGGCTCGCAGCAGGTACAGGCCGGGAACCAGGCCGAACCAGGCCACCCATTCCAGGTTCAGGTCTGGGAACGCGAGCACGGGGATCGCACCCGCGACCAGGGCAGCGTAACGAGCGGGCTGCGCGAAGCTGCGCCAGAAGGCCACCTGTCTATTGTCACTCGCGTTGTCACTCGCTTTGTCACCCCCTGTCGTTACCCGGCCGCCCGCGTCGTCGCCATCGCGGCAACGCCAGCGCCCAGGCGAGGCCGAGCACGGTCAGGGCGATGATGACCAGCTCTGGCCAGTCGCCCGCGTAGTCTGCCGGGGTATAGGCGGACACCAGCGGCACCCTCGCCTCAAGCTCGGCTCGCTGCCAGGTGCCGCTCTGGGTGATGATCGCGCCGTTCGGCGCGATGATCGCGCTGATCCCGATCGTGGAGGCCACCGCCATCGAGCGACCTGTGCTGATCGCGTCGATCCGCGCCATCTGGAGCTGCTGAAGCGTCTCGCCCCGCTGGCCGTCAAGCTCGAAGTCGGCGTCGTTGGTCTGCTCGGTGAGCAGGTTGGCTCCGGCGGTGACCTCGGAGCGTACCAGGTTGTCGAAGCCGACCTCGTAGCAGATCACGTCGCCGAGCCTGATCTTGCCGATGCGGAAAACCACGGCCTTGTGCCCGGCGGTGAAGTTGACCGGCTGAAGGTTCGGCAGCGAGGTGAAGTAAGAAAGGAAGTGCCGGTAGGGTATGAACTCGCCGAACGGCACCAGCTTGCGCTTGATGTACTCCTGCACTGGCCCGCGGCCAGGCAGCCAGAGCTGGCCGGCGTTGCGCACCGGATGCGCGAGCACCGCGCCGACGAGCACGGGGCGGTTGATCGCGGAAACGGCGAGCGCGATCGTGTCATACGTGGGTGCCGAGATGGCCGGGTCGATGTCGGTGGAGTTCTCCGGCCAGATGACGACGTCGGGCGCCGGCCTGCGGCCGGCCTTCACGGCCTTCGCGAGCGCGAGCGTCGCGTCGGCGTGGTTCTGGGTGACGGTCGTCGCGCGCAGCTGGTCAGGCAGGTTGCGCGAGTGCGGCACGTTGCCCTGGATGGTGGCCACCTCGGCGCTCGGACCTGGTCCAGGCGACCAGCGCCAGGCCAGGTTGCCGGAAAGCACGAGCGCGACGGCAAGCACCGCGACCGCCGCCCTGAGCGCGGTACGCCGCACGACGAGGTAGGCCAGGCAGGCTCCGGCCAGCGCGAGCAGGAAGGTGAGGAACGGCGGCCCGCCGATCGCCGACCAGCCTGCAGTCGGCGCCGACGCCTGGCTCATCACCAGCCGTCCCCAGGGAAATCCCCCGAAGGGAAACCTGTCATGCAGCCCTTCCTGCGCCACCCACCACCCAGCGACGGCAAGCGGCCAGGCGGGCAGCCTGAGCAGCGGCGGGAGCGCGATGGCAAGCACGGCGAACATCAGCGCTTGTACCAGGGCCAGCGCCATCCAGGCGTACCAGGCGACATTCACCAGCCAGCAGAGCAGCGCGACGTAGAAGATGCCGCCGCTGGCAAGCCCGAGGCCAAAGGCCGCAAGCGGGCGCTTGCCCCGCAGGGCCAGTACCAGCAGCGCCGGACCCACGGCGGCCATCGGCCAGGCGCCGACAGGAGGGAACGCCGCAGCGAGAGCGAGGCCGGCCGCCGCGGCGGCGCCAAGCGACCACCAGCCGCCCAGTCCCGCCGACTCGCCATCGGGCACCAGGCGCCTGGCCGGTCCCCTGCTTTCGCCCGCACGGGCACCGTCAGGCGCGGGCGCGTCGCAGTGCTGCTCCCGCGTGGTGCGGCGGGTCTCGGCACGGCTGGTGCGCAAAGAGTTCTCCTGGTGCTTGCTGGCGGAAAGGAAGCTGGCGTAGTGCGAGCGTATCCGCCCTGCTGGAATAACTGCTGTACCAGGCGAGTATGAACTGGTAGTCCTTAGCAGATACGGGGAGGAGCTGGTCAAGTGAGTCGGCGGGGCCTGGTCTTGTTCGCGGCCATGAGCGTGATCTGGGGCATGCCCTACCTGCTGATCAAGATTGCCGTCGGCGGCGTTCCCGTGCCAGTTCTAGTGCTCGCGCGGGTGGCGATCGGGGCCGCGCTGCTGCTGCCGATCGCGCTGCGGCGCGGGCAGTTCGCCGCGCTCAAGCCAGTCTGGGGCTGGGTCGCGCTGTTCGCCTGCGTCGAGATCATCATCCCCTGGTTCGTGCTTTCCGAAGCCGAGCGGCACCTGGCCTCATCGCTGACCGGATTGCTCGTCGCCTCGGTGCCGGTCATCGTGGCGCTGCTCAGCTTGCTGATCGGCTCCGGCGAGCGGCTGAGCGTGGTGCGGTGGGCAGGTTTGCTGGTCGGGCTGGCCGGGGTGGCGCTGCTGGCAGGCCCGGATCTGTTCGGGTCAGGGGCGGGCGGCGGCGTCGCCGTTGCCGTCGGCGAGGTGCTGGTCGTCGCGGTCTGCTATGCGACGGGACCGCTGATCGCGGCAAGCAAACTGTCCGGCGTGCCCTCGGTGGCGATGACGGCCGCCAGCCTCTCGCTCGCCGCCATCGCCTACGCGCCGCTCGCCATACTCGACTGGCCTGCCGCGATCCCGAGCGCGGAGGTGCTCGCGTCGATCGCCGGGCTCGGCCTGGTCTGCACCGCACTCGCGTTCTTGCTGTTCTTCGCGCTGATCGGCGAGGTCGGCCCGGCTAGGGCCAGCGTGATCACCTACATCAACCCGGCGATCGCTGTCACGCTCGGTGTTGCCGTGCTCGGGGAGCGGGTGACGGCCCTGATGCTGGTCGCCTTCGGCACGATCCTGGCCGGCTCGGTGCTGGCGACGAGGCGCGGCAGCCAGCGCAGGCGACCTGCAGAGCCGGCTCTTGCGGCAGCGGCTCTTGTGACAGGCGCACCGCCGCTAGAATCGCGAAAGTGATAGATCTCAAGGCGGCAAGGCAAGACCCGGACGGCTACCGGGCCGCACTTGCGCGGCGGGGTGCCGCCGCTGACTTTGACCGGCTGCTGGCCGCCGATGCCAGCTGGCGCGAGCACACGGAGAAGGCCGAGAGCCTGCGAGCCGAGCAGAAGCGGGCATCTAAAGGCAAGCCAGGTCCAGAGGAACTCGCGCGGCTCAAAGAATTGTCGGCCCGGATAGAAATCGCGACGGCCGACCAAGCGCAAGCGGCCATGCTGCGCGACCAGGTACTCGCCGTAATACCTAACCTGCCCGACCCGACCGCGGCCGACGGCATGGACGAGGAAGACGCGCAGGTGCTGCATACCTGGGGCGAGCCGCCGGTCTTCGGCTTTGCCCCCAGGGACCATCTCGAGCTTTCTTCGGCGCGCGGCTGGATCGACATGGCGCGGGGCGCCAGGCTCTCCGGGTCGAGATTCGCTTACCGTTTCGGCGACGTAGCCGTCACCGAGTTCGCCTTGTATCAGTTCGTGCTCAGTAAGCTGCGCGGCAAGGGTTTCATGCTGGTGCTGCCGCCGATCCTGGTCGGCGAGCAGGCCATGTACGGTACCGGTTTCCTGCCTACCGAAGAGTCCAACCTGTACCGGCTCGAGAAGGACGACCTGTACCTCACCGGGACTTCTGAGGTGGCACTGGCCGGGATCCACGCCGGCGAGCGACTCGAGGAAGCCGACCTGCCCGCCAGATACGTGGGCTTCACGACGAACTTCAGGCGCGAGGCAGGAGCGGCGGGAAAGGACACCCGCGGCATGTTCCGCGTGCATCAGTTCGACAAGGCAGAGATGTTCGTCTACTGCCTGCCCGAGCAGTCACCTGAAATTCACGAGCAAGTGCTTTCCTACGAAGAGGAAATTGTGCAGGAACTTGGCCTGCCATACCGGGTCATGAATATCGCGGTCGGAGACCTCGGTGCCCCTGCGGCCAAGAAGTACGACATAGAGGCCTGGTTCCCTGTTCAGGAGAGGTACCGGGAAGTAACTTCCTGCTCGAATACCACCGATTATCAGGCCCGCAGGCTGAATATCAAATTCAGGCGGGAAGGAAAGCTCGAGTTCGTGCACACGCTGAACGGCACCGGCGCGACCGCGCGGGCGCTGCTCTCGATCATGGAGAACTTCCAGGACGAGGGCGGCAAGGTGGCCGTCCCGAAGGCGCTGCGGCCATTCGGCGCTCCCGAGTTCATCGGAAAGCTATGACCGGTCCTGGTGCTCTCAGTCCGCAGCGCCCGGCTGCCTGGGCACGGAATTGGGCAGGCCGCCCGGCCGCGTCGGCGCGGACGACTCCGGCGGCGCCGCTGACGCTTGCGCGGCGGGCACGGACTGGCCGCTGACCGGCCTGCGGCCGGTGACCAGTCCGGCCTCGTTCACGATCGACGACGCGGTGATGCCCTTGAAGCCGGCCCGCGCCAGCATCGTTGCCCAGGTGCTGATCGAGACCGGCCGCTCCCGCGCCCTGATCAGGTAGCGATAGCTGTTCTTGGCGATGCGCCACCAGCCGCCGATGCCCTTCCTGGCCAGTGCGCCCACCTTGGACCTGATGATGGCCCGGTCGTGACTGGTCGCGCCCCGGCCGAACATCATGTCCGCGATGATCAGCGTGCCGCCAGGTCTCAGCCAGTGGAAAGCGGCAGCGACCAGCCTGCCCTTGTCGGCATCGCGCAGGTAGCGCAGCGCGTAACTGCTGACGATGACGTCGGCGCTCTCGGCGGGGAGAGACAGCCGTTCGATCGGCGAGACCAGGCACTCGAAGCCGATCAGCGCACGCTGCTCGGCCCGTTTCTCCAGGCTGGCGATCATGGTCGCGCTGGCATCAATGGCGAGCACGCGCGCTCCCCGGTCTGCCAGCGCCAGGCTTAGCTGCCCGGCACCGCAGCCGATGTCGGCAACCTGATCGCCGGGCTCGAGGCTGACCGCTGCCAGCACGGCGCCGGTCACCTTCTCCAGGCCCGCCGGGGAACGGCGGTCCCAGGCGGTGCTTGCCCCGGGCGTCAGGCGGCGCAGCACCCGGCCTGCCCTGCTCGACGCAAAGGTGCCGAACGGTCCCGAGGAATCGGCCAATGTCGCCTGAGATCGCAATGATGCGTAGTAATTAACGGTCTTTGTAACCGGCAATTCATTATCGACTGATTTATTCGCGCCGATCTTGGAATCCGTCATCGCTCCAGGCTAGCAATTCCCGCGTCCCGCAACGTGGTATCGAAACCGTGCCTAGAAACTCTTCTTCGTCCTGGCGGACAATCGCCGCGCGGCCGGTCGTAAACACCTTTTCTTGCCGGTGCGGAAGTCTGGGCCAGCCTCAGGCGCTGCCGCCGCGAGGTCCCGGCTGCGGCGGGCCGCGCTGCAAGCGTTTGCGGCGGGAGGTGCGGGTGATTCACCCCCCTGGGGTACGCATCAACTTTTCGGCTGACTATTGACACGAACGGGGCATTCGGCGACCATCGGCGGGAAAGCTGGCAGCAGACCACAGGGAGCCCGTGGTGACCGGACGACCCAAGGCCCTTGCCGCACGTGGGCCATCACCTGCTCAGTTAACGCCAAACTCCGCGCATCCGCAGTTAGCGATCAATGGCGGTGCTCCGGTCAGGACCGAGCCATGGCCCACCTATGACAAGGGCGCGGTCTTCGTGACCAGGTCTGACGAGGAGGCCGCGCTGCGGGCCGTCCGCAGCCATTTGTACTTCAGGTATGACTGCCGCCCGCACCTGGAGACCGAATGCGGGCAACTCGAAGCCGAGCTCTGCGAGTTCTTCGGCTGCCGGCATGCCCTGGCGGTGTCCAGCGGTACCGCGGCCCTGGCGCTGTCGATCATGGCAGCAAGGATCCCGGCCGGCTCGCTGGTCGCCTGCCCTGGCTTCACGTTCGCCGCGACTCCGAGCGCGATCATCTTGGCTGGCTGCAAGCCGCTGCTTGTCGAGGTCGACGAGAACCTGCACCTGGACCTCGCTGACCTGCGCAGGCGCTGGACACCCCAGATCAGGGCCATCGTGGTGGTCCACATGCGCGGCTTCGCCGCCGACATGGCCCAGCTTGCCGGTTTCGCCGCCGAGCACGGTGTGCCACTGATCGAGGACGCGGTTCCCGCGCTTGGCGCCGAACTTCACGGCCGCAAGCTCGGTACATTCGGCCTGGCAGGCGCGTTCTCTACCCAGTCGGACAAGTCGCTGAACTGCGGCGAAGGCGGCTTCCTTGTCACCGACGACAGCGCGGTTTTCGCCCGCGCCGTGGTGCTCTCCGGCGCCTACGAAGGCCGGTACTTGCGGCACTTCCCCGAAGGGCCGCCGCCGCTCGAGACCGACCTTGACCTGCCGCTCTACAACTTCAGGATGGACGAGATCAGGGCGGCGCTGCTGCGCGGCGAGCTGACCAGGCTCAAGGTGCGGCTCGGCTGCTTCCGCCGTAACTACGAATACGTGGCGGCCAGGCTGGCCGACCTGCCAGGCATCGCGATCAGGCAACCGGTCGCCAGCGGTGCCTACCTCGGGGAAGCGTTCATCTTCCGTGCCACCGCGGCCGACCCGAACTGGTTCGCCCGTGCGCTCCGTGCCGAAGGCATCGACGCCCGCAATCTCGGCGCGACCGACGACACGAACATCAGGGTGTACTGGAACTGGCGGTTCATGTTCCCCGGGATGGAAGGCAAGGAGGTCATGGACCTGCTGCCAAGTACCACGCGGTACCTGGGACAGGCGGTGGACATTCCGCTTTCCTCCACCTTGTCGCCTGCCGATTGCGATCACCTGATCGCCGCGGTGCGCAAGGTCGCCGGGTCAGGGTAATGACGACAACCCGGCCGCAAGTCGTCGTGCTGTGCATTACCGGCTGGTGCCGGAACGGCAGCACGATTATCGGCAATGTCCTTAATGAAATTCCGGGCGTCATGCACGTGGGTGAATTGCATTTCCTCTGGAAGAACGCCGTCGGTAAAGGTGCCAATAACACCTGCGGGTGCGGCGCCGTGCTGACCGAGTGCCCGTTCTGGTCGGCCAGGATCGCCGAGCTCATGCCTCCTGGCAGCTCACTCGAGGCGTATGCGGCGCAGGTTGTCAGCCGACAGCGGGCCTGCGTACGCACCAGGCACACCTGGCGGGTAGGCAGGCGCGGTCCTGACCGCGCTGACCTGCGGGCGCACGCCGACCTGATGAGCAGGACCTATCAGGCGATTGCCGCCGCCAGCGGCGCTCGCGTCATCGTCGACACCTCGAAGATCCCTGGCGAAGCGGCACTGCTGCCCTTCCTCGAAGGCGTGAGGCCCTGCTTCGTGCACCTGGTGCGTGACCCGCGCGCGGTCGCCGAGTCGTGGCGCGAGCCCAAGCAGTACGTATACGCGATGTCGGCCGCCAAGAGCACCGCCTACTGGCACGGCTTCAACCTGGCTTCGCGGGCGGTCACCAGGCGATACCCGGAGCGGTCGCTCCTGGTCCGCTATGAGGACTTCCTCGCCGCCCCGCGCGAGGTCGTCGGCCGGCTGCTCACGCTATGCGGCGAGCCGGCCGGGTCCAACCCGGTGCACGGCCGGGTGATCGACCTCGGCGTGAACCATACGGTCACCGGCAACCCTGACCGGTTCCGCTCGGGGGCGACGGTACTGCGTGACACCGACCACCGGTGGGTCACCGGCCTGCGCAGACGCTCCAGGCTGGCGGCAGTGCTGCTCGCCTGGCCGCTGTTCGGCAAGTACGGCTACCGCTACCGCACGCCGGCCGCGACGCGGGGAAAGGACGAGCTGATTGGACACCGGGCTTGACGGCAAGTGCGCCCTGGTAGCCGGAGGCACGAGCGGCATCGGGCTGGCCGTCGCGAGGGAACTGGCGGCGGAAGGCGCGCACGTCGCGGTCTGCGGGCGCGACGCGGAACGGCTGGCCGCAGCGGAGGCTGCCGTCAAGGCGACCGCGGCCGGCCAGGTGCGCGCGGCCATGGTCGATATCACCGACAGCCGAGCCGCCGCGCAATGGGCTGACGACATGGCGGCAGAACTCGGCGGCCTGCACATACTGCTGGTCGGCGGCGGCAGCCCGCCGTTCGGCCTGGCGACCAGGTTCGGCGCGGCCTCCTACGCCGCCGCGGTCGACCAGGTGCTGACCACCGCCGTCACGCTGACCATGGCGGTGCTGCCGCACCTGAAGGCGGCCGGCTGGGGGCGGCTGCTTTACCTCGCCTCGGAGACAGCCTGGGCGCCCGTGCCCACCCTCGCGCTTTCCGGCGTGACCAGGGCGGCGCTGGTCAGGTTCGCGCAGGGCATCGCCGCCGAGGTCGGCCGCGACGGCATCACCGCGAACGTGCTCGCGCCAGGCAACACGCGGACGCCGCCGATGGAGCGACTGGCCGCGAGGCTGGCGGCCAGGCAAGGCACCGACCTGGAGACCCAGCTAAGCGCCATGGGACACCACAACGCGATCGGGCGGCTGGCCAAGCCGCAGGAAGTGGCCGCGATGGTGACGTTCCTGGCCAGCGAGCGGGCCTCCTACATCACCGGCGGCGTGCACCTGATCGACGGCGGGGCTGCCGTGATGGGACCTGACCTGCCGCACCTGGCCCTGATGAGAGCGGAGCAAACATGACGTTCACCGAGCAGGACGTGGCCGATTTTTTCGACCAGACCACGCAGACCTATCTCAGCTTCTGGGACAGCGAAGGTGTGCTGCACACCGGCTACTTCGCCAGCCCGGACGACGAGGACTACCGCGCCGCCGCGGCCAGGACATCGGACCTGCTCGCCGCCGAGGCGGGCATCGAGGCGAGTTCCCGCGTGCTCGACGTCGGCTGCGGCTGCGGCAACTTCCTTTTCGAGCTCGCCGTCAAGACCGGCGCGGAGGGCACCGGCCTTGACCTGTCAAGCGAGCGGATCAGCTTCGCCCGCCAGCGGCAGCGGGAGATCGGCGCGCAGAAGATCGATTTTCGCCACGGCTCGGCCACGAACATGCCGTTCGAGCCGTCCACTTTCACCCACGTGGTCAGCCAGGACGCTCTGTTCCTTGTGCCAGACAAGCCGCGCAGCCACGAAGAGATCTTCCGGGTGCTTCGCCCAGGCGGCCTGTTCGCGTTCTCCGACTTCCTTCAGCCGAGGAAGGAGATCGGCCAGCGGGCACGTCAGCATGTCTATGACCGGGTCCGCTGGAGCAGCGGCTACTCGCTTATCGAATACCAGCAGGCGCTGGCCGGCGCCGGGTTCGAGATCCTGCTCGCCAGGAGCCTGCGCGACCACATCAGCCAGACCTACCGGGTGCTCGGCCAGATGGCCAGGGACCGGGCGAGCACCACGGACGACGCCGCCGCCCGTGACTGGATGCTCGCGTTCGCCGCATCCTGCGGCGAGATCGAGATCGCCATCTCAGAAGGCGAGTTCGGCTGGGGGATTTTTGTCGTAAGAAAACCAGAACGAGCGGATTCATAGTCAAAGGAGTGAGAAAACACGATGCAGCAGGCCGAAGGCATCAAAGCGACCATGGCCGACGTCGTCGCCGCCCGCAAAAGCGAGCTGCTCCCCGGCCGGGTGTTCGTGAACGCGTGCCTGGAGCACGGCAGCGGTGCCTGCGTCGAGTACGACGTGACGATCACTGACTCGCTGACCAGCTCGCGGCGCAAGCCGCGCTATCCGGCCCGCAACATGCTCAAGGTCGTCAACCTGTCCAAGGATCCGCGCACGTACTACTGGCACGAGAGCCCGGCTCCAGGTGACCCGCAAGTGGCAGGAGCCGACCTGCGCCCTGAGGCGGCGAACAAGTTCGGTAAGTCCGCCGTGCCTGACCTGCTGACCACGACCGCCTGGGTGCAAGTGCCCGACGGCCTGTGGGAAGACCCGGAGACCTTCGAGTCTTTCATCAACTACCGGCTGATCGTCCGGCTGGCGACGGCGGAGAACGTCACGATCATCAGGGGCGAGAGCGGGCTGCTCGAACATCCAGGTATCGCCAGGCTGACTTCCGGCGGCCAGTTCGGCTCGGCCATTCTCGCCGCCTGCAACGAGGTCGAGCAGGTCGGCTGCACCGCCGACGGCCTGATCATCAACCCTGCCGACTATTACACGCTGCTGAGCAACGGCCGCCTGATGCAGAACGTGGAAGAGAACGGGGTCTTCATCGTGCGGACCAGGCTGGTCGATCCTGGCACCGCCATCGTGGGCGACTTCGGGCACGGCGCCCAGCTTTTCGACGCCGGCCGGTCGGTGATCAAGTTCGCCGAGGCGCCGCCAGGCACCTTCGCCGAGCCCGGCCTTGGCCTCAAGGCCGAGATCTACGAGCGGGTAGTCGTCAACCTGCCAGGTACGTTCTTCGTCGTGTCGGTGTGACCGTGCCTGATTCCGTCGCGCCAGCCTGCCCTGACGTTCTCGTCGTAGGCGCAGGCGCGGTCGGCCTGTTCTGCGCGTACTTCCTGTGCCTGCGCGGCTTCGCGGTGACGGTCGCCGACGCCGGGCCGGTCGGCGGGCCGCAGTCCTGCTCGTCAGGCAACACCGGCTTCGTCGGCACCCAGGGCGCGATGCCCCTGGCCGAGCCTGGCGTGCTCGGTCAGGGGTTCCGCTGGCTGGCCAGTTCTCGCAGCCCCTTCTCGATTACGCCGCGGCCGTCACCTGCCCTGATCGCCTGGCTCTGGCGGTTCCGCGGGCTGTGCAACGAGGCGGCCGTCAGGTCCTGTTTCGCCGTGCTCGTCGATACCAAGCGCCGCAGCCTGCGCATCTTGCGTGAACTTTGCTCCGAGCCAGAACTGGCCGGCTGCCTGATGGAGCCTGGCATGATCGTGGCCTATAAGACAAAGACTGCTTTCGACAAAGCGTGCACCGGGGTACCCGTGGCCGTGGAGCGCGGCGTGCCGCTGCGCGTGCTTGACCTGGACGAACTGCGCGGTCTGGCGCCGCAGGTGACCTTTGACATCCGCGGTGCCCTGTTCAACGCCGAGGGCGCGGCCCTGGCCGTGCCCGAGTTCCTTGCCGCGTTCGCCCGGCTGCTCGAGCGGATGGGGGTCAGGTTCCTGCCAGGCGCGCGGGTCACCGATTTCCTGGTGACGAGGCGGGCGGGCACCAGAACGGTCAGCGTGGTACGGACGACTCAAGGCGAGTACAGCCCGGCTGAGGTCGTGATCGCGGCAGGTGCCTGGTCGGCGCGGTGCGCTCGGATGCTCGGTTTGCGCCTCGCGCTCCAGCCGGCCAAGGGCTACACCGTCACCGTCGGCAGTTCGCCGGCCGCTCCGGAGTTGCCCGTGCTGCTCAGCGAAGGGAAGGTAGCGCTCATGCCGTTCGGTGACCGGCTCAGGTTCGGCGGCACATTACAGCTTGCCGGGCTGAACACCAGGGCGTCGGCCCGCCGGGTCGAAGGCATCGTCGCGACGGTCCGCTCCTACCTGCCTGAGGTGCCGGCCGGAACCGACCGGCGCGTCTGGACCGGCCTGCGGCCCTGCACCCCAGACAGCATTCCGCTGATCGGGCGGGCCGCGCCCTACGCCAACGTGTCCGTCGCCTGCGGCCACGGCTACATCGGGATGGGCCTGGCTCCGGCCGGGGGCACGCTGCTCGCCCAGCTCGTAGCGGGCGACGAGCCTGACGTGGACCCCGCACCGTTCGGTGTCGGGCGGTTCGGCCGTGGCTGAGGTGCCTATCGGGGTGCTCTGCCTCCAGACCGCGTTCACGAAGATTCCCGGCCACATCAGGAACCCGGCCACCTTCGACTTCCCCGTCGCCTACCGCGTGGTCACCGGGGCGACACCGCAGCGGGTGGTCACCCAGGCCGACCCTGCCCTGCTCGGGCCCTTCATCGAGGCGGCCTCGGACCTGGCCGCCGCCGGAGTCGGCGCGATCACCACGGGCTGCGGGTTCCTCGTGCTCTTCCAGCGGCAGCTCGCAGCCGCGGCCGGAGTGCCCGTCTATACCTCCAGCCTGATCCAGTTGCCGATGGTGGCCGCCATGCTGCGGCCCGATCAGCACGTTGGCCTGCTTGTGGCCAAGAAGGAAGCGCTGACCAGGGCGCACCTCGCCGCTGTCGGCGGCGCCGAACTGCCAGTCCGGGTGGCGGGAATGGCCGGCCAGCCCGAGTTCGGCGAGGTGATTCTTGGCGGAAAAAGGAATGATCTTGATGTGGACCGGCTGCGCGGCGAGGTGCTCTCCGTTACCGGGCAGCTGGTGGATCCCGGACTGGGAGCATTGATCATCGAGTGCACCGACCTGGTGCCATTCGCGCGTGACATCCAAGACATTACCGGAGTGCCGGTGTTCGACATCGTGACGCTCACCCGCATGGTGCATCAGAGCCTTACCAGACAGTCATTTCATTCCTAGCCCTTTCAGAAAGGCGGTGCGGACTTTGGACACCTACCGCGAGCATGGCTGGTGGCGGGACGAGACTTTCCTTGATGACCTGCGGCGCTACGCCTCGGCGACGCCGGAGGCTACCGCGCTGATCAGCCACAGGGATGGCAAGGACCTGGTGATCAGCTACGCAGAACTGGCCGAGATCACCGAGCGCTGTGCCGCCAGGCTGACTCAACTCGGTATCGGCCGCGGCGACGTGCTGACCGTGCAGCTTCCCAACTGGTGGGAAGTGCTGCCGCTCGGCCTGGCCTGCGCCAGGATCGGCGCGATCTTCTCTCCCTTGCTGATCGTCTACCGCAGGCGCGAGCTTGACTTCGTGCTGCGGCTCACGCAGGCGAAGGTCGTCGTCACGATGGCGGAATGGGACGGGGTCAAGCTTGGTGAGCTCGTCGGCGGCCTGGCGGCCGAACTGCCGGACAGGCCGCAGGTAGTGGTGGCGGGCGGGCCAGGGCCCGCAGGGTCGCTCTCGTTCGAGGAGTACTTCTTCGGCCCGCCTCGCCGGTCGGACATCGCGGTGCCCGCGGGTGCCGAGCTCGGGCCAGACGAACCCTTCCTCATGCTCTTCACCTCAGGCACGACCGGTGAGTCCAAGGGCGTGCTGCACAGCCAGAACACGCTGTTCGCCTCCGCCCGTGCCTACGCCGACGTGCTCGGCCAGGACGCCGGCACGGTCACCTTCATCAGCCACGTGGCCACCCACTACTCGGGGTACGTGACCGGGCTGCTCACCTCGGTGCTGTGCGGCGGGGCGACGCTGATACTTGGCGTATGGGACGCGCGGGCGTTCGTCGACGTCGCGCCGCGCTACCGGGTCACCACGTTCTACGGCGCGCCCAACTTCCTCGTCGACCTGCTTGCCGCCCAGCAGGACAAGCCGGGCGACCTAAGCTGCCTGCGGTACATCATCAGCGGTTCAGCCCCGATCCCGCCCACCGTGCTCGAGCGGATCAGGGCCACCTTCGACGTCAAGGTGGTGGCTCTGTGGGGCATGACAGAAAACGGCGCCACCACGATCACCAGGCCTTCCGACCCGCCCGACTGGGCAGAGCACAGCGACGGCAGCCCGCTAGGCGGCATGGAGATCCGCATCGATACGTCGGTCGTGCCCGCCAGCGAGGACGGCTCTGGCTTGTTCCTGGTGCGCGGGCCGAGCCAGTGCCTTCGCTACTTCAAGCGCGAGGAGCTGTACGCGGCCTGCCTGGATGCCGACGGCTGGTTCGACACCGGCGACCTGGCCAGGCCGGATGGTCGTGGCGGCATCAGGATCACCGGCAGGATCAAGGACATCGTGGTGTCCAAGGCCATCAACGTGCCAGTGCCAGAGGTGGAAAGCACGCTGCTGCGGCACCCCGCCGTGCGCGACGCCGCCGTCATCGGGGTGCGGACCGACTTTGACGAGCTTGTCTGCGCGGTCGTGGTGCCCGAAGGGGAGCCGCCCTCGCTTGAGTCGATACGCGGTTTCCTGGCGGGCGAGGGCTTCAGCGACCTGTTCTTGCCTAGCCGCCTGGAACTCACCGGCGAGCTGCCGAGAACCGTCACGGGCAAGGTGCGCAAGGTCGAGCTTCGCGCCAGGTACGCGGGGAGGTGAGCGGAAGGCGGTGGCCCGTGCTCGCCTTCTTGTGCGCGGGCGTGTTCCTCGGTGCCATCGACTTCTACATCGTGAGCATCGCGATCCCCGGCATGCTGGCGAGCTTCCCCGGCACGGGGATCACCGGGATCTCCTGGGTGATCGACGGCTACACGGTGACCTACACGGCGGCGCTGCTGCCGGCCGGCGGCCTCGCCGACAGGTACGGCCACCGGCGGGTGTTCACGATTGGCCTGGCCGTCTTCACGCTGGCCGCACTTGGCTGCGCCGTGGCTCCTTCGGCCGGGGCGCTCGTGGCGGCCAGGTTCGTGCAGGGCGCGGGCGGTGGCACGATCACGCCGATCGCGCTCACGCTGATCCTGCCCAGGTTCCCGCCGCAGCGGCGCGGCTCTGCGGTCGGGCTCTGGGCGGCCACCCAGTCAGCCGCCATGGCGGCAGGCCCTTCCGTGGGCGGTCTCCTGGTCTCGTGGCTCGGCTGGCGGGCGGTCTTCGGCCTGCAGGTGCCGATCGGCGTGCTGGCGCTAGCGGGCGCCGTACTTGCCCTGCGCGGTGCGCAGGCCCAGCCCGCTGCCGTGCAGGCCCAGCCCGCTGCCGCGCCTCGCTCGCTGCCTGACCTGACCGGAGTCGTGTTGCTCGGCGGTGCGGTGGGCTTGTTCGCGCTGGCCGTCGTCGAGGCTAAGGCATGGGGCGTGCTGGCCTGGCGTACCGACCTCGCCATGGTCACCGGGCTCGGGCTCGGTGCGTTGTTCGTGCTCCGCACTCTTGTTGTCAGCGCGCCGGTCATCGACCTCGGGCTGCTGCGTATCCCCGCGGTCCGGCTTGGCAATGTCGCTATGGTGCTGGCCGGCCTGGTCATGTTCGCGCTGCCTTTCGGGATGGTGCTTTTCCTGATCGGCGTGTGGCGCTACTCGCCCGCCAGGGCTGGCCTGGCTATCACGCCTGGCCCGATCGTCCAGGCTGCCGCCGCACTGGTCGCGGCACGGCTGACGAACCGTCTGCGCCCGCGCCAGGTCGCGGTGCCTGGTGCCGCGATGCTCGCGGCCGGCCTGCTGGCGCTCTTCCTCGGCGCGGGCCGGGTGCCGAGCTATCCGGAAATCGTCTTGCCCGCGATCGTGGCGACCAGCGCCGGGCTCGGATTCCTGATCACCTCGCTGAGCTCGGTCGTGGTCGGTGCCGTGCCAGCGACGGCACTCGGCTCGGGCACGGCCATGTCGGTCACCGCCCGCGCTATCGGCGCGATTGTCAGCCTGTCGGCGTTCACGCTCCTGCTCGCCGCGACGCCGAGCGGGACAAGCTCAGCCAGTGCCTATCACCTCGCCTGGGCAGTGATGTCCGGCCTCGCGCTCGCGCTGGTCGCCGCCTCCTGGCTCGCGGGTTCTGCGGCCACTGAGCGTCCGCTAAGTCACGGGTCTGCCTGACGGGTCAAAGGCCGCCACGACCTCCCGCGGCCTCCAGCACAGCGCCACCTGCCTGGTGACCCCGGCTGTCAGCGCCGACGAGGTCGATCTCCGGCTGAAAGGCATGGTTCCACCAGCCGCCGACGGCGATCGCTTCTGGCCAGTCAAGCCCCGAGTCCCTCAGCTCGGTCAGGAACGTGGTCACCGCCTCAACGGGAGACGGCCCTCTTGTTGCGGTGTAAAACAGGTAGGGAGTCCCGCTCCGGTCGCATAACTCCTGCACCAGGCGCGATTTTCCGACTTGATGCCGTCCCCTGATGGCGATCGCCAGACCGCCGCCACCTGCGGTGACGTAGCAAGCCGCCGGTCGAGCGGGGTCAACTCTCTAGTCCTGCCAACCAAGCCCTTGGCCATGTAGCTCCGATCTAGGTAGTTATCAGCTACGTAGGTCGAGCCGACAAGCTGATCTGGCGCTTGAGCGGGTGCCCAGGAGTTGCCAGGGATCGGGCTGCACCTGATTGTGACCGCCATCGGCTAGGAATGATGAAGACGGGGGACCGGCGCGGCGGGAGGTTGACCGTGGAGCGGCTGAGCACGCTTGACGCGGGTTTTTACTTTGTCGAGCACCGTAATGTGCCGATGCATATCGGCTCGCTTGCGGTATTCAAGGGTCCGGCGCCGAGTTACGGCGAACTGGCGGAGTTGCTGGCGGCGAAACTTCCTGCCGTGCCCAGGTATCGGCAGGTCGTGCGAACCGTGCCGCTTGAAATTTTTCGTCCTTTCTGGGCCGATGACCGGGAGTTCGAGCTCGGCTACCACCTGCGGCATGCCGCCGTGCCGCCGCCTGGCGGGCCGGCCGAACTGCGCGAGCTAGCGAGCCGGGTGTTCGCCCAGCGGCTTGACCGGGACCGGCCGTTGTGGGAGGCGTGGTTCCTCGAAGGGCTTGAAGGCGGCCGCTGGGCGATCTTGTCTAAGGTCCATCACTGCATGGTGGACGGCATCGGCGGTTCTGACTTGATGGCAGAGCTGTTCGACCTGAGTCCTAAGCCGAACCCGCCAGCCGCCAAGCCGTGGGAGCCGAGACCTGCCCCCTCGGCGGCCGAGCTGATAATAGGCGGCGCGGTTGACACCATTACCTGGCCGACCAGGCAGCTAGCCGACCTGCCCCGGCTGATCGGGGCAAGGCTGCCCACGATGGCCGACCTGGCGGATTTCGGGCGGGGACTGACAGGTAGCGCGCGCAGGCTGGCCAAGCCGTCGGCGTCCTCGCTGAACGGGCCGATCGGCCCGCACCGGCGGTGGACCTGGGCCACCGCTTCGATTTCGCACATCAGGCGGGTTCGCCAGGCGTTCGCAGTGACCGTCAACGACGTCGTACTCGCGATGACGACCGCCGCGTTCGCTGACCTGCTCGCCGCCCGCGGCGAACTCAGCCCCGACCTCGTCGTGCGCTCGCTGGTGCCGGTGTCGCTGCGCGGCCCTGACGAACACCAGCCGGTGACCAACCGCCTGTCCGCTATGCTCGCGAACCTGCCGGTCGGCGAAACCGATCCGGTCGGCCGGCTCTGGTCGCTGCACCTGCAGCTTGACGACCTGAAGCGGACCAGGCAGGCGGTTGGCGCCGAGTTCCTGACCGGGCTGGCCGGCTTCGCTGCGCCTTCGCTGCTCGCGCTCGGCTCACGGGCCGCCTTCCGTATACCGCAACCGCTGGTGCAGACGGTGACCACTAACGTTCCAGGACCCAGGTTCCCGCTCTACCTGCTTGGTCGTAAGCTCTCCGAGCTTTACCCTTACGTGCCGATCGGCGACCGCCTCCACTTCGGAGTGGCCATCTTCTCCTACCTTGAGACGTTCGCGTTCGGCGTGACCGCCGACTACCGCGCGGTCTCCGAAGAAGATCTCGCGATCTTCGTCAACGGCCTCGACCATGGCCTGACCGAGCTGCGGAAACTTGCCAAGAAAAAGCTGGCAGGGCAACGAGCGAACCCCCGCGCCAGCCACCACCCAACATCATGACGCCACAGAGCCTTGCCCCACCGCTGTAGCGTCGCACGGCCTCCGATTACTGGCCCGGCTCCGGTCCCGGCTCAGGTCCCGGATCCGGTCCTCACGTTGTGGGGTTGTGGGTGCCAGGGTCCCCACGTTGCGGGGTTGTGGGGGGTTGGGGCTCCGGCGCTGACCCGCTCCGGTCGCCACGCTGTGGCGTCGTGGGGGCTCTGGCCCGAGCTGGCCAGGCTCCGGTCCTCACGTTGCAGGTTTGTGGGGTCGGCGGGGTGGCAGGCCCCGCGCCGTGTGTGGGTGCGGGGGCGGGTGCTTCCGCGGCCTGATAGCGGCGGCCGGTGCGTCGCTGAATGTGACCGTCCGCTCGGCTTGGGGGTTCTGGCCCTGCGCTGGCCTGCGCTGGCCTGCGCTGGTGCCCATGTTGTGGGGTTGTGGGTGTCAGGGTCCCTACGTTGCGGGGTTGTGGGGGTTGGGCTCGGGGGGTGGCCCGCGCTGGTGTCCACGTTGCGGGGTTGTGGGGGCTGGCGGGGCGCGACAAGAATGGCGGCTTGCGTATAGGGTTGATGGGGCTTGGGCTGGCGGTGCAACCTTGGTTATGACTTCCTGATTGCGCCTGGTCACGACAAGCGGACATCGGCACCTCGACCGCCGTGGTTTAGCTGGCGGTGGGCCTTGGTATCCAGCGGCTCATCATCGGCCAGCGGGAGCCGGCCAGTTCGGCGGCCTGGGCTAGCGTGCCGGGCACCTTCGGTGCCGGGAGGCCGACCACGTCAGCGCGACCGTGCGCCAGAGCGATCGCGAGGGGACCGCGCGTCAGGGCGGGCGAGGCGAGGCGGGCAGGCGCGGGCGAGGCAGGAATCGGGGGTCCTGAATGGCGCGACCTCGGGTAATCGACGACGAGCGGTTGCTCGCCGCTGCCCAAGAGGTGCTGTTCGAGTGCGGTCCGGCTAACTTCACGCTGCAGCGTGCCGCCGCCCGAGCCGGTGCCTCGGCCGCCACGCTGATCAAGCGGTTCGGCTCCAAGCAGCGGCTGTTCGTCGAGCTCGACCGGCGCTGGGTCGCGTCGATCGAGCCAGGGCTGGTGGCGGCGGAGGCGGGTCTTGGGTCACCGCTTGCGCGGCTGCGCGCGGCCGCGCTCTGGGGCTTCGATGACCTTGACTCGCCGGGCAATACCGCCAACGCGCTGGCCACGCTCGCAGTTGATCTTCAGGATGACACGATGCGGCGGTTGCTCGCGGAGGGCTGGCTGATCATCGAAGAGCACTTGGCCGCGCTCGCGGCGCAGGCGATCGCGGCTGGTGAGCTTGGCGGAGGGAGGCCGCCTTGGCAGGTCGCCAGGATCTTGCTCGCGACGGCCGAAGGCACCCGCCTCACCTGGTGCGTGCGTCCCGTCGGGTCGCTGGTCGAGCGGGCAACGGCCGACCTTGATGTGGTGCTCGCGGCCCTGGCGGCCGTGAGCACCGACGACGGACCTGGTCAGCGATAGCCGGCCTCGGTGGCAGGCAGTCCTGCGTCCTGCACCTCGGTGAGGTACCGCCAGCAATCGGGTCTCGAGCCGTCGACGTCGGTGAATCCATAGGTTACGGCGAGGCCGTAGCTGGTCAGCGACTGTCCCGAGTACCTGGCGAAGTTCTGATCGCCTGCCAGGGCAGCCACACCGCGGCCGACGAAGTACGGTGACTCGGAGATGACGAAATGCGGTTCAGCCGTGAGGCCGTCACGCCAGTTCGCCTCGGTTACCCCGAAGATCTCCAACATTGCCTCGGAACGCAGCCAGCCAGGCGTCACGGCCACCGCCGTAACCCCGGTGCCCGCCAGTTCCGCGGTCAGGCCGAGCGTGATCCGCTCGACGGCAGCCTTGACTAGGTCGTAGTAGAAGCCGACGCCCGCGCGGAATTTCTTGTTGTACTCGAAGGTGCCGTCAGTCATCTCCACGACGAGCGCCTGAGTGCCTGACAGCATCAGCGGCAGCGCGTGGTGCGCGGTGATCAGATGGGTGTCGATGCCCATGCGCAGCATCCGCAGCCCGCCGGGAAGGTCGTGCTCCCACAGTTTCTTGTCGAACTGCGCATAACGGTCACCGCCGAAGATGTCGTTGACCAAGATATCGAGCCGGCCGCGCTCGGCCTTGATCTTGGCCACGAGGCCGGCTACCTGCGCAGGTTCAAGGTGGTCGACGCGCAGTGCCTGACCTGTGCCGCCTGCGGCGGTCATCAGGTCGCCGGTGTCCTCGATCGCCTCCGGCCGGTCGATCTCCGACCGCCCGGCTACGCGGCTGCTGCGGCCTGTAGCGTACACGTAGGCGCCGCAGCGGGCCAGTTCCACTGCGATCGCGCGGCCGGCGCCTCTAGTCGCCCCGGCCACGAGGGCAACCTTGCCGGTCAACGGGCCGCCCGTCATCTGTTCCGACATGATGTCTCCTGAAGGTAAGCGGAGTCCCGCTCATTAGTAAATCATAGTTCACTAATGAGCGCAGCCGGCAAGCAGGCGGGCGGCAGGCAGGCAGGCGGGCGGCAGGCAGGCAGGCAGGCGGGCGGGCGGCAGGCAGGCGGGCGGCAGGCGGGCGGCCGGCAGGCGGGCGGGCGGCAGGGTGGTCTTCGGCGGCGGGTGGCCGGCAGGCGGGTAGGTCGTCACCGGCAGGCGGCAGTTAGTGGGCAAGGGAGCGGCGTATGCCGAGCGAGCTGATCAGCAACCCAGACAAGGTGCTTTTCCCGCAGACCGGGGCCACCAAGGGCGACGTGGCCGAGCACTACCTGCGGGTCGCTGAGCCCTTGATGCGGACCATGGGCGGCAGGCCGGTGCTGCTACAGCGCTTCCCTGAAGGGCCTGGCGGGCCGTCGTTCTTCCAGAAGCGGGTGCCGAAGAACGCGCCTTCCTGGCTGAGGACCACCACCGTGTCCACGCCAAACGGCATCACGTCGCAGGCTCTCGTGGCCGCCGACATCGACCACGTGCTCTGGGCGGTCAACCTCGGCTGCCTGGGTTTCCACGTCTGGCCCTATCTGGCCGACGAGCCAGCGCACGCAGACGAACTGCGCATCGACCTGGACCCGACACCTGGCATCGACTTCACCATGATCAGGCAGGCGGCCCGCGAGCTTCAGTCATTCCTGGCCGAACTCGGCATCACCGGCTACCCGAAGACGACAGGAAACCGCGGCCTGCACGTCTACGTGCGGCTTGCGCCGCGCTGGGACTCCTACGAGGTAAGGAGGGGCGCGGTCGCCCTGGCCAGGGAACTTGAGCGGCGCAGGCCTGACCTGATCACGGCCGCCTGGTGGAAAGAGGAGCGCGGCACCAGGGTCTTCGTCGACTTCAACCAGAACGCCCCGCATAAGACGGTATTCGGCGCCTGGTCGGTCAGGGCACGCCCAGGCGCCCAGGTATCGACTCCGATCGCCTGGGACGAGCTTGATGAGGTCCATCCTGACCAGTTCACGATCTCGTCCCTTCCCGCCAGGATCGAGTCGGTCGGTGACCCCTGGCGGAAGATGAACGAGGTGCCGCAGTCGCTGGAGCCGCTTCTTGACCTGTACGCACGCGACCGGGCCAGCGGGCTGCTTGACGCTCCGTGGCCGCCGGTGTACCCGAAGCAGCCAGACGAACCGCCCAGGGTCGCCCCCAGCCGCGCGAAGAAGCAGGTTTAGCCGGCGGCCTTGACCAGTTCGGCCAGGATTTCCTGATGCCGCGAGGCACGGGCGAGCTCTTCAAGTACATAACGACCAGGTTCGGCCAGCAAGCACCAATGGGCGGCCGCGCTGGCGGCGGGATTTGCCGCGACCCCGGCTCTTACCGCGTCGTCCGAGTCGCTGGCGAGCCTGCGGAGTAGCTCGGGTAGTGCCTGGTCGTTGCGGGCAACGCGGCTGCGTACCGAGACGATCGGGTCGCTACCCAGCGTGGCAAGCACGGGGAAGGGTGCGGACCTGTTACCGCCAAGCGGCGCGCGCGCCGCCGGTTCGGCGTCGGCGGCCAGTTCGAACGCGGCGGCCCGCGGCAGTGACCGGTTGGCCGCGGCGGCCACGCGGACCGTGATGGTCAGGTCCTTGGCCAGCGCGAGAAGCTGAGCGGGCGGGCACATCGGGTTGGCCGCGACGGCTTGCCTGGCAGGCTCGCCGTGCCCGGCGGCGGCTGCGACCAGGTAGCGCGGCGTGCTCGGGTGGCGCAGTGCGGTGACCATGACCTCCTGCTCCTGGTCCCTGGCGAGCCGGTCAAGCACCACGGGCGGCGCCTGGCGGTTGCGGGCGACGGCCAGCCTGATGACCGGCGAAGGGTCGCTGGCGAGCTCGTCGAGCGCGGCAGGCACGGCGGCGACATTGCCTGCCAGGTAGAGCCTGGACATGAACTCGCGCGGCCAGTACGCGGCCGTCAGTGCCTCGGCGCAGGCGTCGGGATTCTGCAGTACGCAATGCCGCACCCGCCGGTACTCGTCCTTGGCGAGCACGAGCAGCCGCGACCTCGGGCAGCGCGGGTTACCCGCCGCTGCCGCCCTTACCTCGGTCCGCTGGTCGCCGCCCAGTCGCTCGGTAACTTCTGGCGACGTCGCCTGGTTGGCCGCGACGGCGGCGGCGACCTGCTCGTCGTCGTCGCTCGCCAGCCTGGCCAGGGTGCCGGCCTGGCACGACTGGCTGGCCGCGACGGCGCGGCGGACCACGGGGTGGCTGTCTTGGGCTAGCACGGCCAGCAATTCCTGGCTCGCCGCCTGACTGGCGGCCGCTGCCTGCCTGTGCGCCGCCTGCTCGCTGCTTGCCAGCGTGGCGATCAGGCCGGGCGGAATGCAGGGGTTGGCCGCGAGCAGCGGCAGCAGGCCAGAGTTCACTGGCGGCTCACCCGCTGGCCGGCCGCAGGTCGGTCGGCAGTGCGTAGCCGAGGTCGGCCGCGGCGCCGCCGCCGAGCGCGCGCAGTGCCGTTGCGAGGCGCTCGGCGCTAGCCTGCTGGCCGTACCCGTTCACGATCAGCCAGTCGCGCGGGAACACCTCGCTGTCCAGGAGCCTGAAGAACTCCTCCACGACGTCGCCCTCATCGGTAAAGAACCTCCCTGTTTCCTTAGCCAGGTACTTCCAGCCACCGATAATCCGGCGGTTAACGAGCACGGGCACGTCGACGGCGAGCGCCTCGGTGATGACGCGAGGCGAGGCGTCCAGGCAATTAGGCACGAAGGCGATCTTGGTCGAGGCGGTCACGCGCACGAAGTCGGTCCAGCTGAGCTGGGGCAGGCAATCGATGTTGCGGTGCCTTGGCAGCCCTGGCGCGCCTGCACGGCCGACCATCACGATCCGCGCGCCCGCGTCGGCCAGCCTGAGCACGCATGCCCTGGCCAGGTCCCAGTTCTTCTGCAGTTCGCTGAGCCAGGTGGGCAGGCAGCTATAGACCAGATCCCACCTCTTGGCGGGTGGCCCGTCACCATGCGCCGCCTGCCACGCGGCGCGGTCGTTGACGAAATCGGAGCCGCTCAGCAGCAACCGGGGCGGGCCCTGCGGCAGGTAACTGTCCGGGTCGCGGAAGCAATGCGCCCAGGCCTCGCAGGCCATCACCTCCTGGCGGCTCCAGCCGGCCCGCGGCTCGCGGCCAAGCGCCTGACCGTCGTAAGCCGGGTGGTAGAGGGGGAAAGGGCCGTAGTGAGTGAAGCCGATCATCCGGTGGCCGGCTGCCATCGCCTCGTAGGCCTGGCGCTGGCTCTGCTCGATGCCGCGCCTGAGCATCGCGAAGCCGGTGTCGCGCCCGTTCTCGTCCACGATCCAGCGCAACGGCCATGGGACCTGGTCGGCGGGGCCGGCCGTCCAGGTAGCGGCTTGGAGGGTCATGAGCCTGGCTGCTCTGCAAAGTGACGCAGCGCTGACCTGCCGACCTCAAGCAGCGTGTGCTCGGGGGTCAGCGGGTGAGTGAGGCCGGCCCGCAGGTCGCGCAGTGCCTGCTCGAAAGGCAGGGCGCGCAGGTAGGAGCGGCTGCCGAGCAATTCCATGCACAGTTCGGCGACCCGGACGCACGAGAGCACGACCTGCCGCTTGGCCAGCATCGCGGTGACGAAGTGGCGCTGCGTCCCGACCGCGTCATCGGTAGTCTGCTCGACGTAGGCATCGAGCGCCCAGCTAGCCGATCGGAACTCCGCAGTCGCCAGTCCGGCAAGGCGTTGCCTGGCCGGGTCGGCGCAGCCCTGGGCCGAGGCGATCGTGAGGGCACGATCTCGCATCGCCCCGGCCGAGCCGAGGTAGACGGACGCGATCACGGCCAGCGCGATCTGGAGGCCAGGCAGGCGGTGACCGGCCGTCTTCTGGTCGCGGCCCTCTGGTTCCGTGCCTGGCGCCTGGTCACGCAGTGCGGCAAGGGGAGCGAAGTCGATGATGCTGGCCTGCGGCACGAACACCTTGGCGAAGGAGACCGGGTTGCTGCCTGATCCTCGCATGCCCATGGCATCCCAGTCGGGGATGATCTCCGCGCCCCGAGACGGCATCGGGATCAGCACGGTGGTAGTCCACGGGCCGGCATCGTCGTCCACCCGCGCCATGGTGACCACGGCGTCGGCGCCAGGAACGCCGCTGCAAAAGCGCTTGCGCCCGCTGACCAGCAAGCCGCCGTCGGCCGGCACGCCCGTCACACCCGGATTGGCGGGATCAGCCGACCCGCTCGAAGAAAGAATCAGGCCCTCGGTCACGATCCGCCGCAGGGTGGGCTCGACCGCATGGTCTCCTAGCCGCCAGCGCCACGCGAGCGTCAGCACGTTGTGCTGGTGCATGGCGATCGCCAGGGCGGTGTTAGCGCAGTAGCCGGCCAGGATGGCCTGGGCCTGGCAAACCGTGGCCAGGTCGTGCCCGCCGCCCCCTAGCTCGGCGGGCACGGCGATAGCGCCGAAACCGGCGGCCCTGATCGCCGCGTAGCCTTCGGTGACGAAACTGGCCTCGCGATCGTGCCTGGCCGCGTGCGGTGCGGCGGCGGCGCCGATCCGCCCGGCCATGGACATCACGGCCTGACTCGAGCCGGCCCGATCTCCGCGCACGACAATCTTCCCCAAAACCGATATTTTGCCAGTCTCACAAAGCTTCCAGCGATCGTACGCGACCGCGCCCGTTCCAGGCAATGTCGTCTAAGCCAGGATTAGAATCCGATCTTGATTGGCTTTCTTAGCGGAACTGTACACGTCATCTTTTGGCATTAACCAGCTCTCCCGAGCTGGTTTGACACAATCCATGCCAAGTGATAGCTTCCCGGCCAGCGCGGGTGTGTCGCCTGCGGGTGACGCTGATATCGGCTTCGGAGGTCCGGGGGGCAAGGGATGTCCGAGAAGGAACTTGTCAAAGAGTTTATTGCCGGGCGAATTAGCCGAAGGTTTTTCATCCACCGGCTGATGTCTATCGGTGTCGGTGCGGTCGGTGCCGGGGCACTTGCCGACGCGATAGCGGGATGCGCACCTGGAGCTGGCGGCCCTGCAGGCATCGATACCGGTTTCAATGCGGGTCAGGCGACCCCGACGCCGACTTTCACGCCAGGCCCGACGTTTACCCCCACGCCGGCTCCTACGGCTACACCGACGCCGACGCCGACGTTCACCCCGACGCCGACGCCGACGCCGACGCCGACGCCGACGTTCACCCCGACCCCGACGCCTACTCCGACGTTCACGCCGACCCCCACTCCGACGTTCACCCCGACCCCGACCCCGACTCCTACTCCGACGTTCACGCCGACGCCCACTCCGACGCCGACGCCGACGCCGACGTCCACCTCGTCGTCGTGTTCGTCGTGTTCGTCGTGTTCGTCGTGCAGTTCCGGTGCGCTGATCGGACGGCCTCACCCGGGAGCTAGCGATCGTGCCGCCGTACGTCCGTCCTGGATGGCAGTTACCAGAGCTATGTGAGCTTAGCTAGCTAGCTGAGCTAGCTGAAGTTATCACTGCTCGGCAGGCTCTTAGGTTTAGTGTCATGCCAGCGATTCCCGTTGACCCGTTCGCGACCAAGCGGGCCTTCATGCAGGTGGCCGATGACGTCGCCAGGCGGATTAAGGAAGACGACATCAAGCTTAAATTGCCGGCGGAACGAGCGCTCGCCGCGGAGTACGGCGCCGCTTACACGACCGTGCGCCGTGCCATGCAGGAACTGCGTGAGCGCGGCCTGATCGTCACCGTCCACGGACGCGGCACCTTCGTGGCCGAGTCGCTGACCTCTGGACCCGGCCGCTGGATTGCCGATAGCTGACCTGGCGGTGCCGTCCGAGGTTCTGCTCGCTACCAGCCGCGGCCGGGGTTGAGCAGGCCACGAGGATCGAGTGCGGCTTTAATCCGGTCATGGACGTCGATGGCGGTGCCATCGAGTTGCGAGGCCAGCCAGCCGCGCTTGAGCATCCCGATGCCGTGCTCGCCGGTCACGGTGCCGCCACGGCTGATGGCAGCCAGGCAGATCGCTTCTGCGACCGCGAGTGCGTGGTCACGGGTCGTCGGTTCTGTGTCGTCGAGCACGAGGGTGGGATGCAGGTTGCCGTCCCCGGCGTGACCGACGGTCGCGATCCTGACCTTGGCCTCCCTGGCGATCCGCTCGATTTCACCGAGCATCTCCGCGAGTCGCGAGCGCGGAACCCCGATGTCCTCGATGACCGTCGGCCCGGCCTCGAGCAAGGCCGTTCCCGCAAGCCGCCTGGCGGCGATCAGCCCGTCGGCCTCGTCAGGGTCACGGGTGCACGCCACGTAGTCCGCGCCGGCCTGCTCGCAGATGGTCGCGATCCGCTCGGCGTCCTTCAGGGCGTCTGATCCGTCGGCCTGGCCGACGATCAGCGCCGCCGCGTTACGATCCAGGTCCATCCGCCGGTAGTCCTCGATCGCGTTGATGGTCGCGTTGTCGATCAGTTCGAGCATGCTCGGCCTGACTGAGGCAGCCATGATCATCGTGACTACCTGCCCGGCCGCCGACAAGGCAGGAAAACTCGCCACGAACACGGCGGGTGGCGTAGCGGGCAGCGGCCTCAGCTTGACCGTGGCGGCGGTGACGATGCCGAGCGTTCCCTCCGACCCAATGAACAGGCTGGTGAGGTCGAGCCCGGCCACGTTCTTCAGTGAGCGGGCGCCGGTGCGGAGCACCCGCCCGTCGGCGAGCACGATTTCGAGCCCGAGCACGGAGTCTCTGGTGACGCCGTACTTCACGCAGCGCATGCCGCCCGCGTTAGTGGCGACATTGCCGCCGATGGTGGAGATCTCGAAGCTGCCTGGGTCGGGAGGGTAGAACATTCCCTGGCCGCGGACTGCCCGCTCGAGGTCGGCGTTGATGACCCCGGCCTCGGCGACCGCGACCTGATCGACCGCGTCGATCTCGCGTATCGCCGTCATCCGCTCGAGGCACACGATGACGCAGCCGTCGATCGCGTTGGCGCCGCCGGCCAGCCCGGTGCCAGCGCCGCGAGGTACCACCGTCACGCCGTGCCGCGCGGCCCACCGCATGATCACGCTGACCTGCTCGGTGCTTACCGGGCGAGCAAGGGCCGCCGGGGTCCCGGCAGGCACCAGCGCAGCTTTGTCTCGCCGGTATCCCTCCATTACATCAGGGTCGGTGACCAGGACTCCGGCGGGAAGCTCGCCGGTCAGTTCGTCGATCGCGCTCACGCGGTCCTCCTTGGTTTAGCCACATCCTTATGATCGGCTTGACCGGCATAGCGGATTCGGTGGGCTGGGGAGATTTCTTAATGCTCGCAGCGAGATTGCACGGAGTCGCCGATCTTCGGGTGGCCGAGGAGCAAGTGCCCGCGCCGGGCGAAGGCCAAAGTCTCGTCCGGGTGACGGCCGTCGGCATCTGCGGTTCTGACCTGCATTGGTGGGCGCAAGCGGGCATCGGTGACGCGATGCTTGCCCGGCCGCTCGTGCCAGGGCACGAGGCGGCGGGCATCATAGCGGCAGGACCTCGTCAAGGTCAGCGGGTGGCGATCGATCCGGCGGTCACGTGCGGTCACTGCCCTTCATGCCTTCGCGGTTACCGCAATCTGTGCGCGAATATCGTCTTCCTCGGACACGGCACCCAAGACGGCGCGATGCGTGAGTACCTGGCCTGGCCGACGCACCTGCTGCACCAGCTGCCCGATGCGCTGACCGACGTCGACGGTGCACTGCTCGAGCCACTCGGGGTCGCCATTCATGCGGCCGATCTTGGCCATCTGAAGCTGGCGGGGTCGGCGGCCGTTGCCGGATGCGGGCCGATCGGTTTGCTGCTGATCCAGGTGCTGCGGGCGGCCGGGGCCGGCCGGGTAGTCGCGTTCGATCTGCTGGCCCACCGGCGTACGGCTGCGCTTCGGCTCGGCGCGGACGTGGCGCTCGATCCGGCGGCCGGCTGTCTTGCTGATTCCGGCGAGGTTGACGTTGCTTTCGAGATGGCCGGAACCTGTGACGCGGTCGGGCTGGCGATGTCCGTCGTCAGGCCGGGCGGCCGGGTAGTGCTCGGCGGCATTCCAGACGATGACGCCATTCGCTTCCGCGCCTCGGTCGCCCGCCGCAAGGGCCTGACCATCGCGCTCGTCAGGCGGATGAACGATGCCTATGACCGTGCCATCGCGCTGGCCGTTACCGGAAAGGCAGATCTGTCGATCGTCAGTAATCGCCTGGAACTGCGCCGAGCGGACGACGCATTTAGCCTGGCGGCGTCCAGGCGCGGGCTAAAGACGG
Source organism: Actinomycetota bacterium (assembly GCA_027313705.1). Taxonomy (GTDB): domain Bacteria; phylum Actinomycetota; class Actinomycetes; order Streptosporangiales; family Streptosporangiaceae; genus Chersky-822. The sequence continues at coordinate 9,041 of DAHVDE010000057.1, read as the reverse complement.
TCGTCTTGGGTGCCGAGCGATAGCCAGGTAGTCGGGCCGGCGCGCAGCTATCCCGGTATTCCCGCAGATAGCGGACGAAATTTCGGCGTCGAACCTCGCATGAGGCGTGTCGAGTTGACAATCGACTATGTCATACCAAATTATCTCTTCATGTCTAGAAACGTTTCCATAGTGATTACCGACGATCTCGACGGTACCGAGGGTGCGGACACTGTCCGGTTCGCCCTGGACGGCGTGAATTACGAAATCGATCTCAGTGGGCCGAACCGCGCGAGGCTGGAAGGAGACCTGGCTCCGTTTATCGGCTCGGCCAGGAAGCCAAGCAGGGAAGGCCGCCGTCGCGGCGCCGGTCGCGGCGCGCCGGTTTCGGTCGACCGGGCCGCGGTGCGCGCCTGGGCGCGCGAAGCTGGCATGGCAATCTCAGAACGCGGCCGGATCAGCACCGAGATCATCAGGCAGTACGAGGCTACCCACTAACCTGGCGGAACGACCGTGGCCGGCCGGGCTCTCGCGGCCCGGTCCGGCCGGCCTGGTGGGTGGATCGCATCAGGCAAACGGCGTGAAACAGGCGTTGATGGCCTTAGGGTCGCTGTCATGGAGCCTGCGAACCCGGCCGCCGCTGATCAGGTTCACGCTGCTCTGGACCTGGCCATGCGGACTGGTGACCTGTTGCTGTCTGCCGGCATGTCGGCCCGCGATGTCGTCACCACGATGCTGCGCATCGCCAGCGCCTACGGCCTGAGCGGGGTGCACGTCGACGTCACCTATACGGCGATCTCCGCTTCTTATCACCAGGGTCCGCAGGTGCCGCCCGTCACTTACACCAGGGTGGTGCGGCCAGGCAACGCCGACTACAGCCGGGTGCGCAGCCTGGTCACGCTGTGCGGCGACATCGAGCACGGCTTGCCGCTAGCTGAGGCCATCGTGGTCTTCGATCGGGTCTGGGTGGCCAGTCACCCCTACCCGGCCTGGGTGGCCACTGCGGGGAACGCCGGGGTAGGCGCGGGCGTGGTGCTGCTTTTCACGACGTCATGGAAGGTCATCGTCGTCACCTTCGTGATGGGATGCCTGATCGACCGCATGCTGAACTGGCTGACGGCCAGGGGCGTGCCGCCATTTTTCCGCCAGTTCGCTGGTGCGGTGCTGGTCACGATGGTCGCGACGGGAATCGCGGCGGCGGTTGCCGATGGCGCCAAGTTCGCGGCCGGGATGAATCCGGCGCTGATCGTGACCGGCGGGATCGTCATGCTGGTCGTTGGCGCGGTGATGGTCGGCGCCGCCCAGGATGCCATCGACCAGTTCTATGTCACAGCGTCGGCCCGGGTGTTCGAGGTCGCCGTGCGCACGACAGGAATCGTGCTCGGCATCGTGGCAGGGATACGGCTGGCCTACTGGCTGGGGGTACCGCTCACCGTTCCGGCCGGCCCGGTACGCTTCGGGCCGCTGGCCGGTCAGCTCGCGGGTGCTACGGCCACCGCGGCCTTCTTCACGCTTTACTCCTACTCAGACGCCGTTACGATCGCGCTCGCCGCTGCCATGGGCTGCGCCGGGTGGGGCATGTATGCGCTCACGCTCCACCTGGGCGCGGGCGCGGCGATCGCCGCCGCCGCCGGCGCACTGGCCGCCGCGCTGGCCGCGACCATCTTGACCAAGAGCACGCACGTGCCGGCCTTCGGCCTGATCAGCGCGGCCATCTTGCCCTTGGTCCCCGGACTGCTGCTCTACGACGGGCTGCTCGAGGCCATCGGCACGCCTGGCCGTCCCGCCTTGCCCGCCCATGGTGCGGCCACTCTTTTCACCGCGCTCGGCGTCGCCCTCAGCATCGCCGCTGGCACCAGTCTCGGAACCTTCCTGGGGCGATCCGTCACTGGCGGTGCTAGCTGGCGGTCAGGAGTTGCTCCTTCACTACTGCCGCGATGCCAGCGGGGTCGAGACGGTAATGGGCGTAAAGGGCGGCCGGGGGGCCGACGAGAACGTACTCGTCGTTGACGCCGTGGCGGCGCAGCGGGACGGCCAGCCGGTGATCGGCGAGCACCTCGGCGACGGCGCTGCCAAGGCCGCCAATCACGTTGTGCTCCTCGACGGTGACGATGCCGCCGGTTTCGCTGGCGGCGGCGAGAATGCTGCCGACGTCGAGTGGCTTGATCGTGTGCATGTCGACCACGCGCACCTGGTAACCGTCCGCGGCGAGCGCGGTCGCGGCGGCGAGCGACGGGTGGACCTGCGATCCGGTGGTGATGATCGTGGCGTCGGTGCCCGCGCGCAATTCGACCGCCTGGCCGAACTGCAAGTCGGCCGGAACGACGGGGTACACCTCTGGGTCACGGCCCCGGCCAAGACGCAGGTAGATGGCGCCAGGCACGCCGAGCGACGCGCGCAGCATGGCGCGGAGCTGGTTGGCGTCGGCGGCGCAGGCGACGGTCAGGCCGGCGACGGCGCGCATCGCGGCGAGGTCTTCGAGCGCATGGTGGCTGGTGCCGTAAAAGCCCATCGACATGCCCGCGTGGTGCGCGAGTATCCGTACTGGCATTCCTGGATAGGCGCAGTCGGTCCTGATCTGCTCGAAGCCGAGCAGCGCGGCAAAGGACGCGAACGTGCCAGCGAACGGCATCAGGCCGGTGGCAGCCAGCCCGGCCGCCACCGTGATCATGTTCTTTTCCGCGATGCCGAGGTCGAAGAAGCGGGCAGGATGCCGTGTGCCGAAGTCAGCGAGCCGGTTCGCGGACGCCAGATCAGCCGTCATCGCGACGATCCTGGCGTCGGTATCGGCGAGGTCGGCAAGTTCCTCGCCGGCCACGAACGCGGGAATCGACTTGGTGGTGATTCCCTTGACCGTGCCGGCCTTCGCGGGCGCGGCTGACTGCGACACGCCGCGGAAGAGGTCGCTCTGCTCGTCAGAGCCGCCTGCGGCCCCCTTGCTCGGCAGTTCCTTGCTCGCCGCTTCCCTGGTCATCGTGCCGCCCCCGCCATCAGCTCGGCCCGCACGGCCTCGTAGTCTTCTGGTCCGAGGTTGCCGACGTGCCAGTTGACGTCGAGTTCCATCCGGCGTACCCCCTTGCCCTTGACCGTGTCGGCGATGATCAGCTGCGGCACTCCCGAGTCGGCAGGGGCGAGCCCGTCGAACGCGGCCACGATCGCGCCGAGGTCATGACCGTCGATCCTGCGTACCTGCCAGCCGAAGGCCGCGAACCGGTCGCCGATCGGCTCGACGGCCATCACGTCCTCGGTACGGCCGTCTATGCACAGCTGATTGCGGTCGACGATGCAGACCAGCGAGCCGAGCCTGAAGTGACTGGCGGCCATCGCGGCCTCCCAGATCTGCCCCTCGGCAAGTTCGCCGTCGCCGACCATGACATAGACGCGGAAGTCGCGGCCCTGCACTCGGCCGCCAAGTGCCATGCCCACGCCGATGGAAAGTCCGTGGCCGAGCGAGCCAGAACTGAAGTCGATGCCGGGAACCTTGCGCATGTCCGGATGGTCGCCGAACGGGCTGCCCAGCCTGGTGTAGCTGTCGAGCAGGGCGGGATCGAAATAGCCCAGGTCGGCGAGTACCGGGTAAAGGCCGATGGCCGCATGACCCTTGCTGAGGACGAACCTGTCCCTGTCCGGCCAGCCTGGCCTCGCCGGGTCGATCCTGAGCTGGTGATAGTACAAGGCGGCGAAAAGCTCGGCGGCGGAGAAGGTGCCGCTGTAATGACCAGCGCCCGCAATCCTGGTCAGGCGCAGGGTCTCCAGCCTGACAAACAGCGCGCGGTCCGCGAGCGTGCGCGGATCGCTGGTCGTTGTTCGCTCCATCGAGACATCACCTCAGGCAAGCGGCGGTCAGAGTTATTTAATTCGGACGTCCGACTAGCGTAGGATCGCACGCGCGACCCGGCCGCCGCAAGCGGCAGTAAAGTGCTCAGGACCACGTGCCGGCGCGCGCTGCGGGCCGGGAAGGAGCCAGCGGTGCCGAAGATCGTCGACCATTCCGAGCGGCGGCGCGACATCATCATGGCCACCTGGCGCGTCATTGCCAGGGGCGGCCTCGCGCACACGACCACCCGTCAGATAGCCAAGGAGGCGGGTTGCTCCAACGGGGTGCTCGCGCATTACTTCGCTGACCGGGCCGACATCCTCGGATCGGCCCTGATAATGGCGCACCAGGGAGTACGCGAGCGCGCCGACGAGCGCCTCGGGGGCTCGCGCGGCCTCCGCGCACTCAGGCAGCTGATGATCCAGGCCCTGCCGCTCGACGAGCAAGGACTCCTGGAAGCCAAGATCGAGATCTCGTTCTGGGGAGAGGCGATCGGCGACGAGTTCATGCGCCGCATCCAGAACGAGGAAGTCGACGTCACCTGCAGGCGCATCAAGAGACTGCTCGAGGAAGCACAGGCCGACGGTGAGCTCAAAACCGGCCTCAGCCTGGACCGCATCGTGCACGAATGCATGGTCCTGATGGACGGCCTCAGCATCCAGGCGGTGATGTACCCGGCGCAGGCTGACCGCGCTGAGCAGCTTTCGCTGCTCGATGACCTGCTCGACCGCATCCGCGCCAAGCCGGCCTTGCCAGGTACGCGGCCAGAACCCGCGACTCACAAGCCGGCGTCATGAGCCGCGAGTCGCGTGGCGTCATGACGGGCCGGCGACCTGGAGTGCTTCTTCGGCGCCGTTGACCATGGCCAGCAGGTCCGACCGGGGTCTGCGATTCCATCTTGTCAGTGCCGGCGTGGTTCGCGGGGCGACGCGGGGTGCGGGCGCGCAAGCCGCGCCTGCCAGGATGCATTCCATGAACTTGACGTCACATCTGCCTGCCGAACGTCGCGCCCACGTCGAGGGACGACTGCGCGTCAACTTGATGGCGTGGCTGACATCCGTGCGCCAGGACGGGCGTCCGGACTGCGTGCCAGTGTGGTTCCTGCTGCGCGATGACGAGACGATCCTGATTTACAGCCAGCCGGGCAAGGTGAAACTACGCAATATCAGCGTCAACCAGAAGGTTGCACTGGGACTCGACGTGACCGACCTGGGACGTGACGTCATCCGGGTCGAAGGCACGGCCGAGCACGTTCCCGCTTTCCCCGCCGCGGACCAGGTACCTGAGTACGTCGTGAAGTACGCCGAGCGCATCGGGGCCTTGTTCGGCACGCCCGCTCAGTTCGCCGCGCTGTACAGCGAAGCCGTTATTATCACGCCGAACCGCCTGTATGCCTGAGAGCGGTGAGCCGTTTTCGCCGCACACGCGGCGGCCACGCGGGACCGGAGAAACCGGGACCGGAGAAACGCCGACGAGCCTGCTTCAGCGGCGCGGAGAATTATCGAACAAAGTTTCGTTTAGTGGGTTCGACGATGTGCAGGACGCGTGGCGGATCGGCTATGCGCCGGCCGACTGGGACGCGCTCACCAAGCAGTCAGCGGCGAGCTAATGACCGGGAATTCTGGTGATCGGCGTTTTGGCGCAGAACCACCGGCACGGCCATCATGCCGGGGCAGAGGCGGAGGAGGGTGCGACACTCAGGGACTGTGAGCCAGGAAAGCGCAGGCGCAGGCGGGCCGTTGACCGGAATAACGCTTGTCATGGGAACCGGCGTCAAATGCATCGACGGATATTTCCCTGAGCTGAGGTGCGTGGTGCTCGACCCGGTTCACGGCACCGTCACGCACCTGGTGGCCGAGCCGAAGGGGCGGCTGGGACTTGCCCGGCTTGTTCCGATGGACCTGGTCGAGGCGGCCGGGGATCAGATAGCACTCCGTTGCGGCGAGGCCGAGTTCAAGAATCTGGCCCCCGCAGAGGAAACCCTGGCGGAGTTCGTCCCTGGCGACGACGCGCCTGTGCAACTGCTCCCCTCCGGCTGGCGAGGCGCGGGCGGTCCGACGGTCGAAGGCGGCACTATCCCGCGGATCCCGCAGACGGAGACGGTCGGTCTCATCCCGCCGGGGGAAGTGGAAGAAGGCCGCGGTGACCGCGTCAAGGCCGCCGACGGCGACATCGGGCGGGTCTACGCGCTCCGTATCGATCCTGGCACCCGTCACGTCACTCACGTGCTGGTCAAAGACGGGCACCGGCCCGGTCGCCGAGCAGTCGCGATTCCCTTCGAGAACGTGACCGGCCTCGACGGAGGCGTCCGGCTCAGCCTGACTAGGCAGCAAGTCAGGGACCTTCGGCTCGGGAACGAGTGAGGTGACGGCGCCTTCCCGCACAGGGCTGGCAAGCAGCCGATAGCACCGTCCTACCTATTTGCCAGGTAATAGATCTCTAGTGTATTTTGGTGCTTTCATAATGGTTTCGCCGCCGGGAGTGTGCACACCATGGTCCTTCGTCGTTGGCATGTCATGGTTCTTGCCGTATGTGGGGCCACGCTGGCAAGTGCGATTCCGGCACAGGCGGCCGGTACGGGCGCCTCCGTTCCTGGCTGGCACGTGGTGATGACCATTAGCCACCCGAAGTACAACAGCCTGGAGACGCTGGCTGCGATCAGCCCCAAAGACGCCTGGATGGGCGGCTGCGCCCAGAAGGCGCCGAGCAGGCCAGGACCGAGTCCGATCCCGACCTGGCCGATCGCCGGGCACTTCGCCGGGCACCGATGGAGTCTGGCCAAGCTCCCGGCTGGCCTGCATGGCTGCATCTCGGTCATAAGCGCCTCGTCCGCCTGGAACGTCTGGGCTTTCGGCTACGACGCGACGGGCAGTTACGCGCTTGCGCTGCGTCATGGCCGCTGGTCGGTCGCCGCCAGGTGGCCGTCGGCGGGAGATTACATCGTGGGCGCGGCCGTGCTGTCCGCTGCCAATGTCTGGGCCTTTTCTTACCTCGGCCGCGTGGAGCACTTCGACGGGTCGGCATGGCACCGGACGTCCATTCCCGGACTCAGCGCGCCACCGAACCTCAACAGCGTCAGCGTGGACTCCCGCGGCGGTGTCTGGGTACTCGCCGGAGCCAGCACCGGGTCGGCTTCGGTGGCCAGGCTGCGGCACACGGCTTCCGGGTACACCTGGCAGGTCACTTCGGTCGTGAGCCAGTTCCCGGTAGACAGCGGCTACCCCAGCATCTACGCGCCGACTCCGAGCGACGCATGGCTGATCGGCGGTGGCCAGCGCCAGGTGCACGGCCGCGCGGTCTATTTCCCCGTGCTGGCGCACTGGGCAGACGGGGCCTGGCACGCGGTGCAGGCGCGCGGCGACTTCCCGCTGCGCACCGCGGTCGCCGATGGCCATGGCGGCCTGTGGGTCACGACGGACTGGGACAGTACAGGAATCCCTCCGCATCTGCTGCACTACACGGGAGGCCGCTTCGTCTCCGTCGCTTTGGCCAGGCACGGCGCCAGGTATGCAGGCGTCTACGGCCTCGCGGATATCAAGGGAACCACGTCGGTATGGGGAGCGGGCACGCTCAGCGGACTCGGCTCGCTCGGCTCGCCGGCCGGAGTCGTGCTGAAATTCGGTCGCTAGCACTATCGCGGTGTCGCGGGCTCGGCGCTGATCCGCGCGAGAGGGGATAGCACCGTGCCGAAGAACACTGCCGCCGAAACGGCGGCGGCGAAGCCGAAGACATACCGTAGCGGGTCGGCACCGCTAGCGAGCCAGCCGCCGGCCAGTGCGCCGAGCGGTATGGTCCCGTAGGCGATCGCGCGGCTCACCGCGACTATCCGCCCGATAGCCTGCGGTGCGGCGAGGCGCTGGCGCTCGGTGAACCAGGAAACCGCGACAATAGACATCACGATTCCATCCATTCCGCAGCAAGCAGTCACCATCCACCAGTGCGGCACCAGGGCAGGTAATAGCGTCGTCACCGCTGATCCGCCCATGCCGCAGGCGAGCAGGCGGCCGGCCGGATAGCGGCCGAGCAGCCGCGGCGCGGCCATGGCACCGATCACGGCGCCAAGGCCCTGGACGCCGAAGATGACGCCGAAGGCGATCTTGGGCAGATTCTCTGCCTTTACCACCAGGAAGATCAGGTTTGCCTCGATGACCGAGCCAGCGAAATTCGCGGCGGCCATCAGCCAGGTACCGTACCTGATCGCCTCGTTCCGCCAGAGCAGGCGCAGTCCCTCGGTAAAGTCACCGAGCAGGCCGGCCATGGCACTGCCGGCCCGGGCCGCGTCCTGCCGGGCGGCGGACTGGCGGGTATAGGCGATCCGGTAGATAAGCATCGCCGAGCACGCGAATGACATCGCGTTGATCAAGGACGCTGCCGGAACGCCTGCTGTCGCGACGATCGCCGTTCCTGCGACCGGACCAACCATGTTCAGGACACTGCTCACGGTCTGTATCCAGGCGTTGACGCCTGCTCGGTGACTCTCGGGGATCGTGTCGACCAGCAAGCCCTGGAAGGCGGGGAAATAGAAGGGACGCACGCAGGCCAGCAGGAGCGCGCACCCGTACAGTGCCGCTATCGGGACGCGATGCAGCGTAGCGATCCCGGCGATGACCAGCGTAATTGCCGTTGACGCGAGGTCGCAGGTCAGCAGGATCCGGCGCCGGTTCCACTGGTCGGCCACTACTCCGGCTACGAGGCCGGCTATCACGTAGGGGACATATTCCAGTACGTAGGCGAAGGCAGTGGCCAGCGCCGAACCGCTAATCCGCAAGATCAGGGCCGGGATCGCGAAGCGGTATATCCAGTCGCCGGCGTTCGAGACAAGGTAAGCGCCGCGCAGGCCAGCGCGGCTCACGCTGGCCTGCGTCTTGTCGTCCCTGGTCACCCGGCCTGAGCTAGCTCCAGAGCCGAGGCTGCCGCCAAGGAAGAACTGCCAGCTAGCAGAGCCGTGATGTGATCGCAGTCACGAGTTTCCAGGAAGTGCGCGACCTCTCCGAGGAGATCAGCCCCTGACCGCGTCATGAGTTCCGGCTTGGCTTGAAGCTCAAGTACGGTCTTCATGGTTGGCCCGATAAGGGCATCGGCTTCCTTTGGCTCACCGGATACCGAATGGAAATACACGAGTCCCGCCGCGACGGCGGCAGAATGATAACAACGATCGAATGGGCGTTTACGGTGCAGGATAGCGCTGGTCGCGTGGGCTGACTCCGCGCTCAGTCCGGTATAGTCGACCGCAAAGATCGGATCT
>DAHVDE010000052.1 GCA_027313705.1 Actinomycetota bacterium | reverse complement strand
TGGCGCGGGAGCTGGACGAGATGGTCGCGGGGTTCGGGAACCGCCGGCTGGACGGCGTGCCTTACACGTTCATGTGGATCGACGCGCTGACGCAGAAGGTCCGCGAGGGCGGCCGGACGGTGAATGTGCACGCCCTGCTGGCGACCGGGGTGAACGCGAACGGGAACCGGGAGATCCTCGGCATCGCATCGCTCACCGGATAGCGGCGGGGCGGCGGTTGACAACAGAACTGGCTGATGACGTTGGCGCCCATGCCGACGTACTGGAGCGTGTGCTTCTTCACCTGGTATCCGTCGGGCTGCTCAACCGGGATGAGCTCGGTGCGTTCAGTTTGACGAAGCTGGGCGAACGGCTGTTCGTAGAAGGGGGCAAGGGCGCCACGCCGCCATGGTTGGATCTCGGTAACCCGCTGGGGCGTGCCGAACTGTCGTTCACGCGGCTGCTTGACGCTGTGCGGACCGGTGAGGTCGCTTACGCCGCTCAGTACGGCAACACCTTCTGGGATGATCTCGATTCGGATCCATCGTGGAGTGCTCAGTTCGATGCTGCGTTGGCTCGTGGAGTGGAACGCAGAGCGCGCGAAGTCGCGCAGGCCTATGACTGGGCCGCGCTCGGCGAAGTGGTCGACGTCGGGGGCGGCGACGGAACTCTTCTCGTGGCTTTGTTGCGAGCGCACCCCACGCTACGGGGAACAGTGCTCGATCGTTCACTCGAACCCGCGAAGCGCGCCCTCGACGCCGCCGGGCTGAGTGAACGAGCGAACGCGGTCGCCGGAAGTTTCTTCGAACCGTTGCCGCCAGGTGCCGGCGGCTACGTCCTGTCGCGGATTCAAAGCAACTGGAGCGATGCGGACGTGCGGACCATCCTGCTGCGGTGCTCCGAAGCCGCAGGAACTCGCGGAAGAATCATCGTCATCGACGAGCTCGTCGCCGACGGTGCGGTGGCAACCGAGAATGACTTGCGCATGTTGGTTTACTTCGGCGGCAGGGAGCGCACCGCTGCAAATGTCTGTGATTTGGCGGCGGACGTCGGCATGTCGCTGGAGGCAATCATTCCTGTTGGCGAATGGACCATTATGGAACTGAAAGGCTGAGCGAGCTATGTGGAAAACTCACGAGACCCAGTTCTGGCTGCGCGGGGAGCGCCCAGAAAGGCCGGTTCGCTATGACGAGTCGGCCGGCCTCTGGCACGTCTACGGTTACCGTGAGATATTGACCATCCTCGGACGTCCCGAGACGTTCGCCTCCGACGTTTTCCGAATCACCCCCCACCATCGTCGGCCCAAGCTCGATGGCAAGGACGTGTCCATGGACGGGATGATCACGCTGATGGATCCTCCCGGGCACACCAAACTGCGGAAGCTGATCAGCGGTGCGTTCGCCCCTAAAGTCATCGCGGGGCTTGAACCCAAGATTGCGGCTCTCACGAACGACCTGCTCGATCAGGTCGAGACGGACTGGATGGATTTTGTTGCCACCGTGGCATTCCCGCTGCCGTCCATCGTGGTCTGCGACATGCTCGGTATCCCAGGCCAGGACCGTGACCTGTTCCAGAAATGGGGAGCCGGGATGTTCGAGCGCAACAATCAGCCCTCGCAGTTGGAAAAGAGCGAGGAGCGGGAAAAGGAGGTGGAGAAACACGCGGACAGCTTGCTGCAATTCCAGGCTTATGTCGCTGAACATGCCGCGGAGCGCCGCAAGAGGCCGCGCGAGGACCTGCTAACCGCGCTGGTCGAATCGCCGCTCACCGACGATCAGGCGGTCAACTTCGCATCTGCGCTCTTGATCGCCGGGCACCTGAATACCTTCATGATGCTCGGCAACACCGTGCTCTGCCTGGACGCGTATCCTGACGTGCAGGACCAAGCCCGGGCCGACCGCTCCGTCATCCCGGCGGTGATCGAGGAGTCGATGCGGTTCCTCACGCCGTCCGCCGCGCTGAGCCGGGCTACCACGCGCGAGGTCAAGCTCGGCGGGGAGGAGATTCCCGCCGACGCGATGCTCACGGTCTGGGTCGGTGCCGCGAACCGCGATCCACGCGTGTTCGCTAATCCGGACACGTTCGATCCGGGCCGAAACTCCAGCGCCCATCTGGCGCTGGGCCGGGGGATCCATTTCTGCTTGGGAGCCATGCTCGCCCGGGTGGAGGGCAAGATCGTGCTCAACATCCTGTTCGACCGGTATTCGTCGCTGCGGACGATCCCCGACGAGCCGCCGGAGTTCCTTCGCGCCGCCCTCTTGACCGGGTTGCGAAAGCTGCCGCTCAGGCTCAGCTAGGTGAGGAAGGAGCGAACGATGTGGAGAACTCATGAGACGCAGTTCTGGCTGCGAGGAGAGCGTCCGGAAAAGCCGGTGTGCTATGACGAGGCGGCCGGCCTCTGGCACGTCTACGGCCACCCCGAGGTGCAGGCAGTTCTCGGTGATCCCGAGGCGTTCTCCTCCGACGCGCTCCGCATAACCCCGGAACACCGACGGCCAAGGGCCGAGGGCAAAGACATCTCCATGGACGGGATGATCACGCTGATGGACCCTCCCCGGCACACCAAACTGCGGAAGCTGGTGACCGGTGCGTTCGCCCCCAAAGCCGTCGCAGGACTTGAACCCCAGATTGCCGCGCTCACGAACGAGCTACTCGACCAGGTCGGCCCGGACCGGATGGAGCTAGTTGCCGACTTGGCATTCCCGCTGCCGGTCATCGTGATTGCTGACTTCCTCGGCGTGCCGAGGAAGGACCGCGACCTGTTCCAGAAATGGGCCGCCGGGATGTTCGAGCGTGCCAACCAGCCCTCGCAGTTGGAACAGAGCGAGGAGCGAAGGCAGGAGGTGCGCAAGCACACGGACAGCATGCTGCAGTTCCGGGCCTATGTCGCTGAACATGCCGCTGAGCGCCGCAAGCAGCCGCGCGACGACCTGCTCACCACCCTGGTCGAAGCCGAAATAGATGGCGAGCCCCTGACCGACGATCAGGTAGTCAACTTCGCGTTTCCCCTCTTGGTCGCCGGGCACCTCAACACCACCATGTTGCTCGGCAATACCGTCCTCTGCCTGGACGAGTTTCCCGGCGTGCAGGACCGGGTCCGGGCCGACCGCTCGGTCATCCCGGCAGTGATCGAGGAGTCGATGCGGTTCCTCACGCCCTTCGCCGCGCTGAGCCGCGCTACCACGCGTGAGGTCGAACTCGCCGGGGAGAAGATCCCCGCCGACCAAATGGTCATGGTCTGGATAGCCACCGCGAACCGCGATCCACGCGCGTTTGCCAACCCGGACACGTTCGATCTGGGCCGAGGCTCCGGCGCCCATGTAGCGTTTGGCTGGGGGGTCCACTTCTGTCTGGGCGCTTTGCTAGGCCGGGTCGAGGGCAGAGTGGTGCTCAACATCCTGCTCGACCGGTATCCATCGCTGGCGACTATCCCAGACGAGCCGCCTGAGTTCCTTGCCGCTGCTCTCCTGACCGGAGTACGAAAACTGGCGCTTAGCCTTAACCGGTAACCCGCCTCAAGGTCGCGAGGACTTCAGGGTTAGGTGACTGGTGTGCAGGTGGCTGTCAGAATGATCCGATGCTGATTCCCCTGTGGCGGAACCGCGATTTCCTCTTCCTGTGGACGGGGCAGGTCGTCTCGACGATTGGCACCCGGGTCAGCGGTCTGGCGTACCCGCTGGTCGTGCTGGCTATCACCGGCTCGGCGGCGCAGGCCGGCCTGGTGGCTGCCGCGCAGACGGCGCCGTTCCTGATCTGGTTCGTGCCGGCCGGTGCGCTGGTTGACCGCTGGCCACGCAAGCGGATCATGTTCGCCGCCGACGCCGGCCGGGCGGTGGCCCTGGCATCAGTCGCGGTGGCGGTCCTACTCGGATGGATCACGGTCGGTTATCTCATTGTCGTTGCGTTCGCCGAGGGGACGCTGTATGTCTTCTTCCTGCTCGCCGAGACCGCCGCCCTGCCGTACGTGGTGCCAGGACCGCAGTTGCCGACGGCGGTCGCCCAGAACCAGGCCCGCGATCAGGGGGCCGGCCTGATCGGCCAGCCCTTAGGGGGCTTGCTGTTCGGGCTGGGCCACGCCGTGCCGTTCGCGGCCGACGCGGTGTCATACCTGGTGGGCGTCGCCTTGACCGCCCTTGTCCGGCGGAGCTTGGAGGAGGAACGGCCGCTGGAGCGCCGCCACCTGCTGGCGGAAATCTCCGAGGGCGTGCGCTGGCTGTGGGGCCAGCATCTCCTTCGCGCGCTCGTAGCGATCGCGGCGGCCGGCAATCTCGCCTTCAGCGCCCTTGTCCTGACCATCATCGTGCGCGCCAAAGACCTCGGCGCGTCCCCGGCCTCCATCGGTGTTCTGCTCGGCCTCTTCGGCGCAGGCGCGATCGCGGGCGCCATGGCGGCCCCACCGGTGCAGCGCCTGGTCCCCCCGAACGTGATCCTGCTCGGCGCTCTTTGGTGGTGGGTCTTGCAGATGGTGGCGCTCGCCCTAGCCCCAACCGTGTTCCTGCTGGGCGCGGTCTACACGGTCGGCGCCCTGATGGGCCCGATCTTCCAGACAACCAGTGCCGCCTACCGCTACGCCCTGACCCCCGACCGCCTCCAGGGCCGCGTCTACGGAGTCTCACGAATGATCGGCTGGTGCACCGTCCCCTTGGGCGCCCTCCTCGGCGGCATATCCCTGCAGACCCTGGGGGCGGTGCCAACCTTCGCCGCCCTGGCGACGTGCCTGGCAATCGTCGCGATCGCGTCGACGGCGAGCCAGCAGATCAGACGGGTCTCAAGGCCGGAACGCTCACAAACCTGAGAACGCCTCTCTGAACGTGGTGCCGGCGAGCCTGCTCTATGCTGAACCGCACCGGTTCGCTGTGTTCCGGCACTTTCCTCATACAGATGATTAAGCCGAGCCATTCTCAGGCGAAATAACCGGGCTAACGCGACCCGATCCCGGTACGTAACCAGTCAGGCCTCCCTTTGATCTGCGGTGTGTCGGTGCTGGCGCCCGCTTTGTGATCGTGGTTTGGTTCAGGGATGCCGGGTCCGGGTCAGCTGTCGTACGAGGAGCTGCTGCCTCGAACGCGGAGTTGCTGGCGGTGGTGGCGGAGCAGGCGGCGCTGATCGAGTCGCTGCGGGCCGAGGTCGCGGCGCTCCGGAGGCGGGCGGGCCGGGATTCCTCGAATTCGTCCTTGCCCCCGAGCCAGGACGGCCCGGCGGCGAGCGCGAGGAAGAAGGCCAGCCGGCGGGACGCGCGGCGGGCGCGGCCGGGCCGGGCGCAGGGCGGGCAGAAGGGCCATCCGGGCGCGAGCCTGGCCTGGACCGGACGGCCGGATGAGATCGCGGTCGTCGAGCCGGGGACCTGCGGCGGTGCGGCGGTGACCTGTCCGGTGCTCCGGGCCGGGTCGCGTCAGCGGTTCAGGTGCATGACATCCCGCCGCGCGCGCTGACGGTGACCGAGTACCGGATGATGGCCCGCGCCTGCGAGTGCGGGCGCGTCACGGCCGCCCTGGCCCCGCCGGGGGTGACCGGCGGCCCGGCCAGCTACGGGCCGAACGTGACAGCCGCGGCGACGCTGCTGGCCAGCACGGACGTGATCGGGATCGAGCGGGCCGCGGACCTGATGGGCTGGCTGCTCGGCGCTCCTGTCTCCACCGGGTTCGTTTCCCGCTGCCTGGCCCGCCTCGACGCGGCCTTAATCTCGGCCGGGTTCGAGGACTCCCTGAAGGACGCGCTGCGGGCTGCGGCCGTGCTCGGCACCGATGAGACCTCCGCCCCGCTGACCACCGCGCCCACCAGCGCGGAAGGCTGCGGGAACCCGCACGTCTACACGGTGCGGACCATGAACGCCTATACCGGCGGTGGAAGCGACCTGATCTGGTACGGCGCCGCCGGCGACCGCACCAAGGCGGCGATCACCGGGTTCGGGATCCTCGGCGGCTACGCAGGGGTCCTGGTCCGCGACGACTACGGCGGCTACCTCTCCTACGACAAGACGCTGACCGGAGTCCAGCAGTGCCTGGCCCACCTGTACCGCTACCTCGACGACGCCTTCGCGACCGACCCGGTATCGCAGGGGTGAACCCGCCAGGCCGGCGACGCCCTCCGCGAGGCATCGGCCGCGGTCAGGGCCGCCCGCGACGCCGGCAGCGCCAGCCTCGACCCCGGCCTCCTGGAAAAGCTGCGGCACGGCTACGACCAGGCCGTCGCCTTCGGGATCTCCGTCAACTTGTCCCGGCCCTGGCACAGGGGAAACCACCCCGGCCTCGTCCTCGCCCGCCGGCTCAAGCGCAAAGCCGACCAGGTCTGGCTATTCACCACCCGCTTCAACGTCCCCCCGACCAGCAACGGATCAGAAAACGCCATCCGCGGCTACAAGCTCGCCGCGAAAATCAGCGACTGCTGGCGAACCCTGGCCACCCTCCAGCGCCACTGCCGCATCCGCTCCTACCTCACCACCGCCCGCAGCCACGGCCACCACGCCCTCGCCGCCATCCGCGACGCCCTCAACGGCAACTGCTGGATACCACCCAAGCCAGCATGAACTGCTAGCCGGGACCCGTGACTGGTTACCCCGGTACCCCGACGAGGAATGAATACCAAGAAGGCTCACATGCTACGCTAGATTCGCCGCATGGCGCAAATAGAGGATTTGTCTTATCCTGAGCCGAAGCCCAACAGGCCGAGCCTATGGCGTCATCGGGATTTCATGCTTCTGTGGAGCGGTCAGACGGTCAGCGGCATGGGCTCGGCGGTCACTCAGATAGCGCTGCCGCTGCTGGCGATCGTTGCACTCAAGGCAAGTACGGTCGAGGTCGGACTGCTTACCGCCGCCACCACGATAGCGTTTGCGGTTATCGCGCTGCCAGCAGGTGTGTTCGTGGACCGCAACTCCAAACGCTCCATCATGATCGGATGCGACATTCTTCGCTTTATGATCCTGGGCTCAATCCCTGTGGCGGCTGCCCTGGGCGCCCTAACGATAGTGCAGCTCTACGTCGTAGCTATCGCGGCTGGCGTATGCACTGTCTTCTTCGACGTCTCTTACATGAGCTATCTGCCGTCGCTGATCCGCGCCGAGCACCTTATGGACGCCAACGGCAAGCTCACGACGACATCCGCGTTCGCATCGCTAGGAGGCCCCAGCCTGGGAGGAGGACTGGTCGCGCTGTTTGGCGCCGCTGGAGCCATCACGGCTGACGCGATCTCTTACGCCGTATCGGTCATCTCGCTACTAGAAATCAAGACGCGCGAGGAGCCGCCCGTACGGCGTGCGGACGAAACGCTGCGGAGCCAAATCGCCGAGGGAATGAGGTTCGTCTTTAAGCACAAGATATTGCGGAGGATCGTGGCCTGCTCGGGAATCGCGAACCTTTTCTCTAATATGACTACGGCCTTGGCGATGATTTTTCTCGTGCGTGTGCTCCACGTACGGCCCGGGCTCACCGGGCTGATCGTGGCGGTAGCGTCGATTGGCGGGATCGCTGGAGGATTGTTCGCCGGTCGGCTCGGTAGGAAGATTGGCTCGGCGCGAATCATCTGGATCTCGACGCTGGTTTTTAGTGCACCGGAGGTGATCGCGGCGCTCGCTTGGCGAGGCTGGGGAGCGCTGCTGTTCTCGCTGGGCTGGGGTATCATGTACTTCTCTGGGATGGTGTATAACGTCACGCAGGGAACCTACCGGCAATCAGTGACACCGCCAGAGTTGATGGGCCGGATGAATGCGGCGGTCCGCTGGGTTGTGTGGGGCACATTACCGCTCGGCGGTGTGCTCGGCGGGCTGCTTGGCACACTGGTCGGAGTACGGCCCGCACTCTGGATAGCGTTTATCGGTTATTGGTCGGCCGGCTGGTTCGTGTTCTTCTCTCCACTCCGCCACATGCGCGACATTCCCCAATCCGCCCTACACCCACCGGTGCGAATTGACGGTTGAGAGAGACCTGCAGGTGTCCATTCACGGGGTGAGTTAGTCCCGGTTCTTGGGCGTGGCTCTCGGCTGGGTTCGGCGTGTGTCTATTTGCATGGCGGGGGCGGGCATGGCAGCCTTCGCGCGTGCCCGGTGAGCCTGTGCCTGATGCCATCGCGGAGCTTCGTGCCGTGAATGCGCAGCTGCGGGATGTCAGCGTGGCGAAGGACGAGCAGATCGCGTCGCTAACGTTGATCGCGGATGCGGCGCTGGCCGCGCTGGAGACCGAGCGGGAGTTCCGCTGCCGCCAGGACCTGCGGATCTCCGAGCTGGAACGGCGGCTGAACATGGACAGCAGCGATTCCGGTACTCCTTCCTCGAAGGAGGGCATCGGGCCGAAGGCGGCCCGCAAGGCGAGGGAGAAGAAGGCCCCGGCAGGAGTCCGAGCGGGAGCGGGACAAGAACCGCAAGTGCGGCGGGGAGCCCGGCCACCAGGGAAAAGGCCTGAAACGCGACCCGGACCCGGACGAGACGGAGACCGCGGGACCGCCGGCGGAGTGCCGGGCCTGCCACGGCCCGCTGGACGGCGCGGACGCGGTGACGCCGCGGTGGGCGCAGGTCGTGGGCGCAGGTCATCGACATCGGGATCATCCGGAAAGTCACCGAGATCCTGCTGCCCGGACTGGCCTGCGGGGATTGCGGCACAGTCACCTGGGCGGATGCCCCGGCGGGCTTTCACCAGGGCTGTGTCTCCTACGGCCCGGTGCTGAACGGCGCGGCCGTCCTGCTGTCGTGCTTCGGGAACGTTCCCGCCGAGCGGTCGGCGCGGCTGATCGGCATGCTGACCGGGCAGGACGTCTCGGCCGGCTGGGTGGACAAGGCCGTCGCGAGGGTAAACGACGGCCTGGCCAGGGCCGGGTTCGACGTGGGCATGCTCGCCGTACTGGCCGCCGAGGACGTCCTCGCCGCGGACGAGACCCCGGTGAACGTCGCGGGGAAGACGCCCCTCCCGGACCCGGAGCCCGGGGATCCCGGCGAGGCGGACCCGGAGGAGAAAGCCGGGAAGCAGGACAAGGCTTCCGCGGGGACGCCGCACGTGCTGGTCGTCACGACCCCGGACGGGCGGCTGACGTTCCTGCAGGCCCTGGCCTCGCGGCGCAAGGGCAGCGTCGCCGGCGGCATCCCCGCCGGGTTCTCCGGGCACCTGATGACCGACGGCTGCACCGGGTACCAGCACCTCATCGGCCCCCGCATCAAGAACATCCAGCAGTGCTGCCAGCACGTAATCCGCAGGGCCCGCCACGTGCAGAAACCCGGCCCCGGCGGTGTCCAGGACTGGGCCGGGGACATCATCACGGTCCTGCGCGGCGCGCACGGGGCCGTCGAAGACGCCCGTGCCCGCGGCAGCACCGCCCTGGACCAGCAGGTCCTCGATGACCTGCGGGA
>DAHVDE010000026.1 GCA_027313705.1 Actinomycetota bacterium | reverse complement strand
CGTGGCGAAGTGGCCGAGCACCTGCCTGAACCGCTCGGGATCTGGCTCGTACCTGACCGGGGTGCTTCCGCGTTCCACGAACATGCCGAGCACTTTAAGGCCGCCGTTCGTTCCCCGCCAGTGCCGCAGGCCCGCCTGCCCCGCGGCCTGATTACCGCGGCGCTCCGCTGGGGTCAGACCGCATCGTCAGACCGCATCGTCAGACCGCGTTGACGCCCCAGCGGCCGTGCACGACGCAAAGATCCAGGCGG
Organism: Actinomycetota bacterium; assembly: GCA_027313705.1. Taxonomy (GTDB): domain Bacteria; phylum Actinomycetota; class Actinomycetes; order Streptosporangiales; family Streptosporangiaceae; genus Chersky-822. Next base: position 168,927 of record DAHVDE010000026.1, on the reverse strand, counting down.
ATGCTCGATACAGTTATCTTGGCATCGCTTCTGTCGACTCGAATCGCAAAGTCAGGCACTTCAACATCGGGTATTCTAATGGTTCCCGCCTGCGCCTGGTCTACGCCAAGATCGACTACTGGCGCGAAAATACTCGTCGGGATCTCAAGCAGCTCGTAATATACATCGCAGTCTTTCCGGGCTCGGAATCCTCTGAGCATCATTATTGAAGAAGTAACGGCCTGAAACTCTCCGAACAAGGCTACGATGTGATCCCTGCGGTCAACCTTCCTTCTGACGTCCTGAATCCAGGCAGCTTCTGTGAGCTTGGAAATGTGAACACTACCGAACCTCATATCCTTGGCGGACGACGCTTTGAGCGACAGCCGGCGCGGCCCGGCACCGGTCACGGTAATGGTTGTATCGAAGAAGCGCTGAGTAGCCGAGGCGGCGACATCCACGAGCCAGCCTGCTGCAAGGCAGGACTCATTGAACGCCGCTTCGAACTGCGTGGTCGACAAGGGTTCCTTGCTGAGACCGTGATGACCGCGCAGTCGCGCTAGGAACGCGTCACTCCATGTCGGCACTGTAAGCCACGTCACAGGAAGCGACTCGGCGCGCAGCGGCGCGAGCACGGCAGCTACGAAACCGCTCACCACTTCGGCTTGGCCATCGGTGAGCTGGTCAATCTTGTCATGCAGGTCGGCACGCCATGAACGTTGCGTCACCGGGCCGAACCAACTCGCCCCGGCACGCTCGGGGCGATTCCCGCTACCGGAAGTAATCAGACCGCAATCAACATCGCCGGATCGGTCTCGATATCTGCCGGACTAAGATGACACCCCGGCAGGACAAGGTCTTCTGGAGCCGGGCGCTCATCGGTAAGTATCCATTCGCACAACGAGGCGAGCTGGTAGCTGATCAGCGGCGGAACAGCGTCGCCGATGTGACGGTACATATTGGTTAGCGTGCCGACAAAGGTGTAGTCACGGGGGAACCCCTGCAAGATCGACATTTCCCGCACCGTGCACAGGCGGTGCTGCTCGGGATGGGCATAACGACCGTTACCGATGTGCGCGCACTCTCTTTTGATCGTGACTGCCGGCCGATCCCACCACAACCGTCCGTACACGTCAGGATGACTGCCGAAATCCCGGATCGCAGCGCGGTGCCGCATCGACGGCGTCAGCAGTTCATCCGCGTCCGGATGGTCAATCAGGTCTATCCAGCCGCCTCCATCTGGAGGCGTTGCCGCAAGCCGACGCCAGTTGGCCTGCGAAGTCATCCTCGGTGACACGTGCATCGCGTCGCGAGGATCGGCCTGACCGGCACGGATGGCGGGCAAGTCCCAGATAGCCCGGCGTACGTGAGTCGCCTTGTCGGCTATCAGGTAGCCCGCCCACAAGTCGCTGAGCCCGCGCAAGGGCAAGGGTTGCCTGACGGCAACGAGCAAGGCGCGCTCACGCCGTTGCGGCAGGCCGAACTCGTTAAGGAAGTGCGTGACGGCCAGGACCGAATAGCCAAGCCCGGCCAGATCGCCGATCAGTCCGCGCAGATGATCGGAAAACCGCCCCATCACTAGCTCTCGGGCGTTCTCCATGATGACGATCTGGGGATCCAGTTCCTTCACGTAGTCAGCCACAATCCTGACAAGGCTGTTTCTGCTGTCGTCACGAAGATGATTCTGCGCGAGAGTCCGCGAGAAGCCGGTGCAGGGCGGGCAAGCGGACAACACGGTGACGCCGCGCTCAGGCAAGCCCATCGCCAGGCACACCGCGGCGGGATCGGCGGAGCCAAGGTCGGCTTCAACTGGACTTATGCCGATATTGGCCAGGTAGCTTGCGTTGCACCCAAGCGTTCCCCTGCCGCTGCTCGGCTTGCCGATCTGCGCATCCGCCGCCCCGACGACCAGGAAACGAGGATGCGCGCTGAAGCCATAACTCATGCCGCCTGCTCCAGAGAACAGGTCTACGACTGTCCACTGATCTTCGGCTCCGGGCATCGGCATCCTCCCTCGCGCAAGACCCTACTGCCCGCCTGTGACAACGAAACCGCGCCGCTCCGCGGAATCTCAGTGCCCGGCACCCGCGGTGAAGACGTGGCCCCAGTTGCTGATGGCGGTGGTCTGGCGCGCGACCCAGGTGGCGTCGTCGACCAGGAGACCGCTGGTGCCGTACTCGATGTCGAAGCCGCCTGGCGTCCGCACGTAGAACGAGATCATCCGGTCGTTGGCGTGCCGCCCGAGCGAGGCGCTGAGCTTGCCGCCACGCCTGGTGCACCGGTCCATCGCCCGGCCGACGTCGTCGAGCGAGCCGACCTCGATCATCACGTGGATGCAGCCTGACTGACTGGTCATCGGCGCAAGCGCGAGCGAGTGGTGCCTGGGGTTGACACCGAGGAATCGCATCATCGCGGGCGGTCCGCCAGCCGGCCTGCCGAATAGTTCGGGTGCCATCGCCAGCGTGTCGCGCAGCCGGAAGCCGAGCAGGCCGGCGTAGAAGTCCATCGACGCCTCGTCGTCGCCGGCCGGGATGACGACGTGGCCCATGCCGTAGTCGCCGGTCACGAAGCTGACGCCGTAAGGGCTGAACGCGGGCCTGTTATCCAGCGACGCACCCCAGAACACCTCGAGCGTGTGCCCGGAAGGATCGTCGAAAATCAGCAGGCCGGCCACCCGGCGCTCGGCCAGTTCCGCGGCGGTGCCTGCCCTGGCGGAAATGCCCGCCGCTTCGAGCGCGCAGGCGAGGTCGGCGAGGTCGGCCGCACCGCCGGTCTCCCAGCCGGAGGCGAGCAGCCGGTCGCTGTCTCCAGGCATGATCACGAACCGGGCCGGGAAATCATCCATCCGCAAATAGACCGCACCAGGCTCGGGCCCTCGGCCCTGCACCATGCCGAGCAGCCTGGTGCCGAACTCGCGCCACTGCGCGGGATCGACCGCCTGGATCCGCAAGTAACCAAGGGACCTGATGCCGCTCATCGCGCACCTCCGATGAAGTCGAGCGCGAGCCGGTTGAACTGGTCGAACTTCTCGAGTTGCGCCCAGTGCCCGCAGCCGCTGAAGACGTGCAACTGCGCCTTTTTGATCTGCTTGAGCGGCACGAGCGCGCCGTCGAGCGGGTTGACCCGGTCCTCCCGGCCCCAGATCAGCAAGACCTCGTTCTTCAGGCGGTGCACCTCGCGCCAGAGCATGCCGTCCTCGGCGGTCGCCGGGTCGTAGAACGACATGCCGAGCGCCGCCATCGCGGCCAGCGCCGCCGGATCGCTGGCGTGCTTATAGCGCTCCTCGACCAGTTCGTCGGTGATGAGAGCCTGCTTGAAGACGAGCGTGCGCAAGAAGGCGGCCATCTTCTCCTTGCTCGGGCCGGGCGGCGCGGCGAACTGGGCCAGCCTGGTCACGCCCTCTGTCGGGTCAGGCGAGAACACGTTCATGCTGAGACCGCCAGGTCCCATCAGCACCAGCCGGCCGGCCCGCTCCGGGTAGTTCAGCGCGAACCGCACGGCGGTGCCACCGCCGAGGGAGTTGCCGACCAGGTGCACGCGCTCGATGCGCAGATGGTCGAGCAGGCTGGCCAGGGCGCGCGCGGAGAACGTGAAGTAGTTGCCCTCAACCTGCGGTTTGTCCGACTCGCCGAATCCCGGCTGGTCGGGCATCAAGGTCCTGAACCGCTCCGCGAACACCGGCAGGTTCTGGCCGAAGTTTGACCAGGCAGAAGCACCAGGTCCGCCACCGTGCAGCAGCACCACGGGCAAGGCGCCCGCTTCGCCCGCGCCGGCCTCGTGGTAGTGCAGCCGCATCATCGCGGTGTCGGCGAAGGTCATAGCATCGCGTCCGCAGCGGGCGGCAAGCCGAGCTCGCCCCGGCCGAACATGGACAGGGCGCGCTCGAGGTCGTTGATAGCGTGTGCCCGCCCGGCGTGCACGTCACGCCAGAACCGCTGGATCGCGGTCCCGTTCTTGAGCGCGCGGCCGCCTGAATTCTCGAAGAGCAGGTCGACCGCCCCGACGGCGCGCTGGGTGCCGAGCACCTGATCCCGCCTGATCCGCAGCCGCAACGGCATCGGGATCGACTCGCCCGCGCGCGCGTGCGTCATCAACTCGCCCATGTTGCGGTCGATGGCGAGCCAGGCGGCGTCGATATCTCCGGCCGCTCTGGCCACCCTGACCTGCGCAAACGGGTCCTCGGCCGTCTTGGCGCCCAGGTAGGCGGTGCTCACCCTGTCCCGCTGGTAAGCGACATGGGCGTCGTAGGCACCGATCGCCATTCCGATGATCGGCGTCGTGATCGTGCAGGAGAAGAGCGAGCCGAAAGGTATCCGGTACAGCGGAGCGGTGTTGGCTTCCTGCCCAGGGCACTCGCACTTGGTGACGTCGCCGAAGCCGAGGGAGCGGTGCTCGGGCACGAACGCCCCGTTGACCACGATGTCGTTGCTGCCGGTGCCGCGCAGGCCGACGGTGTCCCAGACATCGTCGATCTGGTAGTCGCTGATCGGCAGGAGGAAGGTACGGAAGTCGACCGGGTTCTTGTCCGCGTCTGTGACGATGCCGCCGAGCAGCACCCAGGTGGCGTGCCCGCAGCCCGAGGAGAAACTCCACCTTCCGGTTAGCTGGTAGCCGCCGGCGGTGAGCTGCGCCCGACCGGTAGGTGCGTAGGAAGACGACATCCGGGTTGCCTGGTCTTCGCCCCAGACCTCCTGCTGTGCGGCCGAGGGAAACAGCGCCAGTTGCCAGGCGTGCACGCCGACCACAGAGGCGACCCAGCCGGTCGAACCGCAGGCGCTTGCGATCATCCTGACCGCGCGGTAGAACGTCACGGGGTCAGCTTCCAGCCCGCCGTAGCGCACCGGCTGGAGCAGCTTGAAGAACCCGGCCTCTTCCAGCGCCTTCACCGATTCGGCGGGAACAGCCCGCGCGTCCTCGGCTTCCTGCGCCCGCTCCCTGAGCACCGGAAGCAGTTCGCCGACGGCCTCGAGTACCGTCTGCCCGACCTCTGCACTCACTGGGTGCTCGCCTCCAACCCGTTGTTATGCGACGATAGACTAGAACCGAACTAGAACACGTTCTAGTCTATCGCTACCGTCTACGGGGAGGGCCGATGAACGACCGCGACGGGGTCAGGACCATCGACTCCGCCCCGCCGCCGGCGAGGTACGCGCGCGGCTGGCACTGCCTTGGCCTGGCCGAGACGTTCAGGCGAGACGGACCGCACGCGGTTGCCGCCTTCGGCACCAAGCTCGTGGTCTTCGCCGACTCCAACGGCGCGCTGCACGTGCTCGACGGGTACTGCAGGCACATGGGCGGCGACCTCACCATGGGCTCGATCAAGGGCGACCAGGTGGCCTGCCCGTTCCACGACTGGCGCTGGGGTGGCGACGGACGCTGCGCTTGGATCCCTTACGCCAGGCGCGTGCCGCCCGCCGCGCGCACCAGGTCCTGGCTGACGCTGGAAGAGAACAGGCAGCTGTTCGTATGGAACGACCCTGAGGGCAACCCGCCACCTGCTGACGTCACGATCCCGAAGATCGAAGGCGCGTTCTCGCCCGAGTGGTCCCACTGGACGTGGGACTCGATCCTGGTCACGAACTCGAACTGCCGCGAGGTCGTCGACAACGTGGTCGACATGGCGCATTTCTTCTACATACATTTCGCCTTTCCGACGTACTTCAAGAACGTGCTGGAAGGTCATATCGCCGCGCAGTACCTGACCACGAAATCGCGCCCGGACGTGTCGGCCGGCTCGAACTACAGCGAAACCACGCTGCGCTCGGAGGCCGCCTACTACGGCCCGTCCTACATGATCGACTACCTGTGGCACGACTATCACGGCCTCACCATGGAGAGCGTGCTCATCAACTGCCACTATCCGGTCACTCCTGATTCCTTCCTGCTCCAGTGGGGCATCATCGTGAAGAAGCCGGCCGGCGTCACCGACGCCCAGGGCGACAAGATCGCGGCCAAGTTCGCCGAGTTCATCGGCCTCGGCTTCCAGCAGGACGTGGAAGTCTGGACGCACAAGACCAAGATCGACAATCCGCTGCTCTGCGCCGAAGACGGCCCCGTCTATCAGCTTCGCCGCTGGTATGAGCAGTTCTACGCGGACGTCGCCGCGATTACCCCTGACATGGTGGAGCGCTTCGAGTACGAGATCGACACCACCCGCGCCGTGCAGTCCTGGGAAGCAGAAGTCGCCGCCAACCTGGCCGCAGGCGCCGAACAGCCGGGCTAACCCGATGAGCGCGCTCGCCGACGAACGGCCCTGGCGGTACACGCCGGTTGCCTGCGCCAGATGCGGTGCTCTCGTGCGGGTCACCAAGTTCAGCTTCCAGCACACGAGCGTGCAGTGGCCGGCCGGCGCCGTGCGCCGCTGCGCCGAGTTTGCCACCGTCACCGAAGCTGGCGGCGACTCCGCGCTGATCCCGGCGTGCGGCAGCCTGCGGGACAGCATCGAGGATGCCGTGGCCGGCGGCCTGCTGGAAGTATTGCCGCCGTGAGCGCGAGACGTACCTTCTATCAGGTGCCGGTAGCCGAGGTGACCGCCGAGACCGGCCAGGCCTGCTCGATCGTGTTCGCCGTGCCAGCCGAGCTTGCGCAGGTCTTCGCCTACCGGCCAGGGCAGTTCCTCACGCTGCGGGTTCCTGCGCCGGGCGGCGGATCCGTGGCCAGGTGTTACTCGCTGTGCAGTTCCCCCGTGGCCGGTGAGCCGCCGCGGATCGCGGTCAAGCGGATGGCGTCTGGCCTGGCGTCCAACTGGATCGCCGATAACGCTCGGCCTGGCACCGTGCTCGACGTGCTGCCGCCGGCCGGCACGTTCACGCCGCGTTCGCTCGAGGCCGACTTCCTGCTGCTTGCTGGCGGCAGCGGAATTACTCCCGTCATGTCGATACTCAAGTCGGCCTTGGGTGCCGGGCGCGGCCGGGTGGTGCTCATTTACGCCAACGCCGACGAAAGGTCCGTCATCTTCGCGCGCGAACTGAGGGAACTGCAAGCGGCCTTCCCGCGCAAGCTGGCCGTCATCCACTGGCTCGACGCCGTCAGCGGGGCGCCTTCTCCGGCCGGCCTGCGGGAGCTTGCCAGGCCCTATGCGAGCTTCGAGGCGTTCGTCTGCGGCCCTGATCCTTACATGGCCGCGGTCAGGCAGGCACTCGCCGAACTCGGAGTCCCGGCCAAGCGGACGCACGTCGAACGATTCCTCTCGCTGGCCGAGAACCCGTTCGAAGCGACCCTGGTGGCCGGCGGAATCGAGGCCTCGCTCGAGGTGGAGCTAGATGACGAGGTGCACAAGCTCGACTGGCCGTCAGGTGAGCGCATGCTCGACGTCATGATCGAGGCCGGCCTCGACGCGCCTTACTCCTGCCGCGAGGGCGTGTGCGGCGCATGCGCCTGCCGTCTGGTCGACGGCGAGGTAGAGATGGCGCACAACGAAGTGCTCGAAGAGACCGACCTGGCCGACGGCTACATCCTCACCTGCCAGGCCGTAGCGCGGACCACTGCGGTCAGCGTCAGCTACCAGTAGCCGCGGGTCACGCTTGGCAAGTCAGGGCAGCTTCACTTTGATGACGCCCATCTCGATGGCACGGTAGACGAGGAATCCGAATCCCGCGACCAGCGCCGGGTCGAGCACCCACAGCTCTGGCCTGGTTCCCGTGGTGAACGCGAGCGCCCTGGGCAGCAGCCTTTGGTGGCTGTCGCTGAACGGGAAGAACAGCGGGCAGCCCTCGTCGGTCAGCATGTCACCCGCTACATGGGTGGCGCAGCCGAGCGCGGTCGCCAGGGCGAAGAACGGCAGCCCGGTACCGGTGACGACCAGCGTGATCGCCGCGGCGATGGCCAGGATGTCCGCTCCGTGCCCCCAGACCCGCAGGGCATAAAGGCCGCTGGCGATGATCAGCGAGAGGAAGACGGCCAGGCCGATCTTGCCTGCCAGGTCTGGCCGGAACTTCACCGCCAGCCAGGCCAGGCCCCAGAACCCGGCCACGCCGAGAATGGCGTGGGTCAGGTGCCTGTGCCCGCCGGAGATCTTCCCGATCAGCCAGGCGAAGCCTTTGGTCAGGAAGCCGAAGCAGTGCGCCAGGCTGGAGTTCGGGTGGTCGATGTCAGGCAGCACCGCCGCACCCGCGGTCAGGCCGGCGAACAGCGCCAGCTGAGGTGCGGGCAGGTGCGTCACGTAGAGGCCGACCGCAACGCCGGCTACGGCGCCGGAAAGCGCGTGAGTATGTCCGAGGCACATGGCCGTACGGACATTACCGGCTCACCACCCCGAAGCGCCGATAACGGGGCAACGACACGCGGAACTCAGTCCGAGGCCAGCGGGTGGCCGGTGTTCACGACACAGAAGATGTTGCCCTCGGGGTCGGCAAGCACGACGAAGTCGGGATCATCGGGGTAACTGTCCCAGTCCACGGGCTGCGCACCGAGCGAAAGCAGCCTGGCGACCTCGGCCTTCTGCTCTTCAGCGCCGTCCACGTCCAGGTCGATGTGGACGCGGGGATGATCCTGCGGCGGCACGTCGCTCAGTTGCAGTGCGAGCAGAGGCTCTTCGTCTGCCGGGCCGAGCTCCGTCCAGGCCGAGTCGTCGCCGCCGTCGACAACGTCGTAGTTGAGCGCCAGCGACCAGAAGATCATGGCCCGCCGCATGTCACTGACCCCGAGCACGGTCATGCCAAGCGTAAGCATCGGTTCCCGCCCCTAGCTAGGTCAGTTCGGACAGCTCATCCCTGGCCTGCGCGAACGCCGTCGCGGCCAGTTCCAGGTCTTCGGCGGTGTGCGCGGCCGATACCTGGGTCCTGATCCGCGCCTTGCCGATAGGCACGACCGGATAGCTGAAGCCGATAACATACACGCCCTTGGTGAGCAACCGGTCAGCGAGCCTGGCCGCCTCCGCCGCGTCTCCGATCATGACGGGAACGATCGGATGGTCGCCCGGCAGCACGTCGAAACCCAGTTCGGTCATCCGCTTGCGGAACCAGGCGGTGTTGTCGCGGAGCCTGGACCGCAGGTCATCGCCGTGCTCAAGGACCTCGAGCACCTTCAGCGAGGCGCCGGCCACCGCCGGGGCGACCGAGTTGGAGAACAGGTAGGGCCGCGACCGCTGACGCAGCAGGTCGATGATCTCCTGCCGTCCGCTGGTGTAGCCGCCGCTCGCGCCGCCGAGCGCCTTGCCGAGCGTTCCGGTCACGATGTCCACTCTGTCGGTGACGCCGTGCAGTTCCGGGGTACCGCGGCCGGCCGGGCCCACGAATCCGACCGCGTGCGAGTCGTCGACCATCACCATGGCGTCGTACTTCTCCGCGAGGTCGCAGATCTCCGGTAGCGGGGCGACGTAGCCGTCCATCGAGAAAACGCCGTCGGTGGCGATGAGCCTGCGCCTGGCATCCGCCGCAGATTTAAGCTGCGCTTCCAGGTCGGCCATATCCCTGTTGCGGTACCGCAGCCGCCTGGCCCGGCAGAGCCTGATGCCGTCGATAATCGACGCATGGTTCAGTTCGTCGCTGATCACGGCATCCTGCTCGCCAAGTATCGTCTCGAACAGCCCGCCGTTGGCGTCGAAGCAACTCGGGTAAAGGATCGTGTCCTGCGTCCCGAGGAACGCGGCGAGCTTGCGCTCAAGCTGCTTGTGCAGGTCCTGGGTACCGCAGATGAAGCGCACGCTGGCCATGCCGAAACCCCAGCGGTTCAGCGCGTCCTTGGCCGCGTCGATGATCCTTGGGTCATCCGCGAGCCCGAGGTAGTTATTGGCGCACAGATTGAGAACGGAAGAGCCGTCGGCGACCATGATGCTGGCTCGCTGCGGGCTGGTGATAATCCGTTCGCTCTTATACAGGCCATCCGCGCGGATCTGACCGAGCTCATCGGCGATCTGCCCTCGCACGCCGGTAAACATCGTCGGGCCCTCCCTTGTCTGCCTACACCGTTGTCAGCGTGCCGATGCCCAGGGTTGTTACGCCGGAGAAGCTACCGCGCACCCGGTTGCTGCCTTTCCGCCCAGTCAAGTACCACCTTGCCGCACTTACCAGCCTTGACCGTCTCGAAGGCAGCGGCGTAGTCGGCGGCGTCGAAACGGTGCGTGATCACCGGGCTGATGTCGACCCCTGACTGGGTGAGCACCGACATCTCATACCAGGTTTCGAACATCTCGCGGCCGTAGATTCCCTTGACTGTGATCATGTTGAGCACGAGATGTGCCCAGTCGATCGGAAACTGCTCGGCCGGGAGGCCGAGCATGGCGATCTTGCCGCCGTGGGTCATCGCGCCCAGCATCTCGCGAAGCGCGACCGGCTTGCCCGACATCTCCATGCCGACATCGAAGCCCTCGCGCATCCCGAGTTCGGCCATGACCTCACTCAGCGGGGTCCGCGAGGTGTCTGCCGCCACCGTGACTCCCACCTTGCGCGCCAGTTCCAGCCGGTAAGGCGACACATCGGTGATCACGATGTGGCGGGCGCCTGCGTGCCTGGCCACGATCGCGGCCATGATCCCGATCGGTCCCGCGCCGGTGATCAGCACGTCCTCGCCGAGCACGGGAAAGGCAAGCGCGGTGTGCACAGCATTGCCGAACGGGTCGAAGATCGCGGCGACGGCGAGATCGATGCTGGCCGGGTGCTTCCACACATTGGTCGCAGGCAGGGCCACGAACTCAGCGAACGCGCCAGGGTAATTGACACCGACGCCCTTTGTCCTGGCGCACTGCACCCGGCGGCCCGCCATGCAATTGCGGCACTTGCCGCACACGATGTGGCCCTCGCCGCTCACGATGTCGCCCACGTCCAGATCCTCAACCTCGGACCCGATCTCGACTATTTCCCCTGAGAACTCGTGCCCGATCACCAGCGGCGCGGTCACGTTCTCCTTCGCCCAGCCATCCCATTCGTAGATATGCAGGTCGGTACCGCAGACCCCGGTCCGCAGGACCCTGACAAGCACGTCGCCCCGGCCCACAGCGGGAACTGGCACATCCTCGATCAGCAGTCCTGGCTCGGCACTGGCCTTGACGAGAGCCTTCATCTTCCTCCCAGGCGGGGACGGTAAGCGGACATCCCGCCCGGCCCCATTACCGGTCGGGTCCATCGCGACTGTACCGCAGGAGCGCGAGCGGGTTGGCGATAGCGGATACTGCCAGGAGGTGAATACCGAGAAGACGGGACGCCAGGCATGCCACCTTTCACTGACCTTCGATCTGACACGGTGACCCGCCCGACCGAGGCGATGCGCCGGGCGATGGCAGACGCCGAGGTCGGCGACGACTGGTTCGGTGACGACCCGACGGTGAACCGGCTTCAGGATCGCGCGGCCGAGGTGACCGGCCACGAGGCCGCGCTCTACCTGCCGACAGGCACGCTGTGCACGCAGATCGCGCTGCACGCGATGGCGCGTTCCGGGCATGTCGTGGTGTGCGAGGCGTCCGCGCACGTCTGCGGCATGGAACTGAGCGCCGCCGCGGTCTTGTCAGGCATCACGTTCCGGCCGGTCGCCGGCCGTAGCGGAGTGCTATCCGGCGCCCAGGTGGCGGCGGCTCTCGAGCCGCACCCCTACGACGTGACCGTGGTGGACCTGGTGACGATCGAGAACACCCATCAGGTCGGCGGCGGCACCCCGCAATCGGTCGCCGAAGTGGCCGACGTCGCCAGGGCGTGCGCCGAAGCCGGCGTGCCGCTTTACCTGGACGGCGCGAGGATCTTCAACGCCTGCGCGGTCACCGGGGCGACCGTCGCCGACTACGCCGGGCAGGTGACCGCCATGATGTTCTGCCTGTCCAAGGGACTCGGCGCCCCGATCGGCTCGATGCTGACCGGCGACGCCGAGTTCATCCGCGAAGCCAGGCGGCTCAAGGTAGTGTTCGGCGCGGCCTGGCGGCAGGCAGGCATCATGGCCGCAGCCGGGCTCATCGCGCTCGAAGAAGGGCCTAAGCGCCTGCACGAAGACCACGAGAACGCGTCGGTACTTGCCAGCGGCATCGCCGAGGTACTGCCAGGATCGATTGATCTTGATTCGGTAGCCACCAACATCATCTTCGTCAATGTCGGCGGTACCGGCCGCACGCCCGCCGAATGGGCCGCCAGGCTCGCCGCCGAGGGCATCCTGGTTACCATGGTCGCGGGAAAGATCCGTATGCTCACGCACCGCGACATCAGTAAGGCGGACATCGAGACGACGCTGGCCGCCTGGCGCCGGGCAGCCGCCTGAAGCCGCGCCAGGCCCGTGCCAGGGGTCCCCTGGCACGGCTGGCCATCGAGCCTGGCCATCGAACCTGGCTGTCACTGCGGCCAGCGAGCGGCCCAGAGCTGTGGCCGGGCGGCGCAGATGCCGATCCCTGCGGCTAGTATCCCGGCCAGGGCCAGGCCAGCCGGAATACCGACGCCGAGCAGCGTCATCACAGCCGCCACTACCCGGCCGCGCTCTGCCTGCGGCGCCTGCCGCAGGAGCAGCACGTCGGCAAGTACCCGGATCGACGGCACCCCGAGCATGCCGACAAACAGCAACCCGGCCATCCACCACGGGCCGAGCGGAATCGCGAGCAGCGCGGTCAACGGCACGAACGCCGCGCATACCGTGATCATCAGCACCCCAGGCGCAAGCCGGTGCAGCGGCTTGACCAGCGGCGCTCCGGCCAGCCCGCCGACAGCGCCACCACCAAGCGCAAGACCGATCATGGCCGGATGCACGGATTGATCTCGCAGTATGACGACGGCGATCAGGTCGATCCTGGCGGCCAGGCAGTTGATGGTGGCGAAGAGCATCATCGTCGCGCGCAGAACGGGATCGGCCCAGATCGTCTTCAGGCCCGCCCTGGTCAGTTGCTCGCCGGGGACGACCGCCCGGGTGAGCACCATCCGGGCGGCGTTGCTCATCGGCTGTCCGGCACCTAGGAGCACGGCGACCGCGAGCAGTAGCGGCAGGCTCAGCCAGCCGAGCATCAGCCCGGCTTGGCCAGCCGCAAACCATGCTCTACCGGCGCGTCAAGCAGCTCGAGGCGGTTGGGCTGATCAAGGCCGTGACCAGCCGGGTAGTCAGCGGGATCGTCGAGCACAGGTACCAGGCATGCCAGCGTGATCTCATGCTCGGCGCCGGCCTGACCGATGCGCCTGAAGCCAGCAAGGACGTCGAGGCGGCTGTAGCCGCCGTCTTCGAGCTTTACCGCAAGCAACTCTTCGCGGCCCGTCGCGCCCAGTTGCACGGAGGTACCGCCCCCGACAAAGGCGGCCTGGCCCTCAGCGCGCTCTCGCGCGATCGCGCGGTCGCTGTGCGCGAGATTGCCGTCGGCCACCGCGATGGCGGCGGCGACCTGCAAGTCGGTTCCGAACGGCCGGGCCGCCTCGATGGCGCGGCGCACGCAGGAAAGCGCCTCGTCGTCGTGATCTTGGTCATCGGCCAGGCCGCCGAAGTAGATCAGCGCCCTCGCGGCGCAGGCGCCAACTTGCCCGTCGAGCAGCCGCACGGCAGTCTGAACCCGAGCTCGAGTCCGGCGGCTCGCACGTCACGGTGACCGCCAGCTTGAAGTTCACCTCCTGTCCCGCCTGTACTCTCGCCCCTACTAGAACGTGTTCTAGTATCTGAGCAGGGAGGCGGGATGGATGCTGGCGAGCTTGAATTCGACGTCGTGGTGGCCGGGAGCGGCGCGGCCGGGATGACCGCCGCGCTCACGGCGGCGCGGCACGGGCTCAGCGTCGTCGTGGTCGAGAAGACCGGCCGCTTCGGCGGCTCGACCGCCCGCTCGGGCGGCGGGGTATGGGTGCCGAACAACAGCGTGCTCAAGCGGGCCGGCGTCAAGGACTCACCTGAGCAGGCCAGCGCGTACCTCGCTCACGTCGCCGGCCAGGAGGTCGGGAAAGAACGGCAGGCGGCGCTGCTCGAGCACGGCCCGGCGATGCTCGACCTGGTGCGCGCCTCGACACCGATGGAGTTCGCCTGGGTGCCCGGCTATTGCGACTATTACCCGGAGGCATCAGGGGGCCTGGCCAGCGGCCGGAGCGTCGAGCCTCGCCTGCTCGATGGCCGGGTACTGGGCGCGGAACTCGCCCGGCTGAACCCGCCCTATCTGCCCGCGCCTGCCGGGGTGGCGATCACCCAGTCCGACTACCGCTGGCTGAGCCTGGGCACCAGCAATCCGCGCTCGGTCTGGCGGGCAGCCAAGGTCGCGGCAAGAACCGCGCGGACCAAGGCGCTGCGGCGGCGCACGCTCAGCCTCGGCCAGGCGCTCGCGGCCGGCTTGCGCGGCGGTTTGCTGACCCTGGGCGTGCCGGTCTGGTACGACACTCCGCTGACCGGGCTGCTCGTCGAGGACGGGGCCGTGACCGGAGTGCATGTCGAATGCGAAGGAGAGCCCGTCACCGTCAGGACCCGCCGCGGCGTGCTGATCGCCACCGGAGGTTTCGAGCGGAACGCGGCCATGCGAGCCGAGTATCAGCGCCAGCCAGTGGGCACGCAATGGACTGTGGGCTCGCAAGGTAACACCGGCGACGGTATCATCGCCGGGCAGAACGTCGGGGCCGGCCTTGACCTGATGGACGACGCCTGGTGGGGACCGTCTGTCCCGCTGACCAGCGGACCCTACTTCTGCCTGGCCGAGCGCTCGCTGCCCGGCTGCCTCATGGTCAACGCGGCCGGCCAGCGATTCGTCAACGAGGCCTCGCCCTATGTCGATGCCGTGCACGCCATGTACGACGGTCACGCGGAGGACTCCCCGCACATTCCGGCCTGGCTGATCACCGACCAGCGCTACCGCAACAGCTACGTTTTCGCCGGCCTGCCGCCGCGGCGCCCGCTGCCGCGCCGCTGGTACGCGGCGGGCACGGTGTTCAAGGCAGGCACCCTCGCCGACCTCGCCGCTGCGATCGAGGTCTCGGCGGCGGGGCTGGCAGCGACCGTGCAGCGCTTCAACGGCTTCGCTGTCGCAGGGAAGGACGAGGACTTCGGCCGGGGCGACTCGGCATACGACCGCTATTACGGTGATCCGCGCCGGCGGCCAAACCCGAACCTGGCACCGCTTTCGCTGCCGCCCTTTTATGCCATAAAGATCGTGCCAGGCGATCTTGGCACGAAAGGCGGCCTGTGCACCGACGAGCGGGCGCGGGTGCTGCGTCAGGACGGCACCCCGATCACCGGCCTGTACGCGGCGGGCAACGCCAGCGCGGCCGTGATGGGACGCAGTTACGCGGGCGCGGGCGCGACCATCGGGCCCGCCATGACCTTCGGTTACATCGCCGCACTTGACATGGCGGGAACTGCGGGCTGACCGTACCTGCCCGGCCTGGCGGCAGGGGGTTTGTGTCTCAGCCAGGCGGCGGCGAGCGCCTGGTCAGAGTCGAGCAGCGCCGCGAGTTTCCTCGGCTCGAGCACGAGTGCGCGCGCCTGGCCGATCACCCGTACCGTGATCCCGTGCAGCGGTGATGGCCGCCCGCGATCATCAAGCGACCCGACGAACGAGCCCGCGGAGAACGTGGCCAGCGGCCGCCCGCCCGCCTCCGCGGCAGCACCGCCGTCGAGCAGGAGGAAACAGTAGCGCCCGGGCTGGCGCTCGTCGGCGAGGCGGCAGCCGGCCGGCAGGATCGTCTCCCTGCCCGCCGCCTGCAGGAGACTGCACCAGGACAGCAGGCCAGGCGCGGTAGCGGCGGCCTTCATCTCGCACCGCTCTTCGGATCGACCGCGCGCCGCCACAGGCCGGCGATGACAGGATCGGCGTCGATGAGCGCCGCCAGCCGGTCCCCGTCGAGCACGAGAACCCTGGCCGGGGTCGCCAGCCGCACAGTGACCCCGGCAGGCGGCCGCGGCATGCCAGAACGGCCGAGGCAACCGACGAACGTCCCCGGCAACACCGGCTCGGGCCGCTGGCCGTCGACCTCGGCGACCGCGCTTCCCTCGAGAAGCAAGAAGCAGTGCCTGCCCGGCTTTTCCTTGTCGGCCAGCCTTGACCCAGCCGGCAGCATGGCCTCGCCGCCCGCCTCGGCCAGCCGCTGGTGCCAGGCCAGGCGGAGCGGAAATACCGGGATAGACATAGGAAATTTCTGCCTGAGCCGCGTTACAAACGCGTGACAACCGTTAGCTTTCCCCTAAGCGGCGAATAGAGGGCTTGAACGTTGGAGTACCGCATTCTCGGCCCGGTCGGGGTGATCGGCGACGAAGGTCGCGAGGCGCCTCTCGGCGGCCCGCGTGAGCGCGTGCTTCTCGCCAGGCTGCTGCTTTCCGCCAACCAGACCGTGCCCGCCGACACACTGGCCCACGACCTGTGGTCGGGCGAGCCGCCGCCGCACAGCGCCGCGACGCTGCGGGTCTACATCTCCAGGTTGCGCCGTGCTCTCGGTGCTGCCGCGAGCGCGCTCACCACGCAGCCGCCTGGCTACCGGCTCGCCGTGGTACCAGGGCAGCTCGATGCCGACCTGTTCACCTCGCTGGTCAAGCTCGCGCTCGCCGACCTGGCGGCCGGCCGGGCACAGGCGGCCGCCGCCGGGCTGCGGCAGGCACTCGGCCTCTGGCACGGCGAGCCGCTGGCCGACATGGCGGACCTGCCCTTCGTCCGCGCCGAGGTGGCCAGGCTCGGTGAGGCTCGCCTGACCGCCATCGAGAGCCGGGTCGAGGCCGATCTCGCCTGCGGGCGCCACGTTGAGCTCACCGCCGAACTTGACGGCCTGGCGGAGCAGTACCCGCTGCGCGAGCGGCTGACCGGCTCGCGGATGACCGCGCTCTACCGGTGCGGGCGGCAGGCAGAAGCGCTGAGCGCCTACGAGGAGTTGCGGCGAAGGCTCGCCGGCGAACTCGGCGTCGACCCAGGGCCACGGTTGCGCTGGCTGCAGCTGGCCGTGCTGCGGCACGATGCCGAACTTGACTGGAAGCCACCTGACAGCGGCAGCAGCCAGGCTCCGCTTATGGCGCCGGCCGGAGCGCGGGCCACGGCGGCTTTGGCCGCACCTTTCCCGGCGCGGGCAGGCTCGCGGCTGCCGGCGCAGACGACCTCCTTCATCGGACGCGAAGGCGAGCTCGCCACCATCGAGGAACTGCTCAGGCTGTCCAGGCTGGTGACGCTGACCGGCCCGAGCGGTTCTGGCAAGAGCAGGCTCGCGCTGCATGCCGCAGGGGAGGTCCAGGCACGCCAGCTAGGCGGCGTCTGGCTCGTCGAACTCGCGCCGGTCGAGCGGCCTGACCTTGTCGTCTTCGTGGTGGCCAGGGCCATGGAAGTCATCGAGACGCCTGGCACGCCCTTGCTCGAGGGCATCATCACCGCGCTGGCCGGCCGCGAGGTGCTTGTGGTACTTGACAACTGCGAGCACCTGCTCGACCAGGTGGCGGCCCTGTGCACGAATCTGCTTCACAGCTGCCCGTCGCTGCGGATCCTGGCTACCAGCCAGAGCAAACTGACCGTGGCGGGTGAGGCCACCTGGCCGGTGCCGCCGCTGACGCTGCCGTCCGCGCACGCCAGCGACCCGGAGACGATCGCGGCCAGCGAGTCGGTGCGGCTGTTCTGCGACCGTGCCGTACTGGCCAGGCCGGGTTTCGCGCTTCGCGCCGACAACGCGGCTTACGTCCGCGACATCTGCCGCACGCTCGACGGCATCCCCCTCGCCATCGAACTCGCTGCCGCGCGGATCGGCGCGCTCACCACCAGGCAACTCACCGGCCGGCTCGATGACAGGTTCCGGGTGCTGACCGGCGGGAGCCGGGCCGGGCTGCCTCGCCACCGGACGCTCAAGGCCGCCATCGAATGGAGCTACGGTCTGCTTCGCCCGGCCGAGCAAAGGTGCCTGCGGCGGCTGACGGCATTCCCCGGCGGCTGCACGATCGAGGCCGCCGAGGCGGCCTGCGCGGACGGCAGTCTCCCCGTCGAGGCAATCTTCGATACCATCGCCACGCTGATCGACCGCTCACTGCTGACCACGGAGGAACGAGCGGGCAGCATGCGTTACGGCATGCTCGAATCGATCCGCCAGTACGCCGCGCACCGCCTGGACGAGTCAGGCGAACGGCAGGAAGTGACGCGGAAGGCCCGTGCCTGGCTGCTCAAGACCGCCGCCGCAGCCGATCTCGACGGGCCTGATCAGGTCGCCTGGCTTGACGTGCTCGAAGCCGAACATGACAACATCAGGGGAGCAATCGAGTCGGCGCTTGCCGTGTCAGGGGACTCGGCCGCCGCGTCCGGCCTTCGCCTGGCACTCGAGCTCGGCGGCGCGATGGCACCGTTCTGGGCCGCCCGCGGCCCGGTCGGCCACGGTCGCCGCTGGCTTGAGGCCGCGCTTGCAGCGGCAGGCCCGCACGCGGAGCCCAGGCTGCTGGCGACGGCACTGGACGGTGCCGCCCAGCTTGCCTCGGTCCAAGCCGACTATGCCGCCGCCCAGCGGCACCTGGAACGGAGCATCGCGATCTGGCGCAAGCTCGGTGATCAGGCAAGGATCGCGACCTCGCTTGGCGACCTCGGCGCGGTCGCGCACGTGCGCGGCGACTACCTGGCAGCGGGAGCGCTCTACGCGGAGGCGCTTGAGCTGGCCAGGCAGGCCGGCTCGCTACAGCAAGTGGCCCGCTGCCTGTCCGGTCTCGGCCGGATCGCGCTGCACGGCAACTACCTGGCTGCCGCTGAGTCCTTTTACCAGCAGAGCATGGCGACGTTCGCCCAGATCGGCGACCTGCGCCGGACCACGCTCATGCTCGGCAACCTCGGTGTCACCGCCATCTACGCCGGCAACCTCGACCTCGCCAGGGAACGCCTCGACCAGCACCTGCGCAACGCCAGCTACCTCGGCGACCGCAAGCTCACCGGCGGCGCCCTCACCAACCTTGGCATGGTCTGCTACAGCTCAGGCGACCTCGACCTGGCCGCCGGCCTGCACAGCCAGGCGCTCACGCTGGCCGAGGAACACGGTGACCGCAGGCTCGAGCAGGTCGCGCTGATCAACCTTGGCCTGGTCGCCGTCGCCAGGGGCGACTACGCCGCCGCCAGGACCCTGCACAGGCGCGCGCTCGCACTGGCCGCTACGGTCGGCGAACCGCGGGCGATCGCCGAGAGCATCGAGGAACTTGCCCAGGCCGAGGCCGGCGACCTGCGTTTCAGCCGAGCGGCCGTGCTGATCGGCGCCTCGCAGGCGCTGCGGGAGGTCATCGACTCGCCCATACCAGCATCGGACCATGCTCGCTTCGACGCCGCCGTTGAGTCCGCGCGGGCCGCCCTCGGCGCGAACGACTACGAGAACCTGCGCCTGACCGGCTCGGCCCTGCCCGCCGACGTGATGCTCGAATTCGCCCAGTCCGACGCACCGCTGCCTCCTAGCGGCCAGCCGTTCAGTCGCTGATGGGCAGGGGATCAGCGGAGAGACTTTCCTCGCCTTCGAGCAGGGCGGGTGCCCGCAGAAGCGCCTGCGGCCTGACGGCACCGAGCACCAGGGCGTAACCAACCCCGACGGCAACCAGCCCGATGGTGAGCCAGGGCAGGATGTTGTAAGGGCTTGGCTGGCCGGGCCGCAGGTCACCCCAGATCGGAATGGCAAGCACGATGACCCCGATGACCGGGGTCACGACCCATAGCCAGGCGTTCTTCTTGATGCCTGCGCCGCGCAGCCTGACCCACTCGACGACGAGCGCGACGTTAGCGACCAGGTACATGATGATCAGCCCGAGTATCCCGTAGGTGCCGAGGAATCCGGACGCTGTGCCTGGATCGGTGAATGCGGTGGACACCACGCCGATCAGGATGCTCGGAGCCACGAATGCCACGGCCGCGAGGGCTGGGGTCTTGAAGCGCGGGCTGATCCCGGCCAGCGACCTGCTCCACAAGCCGCCCCTTGCGCCCGCGAAGATAACCCTGGATGTCTGGGTGTTCGCCGCCACGTAAGAACTTGTCACGCTGGACAAGAACACCCAGGTGATGACCGGGGCGAGCGCGGGCAGGAATGCCCTGGCCGCGGTATGGAACGGGTTGGGGTCGGCGGCGAGCGCGCCGGCGTGCCCGACGCCGAAGGCCGTCACCAGAGCGTACGAGCCGAGCACGTAGATTATCCCGCTGACGACGACCGCGCCGAGCACGGCGATCGGCACGTTACGCCGCGGATCGCGGGTTTCCTCAGCCAGCGGCGCGGCCGCCTCGAACCCGCCGAAAGCCAGCACGGCCAGGCTGAAAGCCAGCAGTACATCGCTTGACTTGCTTCCGCCCGGCCAGGCGAACGGCGTAGCCGACAGTCCGCTGGCGCCACCACGAGCCAAGATGGTCACGCTCAGGGCGAGCAGCAGCACGACTTCGAAAACGTAGAGCACGATCGTCACCCGGACGCCGAACCGCAGGCCCACGACCGCGGGCGCCACCACGAGAGCGCCGTAGACGATCGTGACGAGCTGCGTGATGCCCCAGATGTGGGGGTTTCCGAGCACGTTCTGCACGATATAGCTGCCGACGAAAATGTAGATGCCGCCGAAGGCGATGATGTAGCCGAGAATGGTGATCACCCCGATGGCGACGGCGACCCTGGTGCCGATCGCCCTGGTGATGTAGGTGACGAAGGAACCCGCGCTGGGATAGACGCTGGAGAACTGGGCCAGGCTGCTGCCGGTGGCCGCCATTCCTACCATGGAGATCAAGAAGATCAGCGGCGCGGAAGCGCCGGCCAGCGCGACCATCACCCCCGTCGTGAAGAAGAGGTTGAACGCCGGTGCCACCTGGGCCAGGGCCGGCATGATGACGCCGAACAAGCCGATCTGATCGCGTTCGAGTTTTTCAGGTGCAGCGCTGACCGCCATCGTGCTAGCCCTTTCCTTGCCGTCGGACGAAATCAAGGAATGCCTGGTTGAACTCCGCCGGGTGCTCCCATAGACAGGCGTGACCGCCCTTGGTCGTGGCCCACTCTGAACCGGGGATCCCCTCATGGAGCCGTCGCGACAGCGCGACAGGGATGAGGACGTCCTGCTCGCCGGCCAGCACGAGCGCGGGAGTGGTGATCTGCCCGAGCCTGCTGATCGTGTCGTGGTTCTGGATCACCGCGAGCTGAGCCAGGTAGGCGTGCACCGGCTGGTCCAGGTACCGCATCGCGGTCTCGAATTCCGCCAGTTCCGCTGGCCGGTCCTCGAAGAAGGGCACGGTGAAGGCCCAGAGCGTGACATCCCGCATGACAAACGGCACGCCAAGAACAGCGGCCAGATCCGCCCACATGGCAAACATCCGCGAGCAGAACGGGCCCGGCGCCGCGTACGTGCAGCCGAACGTGACCGATCGCAGGTCGCCAGGATAGGCGAGCGCGTACTCCTGAGCGATCATGCCGCCCATGGAGACGCCCATCAGGTGGAAGCCGGTCAGCCCGAGCTGGTCGACCAGCGCCTTCGCATCGTCGGCCAGCATCCGGCTTGAGTATGGCCCGGCCGGCCTGGAACTCGCGCCGATGCCCCTGTTGTCGATGCGGAGCACCCGGTAGCCGGCCGCCAGGAAGTCGTCAAGCTGGCCGAACCAGGTCTCGAGGTCGTCGGCCAGCCCGTTGATCAAGACGATGGTCTCCTCGCCATCGCCATCCAGCTTGTAATGCAGGTCGATGTCATTGACTTTGGCTACCGGCATCGGGACTCCCTCCTGATCGAATTCGGATGCGGGCGTGAAGCTCGGTCAGCATTTCCTCGGTCAGCGAGAAGTGCTCGGCCGCGAGAACGGCGGAACGGTCGGCGTCTCCGGCGATCACCGCCTCGGCCAGGCTTGGATGCTGCGCCACGGCTCGCTGTCTGACCAGCGGGCTGTAAGGCTCGGCATCGAAGCCGAGGCTGACCTCGCGCCGGATGCTGGCGCTGACCGCGACCAGCCGCGAATTATGCGCGGCTCGCGCGATGGCCTGATGGAGCGCGTGATCGGCGAGGCGGGAAGCCTCGCGGTCCGCCGCCCGCGCGTAGTCGCCAACGGCGGCACGGATCGCCGCGATGTCGTGATCGTCGCGCCGCTGGGCGGCGGTCCGCGCGATCGCCTGCTCGATCAGGCTGCGGAAGTCGAGAACCTCGGTGAGCTCGTGCCAGGCCGGGATCAGCGTGCGGCGGATCATCGCGTCGGCGTCTGACCCGCTACCCGTGCCCGCATTCACGAACGTGCCGCCGTTGCGGCCTCGCCTGGTCGTCACGTAACCGGCAGCCTGGAGCCGTTGCAGCGCCTCGCGCACCGTAGTCCGGCTCACCTCGAGCGACACCGCCAGCTCACGCTCGGTCGGAAGACGCTGATCAGGCACGAACTCGCCGAGCGCGATCGCGGTGACGATCCGCTCGGCGATCCGCTCGCCCGCGGTCTGCATCGGGATCGGCCCGAGATACTCGTTCATCCCCGTCCGCCCGGTCTCGGCATCGCAAAATTTGGTCTACTGGACTGATCTTTAAACCTTTTATCACAGAGCGTGAGCGATGATCAATAGATCCAGCAGCGAGGACGGAACCGGAAGCTAACCTGAGCACATATGGCGTCCGGTTTGCCATGAAATAAACCTATCCTTGCCGCGCGGGATGCCGGGGACTTGCGGCGCGGCGCATGGCTGCCGTGAGACCCGGCAGTGAACGGGTTCGCTTCGCCGGCCTGGCCGGGAGCGGGCCTTGACCCTCCTCAGCCCGCGACCAGGACCAGGCCGCTCGTCGGCACCCCGGTTCCTGCCGTCACCAGCACGGGCCCGTCGCCAGGCACCTGGTTGACCGACGTGCCCCGCACCTGCCTTACTCCTTCTGCGATTCCGTTCATGCCGTGGATGTAGGCCTCGCCTAGCTGCCCGCCATGCGTATTCAGCGGCAGCCGCCCGCCCACCTCGATGGCGCCGTCCGCGATGAACCCGGGTGCCTCGCCCCGCCCGCAGAACCCGAGTTCCTCGAGCTGCATCAGCACGTAAGGCGTGAAGTGGTCGTAAAGCACGGCAGTCCGGACGTCGGCCGGCGAGAACCCGGACTTGCCCCAGAGTTGCCGCGCCACGATCCCCATCTCCGGCAGGCCGGTCATGTCGTCGCGGTAATACGAGGTCATCATGTACTCGTCCCGCCCGCTCCCCTGCGCGGCGGCGGCAACAGACACCGGCGGCTGGCGCAGGGAACGAGCCCGCTCCAGGCTGGTGACGACGATCGCCACCCCGCCGTCGCTTTCCTGGCAGCAGTCGAGCAGCCGCAGCGGCTCGGTGATCCAGCGCGAAGCCTGATGATCTTCCATGGTGATCGGCCGGCGGTAAAACCACGCTTTGGGGTTGCTGGCCGCATGCTTGCGATCGGCGACGGCGACGACGCCGAAGTCCGCGCCCTCGGCACCGTACACGTGCATGTACCGCCGCGCCATCATGGCAACAGTCGACGCGGGAGTCGACAAGCCGATCGGGTAATGCCAGCTGTTGTCGACGCCAGCCGACGTCGCCTGCGCGGCAGCGCCCGCGGCGACCTGCCCGAACCTCCGCCCTGAACGCTCGTTCATGGCCCGGTAGCAGACGACTGCCTCGGCCGCCCCGGTCGCGATCGCCATCGCGGCCTGCTGCACGGTCGCGCAGGCGGCGCCGCCGCCGTAGCCGATCTGGCTGAAGAACGTCAGCTCGCCGATGCCAAGCTCCCTGGCGACGGCGATCTCGGCATTGCTGTCCATGCTGAACGTGACCAGCCCGTCGACATCGCCGGCCGTGAGGCCGGCGTCGGCCAGGGCGACCCGCACGGCCTCGACGGCCAGCCGCAGCTCGCTCCGCCCTGAGTCCTTGGAGAACTCGGTCGCCCCGATCCCGGCGATCGCCGCCCCTGTCATGCCGCACTCCCCGGAATCTCGACCACCACAGTAGAAGTCACATGATCACCAAGGCCGCACCTGCCGGTGACCGCGACGGTGTAAAGATCACCGTCCCGTGAGATGACCGCACCGGTGAAGCTGAGCGTGTCGCCGGCGTAACAGGGCGCCCCTAGCCTGATCGCGATCGAGCGGAACAGCGCGCCGTGCCCTGCCCAGCCGGCCACGAACCGCTGCACCAGCCCGGTCGTGGTGAGGATGTTGACGAAGATTTCCCTGCTGCCGCTGGCGACGGCGAAGTCGCGGTCGTGATGAACCCTGGTGAAGTCGCGCGTCGCCAGCGCTCCGCCGACCACGAAGGTCGTGGTGACGTCCACGGTCAGGCCGGGAAGCTGAGCGGGAAGCCCGCCGCCGATGGCGGGCCGCCAGGCAGGCAAGGTCAGTTCGTCGTCGACCTTCAGGAAGGCAGCCTCGACCGGCATCCCGATGCGCACCGACTCGGGGGAGACCCCGGCGAGCTCGCCAAGCACCCGCACGCCCTCTGGCAGGTCGACAAGCGCAAGCACCAAGGGCAGCTTCTTGCCAGGGACAGGCGGATGGTGGTGCACGATGAAGCTGAACACTTCCCCGGTCCCCGCGGCGACCACGTACTCGGGGTTAGGTGATCCGCAGGCCACGCACATCGGACCCGGCGGATGCCGCAGCGTGCCGCAGTCGGCGCAGCTTTGGATCCGCAATTCGCCCGCGCGGGTGCCGGCCCAGAAGAACGCCGTGTCGGCCGAGATCATCGGCCGCATCGGCGTCCCGTGCCCGCCGGCGGCCGTACCGGCAGGCCGCGCAGCCCCGGTACCAGGCCGGAACTTGAGTATGCGGAAGTCCATCGTCGCGACGACCTCGTCGCCGCTGTACCAGGCGTGCCGGGTAGTGAAAAAGTACCCTTCCCCGAGCGCGGTCTGCTTCGGCCCGGTCAGGTCGGTCAGGCTGACCGTGAGCGTCAGTTGCTCGCCGTGCCGCAGGTACCTGTTGTAGACCTGATCGCAGTTGGTCGCCACGACTGAGGTGAATCCGGCGTCGTCGAGCGCGCTGACGATACGGCCCATCGGGTCATCGCGCCCGGCAGCCGGCGTCGCCTGCCCCGTCATGGTCCAGACCTGGATCATGGCCGGCGGCGCTACCAGGCCGCCGTGCACGGACCCGGCCGCGAGGGCCGCGTCGGTGTAGACGGGGTTGGCGTCCCCGATCGCCTCGATCCAGTTCTCGATGATCGGCAGGTTCACCGGATCACGTGCCGCCCGCCGCTCAGACTCCCCGGTCGCCATGATCGCCGCGGCGACACCCTGCAAGTCCAGGTCCAAGTCTCCTCCGCTCACTCCTTGCCCGCCAGGTCCGCCCTCACCGCGGCACCCGCGGCAGCTTCAGCCCGGCCATCGCGATCAGTTCCCGCTGGACCTCGTTGACCCCGCCGCCGAAGGTGAGCACGAGATTCCGCTTCACCTGAACGTCAAGCCACCGCATCAGTGCCGAGGTAGCCGGGTCGGCGGCGTCCCCGTGCCGCCCCACGAGGTCGGCCAGCGACTGCCCGAACTGCTGTATCCGCACGGAACCAAAGACCTTCGTTGCCGAAGCGTCGGCGACCGATACCTTCTCAGCGACCGCGACCTGCCAGTTCAGCAGCTCGTTCACCCGCATGCTGGCACGTACTTCCGCCAGCACCCTGCGCACGTCAGGCCGCAGGGAAAGCAGCACGCCGTCCGCCCCCGTCGTCGAGTCTGCCCAGTCACGCACCCGGTCAAGCAGCGCGCCGAGCCGCCCTGATGGCCCGAGCATGACCCGCTCGTGGTTCAGCTGCGTGGTGACGAGCCGCCAGCCCGCGTTCTCCTCCCCGACTCGCAGCCCGACGGGCACCCGCACGTCGGAGTAGTAGGTCGCGTTCACGTGATGCGCGCCGTCCGCGGTGATCACCGGCGTCCACGAGAAGCCAGGATCGGCGGTATCCACGATCAGGATCGAAATGCCCTTGTGCTTAGGCGCGACCGGATCGGTGCGGCACGCCAGCCAGATGAAGTCAGCGTCATGTGCCCCCGTGGTGAAAACCTTCTGCCCGTTCACCACGTAATGGTCGCCGTCCCGCACCGCCCGCGTGGTCAGCGAAGCGAGATCGGTACCCGCCGCCGGCTCGGTATATCCGATCGCGAAATGCACGTCACCAGCGAGAATCCGCGGCAGGAAGAGCGCCTTCTGCTCGCCGGTGCCGAATTCCTGCAACGTCGGCCCGACCGTCTGCAACGTCACCGACGGCAGCGGCACATCGGCACGCGCGGCTTCGGTGACGAAGATCTGCTGTTCGACCTGCCCGAAGCCGCGCCCGCCGTACTCAAGCGGCCAGCCGACCCCTAGCCAGCCGTCCGCACCCATCCGCTTGACCAGGTCGCGGTAAATCTCCCCGTGTCTGTCGGTGAGCATCGCCTCGCGTTCTGACGGAGGGATCAGCCCGGCGAAATAGTTCCGCAATTCGTCCCTGAGCGCCACCTGATCCTCGGTCAGCTCAATGAACATCAAAAGCCTCCGCCAGCGCCTCGAGCCGGAAATCAGCCCCGCCGGCGAACCGGCAAAGGTCGGTAATCATCGCCGAATACCTGTGCAACGGGTATTCGACATCCACCCCGATCCCGCCATGCAAGTGATGACAGGTGCGCAGGGCCGCGGGCGCCTCCTTCGCGAGCCAGTAGGCCGCGATATCCAGATCGGCGTCCGCGTCGAGCCCGGCGGCCAGCCGCCAGCACGCGGAAAGCGCCGCCAGGTGCAGCGTCCTGGCGGCGATGTAGACGTCGGCGATCTGCTGCGCCACCGCCTGGAAGGTCGCCAGGGGGCGGCCGAATTGCTCACGCTTGGCCACGTACCCGGCGGTCAGGTCGAGCGCCCCGGCCAGCGCGCCGTCGCCCATCGCGGCAGCCCCCGCGCCGGCTAGACGGTAAAGATCAGTAAAGGCATTTTCCGGCAAGAAACCAGCCACCCGAGCCCCGGTCAGGGAGACGGTGTATTCGGGACCTGCCCCGGAGGCGGGCGTCGCCGTCAGGGTGACCCCGGCCGCGAACCTGTCGACCACGGCCACCACCTTGCCCCCGCCCGCCACGGCGGCGGGAACCAGGATCCACTTGGCCTGCGCTGCGTAACTCACCCCGACCTTGACCCCGGTGACGGTGCCCGCCGCCAGGTCGGCCGCGGTGGCAGGCCGCGCCGGGAGCACGCTGGACCGCTCTCGTATCGCCGCGGTCAGCAGTACCTCGCCGGTGCCGACCCCGGCAAGCGCGAGCCCGGTCAGTTCCCTGCTGCCCCACCTCGTCACAGGAAGCACGCCGAGCATGACCGTGGCCAGCGCGGGCAAGGACACTGCCCGCCGCCCGATCTCGGTGAGCAGCACAGCCACGTCGAGCACGCCGAGATCGTCGCCGTCCATCCAGCCGGGCAAGGCAAGCGCGAGCAGCCCGGCCTTCGCCAGGGCCTTCCAGGCGTACTCTCCTGCCCAGGCCTCCTGATGCCAGCCGGCGGCATCGGCGAGCACTTTCGCGGCCGAGGAGGCGATCACCGCCTGGGCGTCTGTCAGCTCGAAATCCAAGCTTCACCGCCCGTCTTCACGCGGCAGCCCGAGCACTCGCTCGGCCACCAGGGTCAGCAGGACCTGAGTGGTGCCGCCCGCGATGGACAGGCACCTGGTCAGCAAGAACTCCCCGACCGCGTCGGCCGCATACCCGTCGGCCGCGGCACCGCGCTCACCGCACAAGACCAGCGCGCTCTCGGCTACCGCCTGACGGTGCGCCACCCCGAGCAGCTTCCGCACCGCCGCCAGTGAATCTGGCTGGCCGCCATCGGCCAGCCGGCCGTCCATCGCAGACAAAGCCAGGTTCTCCGCCAGCCGCGCGCCGATCTCGTCGAGCATCACCGGGTCGAACTCGGCGGCAGGGCCGGCCTCGACGGCGGTTGCCAGCAGTTCTTCTACTTCGATGCTGAGCCCGCCGCCGCCAGCCATCGCGACGCGCTCGGAAGCCAGCGTGGTCCTCGCGATCTTCCAGCCGTCGCCTGGCTGGCCGACCAGGCAGTCGTCAGGAACGAACACGTCGTCGAGGAACACCTGGTTGAACATTTCCCTGCCGGTCATCTCGCGCAACGGCCTGATCTCGATGCCGGGGCCGCGCATCGGCACAAGGAAGTAGCTGATCCCCTGGTGCTTAGGCACGTCGGGGTCGGTCCTGGCCAGGCAGATCGCCCAGTCGGCCTGGCGGGCCAGTGAGGTCCACACCTTCTGCCCGGTAAGCGACCAGCCGGCCGGCTGACCGTCCCTGTGCACTCTTACCGCCCTGGTCCGCAGCGACGCGAGATCCGAACCTGCCTCAGGCTCGCTGAACAACTGGCACCAGGTGATGTCGCCGCGCAGCGTCGGCTCGGCGAACCTAGCCAGCTGCTCCGCCGTGCCGTGCCTGGCTATGGCCGGGATCGCCCAGTTGCCGATGGCGAGGTCTGGCCTGGTGATCCCGGCCGCGGCCAGTTCTTCGTCGATGATCTGTACCTGAGCGGCCGATGCGCCGAGACCGTAGGGCACCGGCCAGGACGGCGCCATGTACCCGACCTCGGCGAGCCCTTTGCGCACGCGCTCGGGCGGGACGGCCGAGATCGCCCTGGCGACAAGCGCCGCCGCCTTCCTCAGCTCAGCCGCCCGGTCAGACTCCTGCGGCCCGACCCGGTGCCTACGGCTGCCGGCCATCGCAAGCTCGGCCGCCTCCGCTCGCCACAGGGCGCTGCCGCCGAGCAACTGCCGCAGCGAAAGGGCGCGGCGCAGGTACAGGTGCGCGTCGTGTTCCCAGGTGAAGCCGATGCCGCCGAGCACCTGAATGGCGTCCTTGGCGTTCTCGACGGCCGCGTCGAGTGCGATCGCCGCCGCCGCGGCAGCAGCGAGCGGCAGTTCGTCCTGTTCCTCGCCGGCCGCGCAGGCGGCGTCCCAGGCCAGGGCCGCGGCCAGTTCAGAGCGGCCGAGCATGGTTGCGCAAAGGTGCTTGATGGCCTGAAAGGAGCCTATTGGCCGGCCGAACTGCTGCCTGGTCTTGGCGTACTCCGCGGCGGTGCGCACGCACCAGGCGGCGACCCCGGCGGCTTCTGCCGCCGCCAGAGTAGCCGCGAGGTCACTGACCAGCCCGGCCCGAAGTCCGGAAATGACCTGATCTGGCGATACCTGGTACCCGGTCAGCGTGACGTCACCGAGGGCGCGGGAGAAGTCCACCGGCGCCCTGGCTGCGATGTGAACACCTGGCCTGGACGACTCGAGCAGGAACCAGATCTCGCCCGCGTCCGCTTCGGCCGCGAGCAGCAGATGCGTGGTGTCGCCAGCCCCGAGCACCAGGCTGGCAGTTCCAGAGACGGTCAGGCTGCCGTCAGGGGCCTCGGCCGCGGTGAGCCCTCCGGCACGCAGCGGCACCGCGACCGAGGCGGTGCCCGCCCCGAGATCGTCAGCCAGCGCCGTCGCGTGCGAGCCTGCCAGCACCAGCGAGGCGAGCAGGCTCGGCAGCACAGGTCCTGGGGCCAGCACCGCGGCAAGCCCGGCGGCGACCACGACGACATCGACAGCGCTGCCGCCCGCGCCGCCTTCGCTTTGCGCCCGCGCGATCGAGAAGACGCCGATCTCGGCCAGGCCGGCCAGGTCCGCGAAGCCTGGCGGCTGCTCGCCGGTGCGGCCGCCGCGTGTCTCAAGCTCGCGGACCGCCGCAAGCGTACTGGCGCGCTTCGCCCATTGCGCGATGGTCTCCGCAAGGGCCAGCTGCTCGGAAGTCAGAGCGATGGCCAACTGTTCTCCCAGGTGATCCGCTAGCTGATCGAGCCGCACAACTAGAACACGTTACAATAAGAACCGCCGCCGCGACATGGCGCCGCTCCTGGCGGCTAAGATCGGCGGGACGCGTCGAGAGGGTGATATGTCACCTGCGAAAACAGCCGGCCGATCCCCGGCAGCCGCCGAGAGCGTGAGCGGGCCTGCCGAAGCGGAACTAGGGTCAGCCGCTCAGCGCGAGCGGCGCAGGCGGATACTCGACGCGACCCTGGCCCTGGCTTCCAAGGGCGGGTACGACGCGGTCCAGATGCGCGCGGTCGCGGAGCGTGCCGACGTCGCCCTCGGCACGCTGTACAGGTATTTCCCTTCCAAGAATCACTTGCTGGTGTCGGGGCTGGCGCGCGAGTTCGAGCGAGCCAAGGAAAAACTCGACCTGGCGCCGATCCCTGGCAAGACCCGTGCGGATCGCATGATCTACGTGCTCAGCAAGGTCACCAAGAGCATGCAGCGGGAACCGCTGCTGTGCGAGGCAATGACCAGGGCGTTCATGTTCGCAGACCCGAGCGCGGCCAGCGAGGTCAACGCCGTGGCCAGCCTCATGGAAGAGATGCTGACCGGGGCGATGCACGAGGGCGAGCCGACCGCCGACGAACGGGCGATCGCGCGTGTCGTCGGCGATGTATGGCTGTCTAACCTGGTGGCCTGGGTTACCAGGCGAGCGTCAGCAAAGGACGTGGCCACCCAACTCGAGCTAGCCGCCAGGCTGCTGCTCAGGTAAGCCGCCCCGCCTGGGCGCCCTGGGCAAGCGGCCGCCGTACCAGGTCTCGATCAGCCACCGTGAGATCGACAGCGAAGGCGGCATCGCCAGGTCGCCTGCTTCGATCGCCTGCTTCAGGTCCGCACGGCTGTACCAGGCCGCTTCGGCGATTTCCTCGGCGTCGACCCGGATCGCCGTGCCTGCCGTCTCGGCGCGGAAGCCGAGCATCAGGCTGTGCGGCATCGGCCAGGGCTGACTCGCCTGATAGCTGACCTTGGTGACGGTGATGCCGGTCTCCTCGTAGACCTCGCGGGCAACCGCCTGCTCGGCCGACTCGCCGGTTTCCACGAACCCGGCGAGCACAGATACCCGGCCGGCCGGCCACTGCACGTTCCTGGCCAGCAGGCACCGGTCCGCCGGATCGGTGACCAGCATGATGACCGCCGGGTCGCATCTGGGAAAGTGCTCGCTGCCGTCATTGACGCACTTGCGGGCATGGCCGGCCATGATGACCTGCGTGGGGCTGCCGCACCTGGGGCAGAAGGCGGCGACCTCATGCCAGTTGGCCAGGCCGATGGCGTTGGTAAGCAGGCCAGCGTCCCGATCGCTGAGCAGGTGCCCTGCCTCGCGCAAGCCGGCTCGCCTGGTGCCGGGCAGGTCGTCACTGAGCGCGGCAAGCACCCCGAAGTAGGCCACCTGCCCGGCGTCGACCCCGAGCAGGAACCTGACCCCAGCGGGAGCCTGCCCGGCCGTGACGAAGACCAGCTCTGCGCCCGCCTCCGGCGCGTCGGCCCTGATCAGCGCCTGGCCGTTCGAGACCAGAAGCACCCTGGTGCGCGGGTCAGCCCAGGCGGCACCGAGCCATTCCTCGTCGGTACGCAGCGGAGCCGATCGCTCGACCTGGCTTCTGGTAAGCGCGAGCGCGGAAGGGGCCACTGACCAAGAATACGATCTTTGTCCCGTCCGCAGGACTCTCAGTCCGCCAGCGCCGCCAGCTCGTCCCAGAGGTAGGCCGCCGTTTCCGCGCCCTTCAGCAGCAGGCCCATGTCGACCCGCTCGTTAGGCGCGTGGATCTGGTCCTCGTCGAGGCCGACGGCGATGAACACGAGCGGGGCGCCGAGGATATCGGCCAGGTCGGCCTCAGGCCCGCTGCCACCTTCCCTGGTGAACAGGATCTCCTGGCCGAATGCCCGCTCCATGGCCCGCCTGCCTGCGGCGACCTCGGGCGAGTCGATCGGCGAAAAGCAGGGCCGCACCCCTGGACCTTCGCAGGTCACCGCGACGTCGACGCCTTCAGGGGTTCGCTCGGCGACGAACTGACGCAGCATGCCTGGCACGTCGGCCGGGTCCTGGT
Source organism: Actinomycetota bacterium (assembly GCA_027313705.1). Taxonomy (GTDB): domain Bacteria; phylum Actinomycetota; class Actinomycetes; order Streptosporangiales; family Streptosporangiaceae; genus Chersky-822. Next base: position 137,357 of record DAHVDE010000026.1, on the reverse strand, counting down.
GCGCGACGAGCCTGAAGGAAAGCTTGGCGTGCGCCTCTTTAGGCACGATGGTCTTGCCTCCCGCGCCGGTGTGACCGCCCCACATGCCGTTGACTTCCGCGGTCGGCCGCGCCCAGATCCGCTCGATCGTGGAGAAGCCGGCCTCGCCGGAAGCCGCGCCGCTGTTGCCCGCCGTGGCCAGCCAGGCCTTCTCGTCGAAAGGCAGTTTCGCGAACAATTCGCGCTCGGCGTCTGTGAGCCCGGCCACCTTGTCGTAGTAACCGGGCAGCGTGACCCGCCCCTGCGCGTCGTGCAGGTCCGCGAGCAGCCCAGACAGCACATGCAGCGGGTTGGGCACGGCGCCGCCGAACGAGCCCGAGTGCAGGTCGCGTTCTGGACCGTAGACGTCGATCTGCGCGTCGACGACGCCGCGCATGCCCGTGCACATGGACGGCACGTCAGCCGCCCACATGCTGGTGTCAGAGACCACGACCACGTCAGCGGCCAGGCGGTCGCGCTCCCGCCGCAGCAACTCGGCGAAGTGCACGGAACCTGACTCTTCCTCGCCCTCAACGAGCAGCTTGATCGTGACTGGCGGCGCGCTCGCGCCGTGGCTGGCCAGCCAGGCCGCCAGCCCGAGCACGTGGAACAGCACCTGTCCCTTGTCGTCCGAGGCGCCGCGGCCAAGCAGCTGGCCGTCACGCTCCACCGGCTCGAACGGCGGCGAGTCCCACTCGTCGAGCGGCTCGACCGGCTGGACATCGTGGTGGCCGTAAATCAGTACGGTCCTCGCGGCCGGGTCGGCGGCAGGCCACTGCGCGAAGACGGCCGGAAGGCCAGGCGCCGCCGGGGTGCCCGTCTCCCAGACCTCCGCCACGGGGAAACCAGAATTGTGCAAGTAGTCGGCCAGCCAGCGGGCCGACCGCCGCACGTCGCCGCTGTGGCTCGGGCCGGCGGAGATCGAGGGAATAGCGAGCCACTGCTTCAGCGCGGCGAAAAAGTCACCGCGATGCGCGGCTATGTAGTCGCGGACGGCTGTATCCATGCGCGTGTCACCTCGATCGGTCGGCCGGGTAGCTTCGAACTTTAGCCGGCGATATTCAGGCTAGGCTGACTTCAACGGTACCGAGAAGGCCAGGCGAAGCTTGCGGATCAGGGAAGGACGCCATGACTGAGCCAGCGCGAGTAGAGACGCCCATAGTGCCAAAGGGGCAGAAGAAAGAAGTCGTCGTCTTGCTTGACACCAGCGGGTCGATGGAGTGGGAGGCGGCGGACGGCTCGCCGGTCACCAGGTGGCAGGTCGTCTCAGAGGCCATGCCGCTGTTCGTCGCCGCGCTTGAGGCACAGGACTCAGAGGCGGAGGCCGAGCAGGCCGCAGGCAGCGACGAAAAAGGCGGCCTGCTGATTCACGGCTTCAGCAACCTGCACACTGAACTCGGCGACTTCAACTCGTCGAACTTCACCCGCAAGTGGGCTGGCATCCAGGTCGGCGGCGGCACGACCATCATGCCCGCGTGGCGGGCGGCGCAGGAAGACTACATGGAGGAGTTCGGCGACCTGGACGCGTTCGACCGGCCCGCGCTGCTCACCCTGGTCATCACCGATGGCGAGGCCACCGACGCGGCCGACTTCGGCGCCGTGCTTGAGAAGGCCAAGACAGGGACCTATTTCGCTGTCGCGATCGTCGGCCACGGCGACGAGCACGACAAGACCCTGGCGTCGTACTCAAGCGCGGTCAAAGCCAACCCCAAGCACGTTACCGTCGTGTCCTTCGACTCGGTGACCAACCCGCGTGACCTCGCCACCGACCTGATCACGCTGGCTGGCCTCGCCCAGTAGGCTGCCAGGCGCTACCCTGCCGCGGGAATGCCCTGGATCAGGGCGGCCAGTCCGCTCTGATCCAGCAGGTCGGCCGGGCGAACCGTCCGGTCCTGCCTTACGTAGTAGAAGGCCGCACGGACCGCACCGACCGGCACTCCGGCCAGCGCCGCCCACGCCAGCCGGTAGGCGGCGAGCTGGACGGCGACGGCGCGCTCGGCCGCGGTGTTCCTGCCCGGCGGCCTGCCGGTCTTCCAGTCGACGACGTCGAACCCGCCATCAGTTCCGTCAGTGAAGATCGCGTCGATCCTGCCGCGCACCAGCCGGTCACTGATCCGCGTCTCGAATGGCACCTCGACCGCAGCCGGCCAGCGCCTTCCCCACTCGCCTGCCTCGAACTTGCGTCTCAGCTCCGCCAGTTCCGCACCGTCGCCAACCGGATCACCGTCGGCCTGACCTGGCAACTCGTCGGCGTCGATCAGCCTAGGCTGGCCGAATCTTTCCTCAAGCCAGCGATGGAACGCGGTACCGAGGGTGGCATTCGGCGCCGGCGGCGCCGGCATAGGCCGCCTGATCCGCGCCGCCAGGGCGGCCGGGTCGGCGGCGATCGTCACCAGCGCAGATACCGCGATCCTTGGCGGCAGCTCGACCGGCGACGGCCCATCGGCCCGCCGCCTTGACCGCTCGGCGAGCAGCAGCTCGGCGTCGGCGGCCCAGCCGGCCACGAGCTGCGCGTATCTGCCGGCCTCGGCCGGCACCGTCAGCGCGACCGGCCAGGCATGGCTCTGGGAAGGTTCGGCGGCCAGCGCGGCAAGCACGAGGTCACCGCCTTCGCGGACCGCCTCGTATCTGGCGCCTGCCGCCTCGGGCGGCACCGGCCAGGAGGCGGTGAGCGGCTCGGCGAGCACGGGGTTCTCCGCGCCGGCCGCAGGTTCCCCGGCCCACGCGGCGACGCGGCCTGCCCCGGCTTCGCAGGCCGCCTTGATGTCAAGCAGGAACGCGGATGGCCCGAGCGGCGCCTTTCCCGCGCCCCACCAGTATCCGGTACCGCACAGCCAGTAAGCCGCCCGCGTCACGGCCACGTAGGCGAGCCGCCGTTCCTCGGCCAGGCTGCGCGCGCCGCAGGCCAGGTTGAACGAGGTCAGCGAGTCGGCGTCCAGGCTGGCCAGCCCTGGCAGGTCACCGGCATCGCCGCGGAGCCAGAACGGCAAGAGCCGAGGATTGTCCGTCCACCTGGTCGATAGCCTCGGCCTGGCAGGGAAGTTCTGTGACCTCGCGCCAGCGGACAGGCCAGGCACCACGACGGCCGCCCATTGCAGCCCCTTGGCCGAGTGCACGGTTGCCAGCTTCACCGAGTCGGTGTCACTGACCTGCCCGGCCTCGAGCCCGAACTCCTCTGACTCGGCAGCGGTCAGGTACGCGAGGAACGCGCCGAGCGTCGGCTCCCGCTCATCCCCGGCGAACGCCGCCGCCGCGTCGGCGAATGCGTCCAGGTCTGCCCTGGCCACGGCCGGGTCGAGGCCTGGCCTGCTGGCGACCTCCACGTCAAGCCCGAGCACCCGCTCGACCTCGGTGACGAGTTCTGGCAGCGGCCGCCCGACGTGCCGCCGCAATCCGCGCAGCTCCCCGGCAAGCGCCCCGAGCCTGGCGTAACCCTCGGCCGAGTACGAAGAAGGCTCCCCGAGGTCTTCAAGTGCCTCAGCCAGGCTGCCTGCCTCGGCCGTGAAATCGGCGACCGCCTGGTCGAGAAAATCACCTGACCAGGCAGCGGCGGCCGGCTCGTCCTCTTGAGCGCCTGCGTCCCGCGTGAGCTGGCGGGCCCGTTCGCCCAGGGCCACCAGGTCCCTCGGCCCGATCCGCCACCTGGGCGAGGTCAGGGTGCGCACCAGGGCATCCGATGCCTGCGGACTGTGCAAGACCCGCAGCGTGGCTACGATGTCGGCCACTTCCGCGACGGTCAGCAGCCCGCCTAGCCCGACCACCTCGACAGGTATCCCCCGCGCCTCTAGCGCCGCGCGCAGCGGCCCGAACTGCGCTCGCTTGCGGCAGAGCACGGCGATGTCTGACGGCCGTACCCGGTCCCGCCGCCCCGCTGGCCATGGCTCGCCATCTGGCGCGATCCCCGCTGGCAGTTCGAGCAGGCCAGCGACCTGGTCAGCCGCGAACTCCGCCTCGGTGCCGGCACTGTCGAGCAGCGCGCAGATCACCGCACCGCGCTCGGCCCGGTCAGGCGGCGCGATCAGCGCGGGCACGTCGGCGATCTCGGTGCGCAGCTCCCGCTGGATCCCTGCCGCGACTTCGAGGATCCTGCCGGTATTACGGAAGCTCGTGGACAGCAGCTTCGTGCCCGCGCGGGTGCCTTCAGCTGGCGGGAATGTCACCTCGAAGCGCTTGAGATTGCCGGCGCTCGCGCCGCGCCAGCCGTAGATCGACTGGCAAGGATCGCCGACCGCCGTGACCGGATGACCGTTGCCGAACAGCGCGCGAAGCAGTTCGAGCTGCGCGTGACTGGAATCCTGGAACTCGTCAAGCAGGACGACCTGGTACCTTGCCCGCTCGATGGCACCGACCTGCGGGTGCGCCAGCGCGATCCGCGCCGCGATCGCGAGCTGGTCGCCGTAGTCGATGACCTCGCGCTCGGCCTTCGCCGCCGCGTAGGCACGCACCAGCGGAAGTAGCTGAGTCCTGACGCGCTGGGCGCGCATGGCCGCCTCAGCCGGCCTTGCCTTGCCCGCGGAAAGCTCGGCGAAGCGCCGTTCCAGCCATTCGCCTGCCGCCGCGATGTCGTCAGGGCCGCGCAGGTGCTCGGACAGCTCGGCCGACAGATCGACCACCGCGGCGGTGACGGTCACTGGTACCCAGTCGATCGCGTCCATCGGCCCGTCATACGCGGCCACGACCTTGGCGGCGAGTTGCCAGGCCACCGCCGGGGTGATCAGCCGCGTGGACGGCTCAAGGCCATCGCGCAGCGCGTGGTCGGCCAGCAGCCGTCCGGCGTAGGCGTGGTACGTGGCGATCACAGGGTCGCCGTCGAGGTCGGCGGCCGGCTCGACAAGCCCGACCCGCCGCAGCCCGTCAAGCCTGGTCCTGACCCTGGTCGCGAGCTCGCCCGCCGCCTTCCTGGTGAAGGTAAGGCCGAGCACGCGCTCGGGGCGAACGAACCCGTTGGCGACCAGCCAGACCAGCCTGGCCGCCATGGTCTCGCTCTTGCCAGAGCCGGCTCCGGCGATGACCGCGAGCGGCGCCAGGGGCGCGCTGATGACCGCTGACTGTTCCGGTGTCGGCTCTTCGATCCCGAGCAGCCTGGCCAGCTGAGCCGGCGTGAACCGCGGCCTGCGGGTCTTCGGCGGCTCGGGTTCTCCTGGCTGCAGGTCGAAAAGGGTGGCCTGGGTCACGGCGGCACCTGCTCGCCGCGCTCGTCCACCGGGCAGCTCGAGGCGGCCGGGCAGGTGCGGCATCGGTCATTGGCAGTGGCGGGGAACCGCGGGCCCGCCATGCCCGCGGCGACTTCCTTGACCAGGCTGAGCGCCCAGCCAGGGTCCGGGTCGCCCGCCAGGGACCGCTGGATTTGCACGACCGCGCCCTTGGCGCCGCTAGCCTTGCCGACGTGCACAAGCTCGGCGCCGCCCGGTTCCCGCACCCCGTGCTCGATGAAACCGCCGAGCATGACGGCGAGCTGGTAAACCCCGAGTTGCGGGTGGCGGGCAAGCTCGCTGGCGGCCGGCTTGCTCGACCCGGTCTTCAGGTCTACCACGACGCCTGCTCCGTCCGCGTCTCGTTCTAGCCGGTCGACCTGCCCGGAAATGATCACGTTATCGACTCGCGCCCGCAGCCGCTGCTCGATCGCGATCAGCTCCCGGCTGTTGCCTCGCTGCCAGTCGAGGAACTTGCTGACCATCTGGCCGGCGGCGGCGCGTTGCTTGCCGTTGTACCAGACGCTGCCGAAGTCGAGCTGGTGCCAGATCTCGTCTATCCGCGCGGCGATGTCGGCGCGATCCGCGCCCTCGGCGACCAGGGCTGCGGCGGCATGAACGAGAGTACCAAGGTGCCCGGCGGCCGAAGGCGGGCTGGCTCCCACGGCCGACTCGATAAGCCAGCGGAAGCCGCAGGTCACGAACGTCTCGACCTGGGAAGGCGAGATCCGCACGTCGCCTTCGCCGATCGGGCCGGTGCCCGACCACTGCGTGAGCGCATACCAGCGGGCCGGGTCGGCGCCGGCCACGCCTGCCCGCGCCAGCCTGGAAAGCTGGGCGGCGGCGGCCTGGCGCACCTGGGCAGGCAAGCTCAGGTCGGTCACGGCCCGGCGCAGGTCGGCGGTCAGCGCGGGCAGCGAAAGCGGCCGCCTGCCCGCGCTGACCACTTCCTCGACGCCGATCTCGTCTCCGGCCAGTTCGGCAAGGAACCTGGACGGCCGCTCCTGAGTATCCTCGCCACTGACCGCAGTCACCACCAGCGAGTGCCGCGCCCTGGTCACGGCCACGTAGAACAGCCTGCGTTCCTCGTCAAGCAGCCTGCTCGCCGTGGCGACCGCGGCGGCGTCAGCGGCGGAGATCCCGGCCGCCTGGCCAGTGGCGCAGGCCGCCACTAGCTGATCCATGCCGAGCAGCGAGCCGCGCATCCGCAGATCCGGCCAGGTCCCTTCCTGAACTCCGGTGACCACAACCAGGTCCCACGCAAGCCCCTTGGCCCGGTGCGCCGTGCAGACCGTCACCGCATCACCGGCTTGCGCTCGCTCGGCGAGAGTATCTCCGGCGATCTCCTGGCTGGTCAGGCTGTCGACGAACAACCTGACCGAGCCTGGCGGAGTTCGCGCGTCGAACCTGGCCGCCGCGTCGAACAACGTCAGCACGGCGTCCAGGTCGGCGTCGGCGGCCGCTCCGCGCGCTCCGCCGGCCAGGCTGACGGCCTGCCAGCGTTCCGCGAGGCCGGTCGCGTTCCACACGGCCCAGCAGATGTCCGCGGCGGTCCCCGCCGCGGACATCTGCTCCACCAGCTCAAGCAGCGCGGCGAGCCGCCGCGCCGCCGCCAGGGGCTCACTGGCCGCCTCGAGCAACGGCCCGGCGGGAAACCCGGCCGAGGTGAGCAGCCTCGGGTCGGCAAGCACCGAGGCAAGGGACTCGGCCGGCAACCCGCCGCGGTCCCCTGACTCCCGCTGGCGAAGCAGGCGCCGCAGGCGCCGCAGCCCGAGTGCGTCCGTGCCGCCGATCGGTCCGGTGAGCAACTCGGCCGCCGTTTCCTCGGTCAGGGCGGAACGGGCCAGCCCGCACCCGATCAGCGCGAGCAACGGCCTCGTGCCAGGATCGTCGGCAAGCGGCAGCTCATCGCCGGCCACCGTAACGGGAACCCCGGCGCCTGACAGCGCCCGCCGCAACGCGGGCACTTGCCGCACCGCCGACCTCACCAGCACGGCCATCGAAGACCATGGCACGTGGTCGACCAGGTGCGCACGGCGGAGCGTGTCAGCGATCGCGGCCGCTTCCTGGCGCTCGCTGGCGGCCAGCACTACCCGCACCGTGCCAGGTACGGCAGCGGGCAGCGGGACCAGAGCGCGATGATCGGTCCTGACCATCCCCCTGACCGGCGGCAGCCGTCGTGCCACCCGCCGGGAAGCGGCGAGTAGCGCCAGGTCGCTGCGCCGGCCGGTGCGCAGCGCGATCACCTTCGCCGCGGTGCCGTCCGGGTTGGCGAACCTGGCAGGAAACCGCTCCATCACGTCGGCTTCCGCGCCGCGGAACGCGTAGATGGACTGATCGGGGTCGCCGACCACGATCAGCTCCCTGCCGTCACCCGCGAGCGCGTGCAGCAGTTCTTCCTGCGCCGGGTCGCTGTCCTGGTATTCGTCCACGAGCACCACGTCGTAGGCGAGGCGCTCCCGCTGCCTGATGTCCGGCCTGGCAAGAAGCTGGCCGGCGATCCGCACGATCTCCGCATAGTCGTAGGCGGGCACAGGTGCGAGATCGAACCTGGCCGCATACCTGGTGAGGAAACCGCCTGCGGCCGCCCAGTCCTCGCGGCCCGTGCGCTTGCCCAGGTCAGTAAGCGCAGGACCGTCCAGGCCTCGCTCGGACGCCCTGAGCAGGAAATCGCGCAGCTCGGCGGCGAAGCCGCGGCTTGCGAGCAGCGGCTTGAGCTGCTGCGGCCAGTGGCCGGCTCCGTCGGCCGCTTCGCCGCGCAGCATCGCACGGACCTCGGCTAGCTGCTCTGGGCCGGAAAGCAGGACGGGCGGCTCGTCGCCTGCCAGCACGAACTCGCGCCGCACCAGCGCATAGGCATAGCTGTGGAACGTCAAAGCGAGCGGCTCTGTCGTGGTCAGGTTAAGCCGCGAAGTGATCCGTTCCCGCAGTTCCTGTGCCGCTTTGCGGCTGAAGGTGAGTACCAGGATCCGGCTCGGGTCCATGCCGCGGTTGACAATGCGTTCGACCACGGCCTCGACGATCGTGGTCGTCTTGCCTGTGCCAGGCCCGGCCAGCACAAGCAGCGGGCCGCCTTCGTGCCCGACCACGTCGTGCTGAGCATCGTCGAGCCCTGGCGGTTCGGCAGCGCTGATCGGGCGGCGAACCAGCCGGTAGGCCGGCGCTTGCCGATCCGTGTCGTTTCGCATAGTCGTAAGGCATTCCAGCATCCCGGGCCGCTATCTCGCTGGAGACTTGCCCTAGCCCGCCGTTTTTCCCTTGGCATCCATCGATCATCCGAGTGTTATGTCATGATATGCCGGGCCCCGTCCACCGAGCCTTGCGCATGTCCAGGCCCGACGGCTGGCCGTCGGCACCGAGCCGAAGTGGCGTCCGCTCCCGGCGGTAGCGTGCGAGCGCCTCGCGCTCGTGCCCGGCGAGGAACTTCCCGTCCGCATGCACGACCCGCCACCAGGGCACGCCCCCACCCCACAGCGCCATCACCCGGCCAACCTGTCTCGGGCCGCCGTCACCTAGATATTCGGCGATGTCGCCATAGGACATCACCCGGCCGGCCGGGATAGCCTCGGCGACGTCAAGCACCCGGCTGGCGAAATCGGTCATGGCCGACCGGTCAGTGCCAGCCCGCCGGTCAGCGCCAGCCCGCCGGTCGGTGCCAGCCCGCCGGTCAGTGCGCGTCACCGGTTGTCTCTCGTCTTTCCTGCTCGATCCTGGTGAGGTCGTATCCGGCGAACGGGTAAGGGGGCCTGGCGTCTTGGTAGCGGCCGCGCTCGTAGCCACCCTGGTAGTGGCCGGCCGGCGAGCCTGGCTGGTCTTGCGTGCCGCGGGCGCCCGCCTGGCCACCGGTCTGCAGGCCGGCCGTGAGCCGCCAGATCCCCCCCACCGTGAGCAGCAGGCAAAGTGCCGCCAGGGCGACCAGTCCGGTCAGAGGCTCGCTGCTGCGCGGCGGCACGGGGACGGAAGGCACCGCTGCCCGCCCGCCGCCGAAGAAACCTCTGGCCGGCAACTTCGCCCGCGCCGTGCGCAGATGCCCGGCCTGCCAGGCGAGTCGCGCCGCGTACCGCAGCGCCGCGTATGCGTCGACGGTACCGAACCCGATCTGGTCGTCGTAGCCGCCTGCCGGGCGATTGGCCGCCGACCAGACAATCGAACGCCTGACCTGCGGCGCGCTGAGCCCCGGGTACCTGGACCTGATCAGCGCGGCCACGCCGGCGGTCAGCGCGCACGCCGGGCTCGTGCCGCTCACGACCCAGTAGCGGTTCCGCCGGCCTGCCGCGGGCACGTTCACGCCTGGCGCGGCTACTTCCACCGACAGGTTGTCGCTCGAGAAGTACGCGGGAGCGCCCGACCTGTCGAGCGCCGCCACGCCGATGACGCCTGGATAGTCGGCAGGGAACGAGTAAGGAGCATGCCCTTGTCCGCGTTCGGTCTGGGCCGTGCCCGAGTTGCCCGACGAGGCGACGACCACTACGTTCTGGCTCAGCGCGTACTGAAGTGCCTGGCGCACGACCAGGCTGGGTGCGCTGTAGCCCAGTGACATGCTGATGACCGCGGCCCGGTGCCTGACCGCGTACCTGATCGCGTCGGCAAGCTCGCGTTGCCCGCGGTTTGCTGGCTGATCCTGATATGCCCTATAGGCCGGGTCGGAACGATCAGTAATGACCCTGATTGACAAGATCCTCGCCTGCGGCGCGACGCCGATGATCCCGTCCTGGTGGCCAGCACCGTGACCATGACCGGCAATCAAGGACGCCATCCAGGTGCCGTGGGTACCCCAGTTCGGATTGCTGAACGGGGTGTGCTCTCCTGTCAGGTCGGGGCCGGTGATTACCGAGCCGGCCAGGTCAGAGATCGTGGGGTCGACTCCGCTGTCGATTACCGCGACAAGCACGCCGCGTCCTTGCGTGATCCGCCAGGCGGCCGGGACCCCGAGCGCGTCGAGCACCCACTGCTGGCGCTGCCGCGCGATATCAGCGCTGGCCGGGACGGCGGCGATGACCGGCAGCACGACGACGGCGACGACGGCGAGCGCCACCGCGATGGAGCGGGCCGCCAGGCTTTTTTCTTTCAGCATCCTGGCCCCCTGGGGCAGCGAGGCACCGGGGCGGGCGCTCCGAGCGGCGCCGCGATAACGACGGCGACGCCCCTGGCCAGGCTGGTCATTTCCGTCAGCGTGTAAGGGTCGCTGTCCACCGTGACGTGCGGACGGCCGTCAGCAAAGCCGGCCGTGGCCATCACCAGGTAGGAACCGGCGCCGACTACCCAGGCGAGCTGGCGCTGCTGACGGCCGAACGCCGCCGCCGGGGTGCCGGGGACCTGTACCGGGCTGAGCACCTGGTTTTTCGTGGCGGCCCCCTGACTCGTCGTTGGCCCGCCCGCCAGGTACCTGGCCGCTGACTGCGCGGCGCCCTGACCGGCCAGCACCGCCACCCCGACCGTGAGCACCAGGCTGCTCGTGGCGTCGGTATACGTGGCACGGAGCAGGGCCTGACAGCCATCGCGGCGCAGGACAGCCAGCGCACGCGCGCCAACTCCGGCCGCACGCCCGCAAGTCGACTGCCTGGCGATGCCAAGCCGCCGCGCGGTCAGGCTCAGCGAGCCAGGCAGGCCGAACTGCGTCTCGACCAGCGAGTAGCGCACCCTGGCAGGGAAGATCTTCGTTTTCCGCATCGTGCGCCAGCGAGAGGCGACTTCCCACGCCTCGATGCGCGCCCGCTGAGCGGGGGTGAACTGGCGCGGCATGAGCTGACCGGAAATGCCAACGCCCGTGAATACCAGCCCGCCAAGGCCGACCAGGGCCACTGCCGCCGCCAGCGGCGGGTACCTCAGGCGCCGTCCGCCGCGCCTGGCCGGCCGCCGTGCCGCTGCTCCCGGCTGACGGCCTGGCAGCGGCACGGCAGGCTGACCGCGCTCCGGCTCAATTGCCACCTGACGATGTTAAGGCCCGCAATAGGCCACGCCTACCATGACGAGGAGTCTCGGCTCGTCTGCGCACGAGTCTTAATAGGCTGGCAGGGCGGGATCGACCGTGTTTATCCAGGAAAGGATCCCGCCGCCGACGTGCACCGCGTCGCTGAAGCCCGCGTTCTTGAGCGCTGCCAGGCATTCCGCGCTCCGCGCGCCTGACTTGCAGTGCAGCACGATCTGCCGGTCCTGAGGCAGCGCCTCGAGCGCTGCTCCGGAGAGAATCTGGTCCTTGGGAATCAGCACGGCACCGGGAATGGACACGATCTCGTACTCGTTCGGCTCCCTGACGTCGACCAGGTAGATCTTCTCTTCCCTGTCCAGCATGCCCTTCAGGTCGGCGGCCGTGATCGTCGAGCCCGCCGCTGCCTCCTGGGCGTCCGCAGTGACCACTCCGCAGAAATTGTCGTAGTCGATCAGTTCTGTGATGGTCGCGTTCGCACCGCAGATCGCGCAGTCCGGGTCCTTCTTGATGTTCAGCGTGCGGTAATTCATCTCGAGCGCGTCGTAGATCATCAACCGCCCCACCAGCGGCTCGCCGATGCCGGCCAGCACCTTGATCGCCTCGGTGACCTGGACCGATCCGATGGAAGCGCACAGCACGCCGAGCACGCCGCCCTCGGCGCAAGAGGGCACCATGCCCGGCGGCGGCGGCTCAGGGTAAAGGCAGCGGTAGCAGGGCCCGTACTCCGCCCAGAACACGCTCGCCTGACCGTCGAACCTGAAGATGGATCCCCAGACGTACGGCTTGCCGAGCAGCACGCAGGCATCGTTCACCATGTACCTGGTCGCGAAGTTGTCCGTGCCGTCCACGATCAGGTCATATCCGGAGAAGATGTCCATCACGTTGTCGTTGGTCAGCGCCTCTTCGTGCACGACCACGTTGACGTAAGGATTGACTTCCTTGATGCTGTCGCGCGCCGAGAGCGCCTTCGGCCGGCCGATGTCAGACTGGCCGTGGATGATCTGGCGCTGAAGGTTCGATTCGTCGACCACGTCGAAATCGATCACGCCAAGCGTTCCGACCCCGGCCGCAGCCAGGTAGAGCAGCGCCGGCGAGCCGAGACCGCCGGCCCCCACGCACAGAACCTTCGCGTTCTTCAGCCGCTTCTGCCCGGACATTCCGACGTCGGGAATGATCAGGTGCCGGGAGTAACGCTTGACCTCGTTGACGCTGAGCTCTTCGGCCGGCTCAACAAGCGGCGGCAGTGACACGGTTATCTCCAAGTCGAGATGGCAGCTGCAATCGGAAAACCCGACACCTAGCGAAACCACGCGAGTCATCCTTGCATTCCAGCCATGCTCCTGGCAGCCTGCGGCAGGCAGCGGCGTGACCCGCGCGGACGGCTCGCTGTCGGTGGCCGGCTGTACAACGGGGTCATGCCTGAACGCCTACCTTCCCCGCCCTCGTCCTGGCCTGCTCGCATCGCCGTGGCCATTCAGCCGGTCAGCGTGCCAGAAGCGGCGCCTCCTTACGACGACGCGGTGCCATCGCGCGCTCCGCAGGCTGGTCTTACCCCAGCGCCAGCACCCGCGGGCACCAGCACTCTCGGCAGCGGCGGTCCGACCGAGGGCTGGGCGGCCGGGCCCTGGCCGAGCCGGTTTGCCCAGGTTCTCGCCGAGACGCTGGCTGGCTCACGGCCGCCCAGGCAACTCGCACCATGGACGACCGAGCAGACCCGCAAGCGCATCAGCCAGTTGAGCGCCACCCTCGCCACGGCGCACCAGCCTCGGCTGCGACGGGTAATAGTCCGCTCTCCTGCCGACGGCGTGGTGGAAATGACCATGGTCGTCTGGCTCGGCACCAGGGCTTGCGCCCTGGCCGTCCGGCTGGAACGCGACGACCCGTCCGCCCCGCCCGAGCCCACCGACCCGGCCGGCCAGGACAGCCGCGCGCCAGGGCTGTCCTGGCCGGCCGCCAGAGAACTCAAGACGGTCAGGCGCGGACCTTCGCAGCCGCCGCCGCCAGGTCAGGACCGGCCAGAACCGGTCGCAGGCAGGACTCAACCTGGCTGGGTCAGGCCAGCAAGCGCGGCGGCCCCGCGCGGGCAGGCTCCTCGCTGGTACTGCACGGCCATCGAAGCGGCGTGAGCCGCCCGCGGCAGCGCGCCTCCGGCGCTGACGCCAGGGCGACTGCCGGCCGGGCCGTGGGGACTCCCGCCAACCGCGCGCCGGGCTAGCGGTTGCGGGGGTCACCGTGGCAGAGCTTGAATTTCTTGCCCGAGCCGCACGGGCAGGGTTCGTTTCTGCCAACCTTTGAGAAATCTGCGTTCTCAGAACCCTTAGTTGACATTTCTATGGATTTGCCCGAGCCGTCCTCGCTCGGTGCGCTGTAGTTCAGCCGGGCCGGGCGCTTGGGCTGGGCCAGGCCGCGGGACACGAACGCGGCAGGAACGGCCGGCTCGCCATCCTCGGCCTGAACGACCGGGGATGGCTGGGCGGTTGCCGGAGCGGCGCGTACGGCCGGGGCCGGCCTCCGTGCGGGCGGGGCGGCTGCCTGGATGTCTCCGGCGGGTAGCTGGTGGCCTGCGCCGTTGGCCCACTCGCCGTCCGGGCCTGCCTCGCCCACGATCGGGCTCTGCTGCACTTCGACTTGAAGCATGAACAGGTTGCCGACGGATTCTTCCTTGATCGCGTCCATCATGGCGTTGAAAAGCTCGTAACCCTCGCGCTGGTACTCCACCAGGGGGTCGCGCTGCGCCATGGCCCGCAGCGTGATGCCCTCTCGCAGGTAGTCCATCTCATAGAGGTGCTCGCGCCACTTGGAATCGAGCACCGAGAGCACCACTCGCCGCTCAAGCTCGCGCAGCACCTCTGGGGTGAGCTCGGCCTCGCGCCGGTCGTAAGCCGCCTGAGCGTCCTGCTGTATGGCCTCGGTTATGTTCTGCGTGGTCAGGTCCGACCGCTCGCCGCCTGCCTGCTCGACTAGCTGATCGATCGTGATGCCGATCGGATACAGGCGCCTGAAGGCACGCCAGAGCTCGTCAAGGTCCCACTCTTCCGCGAAACCGTCGGCGGTGGCGTTGGCCACGTAATCCGCGATCACTTCCTCGATCATGCCGCGCACCTGCTCGTGCAGGTCCTCGCCGGCCAGCACACGGTGCCGCTCGGCGTAGATGACCGTGCGCTGCCTGTTCATCACGTCGTCGTACTTGAGCAGGTCCTTTCTTATCTCGAAGTTGAGCTGCTCGACCTGGGTCTGAGCGGACCTGATCGACCTCGTCACTGCCTTGTTCTCGATCGGGACCTCTGGGCCGGCCTTGGCCCACTCGAGCAGCTGGGCGATCCGGTCGCCGTTGAACCTGCGCATCAGGTCGTCTTCGAACGACAGGTAGAAACGCGACTCGCCCGGGTCCCCCTGGCGGCCAGAACGACCGCGGAGCTGGTTGTCGATACGACGGGATTCGTGGCGCTCGGTTCCGAGCACGTAGAGCCCGCCGAGCACGACGACTTCCTCGTGCTCTTCCGCGACGTCGCGCTTGGCCTTCTCGACCGCCTCTGGCCAGGCGGCCTCATAGTCCTCAGGAGTTTCAAGCGGCGAAAGCCCGCGCTGGTGCAGCTCGAGGTCCGCCAGGAACTCAGGGTTGCCGCCGAGCATGATGTCGGTACCGCGGCCGGCCATGTTGGTCGCGACGGTCACTGCGCCCTTGCGGCCAGCCTGCGCCACGATCGTCGCCTCACGCTCGTGGTACTTGGCGTTCAGCACCTCGTGCGGCACGCCCTTGCGCTTGAGCATGCGGGAAACGACCTCGGACTTTTCCACGCTGACCGTGCCGACAAGCACCGGCTGCCCGGCCTCGTACCGCTCGGCGATGTCCTCGACCAGGGCGTCGAACTTGGCCTGCTCGGTCTGGTAGACGACATCCCGCTGGTCGGCCCTGATCATCGGCTTGTTCGTCGGGATCGGCACCACACCGAGCTTGTAAGTCTGGTGGAACTCGTTGGCCTCGGTCATCGCGGTGCCTGTCATGCCCGCGAGCTTGTCGTAGAGCCTGAAGTAGTTCTGGAGCGTGATCGTGGCGAGAGTCTGGTTCTCGTCCATGATCTTGACGGCCTCTTTGGCCTCGATCGCCTGGTGCATCCCGTCGCTATAGCGGCGGCCGTGCAGGATCCTGCCGGTGAAGTCGTCGACGATCAGGACCTCGCCGCCGGTGACCACGTAGTCCTTGTCGCGCTTGAAGAGTTCCTTGGCCTTGATCGCGTTGTTCAGGAAGCCGACCAGGTGGGTGTTCGAATGGTCGTAAAGGTTATCGATCCCGAGGGTGTCCTCGACCATGGCCACGCCCGGCTCGAGTATGCCCACGGTCCGCTTCTTATCGTCCACCTCGTAGTGGGCGGTGAGATCCTCGTCGTCGCGCTTGCGCCGCATCCGCGGCACGATCTTGGCAAACTCGCTGTACCAGATGCTGTTCTGATCCGCGGGCCCGCTGATGATGAGCGGGGTTCTGGCCTCGTCGATCAGGATGGAGTCGACCTCGTCGACGATGGCGAAGTAGTGCCCGCGCTGTACGCACTCTTCCTGGCCCCAGGCCATGTTGTCCCTGAGGTAATCGAAACCGAACTCGTTGTTGGTGCCGTAGGTGATGTCGGCCGCGTACTGCTTGCGCCGCTCGTCGGGCTCCATCTCGGTAAGGATGACCCCGACCTCGAGGCCGAGGAAGCGGTGGATCCTGCCCATCCACTCGGCGTCGCGCCTGGCCAGGTAGTCGTTCACGGTGACAATGTGGACGCCCTGGCCGGCGAGCGCGTTCAGGTAGGCAGCGAACACGCCGGTGAGCGTCTTTCCTTCACCGGTCTTCATCTCGGCGATGTTGCCAAGATGCAGTGCGGCACCGCCCATCAGCTGCACGTCGAAGGCACGCTGGCCAAGGGTGCGCTTGGCTGCCTCGCGGGCGGCGGCGAACGCCTCAGGCAGCAGCTCGTCAAGCGACGCGCCCCCCGCGCAGCGTTCCTTGAAGTCTTCGGTCAGCGCGCGCAACTCGGCGTCACTCAGCGCCTCGTACTCCTCTTCGATGGAGTTGATTTGCGAGACAATGCGCTGCAGCTTCCGCAGGATCTTGCCCTCGCCAGCGCGCAGGACCTTGTCAATGATTGCTGGCACGTCTGTCGGCTCCTCGCGGATCGTCATCGGCTGGCCTGCCGGCCGGCACAAGTCTTCGCCTGCCATGGTAGGCGAGATAACGGCCATTGCCGAGCGGACGTGTCTAGCCGGGGTCCTCCGCGCACCCGAGCCGGCCAACTCCAATAACATGCTCAGGGAAACCAGTCGTCCGCCCGGTCGCGAGCGCTCAGCCAGGTCCGGCGACAATACTAGGCACAACGCGAATAACTGGCCAGAACCGCATGCAGGAAATACGGGAAGTACACAGGAGGAGCACCGCCATGGCACACCAAGTGGACCCCGCCACCATGGGGGGCACGGCATCGGGCGGTGCCACCGCGCACGGCCAGGTACTCCCCGCCGATGCCGGACCCGCCAGTCACGGCGAAGGCACCGGCCAGGGCGCCGTCAGCACGGCCGCGAGCGCCACGCCACTGCCCTATCCCCCGTTCCATGGCCGCAAGATCTCCTGGATCGCGGTGTCGATCGTGATGGTCGGGTTCCTGATCGGCGGTCTGGCCCTGATACTCGGCCACCACGGCTCGATCTGGTGGCTGTTCTGGACCGGCGCCGGCGTGGCGGTACTCGGGCTGCTTATCACGCTTGTCAGCAACACGTTCGAAGACTGGTATTAAGCCGCCAATATTCCCGGACCAGCCTGACTGTCACAGGCGCCAGCTACGCTGCCATGCGTGGCGACCTCCAGTGCTCCCGCTCGCGAACTGACACCGCCCCCTGAGCTCAAGCTGACGCCGGATGAGGCGAGAATCATCACCCTGCAAGCTCAGGGAATGATCGGGGCGCGGACTCGCGCCGGCGGCGTCGCGGCGATGCTGCGCCGGGTCGGCGCGGTCCAGCTCGACACGATCAGCGTGCTAGCCCGTTCGCACGAACTGGTCGCCTACGCACGGCTTGGTGCCATCGGCCGGACCGCGGTGGAGCGTGCTTACTGGCACCCGCGCACCGCCGGGGCTTTCGAGTACTGGTCTCATGCCGCCTGCGTGCTGCCGGCCGAGGAATGGCCGTACTACGCGTTCCGCAGGCGTGCCTTCATCGCCAGGGGCAAGCGCTGGCACGACAACCATAAGGGCCTCGCCGCCGAGATTCTCGCCAGGCTGAGGTCGGAGGGACCGCTGACTGCGACCCAGCTTGGCGGGGCCAAGCGTGGCGGACCTTGGTGGGACTGGTCGGATGCCAAGATCGCGGTGGAGTGGCTGCTCGACACGGGTGAAGCCATCTGCGTGCGCCGCAGCGGGTGGCGCCGGGTCTATGACCTGCCAGAACGCGTGCTTCCTGCCGAACTGCTCAAGACCGTTCCGACCGATGCCGAGTGCCTTATCCACCTGGCCGGCGTTACCGGGCGGGCTCTCGGCATTGCCACCAGGGCGGACCTGAGCGACTACCAGCGGGTCAGTAATTTCGCCACCGGCAAGAACGCGGCCGGCCTGTCCGCCGACGACGCCGCTCTCGCGGCCGGCTTGATCCCGGTCGAGATCAGCGGCGGCCACGCGAACGCCCCCGTGCGGGCCTGGGCGGACATGGCGGCCGCGGAAATAGCGACCGGAAGGCATCGGGTGACCCTGCTTTCCCCGTTTGACTCACTGGTGTGGGACCGCAAGCGCACCTTGCGCATGTTCGGCTTTGAGCACAGCCTCGAGGCGTACGTACCGCGCGAGAAGCGCGTACACGGGTACTTCACCATGCCGCTGCTCGCTGGCGGAAGGCTGGTCGGCCGGGTCGACCCGGCCAGGGAAGGCAGGACGCTGATCGCCAGGCAGCTCACCCTCGATACGCAGAAGGCCGCCGAGCCGATGGCCCGCGCCCTGGCGGAGGCGGCGTCCTGGGTCGGCTGCGACAACGTCCGCCTTGAGCAGGTTAACCCGGCCGGCCTGCGACCCCGCCTGGAAGCCGCCCTGTCCGCCGCCCTGGCCTAAATACCGGCTAGCCCAGCTCGATGAGCTTCTCGCGGACGGCAACCATCACCGCTTCCATGCGCGAGTGGATCTGGAGTTTCTCCAGAATATTCCGCACATGATTTTTCACTGTGTTGTCGGAGATGAAGAGTTCCTTAGCGATGTCGCGATTGTTCATGCCTCGCGCCACCAGTCTCAGCACCTGCATCTCCCTGTCGGTCAGTTTGGGAGCAGGGACCTGCTGTGGCACTTCCCCAGCGTCGCGCTTGGCCAGCGTCGCGAATTCATGGAGCAGCTTCCCTGCCATGGAGGGGCTTATCAGCGATTGCCCGCCATGCACTGACCTGACGGCCTCGGCTACTTCGTCGAGTGAGATGTCCTTGAGCAGATAGCCGCTGGCGCCTGCCCTGATCGCCTCGAACAGGTCCTCTTCCTCGTCGCTCATCGTCAAGATGATGATCTTGGCGCTGGGAACGGCTGCCTTGATGGCGCGGCAGGCCGCGATGCCGCTGCTTCGCGGCATCTTCACGTCCATCAGCACGATGTCAGGCACGGATTCACTGGCCTTGCCGATCGCCTCGGCGCCGTCGCCTGCCTGACCCACGACCTCGATATCGGGCTCGGTGACCAGGACAATCTCAAGTCCGCGACGGAACAAGGCGTGGTCGTCGACGATCAGCGTGCGGATGGGCTCCGGGCGGGGGCCGGACTCCGGCACTGCGACACTTCCCAGGCTCACTGTCACCTTCCGTGATCACATTCCATGATATGTGCCTTTCGATCCGCCAGCCACGGGCTCAAGCCCGCGTCAGGCAGGCCGCGGCGCGCGACGCCACACCGCGTCCGGCCTGCCGCATGGTCAAGCAAGCGCGAGGGTCAGCCAGAATGCGCCGCCGTAGCGTGTCCCTGGCTGGCCGGCGCGCCGGCCGGAGGTCCGGCCGGCGTCGTGCTCTGACCGGACCATGCCGGTTCCTCGACAAGCCTAATGACGCCGTACTGGTATCCGCGCCTTCGATACACGACACTCGGCATGCCAGAGTCAATGTCCTGGAACAAGTAGAAATCGTGACCGACCAGTTCCATCTCGAGCAACGCCTGATCAATCGCGATCGGCATGGCGTGGTGGAATTTCTGCCTCACCACCAGCGGCCCGTCACCCTCCGTAGGGATGGCGACCATGCTCTCGGCGGAACCAGGCCCGGCCTGGCCGGCTGACGCTCGCTGGGGGGGCAACTCCATGTCCTCGGGGAGCACAAGTTGCCCGGCCTCCACCCGATCGGAGATCCGGTCGGCGGCACGCCCTGGCCCATGAGCGGCCTGGTGCCGCTTACGCCGGTCAAGCGCGCGCCGCAGGCGCGAGTCCAGCTTCGCCATGGCCAGGTCAAGGGCAGCGAAACGATCCTCGGCCGCCGCCTCCGCCCTGATCACGGGTCCCCGCGAAACGATCGTCAGCTCAACCCGCTCTTTCTGGCTCGACTGCCGCGGGTTGCGCTCGACCGACACTTCCACATCTACTCTGATGGCCTTCTGGTCCAGCTTCTCCAGCTTCTCCAGCTTGGCCGCTGCCTGGTCGCGGAACCGGCTCGCCACCTCGGTATGACGACCCTTGAAGATGATTTCCATGACCTGAGCCCCCTTCCGTCGGGTGTGGAAGCGGCACCCGTCCGGCCGACCTGGTCTTCGACCCCACATCCGCCTGCTGAAAGCTTCGCGGCTTGTCTATGCCACTAACGCTCTTCTCCCGCACCGCGAGATATCCGATCCCGCGGCTAGGGCAGGACTTACTTCTAAGCCGCACCGTGATCAGTCGACAGTGAGTCGCCTTACGTGGACCGTTTCGCCTGCGGCTGGCATCGGCTTGCCCGCGCCACGCCCCCGCAGCGGGGATGCGGCGCCAGGCGCAACCACGGACCCGGACGGGTGCCACACCTTGACGGTAGTCCTGTCCGAGCCCGATGTCAGGACCGGGGGCACCGACTTGGCCAAGAACCAGGCTCAGCCGGGATAGGTCGGCGAACTTGCACCTGGTATGCGGTGCCAGACTCCGCCCAGGTCTCTGGAAACCATGACCACAGGCCCGCGCGGACCGGTGCACTCGATCGCGACGCTTGAGCCGTCGGCCGCTACCGACACCGCGTCAAGCGGCACGTTCGGCACCAGCGTGGACTGGCCGCCGTTCAGCGGCACCTCGTACAGGCGGGCACCTCCGGCCGTCTTGTCAAGCACAAGCAAGTGATCAGGACCCCACCAGCTCAGCGAGACCGGATCGGTGAGCTCGGGCCCGACGGCAAGGAAGTGCTGGTTTTGCGCCAGGTAGATCAGCAGCCTGTCCCTCTTGCTCTGGCTGATCGAGGTGACGACGACCGATGCGCGGCCCTTGCCGTGCGCGATGATCATCGCCGCTCGCACGCCGTCGGGGGCTACCTTGAGCGAAGTGAAGGTATCTGAGGGCTGAAGCGGCGCCGCGATCGCGATCGGCGTGACTTGCAGGCCGTCGGCGGTGACCGTGACCCGGAATATGCTTGATTCAGCCGTTACCCACAGATATCCATTGTTATCCCAGCTCAGTGATGTGCATCCAGCGGTGATCTGCTGAGTCGTCACCGGGCTCTGATAGCCGAGCTCGGCCACGTAGACCGTCTTGGCCTTGCTTCTGCAGCCGGCGAAGAGCGGCGTCCGCAACGCGTCGCTCCGCGAGGGCGGGGACACGGCGACCGCGGTGAGCAGTCCGCTGCCAAGGCTGGCCGGCCTGATCTCGGTCGTGTAGGCAGGGCCGTTCCTGGTCTGCCCGGAGGCGATTGCCTCGGACGTGCTTGTCATGTCGAACTCGGGGTAGCCGGCCAGGTCCGGTTTCTGGAAATACACGGCGCCGGTCGTCTGACTCGGTACCCAGCTCGCGAACCTGGATGGCAGCAGCTGCACCTCTTTGCTCCCGATCTGAACCAGCACCGACTGGATGCCGCTGCCTGCCGCATAAGGCGAGCTTGTCAGCGTCCAGACGAGCTGCGCCTCGATCTCGGTCAGCCTGGCCTGGCCGACTCTGGCGCCTTGCCCGGCAATATTGACTGTCACCTGGCTGCTATGCGCCTGTACCTGGGTGGACAGCTGGGTGCCAGGCGGGATGGCCGTGGTCACCGACCGGTAAAGCCAGTTCGAGCCCGCGGGCGGCAGCGACGTAAGTCCGTCGACCAGCGACTCGACACCGAGCAGGCCGCTCTGGTCGAGTATGTAGACGGGGAAGGGCACCAGCGTCTGCGGCACCGAGGCGGCGGGGAAGTACAGGTTGCGCGGCTGATAGTCACGCTGGAAGTCGGAGTTCTCCAGCAGCAGGATCGTGCGGTCATCGGGATGACCGCCCTTGATCGTCGGGATCCCCGGCCCTGAGATGCTGGCGATACGCCACTTCGCGTCGACCTGAACCAGGTCGAAGTCATAGACGTGGGGGGCGGGTGCAGACGACACCTGGATACTGCCCGCCTCCTTGGCGTTCGCCGACACCAGCCTGGCCAGATGCTGGCTGGTCACCGCCACCGTGAATTCCGGGCCTCCGGTGACGTGAGGCGGTGCCTGAATCGGCACCACCTTGGGCGCGGTGTCGATCACGGTCGCCGCCGGAGTCGGCCGCCAGTTCTTCGCGAACCCCGCGGTCAGGTACTCACGCGCGATGCTCAGCGAGCTTTGCTGGCCGTTCCACGTGGCGCCGGTCGCGGCAAGGAAGCCAGAGACGATCTGCGGTGGCTGCCATTGCGACCCTGGCGGTATCGGCACAAGCTGGATGCCCTGCTGCGTCGTGCCAGGCGCGTTTGACGGCTGGCCGGCGCTGTTGATCGCACCGGTCACGGGCAGGGAAACGCAGCCGCTGAGCAGCGCGGTCGCGGCCGCGCCAGCGAGCAGGGCCAGGCCGCGCCCCTTCACCGCTGCTCCGCGGTCTGCCCGAGCGGAAACTCGTCTCTCGCCACGTCCCCGCGCCGGTGCAGGCTGTCCAGCTCGGTCAGGTCCGGCCGCAGCGGCAGGGGCGACCCCGCGATCTCCGCGCCCACGATCCTGGGCAATGTCAGCCTGAACACCGAGCCCTGCCCCGGCAGGCCCCATGCCTCAAGCCAGCCGCCGTGCAGCCGCGCGTCCTCGAGCGCGATCGCCAGCCCGAGCCCGGTGCCGCCAGTGGTCCGCGCCCGTGCCGGGTCGGCGCGCCAGAACCGGTCGAAAACCAAGATCTCCTCACCGGGAGCAAGGCCGACACCGTAGTCGCGCACGGTGATGGCGACCGCGCCGCGATCGGCCGCGGAACTGACCACCACATCCCTGCCTTCCCCGTGCTCTACCGCGTTGACCAGCAGGTTCCGCAGGATTCTCGCCACCCGCCTGCGGTCGACCTCGGCCACGCACGGCTCGGCAGGCAACCGGAACTCGATCCTCGCCCCTCGCCGCTCGGCGAGTTGCTGAGCCACATCGGCGGAGTTACGCACCAGGTCGCACACGTCGACAAGCTCCGCGTCGAGCGTGGCCACGTTGGCGTCGTACCTGCTGATCTCGAGCAGGTCGACCAGCAGCGACTCGAACCGGCCGAGCTGGCCGTGCAGCAGTTCCGCCGACCGCTTCGCCTGCGGGTCAAGATCTTCTCTTGACTCGAAGAGCAGGTCGGCGGCCATCCTGATGGTAGTCAGCGGGGTCCTGAGTTCATGGCTGACATCGGAGACGAACTGGCGCTGCACCTGCGAGAGATCCTGGAGCTCGCGCATCTTTTGCTGCAGGCTCGCCGCCATCTCGTTGAACGAGCCAGCGAGCGCCGCGACCTCGTCGTTGCCGCGCACGTCGAGGCGCTCGTCAAGCTTGCCAGTCGCGAGCAACTGGGCGCCACGGGCGGCCCTGGCCACGGGTATGACGACCCAGCGGGTCAGCAGCCAGGCAATCCAGGCCAGCAGGAAAACCAGCGCCACGCCAGCCGCCGCCAGGCCGCGCAGGATCACGCTGAGCTCGGACTGAAACTGAGTCAGCGGGAAGAAGTAGTAAAGCGTGTACTCGCTGCCGAATGGCGCCGCGAATAGCAGGCCGGAGGTTTCCTGGCTGTTAGCGTTCGGGTAAGGCATCCGGGCGTAAACGCTGATGCTGAAGTTACCGCTTTGCATGCTGTCCCGCCGGTGCGCGGCAACCTCTTCTTGCACCTTTTGCGGAAGGTAAGTCCACGGCAGGCTCTGAACGGCGAATTTCCAGTAGTCCGGCGGGACCGGGTGGTCCACGCCCACGGCGATGCCGTACTCGTCAGAAGGACTCTCGCCGCTCGGCTGAAGGCTGGTAACCAGGCCCGTCATGAACTGCTTGGCCGAAGCACCAGGCAAGGCGGAGACGTTCGGCTGTGACTTCGCGAACTCCAGTCCGTCAGCGACCTGAGTGGCGGCTGACTGTTCTTCGTGCCTCAGCAGATTCGCGGTGATCTCCTGCATCAGGAAGAAGCCGAGCAGCGATACCACGATCGCCGAAGCCACGAGCGTGGTGCTGACCACGCGAAGCCGCAGCGAACTGCCCCAGCGCCACCTGGCCCGCTCGAGCCAGGCGGAGACCTGGCCAGGTACCTGCCCGGCTGACCTGGCCAGCTGCCACCAGCCAGGCGCGCCGCCCCGGCGGTCTGACCGATGGGCCGCTGTGCCTGTCACGGTACTCTCCACATGAACAGCCGCCGCGCGAGCCTGGCGGACAAGTTACTCAGCCAGGCCCGGCCTTATAGCCGACGCCGCGCACGGTCACCACGATGTCAGGTCGCTCAGGGTCGCGCTCGATCTTGGCCCGCAGCCGCTGCACGTGCACATTGACCAGGCGCGTGTCGGCCGCGTGCCGGTAACCCCACACCTGCTCGAGCAGCACTTCCCTGGTGAACACCTGGCGCGGCTTGCGTGCCAGGGCGACCAAAAGATCGAACTCGAGCGGAGTCAGGCTGATCGGCTCGCCGTCGCGCTTCACCGAATGGCCGGCCACGTCGATCGTGACATCGCCGATCGAGAGCATCTCCGGAGCCGGATCATCGGTACGGCGCAGCCGCGCCCTGACCCGCGCGACGAGCACCTTGGCCTGGAACGGCTTGACGATGTAGTCGTCCGCCCCTGACTCGAGCCCGAGCACTACGTCGACCGTGTCGCTCTTAGCGGTGAGCATCACGATCGGAACGCCCGACTCAGCCCTGATCTGACGGCAGACATCGATACCGTCGATTCCCGGCAGCATCAGATCCAGGAGGATCAAGTCAGGTTTTGTCTCCCTGAACGCCTCAAGCGCCCGGTCGCCGTCGGCGACGAACGTCGGCTCGAAACCTTCGCCGCGCAAGACGATCCCTAGCATCTCGGCAAGGGCTGCGTCATCGTCGACGACTAGCACGCGACCTTTCATAATCCCCATCGTTCCATGGAAACGGCGGTACGGAGACCAGCACTGCTATGCAGAGGCCAGCACTGCTACGCAGAGGCCAGCACTGCTACGCAGAGACCAGCACTGCTACGCATCCGCACCCAGAACACGCAGACTACCTGGTGTGACAGGATGCGCGACGCCACGTTCCGTGACGATCGCCGTCACGAGCTCTGGCGGTGTCACGTCGAATGCCGGATTATAGGCGCCGCTTCCCGCCGGGGCTATCGGCTGTCCGGCCAGCGACGTGACCTCGTCGGGCGCCCGTTCTTCGATCACGATCGACCGTCCGTCCTTGGTGCAGAAATCCACCGTGGACATCGGCGCGACAACCAGGAACGGCACCCGATGATGCCTGGCAAGCACTGCCAGCGAATAGGTGCCGATCTTGTTGGCGACGCTGCCGTCCGCGGCGATCCGGTCGGCGCCGACCGCGACCAGGTCTACCTGTCCCGCCGCCATCAGCGAGGCGGCCGCGCAGTCGGCAAGCACCCGGTGCGGCAGGCCCGCCAGGCTCGCCTCGTAGGCGGTCAGCCTGGCGCCCTGCAGCAACGGCCTGGTCTCGTCGATCCAGAGCATCGCCAGCCGCCCGGCCCGGTGCGCGGCCATGACAAGCCCGAACGCGGTTCCCTCCCCGGCTGTGACCAGGGCACCGGTATTGCAGTGGGTCAAGATCCTGGCGCCTTCTGGCACCAGCGCGAGCCCGTGGCCGGCCATTTGCCTGCAGGCCAGCCGATCCGCGTCCGCGATGGCCCGCGCCTGCTCAAGTGCAGCTTCGTAAGGCCTTTTCCCTGCCGCCAGAAAATCACCGGCCGGCCGCGCCCGCAGGTAAGCATCGAGTGCCAGCCCTGCGCCCCAGGCCAGGTTGACCGCGGTCGGCCTGGCCGCGCTGATCGCCTCGGCGGCCGCTGCCACGTCGTCGCCCCTGGCCGCCGCCAGCGCGACGCCGAAAGCGCCCGCGATGCCAAGCAACGGGGCACCGCGCACTGCGAGGCGCGCAATCGCGTCGATCAGCGAGGGCACGTCGGCGCAGGTCACTACCACCTCAGCCCGAGGCAGCCTGGTCTGGTCTAGCAACTCGATGGCGGGCCCTGCGGGCGGGTCAACCCAGCGGAATACGGCAGCGGTCATGTTCGCAGTGTCTGCCTTCTGGCCAGCCAGTGTCACGGCTCCGGGGATCTGTGCTTTGTGCAAGTATGGGCGATGGTCGCCTGACGCCGGGTGGACGACCCGGCCAGGGCGATGGTCACTTGCAGGAGAGGACAATGACCAACATACCGGGCGCCGGCCAAGGGTACCCGCTTGCGCGATCCCCGGTCCAGTTGCGCCCGTTCGGCACCGGCGAGCTATTGTCCGCTGCTTTCACCCTGGTCAGGCAGAACCCGACCGCCACGATCGGGCTGACCGCAGCCGGCACCGTAGCCGGCGCGGTGCTGGCCATCATCGTGGTCGTTGCCACCCGCGGCACCACCTCAGCGACCGTTACCAGCAACCTGGCCAGCTTCGTGCTCGACAGCGCGATCGTGGCTGTGTCTGGCGGGGTGATCACCGCGCTCGGCGAGGGAATGTTCGGCCGCAGGATCTGCGCCCGCACCGCGCTGCGGCGCGGGCGCACCGGGTGGATCCTGCTCGCCTGGCTCACCTGCTCGGTGATCATCGCCCTCGTCTGGGCAGTTCCGTTGCTGGCGCTATCCGGGTTCGGCATCCTGCTTTCGCTGCCGGCCTGGATCTGGCTCGGCGTGATGCTCAGCCTCACCTTTCCCGTTGTGGTGCTTGAACGGCGGAACCCGTTCGCCGCAATCGGCAGGTCCTGGCGGCTGGTCTACGGCAGCTACTGGCG
Source organism: Actinomycetota bacterium (assembly GCA_027313705.1). Classification (GTDB taxonomy): domain Bacteria; phylum Actinomycetota; class Actinomycetes; order Streptosporangiales; family Streptosporangiaceae; genus Chersky-822. The sequence goes on along the minus strand of DAHVDE010000026.1, from coordinate 110,933 downwards.
CTTCCTCGGCAGGTTCCTCCTGATGGTCATCGTGGTCACGGTGCTGCTCGTCATCGCTGCCCTTTTCGTATCCGTCGTCACCGGGCTCGGGATTACCCTGCTGCGGGCACATGGCAAGCTGCCAGCCAATCCGGGCTTGCTCTGGCTGGTCACGATCATCGTCGTCACGCTGGCCCTCCTCACCCTTGTCGCTCCGATCTGGCTGGCGTTCATCTGCCTGCTGTATACCGACGCCCGGATGCGCAGGGAGGGCCTTGACCTGATGCTGCGCCTGCCGTCCTGGGCGGCGGGGCAGCCGGGCACCGAATTTGCGGCCACGGTGCCGTCGCCGCCCGCCGCTCCTCCGCCAGGGCACTGGCCGGCGGCATGACCGGCGCTGGCCCGCTGATCGGACGCCTGCCCGCGCAACGACTGGCCAGGCACGAACTCAGCCAGCTAGCCAGGTTGCCGTTGTGGGAGCGTGCGCTCGAAGTTATCTTCCGCGGCCTGGCCGGCTCTGGCGCCGGCCAGGCTGTGCTGATCGTGCTCGCCGTCCTCATCCTGCTGCTTGTCGTGGTCGTCTTGGCTGCGGCCGCGCCGCGCGCCGGGCGCCGCGGCCGCGCCGGCGGCGGAGTGCTCGGCGGAAAGCAGCAGACAGCCGCCGGGTACCGGGTGCAGGCGGCGCGGCTGGCCGAGGCCGGCGACTTCAGCGGGGCGATCGTCGAAGGAGTACGCGCGGTAGCTGCCGAGCTGACCGAGCGCGGGGTCCTGATGCAGAAGGCCGGGCGAACTGCCAACGAAGTCGCGGCCGAGGCAGGAGCGGAACTGCCCGCCCTGGCGGGCGGCCTTCGCAGCGCAGCCAGGCTCTTCGACGACGTGCGGTACGGCGGCCGGGCTGGCACGGCGGCGGGATATGAGCTGGTCATTCGGGTAGACGCGCAGGTCAGGACGGTCAGGGGGGCAACCGCACGGGCCGCGGCGCAGGCCAGCGGCACGGCACCTGGCCGGTCGGCGGTCCCGCGATGACGGCGCCAGGCCTTGCGGGCATGACCGCGAGCTCTGGACTGACCCGCGCCTGGCGCCGAAGCTGGGTACCGCTGGCGCTGCTGGTGGTCGTGGTGCTCGGGGCCGTGCTGAGCGTGCTCCTGTTCTCGGCGCAGCCGAAGTCCAACGACTACCTCGACCCGGAGAGCGCCGGGCCAGGCGGCGCCAAGGCGCTAGCTGCGATCCTGCGCCAGCGCGGATTCCAGATCACCGATGCGTACACTGCGGCAAGCGCGCTGGCCGACGCCGGGCCTGCGGCCGGACGGGCCGGCGTAACCTTGATCATCACCAGCCCTGACCTGCTGACCGCCGGGCAGCGCAGGCAGCTCGCCACGGCCGATGCCGGCCTTGTCCTCGTCCAGCCAGGGGCCGCCGCACTGCGCGATCTCGCTCCGCAGGTGCGGGTGGCGCAGGCCAGCCTGCCGATTTCCCTCGAAGTTTCCCCCTCGTGCGCGCTGGCGGGAGCCAGGCTGGCCGGACCTGCCCTGGCTGGCCTTACCAGTTACCTCGTGCCCGACGGCGCGACCGGCTGTTACCCGGTCGGCGGCCATCCGACCGTGGTCAGGTACCTGGCGGCCGGGCGCGGCCTGACCATAGTTGGCGCCGGCCTGCCGATGGCCAACGCCTATCTGGGCGAAGAAGGCAACGCGGCGCTCGCGCTCAACCTGCTGAGCTCACACCGCCGGATCGTCTGGCTCACTCCTCAGCCAGTCGTCGCCGCCGCCCTGCCGCCTCGTCTTCCAGGACAATCCGCGCCCGCTCTGGTTCCCGCAGCCGCCTGGCTGGTGGTCCTGCAGCTAGGCATCGCGCTCGCGGTGGCAGTGATCTGGCGGTCACGCAGGTTCGGGCCGCTGATCGCCGAGCGGCTGCCGCTTGTCGTGCGGGCGTCTGAGACTGTCGAAGGCCACGCCAGGCTCTACCAGGCACGGCGGTCAAGGGACAGGGCGGCAGCGGCGCTGCGCCAGGCGATGCTCGGCCGGGTCAGGCCCGCGCTCGGCCTGCCGCCTGACGCCTCGCCTGAGGCCGTCACCGACGCGCTGGCCAGCCGGTCGGCGCGGCCGGCCGCTGACGTCACGGCGATCGGCTACGGGCCGCATCCTGCCAGCGACCTCGAACTGGTCAAGCTGGCTGATGAGCTTGATGAACTGGAAAGAGAGGTACGTTCACGGTGATCGCCGAAGACGCATGCCAGCCTGACGGGCCGAAGGACGCCGGACCTGCGGCTGCCGGACCGCGGGCCGCCCTGGCCGCGGTCAGGCAGGAGGTGGCCAAGGCCGTCGTCGGGCAGGACCCGGTAGTCACCGGCCTGCTCATCGCGCTGATCTGCGGCGGGCATGTGCTGCTTGAAGGCGTACCTGGAGTCGCCAAGACACTGCTGATCCGCGCGCTCGCCGGAGCGCTCTCGCTTGACGGCAAGCGGTTGCAGTTCACCCCTGACCTGATGCCAGGCGACGTGACCGGATCGCTGATCTACGACGCGAGGACGGCGGCCTTCGAGTTCAGGGCCGGGCCGGTGTTCACCAACCTGCTGCTGGCCGACGAGATCAACAGGACACCGCCGAAGACGCAAGCGGCACTGCTCGAGGCGATGGAGGAACGGCAGGTGTCCGTGGACGGCCAGCCGCACCCGCTGCCCGTCCCCTTCTGCGTCGCCGCCACCCAGAACCCGGTCGAGTACGAGGGCACGTATCCGCTGCCCGAGGCCCAGCTAGACCGGTTCATGCTCACGCTGACCGTGCCGCTGCCTGAACGTGCCGACGAGATCGCGATCCTTCGCCGGCACGCGGCCGGCTTCGACCCGCGCGACCTGCGCGCGGCCGGGATCAGGCCGGCCGCCGCGCCGGCCGACCTCGCGCAAGCCAGGGACGAAGCCCGCAAGGTGCTGGTATCGCCTGAGGTGACCGGCTATATCGTCGACCTTTGCCGCGCGACAAGGACCTCGCCTTCGCTGCGGCTCGGCGTCTCGCCGCGGGGCGCGACGGCACTGATGGCGACAAGCCGGGCGTGGGCGTGGCTCTCCGGCCGCGACTACGTGACCCCTGATGACGTCAAGTCCCTGGCCAGCCCGACCCTGCGGCACCGGGTACAACTGCGTCCGCAGGCCGAGCTTGACGGAGCGACCTCCGACGGGGTACTGGCCGGCCTGCTCGCGACGGTCCCTGTGCCGCGATGATCCTCACCGGCCGTGCCGCGCTAGCCGCCGCTGCCGCCGCCATCGCGGTGGCGATTTTCGGCACGCCGCTGGCGGTCCTGGCCTGCGGGATCGTGCTCGCGGCCCTCGTCGTCGCCGACCTGACGCTGGCGGCCAGCCCGAGGCGAGTCACGGCGACCAGGTCAGGTGACGCCAAGGTGCGTCTTGGCGAAACCGGCACGATCAGCCTGGCCATCGCCAACCTGGGCAGGCGCAGGCTGAGAGCGCAGGTCAGGGACGGCTGGCGGCCAAGCGCGGGCGCCGCGCCGGCTCGCAGCTTCACCTCGGTGCCCGCAGGCCTGAGCGTCACGCTGACGACCACGCTCACCCCGGCACGGCGCGGCGACGTCACCGCCGGGTACGTGACCCTCCGCTCGCTCGGGCCGCTCGGGCTGGCGGGGAGGCAGCGTAACCTGACCGCGCCATGGACGGTGCGAGTGCTGCCGCCTTTCCTTTCCCGCAAGCACCTGCCCGCCAAGCTCTCCAGGCTGCGTGAGCTGGACGGCCAGTACCGGTCGCTGATCCGCGGCCAGGGCAGCGAGTTCGACTCGCTGCGTCCCTATGTGCTCGGCGACGACGTCAGGTCCATCGACTGGCGCTCGTCGGCGCGCCGCGGTGACGTCCTGGTGCGGACCTGGCGGCCAGAGCGCAACCGCCGTGTCCTGATCGTCCTCGACACCGGCCGCGGGTCCGCTGGCCGGATCGGCGGTATCACCAGGCTGGACGCGTCCATGGACGCCGCGCTGCTGCTTGCCGCGCTCGCGGTGCAGGCAGGCGATCACGTCGACCTGATCGCGGCCGACCGCAGGATCAGAGCCATGGTCACCGGCGAGGGACGCAACACCGTGCTCGCCGCCATCACCAGCGAGCTCGCGCTGCTCGAACCAGAGCTGACCGAACCAGACCTGACCTTGGTGACCGCCACGGCGCTTAGCATCGCCAGGCAGCGATGCCTGGTGGTGCTCATGACCGACCTCAACCCGGCCTCTATCGAGCACGGCCTGCTGCCGAACCTGCGGTCCCTGACAGGCAGGCATCACGTGCTGATCGCGGCGGTCGCCGATCCGAGGCTCGCCGAGATGGCCGCCGGCCGCGGCAGCGTGGCGGCCATATTCGACGCCGCCGCGGCGATCCGCGCGCAAGGCGCGCGAGCCGAGGTCAGCGCGCTGCTCAAGCGGCACAATGTGGACGTCGTCGACGCTACGCCGCAGGAACTGCCCCCCGCCCTGGCCGACGCCTATCTCACCATGAAAGCCGCCGGCCGCCTGTGAGCGGCGCGTCAGGCACCTCAGCCGGTCACAGGCAAGGTGTCAGGGGCTTCCGCGATGTCACCGGTTTCCCCGGTCATGACCGCCCGGCGTCCGAAGAGGATGACATAGCCAAGGAAGGCCGCTTCCACCACGCCGCCGATGCCGATCCTGGCCCAGGCGGGCAGCGGCGAAGGAGTCAGGAAGGCCTCGAGCAGGCCGGAGACCGCCAGCACGAAGACCAGGCCGATGGCGACCGTGAACATGGCACGGCCCTCGGCGCCGATGGCCGCTGCCCTGCTGCGCGGTCCAGGATCGACGACAGCCCAGCCGAGCCGCAGCCCGGCGCCCGCAGCCAGGAACACCGCGGTCAGCTCGAGCATGCCGTGCGGCAGCACCAGGGTCCAGAACTCACCTGACCGTCCGTAACCAGTCAGCAGCCCAGCGTCGACGCCGATATTCTGCGCGTTCGCGAACAGGAAGTAGAGCACTGGAATGCCGAGCAGCAGCCCGAACGTGACCGATTCCGCGGCCAGCAAGGCGTTGTGGGTCCAGACCTGAGCCGCGAACGACTGGGCGCTGTACGTCGAGTAGTAGTGCCTGAACTCGTGCGTTACCAGCTTCCTGGCGCCGGCGCCGGGAAGCAGCGCGGCCTGGAGCGCGGGCGAGGTAGCGACCTCGCGGCCGATCAGCACGGCGACCAGGATCGTCCCTGCCGCGCTGCCAAGCCACCACCAGCGGGCGCGGTAGGCCGCGGCGGGAAAGGAGATCGTCAAGAACCTGGCGATGGCACCGAACGAGGACGGCTGGGCTCCGGTCACGACCGCCCTGGCCCGCGCCAGCCTGGCGGAAAGCGCCGCGGCAAGCGCGGGGTCGAGGCTGGCCGCCTGGACGGCGGCAAGCTGGGCGGCCGTGGCCTGGTAGAGGGCGACTAGCTCGTCGACTTCGGCGCCTGTCAGGTGGCTACGGCGGCTGACCAGCCGGTCGAGCCTGGCCCAGGCGTCGCGGTGTTCGGCCGCGAACACGTCTACGTCCACGCCTGGAGACTACAGCGCGGGTGAGTGGATATCCTTGGCCAGGCTCGAAGCTTGACAACCACTGGCGGAGGTACCGGCGTGGCCGAGGTAGTGACCGGCGAAGCTGTGGTACTTGACCTGGCGGTGGCAAGATTTCCGGTTCGCATCCTGGCCGAGATGATCGACATTGCCGTCGAGTTGATCGCGATCTTCTTTGTCGGTGGCTCCCTCACCCAGGCTGCGGGGCACCTCAACCCGGCGTCGGCCGCCGCGCTTTCGATCGTCAGCTACGTCCTGATCATCATCGCCTACCCGGTGACCTTCGAGACGCTGAGCCGCGGCAGAACTCTCGGCAAGCTGGCCCTGGGCATCAGGGTGGTGAGCGACGACGGCGGCCCCGAGCGATTCAGGCAAGCCCTGATCCGTGCGCTGGCCGGGACTTTCATCGAGATCTGGCCGCCCATTTCGCTGATCGGCATGCCGATCGGCCTGACCTCCTCGATGGTCTCGGCCAAGGGCAAGCGACTAGGCGACCTGTTCGCGGGCACTTTCGTCGTGCAAGAGCGCACACCGCGGCGGCCTGAACTGCCTGCCCTCTACACTTACATACCGCCGCCGCTGCTCGACTGGGCACACCACGTGGAGCTTTCCAGGCTGCCCGAGCACACCGCCGCCGCCGCAAGCAGCTACCTGCGCCGGTACCCGCAACTGCGCAAGGAAGCCAGGCTGGGCATCGGCATGGCGCTCACCAGCGAGGTCTTCGCCCATGTCAGCCCGCCGCCGCCCGCAGCCATACCGGCGGACATCTACCTCGGCGCCATCCTCACCATCCGCCGCACCCGCGACCTGGCCAAGCTCGCCGCCGCACCGCAGGCCGCGCCGAACTACGGCCCTGGTCACACTGTCTACGCACCGGTCACCGAGATAGCCAGCACCGAGATGCCGGCCGGGCCGCAGCGGGCAGGCGGGGAAGAGCCCGCCCAACCTCCGGAGGACTACGGGTTCGCTAAGCCTTGGTAGCCGGCTTGGCGTCCGGCTGAAGTTCGAAGGGCTTGATCAGGTCACTGGTAGCCGCCGCGGCCACAGCCAGGCCGACGTCGACCGGGACGTCGCGCAGCGAGTAACGCTGATGGCCGGCCGCCGTCGTCGCGGTCAGCGTCATCAGCCCGAGCCTGCGCTGGAACCACGTCTGCCTGATGCGCCAGCCGATGATCGCGTCGGTGCCTACGATGCTGCGACGCCGCGTGAAGCTGCCAGTCATTGTCACCAGCCAGCCGCCTGCCAGGCGATGCCCGAGGTTGCGGTACCTGTCGGCCGCGATGAGCACGGCGGCCGGAATCAGCAGCAGCGATCCCGCCCGCACCCAGGCGGGTCCGTGCCTGATCCAGGCTGCGGCTTCGATGGCCGCGATGAGCAGGCAGGCAGCGGTGAGGGCGCGGATGTAGCGGCGGCGCAGCGCTGCCTGGCCGTGCCGCCGCAATGGCCCGCGAGCAAGTTCCCCTGGCACTCCGAGCAGCTCGGAGGCGACACGGTGCGCCACCTGACGCGGCGCGGGCGGCAGCAGCACCGAGCCTTCGTGCTCGGCGCCCTTCCCGACCCGCAGGCCGGTCGTGATGGCGATGCACTTCGCACCCCCGGCCGCGCGCAGCAGCAGCGGTTCGCTGATCTCGATGCCGCGCAGCCTGCTCAGCGAGATCGCCGTCACCCGCAGCGAGAGCAGGCCCCTGGTCACCCGGACGGTATCGGCGCCGTACCCGGCAACGCGGAAGTTCCAGTAGACCGCCGTGTAGCCGATCAGCGCGATCAGCACATAGCCGGCCATCGCCAGCGGTGCGCTAACGCCGACGCGCTCGACGATGCTGAACGAGGCGAATTCGCGCACCAGGTATCTGACCGGCCCGGTCTTGGCCAGGTTAATGTCGGTCGCGTTGCTTAGCTGAAGCACGAAGCCGAACAGCACTCCGAGCACGACCAGGCCGGTCATGGTCAGCGGCGCGAACCTGAGCCAGCTCAGCCGCAGCCTGGCATATTCCGCGCCAGCCGAACTCGCGGCGGCCGCGCCCTGACCACCCGCGGCGGGCCGCGCTGCCGTGCCGGCCGTCGCGGGAAGCAGCATGAGCCGCAGCGACTCGGCGTCGGTCCTGGTCATCCCGTCAAGGTCGAGATGACCCGACCTGAGGTCATTGCGGCCGGTGCCGATGGTGACGTGGCAGACGCCGAGCAACCGGTAAAGCAGGTGCGCGGTCACGTCGACCGTCCTGATCCTGTCCCTGGCAACAGAGAGCACCTTCTGGTTGAACACGCCATGGCGCAGGTACACCCGCTCGTCGGTGATCTTGTACCTGGTCGTGATCCAGTGCAGCATGCCGGGCACCACCGCCGCCACGGCGGCGAGCACGCTCCAGGTCACGTAGCTGCCGATCCGGGAATGCAGGATCAGCAGGGCGGCCACCAGCGGAAGCAACCTGGACAGGTCGGTCAGCGGCCGCACGATGAGGCTGCGCGGACTCAGCCGCAGCCACTCGGCGCCCGCGTCGCCGAGCCCGGCGGCCAGGCCGGTCACGTAGCGTCCCCGGCTGACTGCCCGGTGGCCACGGCTAGCTGATCGAGCAGCATGTCGGCCAGTTCACGGTCAAGGCCGTGGATCCGGACAGGTCCGGCGGCCGAGGCCGTCGTCGCGGTGACGTTGGCGAGGCCGAAAATCCGCTCGCCGACGGACCGATGACTGTCGATGGTCTGGATGCGGCTAATCGGCGCGATCTGCCAGTGCACGGAGAACCAGCCCGACCTGGTGTACAGGGCCTGGTCGGTGACCTCCCAGCGGTGCACGCGGTAGCGCCAGCGCGGCATGATCACCGCGTGCGCGGCCACGGCGGCGAAGGTGCAGGCAATCAGGTAGCCCATTGCGGCGGAAAATCCGCCGGCGACCGCGATAGCAGCCTCGACGAGCACGACAAATGCGCCGCCGAGAGCCGCCCTGGCCGTCCAGTAGCTAATCGCACGACGGCTGATCCGATTGGCCGGCACACGGAGCCCTGGCGGCATTGGCTGGACGGTGCGCTCGGTCGTCATGACTCTAGGGTGCCATTAGCAGGCGAGTGCGGAAAATAGTGGCGCCCGGCTAGCTGCCCTGGCGCCAGGATGCGAGGTACTCGCGCTGGGCGGCGGTCAGCGCGTCAATGCCGACGCCCTGGGCGGCGAGGGCGTGCGCGGCCACGCTGACGTCGATCGTGGCGGGTATCGGGTGCACCCCTGCGGGCAGGTCTGCCCCGCCGGCCAGCCAGGCCAGTGCGAGGGCCTGAGCCGCGAAGGACAGGTCCATGACCGCGGCCGGGTTACCCTCGGCCGCGATCAGGTTGACCACCCTGCCTTCGGCGAGCAAGACCAGCCTGGTCCCGCTGGCAAGCACATACTCGTCAGAGTGCGGCCTTACCCCGTGATTGACCTTGACCGAGGCAGCGGCCAGGCCGCGCACGTCGATCTCTACATCGAAATGGCCGGCGTTGGCCAGCACCGCGCCGTCTCGCATCAGCCAGAAATGCTGGGCGCCGATCACGTCGCGGGAACCGGTAGCGGTGATGAACACCTCACCGAGCGGCGCCGCGGCGGCCATCGGGAGTACCCGGTATCCGCGCATCAGCGCGTCGAGTGCCCTGACCGGATCAACCTCGGTCACGATGACCGCAGCGCCGAGTCCGGCCGCCCGGTCGGCGATGCTCGCCCCGCACGAGCCGTACCCCGCGACCACCACTGTCTTCCCTGCCAGGAGCAGGTTGGTGGCACGCAGCAAGCCGTCTATGACCGACTGGCCGGTGCCGTGCCCGTTGTCGAACATCCGCCTCGTCACCGACCCGTCGGCCGCGAGCACGGGAAAGGCCAGCGTGCCCGAGGCGGCCATCAGGCGCAGCCGCGCCACCCCGGTAGCCGTCGACTCACAACCGCCCGCCACGCTCGCCAGCAGCTCCTGGCGCTGGGAATGCAACGTGTGCACCAGGTCACAGCCATCGTCTATGACCAGGTCGGGCACGGAGTCCAGGGCACGGTTCAGGTGCGCGTAGTAGGTATCGCGATCTACGCCCGCCTTCGCGTACACGAAGACTCCGGGCTGGCCAGCCAGCATCGCCGCGATATCGTCCTGGGTGGACAGCGGGTTCGAGGCGGCCAGGTGCACCTCGCCCCCGCCCTCGGTAAGCACGCCGACAAGCACCGCGGTTTCCGCGGTGATGTGCAGGCAGGCCGCGATGGTGCGCCCCGCGAACGGCCGGCTGGCGCCGAATTCCCTGCGCAGCAGCCCGAGCACGGGCATGGCTCGTTCGGCCCAGGCGACGCGCGCCTCGCCAAGCACTGGCACGATCCTCAGTAGCGGTAGTGGTCAGGCTTGTAAGGGCCCTCGACTGGCACGCCGATGTAATCGGCCTGCTCCTTGTTCAATTCAGTGAGGTGGACGCCGAGAGCGGCCAGGTGCAACCTGGCGACTCGCTCGTCGAGCACCTTGGGCAGCACGTAGACGCCAAGCGGATATTCCTGTGTCTTGGTAAACAACTCGATCTGCGCGAGCACCTGGTTGGTGAAGCTCGAGGACATCACGAAGCTCGGGTGGCCGGTAGCGTTGCCGAGGTTGAGCAGCCGGCCCTCGGACAGCACGATGACCGAGTGGCCGCCTTCGTCGGTTTCTGCTGCCATCCGCCCGTGCGGGCCGCCGGGGATGACCCACTCGTCCACCTGCGGCTTGATGTTCACCCGTCGGACACCAGGCAGCCTGGCCAGGCCAGCCATGTCGATTTCGTTGTCGAAATGGCCGATGTTTCCGACGATCGCCTGGTGCTTCATTCTGCTCATGTGCTCGGCGGTGATGATGCGGAGATTTCCTGTTGCCGTCACGAAGATGTCGGCCGTCTCGACGACGTCGTCGAGGGTGGCGACCTGGAAGCCGTCCATTGCCGCCTGCAAGGCGCAGATCGGGTCGATCTCGGTGATGATTACCCGTGCGCCCTGACCGCGCAGCGACTCGGCGCAGCCCTTGCCGACATCGCCGTAACCGCAGACGACGGCGACCTTGCCGCCGATCAGGGTGTCCGTGGCACGGTTGATGCCGTCGATCAGGGAGTGACGGCAGCCGTACTTGTTGTCGAACTTGGACTTGGTGACAGAGTCGTTCACGTTGATGGCAGGGAACCGCAGCGTGCCCGCCCTGAACATCTCATAGAGCCGGTGCACGCCCGTCGTGGTTTCCTCGGTGACGCCGCGGATCTCCTTGGCCGCACTCGTCCATCTCGCCGGGTCGGCCGCCAGGCTGGCCCGCAGCACGCCGAGTATGACCGTCCACTCCTCCGGGTCGTCGTCGGCGTCCTCAGGAACCTGGCCAGCCGCCTCGTAATCGGCGCCCTTGTGGACCAGCAGCGTGGCGTCGCCGCCGTCGTCGAGGAGCATGTTCGGGCCGTCCTGGCCTGGCCAGGTCAATGCCTGCTCGGTGCACCACCAGTACTCTGGCAGCGTCTCGCCTTTCCAGGCGAACACGGGGATGCCGCGCGGATCCTCCGGCGTGCCATCAGGCCCGACCGCGACCGCGGCGGCGGCGTGGTCCTGGGTGGAGAAGATGTTGCAACTCGCCCACCTGACCTGCGCGCCAAGCGCGACGAGCGTCTCGATCAGCACCGCGGTCTGTATCGTCATGTGCAGCGAGCCGGTGATCCGGGCGCCGGCCAGCGGCTTGGTACGGCCGTACTCCTCGCGCACCGCCATCAGGCCCGGCATTTCATGCTCGGCCAGCCGTATTTCCTTACGGCCGAACTCGGCGAGCGATAGATCCGCGACCTTGAACGGAAACTGCTCCGCTGACATGCTGCGCTCCTCATCTGGCATGGCTGGGCTGTCAGCCAAACGCTACGGGACCGACCTGTCCCGCGCACCCTGCAGAGTGGTTTCTTGACGTAGATTTGTTAAATTAGCGTCATGCGCATCACGGAGGCCGCTCAGCGCCTTGGAATTTCCGCCCGGATGCTCAGATACCGGGAATCGCTCAACCTCCTTCCTCAGGTTCAGTGCGTCGTCGCCGGGCACCGGCAGTTCGGCGGTGCCGACCTCGACGCGGTCGCACTCGGCATCGCGATCGAGCGGCGCTACGACGTCAGCCCGGCCGCCCTGGCCTTCGGCCTGCGGGTGCTCGCCGATCCGGTGGCGCGGGCCGAGGTGGCCGAACTCGGCCGTAGGATCGGGCAGATCAGGCCGATTCCGGCGATGGCCATGGACTTCGAGAAAGAGCGCGCCGCTCGTTTCCTCGGCACCGGCTGAGCTGGCAGGGCTGGCAGGGCTGGCGTCTTACTGCCCGGCTGGGGCGTCCTGCCCTGGCGGGGCGTCCTCGCGGCCGAGCCGCGCCGCCCGGACGGCCGGATCACCGGGGTCGAGCCTGGCTTCGGCGTACAGGTCGGGCTCGAGGAAGATCAGCCCGGCGATCGGCACCGCCGCCCTGATCCTTCGCTCGGCGTCGTCGATGGCGCAGGCGATACCCCGTGCGTCCTGACCGGGACTCACCGCGATCTTAGCGACCACGAGCAGCGACTCAGGACCCACGTGCAGGGTCCGAAGGTGGATCACCCGCTCGATGCCTGCATCGGCTTCGAGCGCGGCCACAATCGCGCGCTGCACCTGCGGTGCCGCCGATTCACCCACCAGCAAGCTTTTCATCTCGGTCGCGAGCACGATCGCGACGCAGCCGAGCAGCAACCCGATGGCCAGCGACCCGGCGCCATCCCACCTCGGGTTGCCTGTGACCGCGGTCAAGATCAGCGCGATCAGCGCGAAACCGAGGCCGATGAGGGCCGCGAAGTCCTCGAGCAGTACTACGGGCAGCTCAGGTGCCTTTGCGTGCCTGATGAACGCGCGCCAGGTCGCCGATCCCCTGCTGCGGCCAGACTCACTGATCGCGGTGCGGAACGAGAACGCCTCGAGGCCGATCGCGATGCCAAGCACGCTGAAGGCCACGACCGGAGATACGACCTGCTCAGGATGCCTGATCCGGCTGATGCCCTCGTAGACGGAGAAGATCGCCCCGACCACGAAGAGCACGACGGCGACGATGAACGCGTACACGTAGCGCTCTGCGCCGAAACCGAACGGATGCTCGTCGGTTTCTTCTCTTCGCGACCGAGTCCGCCCGACCAGCAGGAGAACCTGGTTGGCCGAGTCGGCGACGGAGTGGACTGACTCGGCGAGCATCGAGGCTGAGCCGGTGATCGCGAACGCAGCGAACTTAGTCGCCGCTATGCCCAGGTTCGCGGCGAGCGCCGCGAGCACGGCACGCGGACTATCGCCATGCCCACCGCCAGCCGGGGAACTTGCCGGCTGAGCCGTGCTCGAGCTCATCCCTTACCGCGAAGCGGGATCACGGCGCGGGATCACGCGCTTCGCTGACCAGGAGCACAGGGATGTCGTCGCGCACCGGATAGGCAAGGCCGCAGCCAGCGCCAGTGCAGATCAGCTCGCTCGCCTCGTCGTCTACCCGCAGCGGCGAGTGGCATTTGGGGCAAGCGAGAATCGCTAGTAGCCAGTCCTCGATCTTCACCTAGTCTCCATCGCGGACGATTCGCAGTACGTCCTCAGTCACTTTAGCCAAGATGGCGTCGTTGTCAGCCTCCACGTTGAGGCGCAGCAGCGGCTCGGTGTTCGACGGCCGCAGGTTGAGCCACCAGTCCGCGCTCTTGATCGTCAGCCCGTCAAGCTCGTCGGCCGTGACGCCTTCCTGGCCGCAGTAGGCCAGCCTGACCTTCTCCGTAGCGGCGGCCTGGTCGCTGACCTCGCTGTTGATCTCACCCGAGGCGACGTACCTTGAGTACTGGCCGAGCAGTTCTGACAGCGGCAGATCCTGACCGCCGAGCGCGGCGAGCACGTGCAGCGCGGCGAGCATGCCCGAGTCAGCGAACCAGAAGTCCCTGAAGTAAAAATGCCCTGAATGCTCGCCGCCGAAGATCGCGCCATGCTCGGACATGACCGCCTTGATGAAGGAATGCCCGACCCTGGTGCGCACAGGCGTGCCGCCGTGCTCGGTCACGATCTCGGGTACCGCCTTCGAGGTGATCAGGTTGTGGATGATGGCCGCGCCAGGCTCGCGGGCCAGTTCGCGCGTCGCTATCAGTGCGGTAAGCACCGAAGGAGAAACGACCGCGCCACGCTCGTCCACGACGAAGCAGCGGTCTGCGTCGCCATCGAAGGCAAGTCCGATATCCGCGCCTGACTCGCGGACCGCGGCCTGCAAATCGACCAGGTTGGCCGGGTCGATCGGGTTCGCCTCGTGGTTGGGGAACGAGCCGTCGAGTTCGAAGTAGAGCGGCACGGTCTCAATCGGCAGGCCTTGCAATACCTTGGGCACGGTGAGCCCGGCCATGCCGTTCCCCGCGTCGACTGCCACTTTGAGCGGCCTGATGACAGACAAGTCGACAAGTGACTTCAGGTAGCTGGCATAGCCGGAAAGCAGGTCCTGCCTCGTCACGACTCCCGGCACGGCCGCCTTGACCCGCTCGCCCGCGCTCGCCATCGTGCGCAGCGCGGCAAGGCCTGTGTCCTGGCCGACCGGCCTGGCTCCCGCGCGGCACAGCTTGATCCCGTTGTACCTCGCCGGGTTATGGCTAGCCGTGATCATGGCACCGGGCACGCCGAGGCTGCCGCTGCCGTAGTACAGGAGATCAGTAGAGCCAAGCCCGCCATCGACGACATTGGCGCCTGCGGCAGCGGCACCGCGGGCGAAGGCCGCGGCGAGCGGCTCAGACGAGGCTCGCATGTCGTGCACGACGACGACGGACTCTGCCTCGGTCATGCTGGCGAACGCCGCACCGACGGCCTCCGCTACACCCTCGTCGAGTTCGCCAGGCACCAGGCCACGAATGTCGTATGCCTTGAAGATCTTCGCGTAGTCGGCCACTTCTGCTTGTCTCTCCTGATCGCTCACGCGCGGGCACGCTCGCCGGCTCGAATCAAGTACAGGTCCCCAAGACTATCGGCCGCTGCCGCCACTCTTCGCGCGCAGGCGGACGGCTACGCGCAGGCGGACGGCTAGGAGCGGCCGCGCTCCGGCGGCGCCGACCTCAGCACCCGCAGGTGGCCGCGCCTTCCCACCTCGACGCCCTGCCCGACTGGCTCGGCGGGCGTGCGAGGGGCAGCCGCCTCGCGCACGGCATTGGCCAGCGCCTCGAGGTCGTCGGCAGCGGCTTCCTGGCTCGGCCCGAGCGGAAGCCTGACGATATCCCAGCCTCTCGGCGCGGTAAGCCGGTCGGCATGCGCGCTGCACAAGTCATAGCAATGCGGCTCGACGTAGGCAGCGAGCGGGCCGAGTACGGCGGTCGAGTCCCTGTAGACGTAGGTCAGCGTGCATACCGCATCTCGATTGCAGGCTGGCCGGGAGCAGCGGCGAGAACTCAACGACCCTCCTCGCTCACGGCTAGGTTCCCGATTTCAGCTCGCGACCACGGCCGTAGCAGGCACCGGGGCGTCCCGCAAAGGACGTGCCCGCGTAGTTCGCTCACAACGGCTGACGGTACCGGTATGCCAGGCGGTAACGCCATCACCCAGGGCACTCTGCACGATCGTGTCTTGGTAAGTACCGGTGCCGTGCCGCCGCGCGCGCGGGCGGCTAGGCTGGTAACGTGCGCCCGGCTGATGGCAGGCATCCTGGGGCCTCGGTTATCCGGCGCCGCGACAGGCACGGACGAGGCCTTCGCGGGCCGCTGGCTCCGGCAGGCTCGCCCCTGAATCGCAGCCGCTCTGAGCGCTTCGACGAACTGGTACTCGCGGCAGTAGCCCAGCTCGAGCCGCGCTGGGAAGCGGAACTGGCGGGCGTCGAGTTCGCGGTCGAAGAAGTTCCTGCCGCCGATTTTCCTGAAGAAGGGCTGCCGGCCGACGAGTACGATCCGGTACCCCTCGCCAGGCTCGACCCGGCCTGGTCGCAGACCGGCGACCAGGATCATCCGGCCAGGCCGGCCAGGATCGTGCTGTACCGCAGGCCGCTGCTTGCCCGCGCCGACGGCGAGGACGAGCTAAGTGACCTCGTGCTTGACGTCGTCATCGAGGAGTTCGCGAGGCTGCTTGGCATCGACCCGACGACGGTCGACCCTGGTTACGAAGACGATTAGCCTTGCCAGGTTCATGAGCCGAGTATCGCGAGCAGCGACTCGCGCACATCGGCGAACTGGATCTGGTCAGGCGAGGACACCACGGGCAGTATCGTCTGCACGCTGTTCCTGATGATCGATGCCCGGCCGGCGTAAACCGGGCCAGATCCCGGCAATGGCGTCACCACGAAAGCGATCAGGGGAGTCTTCGCCAGCCGCTTCGGAAGGCTCAGGCTGACCTGGATCGCCGACCTGGCTGGAATGTGCACCACCTGACCAGAAGTGGCCGCGAGCGGCGATCCAGGCGCCGCCTGGGCTATGCGCACGCTGGCGGCCGTCGCGGGCGCCGCCAGTTGGACGTAGGTCGCGCCAAGCCGGCCCGCGGTGCTCGCCGCCACGACACCTGGCCCGTTGAGTGCCGGAGCACCGACGATGAACGTGCCTGGCGCTCCCTGCGGGCCACCGGGGATCACCAGGGTCCCTGTTACCGGCACATTGGCGGAAATCTCGATCGTGCCGGTAACCCCGCTTAGCGAGGGAATCGAGATCCCGCTGGTGAGATGCCCGAGCAGGCTGATGCCGCTGCCGCCGGTTGGCTGGTAGGTGCCGTGCGCGGTGATGACGGTTACCTTAACCTGGGCCGAGGCATTGCCAGGTACGGTCACGTAGAGCTCACGAGCCCCAGAGATGGCCGGCAGGCCGGCCAGGTACTGGCTGGTCGCCGGCTCTGCCGCGGCAGGCAGCCAGGCGCCTTCTTTCGCGGCACTCGTCGTCTCCCGCACCGCCGCCACGACCCGGCCCGTGCTCGTCGTCACCTGGAGCGCGATGGCCTTCGCCGAGCGCACCAGCTTGTCAAGGGTCTGGACGATCATGCTGTGCGGCGGCACGACGATGCCAGAGTCCTGGGTGCCGAGCAATGGCCCGCTGTCGGTCTGCACGCCGACAGAGACGTCGGCGGGCTCGCTATCTGTATTCATCAGGTACAGGTAGATATGCAGTCTTGCCGACCCGGGGCTGACGAACCAGAAGTCTGAGCCGGCGGGCTGGCATCTGGCCGTGGCCTGTCCGCCTGGCCCTAGCTGCTCGACATCGAGACCTTGGGCGTTAGCGCCCTGCGCCGAGACGATCAGGCCGCCCCTGGCAGGCGTGGTAGGCACCAGGCCGCCAGCCATCAGCGTGATGTTCTGTGACTTCTTCCGCAGTGCCTTAGCGGCAGGAATGGCTTCGACAGTGAGCTGCCCCGGGCGGGGAACAGATCCGACCTGAGCACCAGCAGGCGACCCGGAAAGCAGGGTAAAAGCCGCCCCGCCGCCGGCGGCCGACAACGGCACGTTCGCTATCGCGACACCGCCGCCCGTGGTGCCAGCCGATCCAGGGGCGGGGCAGCCGAGCAGCGCGGTACTTACGTCGTTGCGGCTTGCACTGGTGATGCTGCTCGCGGTGTTCACCGTGACCGGCTTGATGACACCGACGAGTTCGTAGACAGCGGCGAGCACGACGAGCACCAGGAAGGCGAGTATGACCCGATTCGCGACCACGCGGTTCCTGGCCTGGCGATTCTTGCGGGTCGTCACCAGGTCTCTCCCTCGTACTCGTCGTCACGCTCAGTTCGCCTGGACTCGTAAGGATGGCCCGAGCCTGCCTGGTCTTTGCTGCCGCCAGGAAACTCGCGGCGGCGACCCCAGGCGCGATCGGAACGCCGCCAGTCAGAAGCTCCTGCGCTCTCCTCCCGGTCGCCGGGAGAGCCTTGCCGCCCCGCCTGAGCAGGCCCGGCGGGCGGCAGCGGCTCAAGCGCCTCGCCTGCCGCGCCCGGCCAGGGCGCCGGGCGGCCGTCGCGACCTGACTCATACCTGCCTGACTCGTACCTGCCTGGCTCATAAGGGTCTGGCTGGTAACGGTCGGAGCCGTACTGCCCGGCGCCGTAAGGATCGGGTGCCTGGCCGCCGCGGCGCCCTGACTCGCGGCGGCCGTGGCGCGGCGCCTCGGGCCCGCCAGCACGGTAGCCGCCTTCTTCGTAGTCGCGGTCCTGACCGAAATCGGCGTCGGCCAGGCTCTGGCCAGACCGAGCCGACCATTGGGGTGGCGGCGCGGATCCTGAAGGTGACCGCCTGGCCGCAGGCCGGCTCGCAGCGTACCTGTCGTCGTCCTGATAGCCATCTGGGGCATGCCCGCCCGAGGTATATCCGTCGCCGGCATAGCCGTCCGCATCCTCCCCTGCCGGGGTGCTCGCGTAGGGCCATGCCTTTGCCTGCGGGGCAGTAACGGCCCGCGGACGGCGGTCGGAGCGTGCCTGCTTGCCGCCTCGCTCAGGTTCCCTGCCCCGGCCCGGCCGAACGGCCACGGCAGGCTCGCCGAGCCCGGCCCGCTCAAGCCGGTCACCGCCTGGCTCGCCCAGGTCAAGGTCCCGGCTATCCACATCACGGCTATCCACATCATGGCGGTCGAGGTCACGGCGGTCAGTGCCACGCCGGCCCGACCTGGAACCTGTCGCGGCGGCGCCTTCACTGGCCGGCTTGCCACGGCCGCCTGCCTTGCCACGGCTCCGGCCGCCACCCCGCTGCGTCCTCGCCGCGGTGGGGCTGGATGCACCCGCGAGGCCGCGCCGTGACGCGGCGGCACGGGAACCTGCACCGGCTGAGGCCGCACTACCTGAGACTGACAGGCCGTCCAGTTCCGCCGCCTCGTCCAGGTCGCCTGCCTCCGTCCCTGCGCCCGCAGCCGACCTGCCGCCTGCCGCCCTGCGCCCGCCCGCACCGCGCATTCCTGCCGTCCGGCTGGTCGCGGCACGCCTGCCACCAGCCTCGCCCGCGGCCTTAGCCGTCCCTGCCGCCTGGTCCGCTGCCGCGCCTGCCCGCTGGGCGTCCTCGGCGAGGCCAATGCCGGGCAACGCGAGCGCAACGACCGCGAGCAGGACAAGCAACTCGAACACCAGCCAGAGGTCGTGGCCGAGACTGGTGTGGCCGACATCGAGCGTGCCACCGCCTGCGGGCAGCCGGAAAGCCTGCGCCCAGCTGCCAGCGGGCGAGCGCACCTGAGTCAGGGCATGCCCGTTGAGCGAAGCGCTCCAGCCGCCGGCCGGCTCGGCGAGCATCAAGATCCCGCCAGCGGCCGGAGCTTGTGCGCCGAAGACGCCAGTCTGGCCGGCCGCGACCGGCACCACCGTGCCGTTCGGCTCGAGCACACTGACCCGAGCCGGGGGATTGATTAGCTGCCAAAGTGCATAGCTCGACGTGGTGCTGTAAGTGCGCAGCCCGCCGACGTCGTCAAGGGTGGCGCTGAGCTGGGAGTCTACCGGCGCCTGCACGAGGACGTAGCCGATGTCGAAGTCCGCGAGCAACTGGCTCTGATCGGCGGCCAGGCCACCGCCGGGCGTGATGAGGGCGGCGACTACCCTGGCAAGCGCGCGCTCGGCGTCCGGCGGCGCGGTCAGTGCCGGGTCGCCAAGCTGCGGGCTTGCGCCCCGCAGCAGCAGGTAAGAGAGGTGACCGTGACCTGACCGCAGCACCAGGGTCCTGACCTGACGGCTTTGCCCGTCAGCCACCGCCACCAGTTCAGGCACGACCTCGCTTGAGGCGTGGTAGACGGGCCCGCTGACTCCGGTGCCCAGCCAGCTTACGGCGGCGAGCAAGGGCGCCGAGCAGGCCAGCAGGGCGATGACCGCGACCCAGGCACCTCGCGCACTGCCGATCGACGAGCGCCAGCCCTTGCCCTTGCGTGCCGCGAGCAGCCTGGGCAGCGCCTCGGCACCGGCCGAGGCGGCGAGCAGCAGCCCGAGAGCCGCCATCGCCAGCGGAAGCCCGGCCCAGACCACGACGCGCCCGCCGTCTGGCGGTGCGACGACCAGACGGCTGATCACCACCGCGAGCAAAAGGCTGGCAAGCGCAAGTCCCCAGCCCGCCATGATCAGCCGGCGGCGCCGGCCGGCGAAGAGCGCGGCAAGCGCGGCGAGCAGCAGGCCGCCGGTCACCCAGTACGGCGGCATGCCAGGACCGCCGGGGCTCAGCAGGATCAGCATCTTGCCCGACAGGCCCGTGGCCGGCGAGCCAGGCTGCGGCAGGCCAGCCTCGAGCAGCAGGCCGGCCGGCGCAGAGAACAGGGTCAAGGTCCATGGCATGAGAAGCACGGGCGCGGTCAGCACGATGATCGCGAGGTTGCGCAGCAAGCCCGGCCTGGTGTTGCGCAAGACGATCGCGGCGATCACGCAGCCGGTCAGCGCGACCAGCCAGAGTAGCGGCACGAACGCGGAGCCGACTGCCACGAGAAATCCGGTCGCCCAGGCAGCGCGGCTGGCAGCTGATCCCGAGCGGGTCACCACCCGGCCGGCGGTCAGCGCGATCAGCGGCAAGAGCACGAATACGACAGCGGAACCGAAGCGCCCTGAGGCGACGACCCCCATCGCGACAGGCAGGAGCGCATAGGTCACCGATGCCCAGACCCGGATCGGCGCCGAGGCGGTAATGCGCCGCACGGCAAGCATCGCCGACATCCCGGCGAGCGGCACGCAGCCGACGAGCAGCACCACGATAGCCAGCCAGGGCTTGCCCGCGAGCACGGTCGCGAGCACCGCAAGCACCGCCAGGTAGGCGGGAGCCGGAGCGGACGAGCCGACCCCGCTCGGGTGGAACGCTTGCAGGTAGGTATGCCATAGGTCGGAGGCACCGCCCCAGGCGGGTATCAGGGAGCCGCCGCCGAGCGGCCCGCCGCCAAGGAGCGAGTGGCCAGCGACCAGCGCGACCACCAGCAGCGCCGCGAATGCGGCAAGCGCGGGGCTGGTCAGCAGCCTGCGGCCGAGGCCGTTGTCGACGAGCAGCGAGTCGTCCTCGGTCGGGTCAGCCGAGGCGTGATGCGTTCCTGTCGTGTCCGCCTGCGACTTCGAGGCTGCCGCAGCGGCAAACTCGACCACCCGCCTGACCGAGTGACCAGCGGGCAAATCGGCCTTGACCCGGCGGTAGGCCGCCCGCCTGCCAGCGCTGCGGCGCCGACGCATGCTGATCAGCCTGAACGGGTGCATGAGCACAGCCGAAACAGCCGCAGCCTCGTCAAGCGCCGCAGTCAGCCGCTTGGCCAGCAGGAAGAAGGTGATTCTCAGCAGCGAAACCAGTACGTTGCCGCCGACCGCGGCCGCCATCTGCCAGAAAGGCAGGTTGCCGAACAAGGTAAGCAGCCCGTTACGGCGGTCAAGCATTCGCGCCCGGCGGCCGACGGAGATCGCACGGCGATGCTTGCTCGCCGCCTGAACGTGATAGCAGACGGCGTCAGTAATGACCCGAACGCGGTAGCCGGCCGAATGCACCCGCCAGCAGAAGTCGACGTCCTCCATGAACAGGCCCATGCCGGCGTCGAAGCCACCGACCTGTTCCCAGATGTCACGGCGGACGAGCATGCCTGCGCTGGCGACCGCGAGGGTGTCGCGATCGCCGTCATGCTGGCCCTGGTCAACTTCACGCGGCTCGATGCCAGTCAGCCGCCTGGCCGCCGTATCGAGAGTGATCCCGGCCTCGAGAATCACCTCACGGTTCGACCAGTCCCTCAGCTTGGGGCCGAGCACGGCCGCCGCACCGGTCTCCGCCGCGCCGCGCAGCAGTTGCTCGAGCGCGTCTGGCGCGGGCTCGCAGTCGTCGTGCAGCAGCCAGATCCACTCAACCCGGTCCCTGGCCGAGATGCCGGCAGCGCCGGCCACCGGCGAGTTCGCGGCCCGGTGCGCGAGCGCCCGTGCCACCGCCGCGCCGTAACCAGTGGCACGGTCCATGCCGAAGACAGCGGCCTGGCCGAACTTCGATGCCAGCACGGCACCGCTCCGGTCCCTGCTGCCGGTATCGACGGCAACCACGCGCTGCACCGCGCGGGTCTGCCCGGCCAGCGCATCGGCGACGCCTGGCAGCCAGGTACCGCCGTCATGGGCGACGATGACCGCTGTGACGACGTACTGCGGATAAGAATCGTTCGAGGACAAGGTGATCCGGTTGCTGCTCGGTGTGAGGCGGGCCGGCGGTTGCCGCAGGCAGGCCTGCGGCCGGTTCGCGGGCCGGATTACCCATCGAACGATACGCGAAGCTTGGGTGGTGTCACTGCCAGACGCCGTGCTTGCTGGAAACAACCAGGCTTGCGAAGCGCGGCCCCGGCACCCTCACCCAGCACCATAACCCGACAAGACGAGCGATATGCCACGATGTTCTGACTGGATTATCCGCTCAATCCCCAATTTCCAAAGTCGCCGTTTCCTCCGCGCCTGGCGCGGCCACCGCGCTGGCCCGCTACCCCGCCTGGCGCTTGAGCCTGCGGCGCTCCCGCTCGGACAGGCCGCCCCAGATGCCGAACCGCTCGTCGTGCGCGAGCGCGTATTCCAGGCACTCGGCTCTTACCTCGCAGCTCCGGCACACCCGCTTGGCTTCCCTGGTCGAGCCGCCCTTCTCGGGAAAAAATGCCTCAGGATCGGTTTGGGCGCAAAGCGCCCGGTCTTGCCATGTCGGCTCTGCGGTCTCATCCGCGCCGATGTCAAACGCGTCGTGCACAATCGCGACGATTGCGTCAGTCACCGCGCACCTCCACCCCTCGCTACCCCGTCGGCTCTCCGCTGCCCGGCACCATTCGCAGGTGGCCGACCGGAGAATTACATCATTGAAATTACACCCGCGTGTCTTGCCAGCCGTCAAGGCAGATACGTGATAGAGCCCGCCCGGTTGCCCGTGATGACGGGAAAGTCTGCCGGCAATCTTGGGGTCCCAGCCTGAGCCTGGTCTGCCCGCCAGGGCCAGGCGCTACGTCGGCCCGGGCACCGCATCGGCCATGGGCCGGTCAGGGTCGCCGGGAATTCGCCTGGCAGACTCAGGCGCATGCGGATCACCTTGCTCGCTGGCGGAGTCGGCGGCGCCAGATTCTTGCGTGGCCTGCTGGCCGCCGCACCAGACGCCGAGATCACCGTCATCGGGAACACCGGTGACGACATCACGCTTTTCGGGCTGCACGTATCTCCTGACCTGGACACGGTGATGTACACGCTGGGCGGCGGCATCAGCGAGGACCAGGGCTGGGGCAGGGACGACGAGACCTTCGCGGTGCAGTCAGAACTGACCGCCTACGGTGCCGGACCCGCTTGGTTCAGCCTCGGTGACCGTGACTTCGCGACGCACATCGCCAGGACCTCGCTGCTGACGGCGGGGATGCCGCTGTCAGCGGCAACGGCCAGGCTGTGCGAGCGCTGGCGGCCGGGAGTCAGGTTGCTTCCGATGACCGACGACGACGTTCAGACGCATGTGCTCATTGCCGACGAAGGCGGCCGCAGGGAAATCCATTTCCAGGAATGGTGGGTGCGGCTGCACGCGAAGGTTCCCGCACTCGGTTTCACGTTCGCCGGCGCCGACCTGTCAGCGCCCGCTCCTGGCGTGCTCACCGCGATCGCTGAAGCCGACTTCGTGCTGCTGCCTCCCTCTAACCCGGTAGTCAGCATCGGCGTCATCCTCGCCGTCCCAGGCATCGCGAAGGCCGTGGCGGCCAAGACCGTCGTCGGAGTCTCCCCGGTGATCGGCGGCGCGCCGGTGCGCGGCATGGCCGATGCGTGCCTGACCGCGATCGGGGTCCAGACGAGCGCGGCCGCCGTCGCCGCGCACTACGGCAGTGACCTGCTTGACGGCTGGCTGGTCGATACCAAGGACGCCGCCGCCGCGACCGCGCCAGAACTGGCAGGCATCGCGGTGCGGGCGGTGCCGCTTTACATGCACGCCATCCCGGCCACCACCGCGATGGCGAAGGCGGCGATCGAACTCGCGACGGAGCTATCCCGATGAGCCAGGTCACGATCACGGCGATCCCTGGCCTGCCGGAGATAACCGCAGGCACCGACCTGGCCAGGCTCATCGCCGACAGCGCGCCTGGCCTGATCGACGGCGACATCGTCGTCGTCACCTCGAAGATCGTCAGCAAGGCGGAAGGCCGCGTGATCGAGGCCAGCCGCGAGGACGCGATCGCGGCCGAGACCGTGCGCGTGGTGGCCAGGCGCGGCGCTACGACCATTGCCGCGACCAGGCAAGGACTCGTGCTCGCCGCGGCAGGCGTTGACCGGTCGAATACGGCAGCGGGAACCGCGGTGCTGCTGCCCGAGTACCCTGACGAGTCAGCGCGGCGGCTGAGAGCCGGGCTGGCCGGCCTGACCGGTGCCAACGTCGGCGTGCTGATCACCGACACCATGGGCAGGCCGTGGCGCAACGGCCAGACGGACGCGGCGATCGGCGCGGCGGGCGTGCTGCCGCTTCGCGACCACCGCGGCCAGCCAGACTCCTTCGGCAATGTGCTCGAGGTCACCGTGGCGGCCGTCGCCGACGAGATCGCGGCGGCGGCGGAACTCGTCAAGGGCAAGACCGGCCAGCTTCCGGTAGCGATCGTGCGCGGCCTGGCCGAACTCGTCACCCCCGAGCCAGGTCCCGGCGCTGCCGCCCTGGTCAGACCGCCAGAAGAGGACATGTTCCGGCTAGGCGCCGCCGATGTGCTTGCCGAGCGCCGCACCATCAGGGAGTTCACCGCCGAGCCGGTCGATAGCGCGGCGATCAGGCGAGCCGTCGCTGCCGCGCTTACCGCACCCGCGCCGCACCACAGCCAGCCCTGGCGGTTCGCGATCGTCGAGACCGCTGCCACCAGGCAACGGCTGCTCGACGACATGCTGGCCGCCTGGATCGCCGACCTGCGCGCCGACGGCTTCACCGAAGACCAGATCGCGCGCCGCACTAAGCGGGGCGAGCCGCTGCGGGCAGCTCCGGTGATCATCGTGCCCTGCCTGGTGAGCGACGCCGCCCATCACTACCCCGACGAGCGCAGGGCCGGTGCGGAGCGGGCGATGTTCCTCGTCTCGATGGGCGCCGGGGTAGAGAACCTGCTGGTCGCGCTGGCCGTCGAGGGTCTCGGTTCCTGCTGGGTATCGAGCACCTTGTTCTGCGGTCAGGTCGCCGCCGCCGCGCTCGGCCTGCCGCAGGGCTGGGAGCCGATGGGCGCGGTCGGCGTCGGCCACCCGGCTGCGCCGCCCAGGCCGCGTCCCGGGCGCGACCCTGGCGACGCCATCGTCGTCCGCTGACCGAACCTGGCACAGGTCAGGCCAGTTCGGCCTGCAGGATAGCCACCGCCGGGCGCCTGGTGCCGAGCCATGACGTGAGAGCAGCGAGCGCCGTCACCACGGCCACCGCGCATGCCCAGACCGCGATCAGCGCTCCTGCCGAGGGGAAGACCGGCGAGCCCGCCCTGTTGTTGGCCTCGATCACCCGGCTCACCTGGCTTCGGTCGTGCACGTCGACGACGGCGACGATGAGCGCCACGGTGATCGCGGTGCTCGCCGCGCCCAGCGCGAGCCGCCTTGGCCTTCGCACCGCCAGCCGGAGGCCGATCAGCCAGGGAACCGGCAGGCGCCGCGACAGCGCGATCAGCATGCGCCGCCGGCACGGGCGCCGCGCCGCGCCGGCGAGCGCACTGACCGTGCTCGTCCTGGCGGCATGAAGCGCGGGAATGAAAGTGGACAGCAAGGCCACGGCCAGGGCAAGCCCGAGCGTCAGCCCGACGTCTCCCCCGGTGACCGATGGCGATCCCTGCGGGCCGATCAGGCCGTCGACGGCGCGTACCAGCCCGGTTCCTGATCCGTAAGTCTTGGCTACGCCTACAGCGCTCAGCATGCTGCGCCTGCCCTCCATGTCGCTCATTTCGCATTCCCGTCCCTGCCCAGTGCCGCTCGCAGGCTTCCAGCCAGCGCAGGTCGGCTTGCAGCCGAAGTACCAGTCCTTCGAGCAGCAGCCCGGCCGCAGACCGCTCAGGCTCGGCCATCGCCGCCCGCTGCGCCTCACCGAGTCGGCGCAGCAACTCGCGCCGTTGCGCATCCACGATCGTCAGTGGATCCGCCAGCCTGGAAGCGGCGGCCGCGACCAGCTTGAGGTGGAACTCCACCGGCGCGACTCCCGGCCAGGCCGCTTCGGCGAGCCAGGTAGCCACCCGCTGCTGGCCCGCTGCGGTGAGCGCGTACACGTTGCGGTCGGGTCGTTCTGCGACCCCAGCCTCGCGCTGCGACTCGACCAGTCCGGCCTTCTCGAGCCTGGTCAGCGTCACGTAGATCTGGCCGGCGTTCATGGCGTCACCGACCGGCCCGAGCGCCAGCCGCAGCCGCGTCCGCAACTGGTAGCCGTGCGAGGGCTCCTTGGCAAGCAACGCCAGCACCACTTCTTGCACGAGGCACCTCTTCCCTAACGGTTATCTAATAGATAGCAGTTATCTATTAGATACGTCGAGCCGCTTGCCTGCGTCAGCCAGTGACGAGGGCGGCGGGATAGTCGTGCCTGCTGACGTCGGCCACCGCGAACCTGCCCGTGGCCGGGTTCCAGAAAGCGACCTGAACCCTGGTGGCGAAGGTGAGCTCGGCGGCGAGGTTGTCGCCCTCGGCTGGCCAGCCGAAACCGTCGAGCGCGTCGCTGCTCACCCAGGTATGCGGTACGGGCACCAGCCGCGGCCAGGCCAGATCGGCCACCTCGAGCTGCAGCGCCAGCGCGCCGTCGGCACCGTTGTCACCGACGCTGACCTGAAGGGCCAGGAAGCGTCCGTCCGGACTGAAGTCACCGTCGGTAGCGGTGTCTCCGTGCGGCACCTTCAGCATTACGCTGCGGCCCGTGTTCAAGCTGACCACGCGCACCGGGCAGGTCGCCGTGCACGGCGGGGTCTGCGCTAGCCACGTCGCGCTGACCGCGATCACGCCGTAAAAGAGGCCCGTCGCGCGCCGTGCCACCGGGTTCCACAGCAGGTCGGCGGCGGCGATGCTGGCGCGGGCGGCGATGGGGACGAGCAGCAGCCCGCGCGCGGTTCCCTGGGCGATCTCATAGCCGACTGGCAGCGTGACCGAGGGACCGATCGGCACGCCGGCGCCCGAGTACTCGCGCGCCACGCCCGCCTTAGTGCCGAGGTCACGGCTCGCCGCAAAGGTCGTCAGCCAGATCCTGCCTGCATCGGCGCCAGGAGCCGCCATCGTGCCAGAACCGATGACGTCCGCAGACCGGGAGCTGCTGGCGAGGTAGTACACCGGCCTTGGCGACCCAGGGCAATTGCCGCAGCCCGCCTTGCCAGCGGATTGCGGCACGATCGCCCAGCCGCCGCCGACTCGGGTGAACACGTAGCCGAGCTTGCGGTCAGGCAATCCGCCGATCGGCGCGGAAGTGCCGCTGGCCGGCCAGTACCAGTCAGGCCGCGCGCCTGTCCTTGGCAGCCTGGCCCAGGACGGCACCGGAAGGTGCACGCCGAGTATGCCGCTCGGGCCGGCCGGCGCCTCGGCTCGCAGCCTGATGATCGTCTTGGCGCCGTCACGGCCCGTGGTCGGCGGGCGCGCGCCCGAGCCGCCGTGCGGAAAGTGCTCGGCGAGGATGACCGCGGCCAGGATCGTTACCGCCGCCGCGATGGCCAGCTTGCGGCGCGGGCCGCCAGGCGGGCGGTCAGTGCTCCCGATGATGATGTCTTCCATTGGCCGCACCGCCGCAACGCCAGTAAGCCTGCTTATCGTTCCAGGCGACGATACGTCGGCAACCGTGCTAACGGCCAGCGAGCGGGCCTTCGAGCGGGCACTCGAGCGGCCTCAGAGCGCGAGCCTCCTGGACAGATCGGAAGCGAAGAGCCCGTCAGGGTCTAGCTGGCTGCGCAGCCGCCTGAACTCCTCGAGCCTGGGATACATGCGGTCCATGAGACCAGCGGGAATCCGCGAGTCCTTGGCCAGGTAGAGTCTTCCGCCTGCCTCGATGACAAGGTCGTCTAGCTCGCCTAGCAACTGCCTGAGCCATGGCGTCTTTGCCGGGAAGTCGAGCGCCAGGGTCCAGCCGGGCATCGGGAAGGAAAGCAGGCCAGGGTCGGCGGCGCCGAACCGCTTGAGCACGGTCACGAACGAGGGTGCGCGCAGGGCGCTTATCCGCTCAAGCGATCGCCTGACGACGTCAGATGCCTCGAAAGGCACCACGTACTGGTACTGCCTGAACCCGGCGGGCCCGTATACGCGATTCCAGTTCCTGATCGAGTCGAGCGGATGGAAGAACTCGCCGATGGACTGGATCTCACCGATCCGCCTCAGTGGTGCCTTACGGTAGTAAGCCTCGTTGAGCATGGCGACGGTCCGCCGGTTGATCAGCCCGTTCGGGAACAGCGGCGGCGCTCCTACCAGCGAAGATTCCCTGAACGCCAGCGGCGTGCCGCGCTCCTTGGCCGGCAGGTCCGCCACGTCGGCGAAGTTGCCGCTGGTGATAACCGAGCGGCCGAGCTTGCCGCCAGCCGCCAGGCAGTCGGTCCAGGCCACCGTGTAGTCGAACTCGGCGTCGGTCTTCGACAGATAGGCCATCGTCTCGTCGATGTCGGCGGTCCGCACCGTGTCCACGATCAGCCGCGACGTCCGCACGGGCTTGAGCCGCACGCTCGCCCGCAGCACCACCCCTGTCAGTCCCATGCCGCCCGCCGTCGCCCAGAACAGCTCGCGGCTGCCTTCCTGCGTCACGGTCCTGACCGCGCCGTCCGAGGTAAGCAGGTCGAAGGACAGCACGTGGCTGGCAAAGCTGCCCGCCGAGTGATGGTTCTTCCCGTGCACGTCCGCGGCGATCGCACCGCCTACCGACACCTTCCTGGTGCCCGGCGTCACCGGTACGAACCAGCCCTCAGGCAAGAAGCGCACCATCAGCTCTTCGAGCGAGACACCCGCCTCGCACACCACCACGCCAGAGGCGGCGTCGAACGACAGCACCTGCCGCAGTCCTGCCGTGGACACGACGACGCCGCCGTCGTTCTGCGCGGCGTTGTTGTAACTGCGCCCGAGCCCGCGCGCGATCACCCCGGCAGCGCAAGAGGCGCTCTTGACCAGGCCGGCCACGTCCTGCGCCGAGTCAGGTACGGCCACCTGCGCCCAGGTCGGCTCGGTCATGCCCCAGCCGGTGAGCCGCTGCCTGCGCAGCTCCAGCTTTACGGCCATTTATACTGCTCCTTTGTGAGCCCAGGTGGCGACGGGCGTTGTCCGCTTCGTAGCTGAGTACCAACACCGAGGCGAGCATTCCCGCTCAGGTCCATCCTCGATACCAGTTCGTGACCTGAGCCGCCACCAGCCCGGTCAGGCCCCGATGCCGGGCGACGCGATCAGCGGCAGCGCTCGCCCGCGTACCGACGAGCACACGCCATCGCTCGCCCCGGCGGCGGCGACCCGGTCAGCCGCAGGCTCCTGGTAGGTCGTGGTCCGCTGCTTCACCGGCCGTCCGGTCGGCTCGACCATGGCTGCTAGCTGGCTGATCGTCTTGAACGAGCCGTTGACAGATCCCGCCATCCGGCTGATGGTCTCCTCCATCAAGGTCCCGCCCAGGTCGTTGACACCGCCGGCCAGCACCTCACGGCACAGATCGTCGCCCAGCTTGACCCACGAGCACTGGATCGAGTTGATCGCGCCGTGCAGCATGAGACGGGACAGCGCGTGGACCGCGCGGTTCTCACGGCTGGTCGGGCCAGGCCTGGCCAGGCCGGCCAGGTAGATCGGCGAACTGGCGTGCACGAACGGCAGCAGCACGAACTCGGTGAACCCGCCGGTCCTCTCGGCGATGCCCCTGATCACGCGCAAGTGGCCGACCCAGTGCGCGGGCGTGTCCACGTGGCCGTACATCATCGTGGCCGACGTCGGGATGCCAAGCTCATGCGCGGTCGTGATCACTTCGATCCAGGCGGCCGTGGGGAGCTTGCCTTTGGTGAGTACCCAGCGGACGTCGTCGTCGAGTATCTCGGCCGCGGTGCCGGGCAGCGAGCCGACGCCCGACTCGCGGGCCCGTGTCAGCCAGTCCCTGACGGAAAGGCCGGTGCGGGCAACGCCGTTCATGACCTCCATCGGCGAGAAGGCGTGAACATGCATGTCCGGCTGCCTGCGCTTGACCTCGGCCGCTATGTCGAAGTACGCGGTGCCTGGCAGGTCAGGGTGGATGCCGCCCTGCATGCAGACCTCGGTGGCACCGGCTTCCCAGGCTTCCCTGGCCCGGTCGCCGATCTGCTCAAGGGACAGCGTGTAGGCATCAGCGTCGGTGCGGCGCTGCGCGAACGCGCAGAAACGGCAGCCCGTGTAACAGACGTTGGTGAAGTTGATGTTGCGGTTGACGACGTAGGTGACCGGGTCGCCGTTGACGTCGCGGCGGATCGCGTCCGCGATCCCTGCGAGGGCGTCGAGTTCGGCGCCATCCGCGTCGAGCAAGGCGAGCGCCTCCGCGTCGGTCAGCCCGGCCGGATTGGCCTCGGCGCTGCGCAGCGCGGCGGCCACTTCTGAACGCAGCCGTCGCGGGCCTGACCCGGCGGGCCGCAGCCGGGCGGCGATCTCGTCCCAGTCACCGTAGACCTCGGCGAAGTCCGCGCGGCGATCAGCGGTCCGGCCGGTAGTGTCGATCGTGACGTGCAGGTCGGTTCGGCCTGAAGACTCACCCCAGCCGCCGTCAGGCTCCTGCCATGGCCTTCCCCCTGGCCGCGTGGCCGGCCTGGCGAGGCCGGTGCCCGGATCGGCCAGGGCGCTCACGTGGGCGGCGAGCCTCGGATCGAGCCAGGGCTCGCGCTGGTAAGGCGGGTAAATCGTGAGCCGCTCGCGCAACTCGAACCCGCCTGCGGCGGTGTGCCCGGCTAGGTCATCGATCTGCGGCCAGGCGCGTTCTGGATTCACGTGGTCGGGCGTCAGCGGCGAGACACCGCCCCAGTCGTCAATGCCCGCGCCGAGTATGAGCTGATACTCATCGCCGATCAGGTTCGGCGGCGCCTGAATCCTGGCCGAAGGGCCGAGCAGCAGCCTGGTCACCGCGATCGTGGCCGCGAGGTCATCGAGTTCGGCGTCCGGCATGCCGCGCATCTTGGTGTCAGGCTTGGCGCGGAAGTTCTGGATGATGACTTCCTGGATGCCGTTGTACTCGCGGGCGACGCCCCTGATCGCGAAGATCGAGTCGACCCGCTCAGGCAGGGTCTCGCCGATGCCGATCAGCAGCCCGGTGGTGAACGGCACGGCACTGCGGCCCGCGTCCTCGAGCACCCTGCGCCTGACGGCAGGATCTTTATCGGGACTGCCGAAATGCGGGCCGCCCTTTCCGGTGAACAGGCGTTCAGCCGTCGTTTCCAGCATCATTCCCATGGACGGCGCCACTGGCTTGAGCCGCTGGAAGTCCCGCCAGGTCAGCACGCCAGGGTTCAGGTGCGGCAGCAGGCCGGTCTCCTCGAGCACCCTGATGGCCATGGCCCGAACGTAAGACAGCGTGTCGTCGTAGCCGTGCGCATCCAGCCACTCCCGTGCCTGCTTCCACCTGGCCTCTGGCTGGTCACCGAGGGTAAACAGCGCCTCCTTGCAGCCGAGAGCGGCTCCCTGGCCGGCGATTTCGAGCACCTCGTCCGGCGACAGGTAGGCGCTTTCCAGCCGCCCGGGCACCGTGACGAACGTGCAGTACCCGCACCGGTCCCGGCACAGCCTGGTCAGCGGAATGAAAACCTTGCGTGAGTACGTGATCACTCCTGGCCGACCGGCCGCCGCCAGCCCGGCGTCCCTGGCCCTCGCCGCGTAACTCAGCAGCTGCGTCAGCTGCTCGCCCCGCGCATGCAGCAAGACGACGGCCTCGGCGTGGTCGAGCGGCTTACCGTCCCGCGCGCGGGCCAGCGCCCGCCGCAGGGCGCTATCTGACGGCTTGACCTGATCGGGGGTGCGCACCATGCCTTAACCCTAGGCGCGGGTACAGACCAGGCGTCGCGAGGCCCCACGATGCCGCCGAGCAGGTCCTTCAAGCGCACGCGCCACGTCGGCGTAAGGCTCAAGGTCCCTGCCGCCAGCGAGACGCTATAGCCAGCGCCGCTATGGCCAGCGCCGCTATAGCCAGCTCAGCCTGGCGCTGTCCGGCTGATCACCTTCCGGCGGGACGCCTGCCCGGCCGGCCTTGACGTCGCCGAGCAGCCCGCGCACCGCCGCCATGATCTCGGCAGCACGCTCGGCGAGCTGCTTCGCATCGGCCGCGAACTCCGCTTTGCCATCGGAGGCGACCCCGGCGCGGGTCAGCACGGCTGGCAGGTCGCTGAGCTGCTCGCCAAGCCAGGCGACTGGATTGGCCGACAGCTCAGGATCGAAAACTCGCGCCCCCGGCTCCCAGCCGTTGAACGCCGGATGGTGGTGAGCGCGGTTCAGGCTGCCCGGCGGGCCAGAGACGGTCTCAAGCAGGTCGACCCGCCAGACCGGATGGCCGATCTCGATCGCGCTGCCCGCATAGATCGAGCCCTTCGGCTCACCCAAGCCGAGCATCCGCAACTCAAGACGCACCCCGCGCTCTGCGCCTTCCTGGCCGGGCTTTGGTGCCGGATTGACGAAATACAAGTCGCTGACCAGCACTCCGAGCCGCTCGAATCCGAAGGCATAGAGCACGGCATCCTCCAGGTGGGTGACAGTTCCGCACCGCGATTGTCGCATGGCAGCCCGCATCGACCCTGACCTCAGGCGACTCCGGCTCGCCGGCAGGCCGCAAGCACGCGCTCGGCGGGCACGGCATGCTTGACGTGTCCCAGATAGCCGACCGTCGTGGTGGCAAGGAACAGCGAGTCGAGTATCGCCTCGGCTACCGACTCGGCCGTCGCCGAGAAAACCGGCCCGAGCAAGTCGTCATGCACCCGTGCCCGCTCCGAGGTAGCGAACGCGATCGCGTAATCACCGCTATGCGGCGCGAAGTCAGAGCCGACGGTGCCCATCGAAAAGACCGCCCGCCTGGCGACCCTGGTCAGCTGCCTGGAATCCAGCGTCAGGTCCGTCGCGATAATGATCATGCAGGAGTTGCCCGCCGCCGGCAGCGGCTCGCCCCTGGCCGGCTCGAACCGAACACCCCGCACGGTCAGCGTGCCGGAAAAGTTCGACTGCACGAGCGCCGCCACCGTGCAGGACCGGCCGTCAGCCAGCCAGGCCACCCGCGAAGCCGAGCCGATCCCGCCCTTGAAGCCAAGGGCCGCAGTCCCGGTGCCCGCGCCAGCGCACCCCTGCGCCACCGGCCCGCCGCTGGCGCCTGACAAGGCGCTGAGCACATGATCCGCCGTAACCGGCCTGGCTCTGATGTCGGAGAGGAACCCGTCGTTGGTCTCCCCCGCGACCGGGTTAACCGAGACCAGCCCGGAATTGCCAGGCAGGCTCATCAGGTATGTGACGAGCGCGTCCGCCGCACGGAACACCGAAAGCGTGCCGGTCAGCACGATCGGCGTCTCGAGCACGCCAAGCTCGGCCAACTGGGTCGCACCGACCAGCTTGCCGTAGCCGTTACCGACAAACAGCCCGGCAGGCAGTTCGCCCCCTGCCCTGTCCACCGCATCTGGCACGATCGCCGTCACCCCTGTGCGGATGTCCGCGCCCTCGACAATCGTCACCTGGCCGACCCGCACCCCGGCCACGTCAGTAATGGCGTTCAGTGGCCCTGGCTCAAGGCGCCCAGGCGCCAGCCCGAGCCCCCGTACCCGCCGCCGCTCACCCCAGATGGCCCAACCTCCCCTCTTTCACCGCCCCACCCAGCACCCCACGTTGTGACGTCGCAGGCGCTCCCGGCCCCGGCCGGGCCCGGCGGCACCCCCCCGTTGCGGCGTCGCAGGTGCCCCGGCACCCACGTTGTGGCGTCGCAGGGGCTCCCGGCCCGGGCCGGGGCGGGGCGGCACCCCCACGTTGCGGCGTCGCAGGGGCTCCTGGCCCCCGGCCGGGGCGGGGCGGCGGGGCGGGCGGGGCGGGGCGGGTTATATTGCACGGTAGTCTCTGGGTGCGTTGCGCGGGCCGCGCCGGGGCGGGCCTAGGCCGGCGGAGGCCGCGAGGACGCTGGCCCGATGCCGGTGTCCCGTATAGGGCGCGAGCAGTTCAAGCATTCCCGCGTCGTCGGCCGGCCGACCAGCCAGCGCCCATCCGACCAGGCTAGGCAAGTGGTAGTCACCTACCGACACCGCGTCGGCGTCGCCGCAGGCGCGCTGCCGCACCTCAGCCGAGGTCCAGACCCCGATTCCTGGCAGTGACCGCAACCGCAGGTCAGCCTCCCGCGGTGGCAGCGACACGATCTCTTCGAGCCTTCCGGCGACCCGTGCCGCCCCGGCAATCGTCCTGGCCCGCACCGCCTCGACTCCGGCCTTGTGCCAGTCCCACGATGACACCTGCGCCCAGGCCGCCGGGCCTGGCGGCACGCGCATCCCGGCCGGCACTGGCGGCGTCGGCCCTGGCGCCGGCTCGCCGTACCATCGCAGCAACGTCCGCCAGGCCCTGGTCGCCTCCTTGCCGACGACCTTCTGCTCGAGCACGGCGGGCACCAGCGACTCAAACACCAGGCCAGACTTGCCGACGCGGAACCCCTCGCGCCGCCTGACCATGTCGGCCAGCACCCGGTGCGCCGGCCGGAATTCCTCCGGCCGGTCGTCGGCGCCGACCATCGCGGGCAGTGCGCCGAGCAGCCATCCGGCCCCTGGTCCCCAGGCCGTGCCGGCCACCAGCGTGCCATGGTCGGCCGAGCTCCGCCAGGCCACGCGCAGCGTACCGGCGCCATCAGGCGTTCGGCAGGCTCGCCAGATCGCACCCGAGTCATCGACAGCGAAAGCCGGATCGCCGTAACCGCGGCGGTGCACGGCGAGCACCGATCTGACGTCGATCACGTAAGCGGCTGACCAGCGTCGCTCTGCCTGCGCCGACCGGGCAGCGGCCGGTTCAGCTGCCTGCGTCAACGTCCGGCCAGGTCAGGCATCGGTCGAGAACCTGACCGCCGTGCCTGGAAGCGTGACCCCCGGCCAGACCCGCAGCCCGTGCCTCAGCTCGTTACCGCCAGCTATGTCGGCCCCCGTGCCGATGACCACGCCATCAAGTATCGCGCCATCGCCGACCTTCGCGCCTGAGCCGATCACGCTGGCGGTCACCTGCGCGCCAGCGCCGATCCGCACGCCGTCGAAGATAACCGAGCCGTCCACCATGGCGCCTGCGCCTACGCTGCTTCCCGAACCGAGGACCGTGCCGCCGCAGAGCGTCGCCGACGGGTCGGCGGAGGCACCTGGCAGCAGCAGCGACGATCCGGTGGCTCCCGGCACCGCCGGCGAGGAAAGTTCGCCGAGCACGAGGTCACATGAGCCACGCACGTAGGCCTCAGGCGTGCCCACGTCCAGCCAGTACGCGGATTCGACGAAACCCATGATCGTCTCGCCTGCGGCGATCAGGTCAGGGAACGTGTTCCGCTCGACGGAAAGCACCTGCCCGGCTGGCATCGCGTCGATGTAACGCCTGGTGAAGACGTAGCAGCCGGCGTTGATCTGATTGGTGACCGGGTTCGGCGTCTTCTCAAGGAAGGCGGTGACCCGGCCGTCGAAGTCGGTCGGCACGCAGCCGAAACGGGCCGGGTCGGGTACCTCTACGAGGTGGAGCGTGACCGCGGCATCGGTCTTGCGGTGCAGGTCGAGCTGGGCAGACAGGTCGTGGCCGCTGAGGATGTCGCCGTTGAGCACGACCACGGGCTCGTCAGGGCCGCTGCGCAGGCTCGCGGCGGCGTTCCTGATGCCGCCGCCAGTGCCGAGCGGCTCGGTTTCGTGCACGTACACGATCTCCAGGCCGAATCCGGTGCCGTCGCCGAAGACCTCGGCGAACATCTCGGCCCGGTAGGCGGTGGCCATGATTATCCGGGTAACTCCGGCCTGCGCCGCGCGCGCGAGCTGGTGGGCGAGGAACGGAACGCCCGCCGTGGGCAGCAGCGGCTTAGGAACTCCGATGGTCAGCGGGCGCAGCCTGGTGCCCTGGCCGCCGACCAGCATGATCGCTTCAAGCTCGCCGGCCTCATGCGCAGTCTGATTTTCAACGGTCGACATGACCAGCGAGACTACCCTTGCCCAGCCGCTGCGGCGCGCTCATAGCAGGCAAGGTGCGCATGCGCCGATACCTTCCAGGTAAATTCCTGCGACCTCGCATAGCCGGCCCGGCCGAGGGCCTCACGCTGCGCCTTGTCGTCGATGAGGGCACGCAGAGCGGTCTTGATGCTGGCTGCGTCTGGCTCGGTGTAGGCGACCGCGTCTCCGCCGACCTCCGGAAGCGAGGTCCTGTGCGTGGTGAGCACGGGTGCGCCGCACGCCATCGCTTCAAGCACGGGGAGGCCGAATCCTTCACCGGTGCTGGGAAAGGCAACTACAAGCGCGCCGCCGAAGAACCCTGGCAAGTCGGCGAAGTGCAGGTAGCCGGGCCTGACCAGTCGCAGTTGGGCCGGCACCGCGGCGACTGCCTCGTCGACCTCATCACTCCATCCGGTGCCTCCGGCCAGCACCAGGGCTGGCGGCTCAGGCAGGTCGGCGACCGCCTGCGCCCAGCCCGCGATCAGCGCGGGAACGTTCTTTCTCGGTGCCAGGCTGCCGAGGTAGGCGACGTAGGGGCGACCGTGCAGCCCAAGTCTCCCGTTCACCCGGTCGAGTTGCACAGCGTCTGGACGGCGGAACAGGTTGTGGTCAACGCCGTGGTAGGCGACGTCGATCTTCGTCGAGTCGGCCTCGAGCACCCGGACCAGCTCGTCCCTGGTGGCCTTCGAAGGCACGATCAGCCGGGTCGCCCGCCAGGTCGAGGTGCGGATCGCGGCCTTGTAGAACGTCGCCGTCACTGGGGTATGCGCGTCAGGCGCGGTGAAGAAGGTCAGGTCGTGAGTGGTCACCACGGTCGGCAGGCCCGGCCGCAGCGGCATCGAGTAGTGCGGGGAGTGAATGACGTCGGCGCCGACCTGAGTAGCGACCAGGGGAAGTCCGCTCTGTTCCCAGGCGAGCCTGGCGGGGCGGTGGGCGATGGCCGGCGGACCAGGCACGATCCGCGCGCCTGGCAGCATTCTGGTATAGCGCTCCTCATCGGCGCGCTGACAGGCAATCGCCAGGTCAGCGCCTTCTGCGGATAGCGCATCGACTAGACCGTCTACGTACCGGCCGAGCGCACCGCGGTCAGCGGGCACGCCGGTCGCGTCCACGAGCACACGAGGGCCCACTGCGCGTCAGGCTCCTTCCTCTGGCATTGGCCGGAGCGCACCTGCCCTCACGGCAGCGTGTCCGGCAGCATCTGCATGACGTTCGGGAGCAGCCACAGTGAATTTCGCCCTCCCGGATGTCCCCGCTGCCAACGAGCCTACGCCCTCAGCGGGCGCCGCGTGGCATGGCAAGCGCGACGTTTGCCGGTTTCCGTAACTGCCGTGACGCCATGCCACCTGATCGCCGTCCCGGCGATACCACATCGTCACCGGGCCGACACTGACCGGACATCGCCACCGGACGACGCCGCCGGACGGCCCCGCGCAGCACTACGGCGAACTACGGCGACGCCGAAGGCGACGGGCTCGGCTTGCCTGGTGTCTTCCTGCTGCCGGTGCTCTTCGCGGCTTGCTGAGCCTGGTCGAGCGCGGTCTTCATCTTGGTGATGTCCTGACCGTAAAGCTGGAAATTAGGTGGATTATCGTGCAATGCGGCCTGCGCCTGGTTGTAGTACCTCTGCGCCTGCGCGAGGTACCCGAGCACGACCGCGTTGACCTGGCCGCCTGGCGACGATGGCGTGCCAATGGTCTGCGGGCCGACCGCGGTGATCGACTGCGCCAGCGACCCGGCCAGCGTGCTATCGAAGCCGACCGTGCCGTTGTAGTAGGTGAACACCTCTTTAAGCTGCGGGAAAGAGCCCGTATTGAGCTGCGAAGACGCCTGCACGTACACCGGCTCGACGGACAGCAGGCCGCCGCCGAGCGGCACCGTGATCAGGTTACCTAGCGTCACCTCGGAACCGCCCTTGCGTAGCTGGGTCAGTTCTACCGAAGCGCGGACGTAAGACTCGAAGTTGCTCTGGATCGTCTGCGGTCCAGGGATGGCCGTATTCTGCGGCAGCTGGAGGATCTCGATGCGACCGTAATCGCGGCTCTGAGGATTGCTGTTGACGGCCATGAATGCGGCCAGGTTGGGCCTGCCCTTCGGCGTGAACGAGGTGCTCAGCGAGAACTCAGGAGCGCTCGAGCCCGGCATCTGCAAGGTGAAATAATAAGGCGGCTGGCTGACCTGGTAACTCTCAGGTGCGGTCGGATCGTTGGGAATGGCCCAGAAGTTCTGGCCGCCATAGAAGGCTGCCGGCTGGCGCACATGAAACTGGGTGAGCACCTGGCGCTGCGCGTCGAAAAGCACCTCCGGATAACGCAAATGCGGTAGCAGCGCCGCAGGTATGTCCTTCTGCGGCTGGACGAGGCCGGGAAAGGCCTTCTCCCAGGCAGAAAGCAGCGGGTTAGCCGGACCCCACTGGTAGAGGTGCACCGCCCCGGTATAGGCGTTCACAGTTGCCTTGACCGAATTGCGCAGGTAGTTGACCACGCCGCCATTCGGGCCGGTCGCGAGGCCACCAGGGCTGAAGGTGTTCGACGTGGCCTGCCCAAGATTGATCCGCTCGGAGTACGGATAGTTGTCCGTCGCGGTGTAACCATCGACTACCCAGACGATCTGGCCGTTCTCGATCACGGGGTAGGGGTCGGAGTCCAGGGTAAGGAACGGGGCCACCTTGGCGACCCGCGCCAGCGGGTTCCGCACGTAAAGTATCCGCGAGTTGGCGTCGATCGAGCCAGAGAGCAAGATGTTAAGCTCGCGGAACCTGATCGCGTAAAGCAGTCGCCTGCCGAACGAGCCGATAGAAACGCCGCCACCGCCGCCATAGTGATTGTTCTGCTGACCGCCGTTGTTCTCGGTGGGGTAGTCAAGTTCTGGCTGCCTGGTGTCGGCGATGACGTAACTGGTGCCAGCGTCACCGAAGTAGATCCTCGGCTGGAAGTTGCCGAGAACCCCGGTGGGCGGCAGGTCGCTTTCCGTGAACTGCGGGTTACCGTCCGGCTGCGCGGTTGAGGCGCTGGCCGCGACGAACCCGTAGCCGTGAGTGTAGATCAGGTGCGTGTTGATCCAGGTGCCCTGGCCGGCTGGCGGGCCGGCCATGTCCCTGACGCCGACGACCATGTCCTGCGGCTGCTTGCCCGCGCCTACCTGGTACCTGTCCATGCCGAGCACGCCGGCAAACTGATAGTAGCTCTTGACCTGCTGCAACTGCTGGAAGGCGGTGGAGATTACGTCCTGGTCGATCAACCGGAGGTCAGGCATGGCGGCTGCCTGCGCAGCCAGGGTGGCCGGCTTCTCGGTGGAACTGGCCGGGTAGCTGATCACCTGGGCGCCGTTCACGCCGTAGGCCGCTCTGGTATTGAAGATCTCCCGCGCGATGTACGGGCGTTCCTTGACCGCCTGGTTCGGCTTCACCACGAACTGCTGTATGACGAACGGGTAGACGCCGCCGATCAGCACGGCCGACAAGACGAGCAGCCCGAAGCCCATCGCGGGAAGCAGCGAGCCGCGCCTGACCGCGCCAGCCAGGAAGAGAACGGCGCAGATGACCGCGATCACGGCGAGCACGGTCTTGGCCGGCAGCACGGCGTGCACGTCGGTGTAAGAGGCGCCGGTCTGCACGACGCCGCGCTGGCTGAAGTCGATGCCGTACCTGTCCACCCAGTAGGCGACGGCCTTCAGCGCGACGAAGATGCCGACGAGCACGAACAGGTGAGCCCTGGCCGCCCTCGTCGGCTGGGCGTGCCTGGCCAGGCGGAGCCCGCCGTAGAGCACGTGCACGGCGGTAGCGAGCACGATGGAAAGCAGCACGGTGGCGAACAGGAAGGAGAGAGCCATCCGAAGAAATGGATAGACGTTGATGAAAAACGACAGGTCAAGGTGGAACTGCGGATCGGTGACTCCGAACGGCACCCGGTTGATGAACAGCAGCCAGGTCTGCCAGTTGCCGGCCGCAGTGAGTCCTCCGACCAGCCCGATGAGCCCCAGTACCACGATGGCGGCACCGCGCCGGTGCGGGTCGATGGCCTGCCGGTACGCCTCGACGCCTTGATGCTCGGGCCCTGAGGGCGGTTCCTTGGGCCGCATGCGGTAGGCAAGTACCAGGTTCGCGCCGATGATCGTGATCATGAGGACGGCGGTCACCAGGAACAGCATCCATTTGGTGCCGTAAGTCGTCTCGAATACTTGCGTCTGGTGAACGGATGAGAACCACAGGAAGTCGGTCCAGATTCCGGCGACGACTGATATTCCGATCGCGGCAGCCACGATGACGATGGCGGTTGGTATCACGTACCTCGGCCAGCGCGGCACGGTCACTTGGCGGCCGGCACCTGCATGCTGCGGGCCAGGAACTCGGAAAGCCACGAATCTTCCCTTCTGAGCACATCCCCTCGCAAGCCGACCCTACGACGTCAGTGCAGCCTATTGCCTAAGAGCCGGACACCCTAGTGGCCGGCCCTTTATCGCCTAGCAGCCAGGTACCCGGCGGCCGGCGTTGAGAGCCTTGAGCGCGGCGATGGCGCCGCTCAGCGTGCTCACCTTGATCAGCCGGAGGCCGGGAGGCACCGCGCCCGCGGTGTCCGGGCAGTTGCTTGCCGGAGTCAGGAAGACAGTCGCGCCTGCCGCCCTGGCCGCGACCATTTTCTGCTGTATCCCGCCGATCGGGGCGACGGTGCCGTTCTCGGCGATTTCACCGGTGCCCGCGATGAACTTGCCGTCGGTGAGGTTCATCGGCGTCAGCTTGTCGATGATGCCGAGTGCGAACATCATTCCGGCGCTTGGCCCGCCGACATCGCTGAGATTGATCTTCACCCTGAAGGGAAACACAAAGGACACCACGACGTTCACGCCGATTACCGGGACGCCGCCCGACTTGACCGTGCGCAAGGTGACGTTCATCAGCTTGCCCGCCCGCCTGACCGTCAGCCTGACCGGCCGGCCTGCCTGCCTGGCCTGGATCAATGACCCGACGCTTGCCTGACAGCTCACCGGAGTGCCGCCGACCGCCTCGATGACGTCGCCCGCATGCAGCACGCCGTAGGCCGGCAGCCCTTTGATCGTGTTGGTGACCGTGCTGTCAGTGGTGAACTTGATCTTGAGCTGGCAGAGCGCCGCCGCCGTGGCCGCCTGCTGCGAGCCGGCCATCTCCTCGGTGTCCTGCCTGTTCACCTGCTGCTGCGACTGGCCTGGCGGGAAAAGTTCTTGCTCAGGCACGACCGCGTTGTTCGGATTAAGCCAGGACGCAATAGCCGCGAAGACATTGAACGGCGGACGATAGCCAGGCCCGCCGATGTAAGAAACCGTTACCATATTGAGATGACCGTCGGTCGGGAACGTGCGGCGGCCTGAGATCTGGATGAGCGGAACGGCTTTCTTGCCTGCCGGACTGCCCTGGCTGCCAAGCGTGTTGAACGTCGGGCCCGGCATCAGCGACACGTAGGGCACGGGGATAAGCGCGGCTATGAGAAGCGCTCCGATGACCCCGGCGCTCGCGATGAGCAGTGTGACGGCGCGACGTGACATGGGGGCAAGGCTACGCGCTGTTGACCCATTCGCTCGCGCCGCCCGTGAAGCGCTGGTGCTTCCAGATCGGCACGGTCTCCTTGAGCTCGTCGATCAACGCACGGCAAGCGTCGAAGGCAACGGCGCGGTGCGCGCTCGATACGGCCACGACCACGGCGAGATCGCCGATCTGGAGGTCGCCAGTCCTGTGCACGGCGGCGACGGCCTTGACGTCGAACTTGCCTGCGATCCGGTTCGCGACCGCACGGAGCTCGCTGGCGGCTATGGGGTGTGCACTGTAAGAAAGCGCAGTGACCTCCTGGCCATGATCGTGGTCGCGGACGGCGCCGGCGAAAAGCGCGATGCCGCCTGCGGCCGGATCGGCTACCGCCTCGCGCGCCTCGTCGACAGACAAAGGCGTGCTGCGCACCTCGGCCAGCCTGACCACATCGGAGTTCACGTTCACCCGGCCACGTTACAACCTGGCCGGGGCAATTCAGGAATCCCTGCCGCGCTTGCGCACCTGCCTGACGATCGCGGCGGTGCCGATGACGGCCACCGTGGCGCTGGCCGCCGTGATCGCCGCGTCCTTCTTCGCCAGCCTGCGCCCGGCCAGCGCGTGGTGCCCGGCCCGCAGTTCGAGCAGCGCGGCGAGCGCCTGGGTGTTGGTAACCTCCGGCCGCCAGCCTGCTTCCCGCAGCGTCTGGCAGTCCACTACCCACGGATAGACGACGTAATGCAGGTCGGCGACCGGTGCCGGAGTTATGCCCGCACGGTAGAGCCGCTGCGCGGTCGCGAAGGTCACGCCAGCAGGCAGCTCGATCTGCCGCAAACCAGATAGTTCTTCCACTTCACCCTGGTCGAGCCAGCCGTCGCAGCCAACCGCGAAGGCGCCGGCGACCTCGCCAGCTGCGGCCAGTTCGATCGCGGACATCAGGTCGGTCACGTGACAGAACTGCCAGCGAGGCGCGCAGCCCTTGACCGCGAGCAGCCTCGGTGCCTCGAAATGCCTGGTGATCAGCGTGTCGATACCCTCGCCAACCAGCGCGGCCGGGCGGACCACGGTGACCTCGGTGCCCGGATAGGCGCGCGGGGAGCGCTGCGCCAGCTGCTCGATCTCCATGAAGTCGCCGACCACGCTGCCGTCCGGGTCGGCGTTCAGCGGCGCGTTTTCCGCCAGCGGCACCGGGTTGTCGGGATTTGCCCCGTACACCATCGCGCTGGTCACCAAGACGACCCGGCGGACACCGCCCGCAGCCGACGCCGTCAGCACGGTCTGCGCGCCGCGCACGTTATGTGCCCGCCTGGCCTTCGGGTCAGACCCGGCCGCGAGGTCAAGGTCGGTGTGGACGATGACATCGATTCCGGCCAGCCGGCCGGCGATCACCGGATCCCTGACGTCAGCGATCCGCCACACCACCCCGGTCAGGTCGCCTCTTTGACTGTCGATGGCGATGACCCGGCTGAATCGATCTGACCTGGCGAGCCGCGCGGTCAGCGCCAGGCCGAGGTCATGCGCGGCTCCGGTCACGGCCACCACAGGCCTGCTCTGGCCGCCTGCTTGACCGCCAGCGTCGCGGCGCTTGTCGCTGCGCCCTTGGCGAACCTTGCCTACTCGGTCGCTCACCTGGAAGCGCTCCTGGGATAGCTTGGCCAATGTGACACCTCCATCCTGCCTGAGAGGCCGCGACGATGAATGAGCCTCCCTTCGGCTTCAGCCTGCCTGGAGAACCAGGTGACGACCGTGATCCGGCCTCAGGGGCCGGCGGTTCTGGCCAAGGCGGCTCGTCAGGGGCCGGCGGCCAGTCCGGCGCCGGCGATCCGTTCGGCCAGGGAAATCCGTTCGGCGACCCGCAGCAGCTAGCGGAGGCGCTGCGTCAGTTCGCCGACATGATGACC
This sequence comes from Actinomycetota bacterium, assembly GCA_027313705.1. Lineage (GTDB taxonomy): Bacteria > Actinomycetota > Actinomycetes > Streptosporangiales > Streptosporangiaceae > Chersky-822. Next base: position 68,122 of record DAHVDE010000026.1, on the reverse strand, counting down.
TACCAGGGCGGCGCCATCAACTGGGACCTGGCGAAGAACACCGCCAGGCAGGCGGTCGCGGCCAAGGGCGACCCGAGCGTAGCAGCCAGGGAGAAGGCCGCGGTCACCGAGGCGATCAGGCTGGCCGACCTGTGGCTGGAAGATGCGACTACGCTGCCGAGCGGCGTGCGGTCGGCCACGGCCTGGAGTCGCTCGGAATGGGTCGAAGCGACGATGCCGGTGTGGATCAAGCTCTGCGGCCCTGTGGCCGACCGGGCCGTGGACTCCATGAGCGGCCTGGTGTCTATCGGCCAGGAAGAGCTGAGCGACCTTCCGCCTGAGATGGCTTCCATGTTCGGAATGCTCTCCGGCGGCGGCCAGGGCGGGCTCGGTGGCCTGGGCGAGATGATGCGCAGGGTCGGCGGCATGATGATCGGCGGCCAGGCCGGTGCCGCGGTAGGCGCCCTTGCCGAGGAAATCATCAGCTCAAGCGACATCGGCCTGCCGATCGGCCCTGAGGGAACGGCTGCGCTGCTTCCGGCTGGCGTGGCGGCCTTCGGCGCGGGTCTTTCCGTCGACCTCGATGAGGTCAGGCTCTTCGTGGCGCTCCGCGAGGCAGCGCATCACCGCTTGTTCAGCCATGTGCCCTGGCTGCGCGCCCGGCTGCTCGGCGCGGTCGAGGACTATGCCAGGGGCATCAAGGTCGACGCCGAGGCCATGCGCAACGCGCTGCCGCAAATCGACCTAGCCAACCCTGAAGCACTCAACGAAGTACTCTCCGGCTCGGCGCTGTTCGCGCCAGCAGACACCGAGGAGCAGAAGGCGGCGCTATCGCGCCTGGAGACGCTTCTAGCGCTGGTTGAAGGCTGGGTGGCCACGGTAGTGGCGGAGGCGGCCAAGAACCGCCTGCCGCAAGCTGGCGCCCTGGCAGAGGCGATCAGGCGCCGCCGGGCCACCGGCGGCCCGGCGGAGCGCACCTTCGCGACCCTGGTCGGCCTCGAGCTCCGCCCGCGCCGCCTGCGCGAGGCGGCCGCCATCTGGGCCGGGCTCACCGAAGCCCGCGGCGCCGCCGGCCGGGACCAGATCTGGAGCCATCCCGATCTGATACCCACCGCCGACGACCTAGACGACCCAGACGCTTTCGTCCACGGCAGTCCGGAGCTGGACATTTCCGACCTGGAACAGCCGCAAGGCGAGACCGACCGCATACCAGATAATGAAGACCCTGGTGGCGAAGACGACGGCGGCCGCAGGTAGGGATCCCGCGATTCGCGATCCCTTCCCACGTCATTTTCCGTGGTCATTTGGTTATTGGCCAGCCAGCTGGAATTTCTCCTGACCGTTAGCACGGCGCCCGAGTCCCTGCCTGACCGCCGCCCAGGGGCAGCACCTCCCCAGGGCACAGCACCCAGAGCACAGCACCCAGAGCACAGAAACCCATGGCGCAGTCAGGGAAATCTAACTTATCCACAACCAGCGAACGATATACGCCCAGGCCAGAGCCGAGTCCCTTATCCTGCTGGGGGAGAAATTCACAGGCCGGCAGCCGATATCCACAACGACTGACCGCCGCTCGGCCGGTGCCGGCCTGAACCGTTCGCGACCGGGGCCCGCTGGCGGTATCCCCTGAGCCGGTGAAGTCGTAGCGCCGCCGCGGCGGCTGCGGCGCCTGAGCCCGGCCGCTGTCGGTCTGTCCACAGGGGTTGCCAAAGGGCACGCCAGGTTTCCACAGGCTGACGCCGAGCTGGCATGGATGTCGGACCTGGCTGGCACAGTGCAGTCATGAGACCAGCCTTGAAGTCAGGTTTATTGCCGGTCTGGCGGGACCGGGACACCGTGCAGATCGGGATCGATCCCCGGCGCGCGATAGCACTCTCGGGGATGGCGCGGGCGGCGGTGGTGCTCGGCTTGCTCGACGGGAGTCGCGACCGGGATCAGGTCATCGCGGCCGCCGCAGAGAGCGGCGTGCCGAGCGAGGCGACGGAGCGGATCTTGACCTTGCTGGCAAGCGGCGGCGCGCTCGACGACTTTCCTGCCAGCACATTTCGCGAGTTGCCGGCCAGGTCTCGGGCGAGGCTGGCTGCCGAACTCGCCACGACGTCGCTGGCGCACGGTGACTGCGACGGCGGAGCACGGTCACTGGCCAGGCGCAGGGACGTGGCGGTGTGGATAGACGGCGAGCGCCAGATCGGCCGGGCGGTAGCCAGGATCCTTTCTGCCTCAGGCGTTGTCAGGGTCATGGTCGGAGCGATCCAGGATCGGCGTCCCGACCTGGCGGTTGTCGTGGGCAGGCAGCACCAGGACCGGATGGCTGGCCTGGTCGCGAACGGAATTCCGCACCTGGCGGTGCTGGCAGGGGAAGCGATCGGCGTGGTCGGCCCGCTGGTGATTCCTGGCCGGACTTCCTGCCTGCGCTGCCTTGATCACATCAGGGCCAGCATGGACCCGGCCTGGCCGCTCATCCTCGCGCAGCTAGCGCTCAGGCGACCTGACCCGCCCGCGTGCGACGCGGTGCTGAGCGCGGCGGTCGCCGCCCAGGCGGCCGCTCAGGCACTGATCGCCATCGACAGGTCGCCGTCTTGCGCCGCGACGGTTAACGGGACGCTGGAACTTGTCCTGCCTGACTGGCGCTGGCGCCGCCGGACCTGGCCGCCGCACCCAGGCTGTTACTGCACCAGTCACACCGGGTGGTAACCGACAATGGAAGTCATGAGCGACTTGCCACGCCGGGCAGTGACCAGGACCATCAAGCTGGCAGCGCTGCCAGCGGGGCTAGCTGGACGCACCGTTGTCGGCCTGGGCAAGAGGGTCGGCGGGCGGCCGGCCGAACTTGTCGCCCGCGAGATACAGCAGCGGACCGCCGACCAGATCTTCCGCGTGCTCGGCGAGCTCAAGGGCGGCGCGCTCAAGGTCGGCCAGGCTCTGTCGATCTTCGAAGCCGCACTGCCACCCGAGCTGGCCGCGCCCTACCGGGCCACGCTCACCAGGCTGCAGGAGGCGGCGCCGCCGCTGCCCGCCGCGACCGTGCACCGGGTAATCGCCAGCGATCTCGGCGAGGACTGGCGTGATCTGTTCGCCGAATTCAACAACGAGCCCGCCGCCGCCGCGTCGATAGGACAGGTGCACAAGGCGGTCTGGCGTGATGGCAGGCAGGTTGCGGTGAAGATCCAGTATCCGGGCGCGGGAAAGGCCCTGATCAACGATTTCACGCAGATCAGCAGGGTGGGCAGGCTTTTCGGCGTACTGATGCCAGGCCTCGAGGTCAAGCCGCTGCTCGACGAGCTTCGCGCGCGGGTAGTCGAGGAACTCGATTACCGGATGGAAGGCGTGGCTCAGCAAGCCTTCGCTAAGGCCTTCGCCGATGATCCCGACTTCGCGGTGCCGCAGGTCGTCATGGCTACCGATCACGTGCTGGTCAGTGACTGGATGGACGGCACGCCGCTTTCCTCAATCATTTCCGACGGCACCAAGGAGCAGCGCGACAGGGCGGGCCTGCTCTTGGTCAGGCTTTTGTTCTCCAGCCCGGCACGCGTCGGGCTGCTGCACGCCGATCCGCATCCTGGCAACTTCAGGCTGCTCTCGGACGGCAGGCTCGGGGTGCTTGACTTCGGCGCCGTCGACCGGTTGCCCGACGGACTGCCGCCGTTGTTCGGCAAGATGCTCTGGCTTGTGCATACCGACGGAGATATTGCCGACGTGGAGGCCGAGCTCAGGGCGCACGGTTTTCTGCTGCCAGGAATCACCGTTGATCTCGACGCGCTCAAGACCTACCTCGCGCCGCTAGCCGAGCCTTCCAAGTACGAGTCGTTCTCGTTCACCAGGGAATGGATGCGCGCAGAAGCTGGCAGAATGGCCGACCTGCGCGGTACCAATATCGGCAGGCTGCTCAACCTGCCGCCGTCCTATATCCTGATTCACCGGGTTTCGACCGCAGGCATCGGCGTGCTCTGCCAGCTTGAGGCTACGGCCAGCTTCCGCGCCGAAGTGCTCCGCTGGATCCCAGGCTACGGCCCCGCCGACGCGGTCGGCGCGGACCCGGTAGCGGCCGGCTAATCCGCTGCCCTGGACGCCTACGCGCAGTCCGGCCGGCCAGGGCAGCCCTGGGATCCGCGTTAACTTGCTCAAGCGCGCCCGCTCTGGGGTAGCCGCAGGTCCGGCGCCTGCGGCTACCCCATACCAGCCGGGCAATCAGGCGGCAACTTCGTCCTTGCGCGGGCGGCCACGTGCCCTCTTCCTTGGCACTATCTCGCCGCGAATGAACAGCTCACCACCCCATACGCCCCAAGGCTCCCTGCGCTCGACCGCTCCGGCCAGGCACGCAACCCTGACCGAGCAGCCCAGGCAAATGGACTTGGCAAGCTCGACGTCAACGGGCGACTCGGCGAAGAACAAGTCAGGATCCTGCGAGCAGGCCGGCGCGCTCGCCCGCCCGACCACGACAGATCCGACCCCAGCCACCCCGACACCAGCAGGCCCGAAACCCAGGCCGGCCGGCTCCGTTGCCTCGGCCGAATCCACATCCGACCTCACCACCACGGCGACCGGTACGCTTCCGCTGATCGCGGTCACCCGCACGAATTCCGCCTCGGCCGCCGCTGAGTCCTCTATGACTGCGGCGGATCCTCGCCGGTACATCGGCTTCATCCCCTCTCATCTGCTGTCGCAACGTCTGTCGTCTTGACCGGCAACCTTGGCCTTGCATGAGTAAGGCCGCGGACCCGATCTGCGGGTCCGCGGCCTTAGGGGATCTTGGCCGGTCTGGCTAGACCGGATCCCTTGGCGGTTGCGGACCCAGATGACCGCCACCCTTGGTCATGCGACGGGCGGCGATACGGGTCGTGTGGGCGTTCCTGACTTTGCTGCTGCGCTGCTGCCCGGCGAATCCCGCCTGGCCAGACGCCTGGGTGCCGTCGCCGAGCTGATAAACCGCTTCGCGCGCCTTCGGTCGCGCAAATGGCATGGCACTCCTCTGGGCGCAGTCGGGCGCACCCAGGACGGCCGGCCAATCGGCTAGGTCACGAGGGACGGCCGTGCTGCCGCAGAAGAACCACGTGCCCATGCGGGAAGGCGCGCACGCGGGCGCGGCGTCGGCCGGTGTAATCAGGCTCAGCATCACGGGCACCTCCCTCTTTGCAGCATCACGAGACCGCCTGGCTGAGATGAACTACCACCGACCTTAAGCAGCGGTACCACGTGCAGGCAACTTTTTTTCGTCACTTTTTCTGGCTGACGGTCCGGACCAGACCTTCTTGCACAACCGAGACGACGAGTTCGCCTGCTTCGGTGTAAAGCTCGCCCCTGGCCAGTCCTCTGGCACCGGCGGCAACCGGCGACTCCTGGGCGTAAAGCAGCCACCTGTCGGCGCGGAACGGCCGGTGGAACCACATCGCGTGATCGAGACTGGCCCCCATCGTCCTGCCGTCTGCCCAGGACAGGCCGTTGGCCAGTAGCACGGAGTCGAGCAGCGTCATGTCCGAGGCGTAGGTCACGAGGCAGACGTGCAGCAATTCGTCGTCGGCCAGGTCACCGTCCGCCTTGATCCAGGCCATGGTCGATGCGACCCGCTGCCCGGCCCGCAGGCCGGCGTCGGCGGGCTCAGCACCAGGGGTTTGCTCACCCAGCGAAGAGTCGCTTACTGCCTCGATGCTCATGGGGCCAATCTGGCGGATATCTATCGGGTTATTGCCCGAGTAGTCCGCCGCCGCCGCGCCGAAACGCTGCCTGAGCCGCTCGGCCATCGTGGGCAGTTCCCCGGGCAGCGGCACCTCTGGCATCGATCGCCGCTGATGGGCCACGCCTTCTTCTGGATGGTGAAAGGAGGCCGACAGAGTGAAGATCGTCTTCCCGTGCTGCACGGCCGATACCCGCCTGGTGGTGAACGACCGGCCATCCCTGACCCGGTCGACCAGGTAGATCAGCGGCACGGCGGGGTCACCTGGCCTGATGAAGTAGGCCTGCAGCGAGTGCACCGGCCGGTCGGCAGGCACCGTGCGCCCGGCCGCCACCAGCGCCTGGCCAGCCACCTGCCCGCCGAATACCCGCTGCCGCCGCTCACCTTCCGGGCTTCGGCCGCGGAAAATGTTGAGCTCGATCTGCTCCAGATCAAGCAACTCGACGACCGCATCAAGCGCCTTGGTCATGCCGGCGTTCCTTCCTACGTGATCCCGGTACAGGCGGGCACCGCAACTCTTCGATGAATCTAGAGGGCGTCCTGGCGAACCGGCCGCCTGGCTCCCTGGCCATCGCCCAGGACAGGTAAAGGCGCTGCCTCGCCCTCGTCAGCCCGACGTAAAGCAGCCTGCGTTCCTCATCGACGGCCTCCTCGGCCCGTGCGTAAACGATCGGCAGCGCGCCCTCGGTGAGGCAGGGCATGAAAACCACCTCCCATTCCAGGCCCTTGGCGGCGTGCAGCGACGCCAGCGTGACCCCGCCTGGCCTGGGCGCGTGCCCGATGGCACCACGCAACTCAAGCTCCGCCACCAGGTCAGCGAGCCTGGCGTCAGGTACCGAGGCGAAGAAGCCGTCCGTGAACCCGGCGAGGGCATCGAGGGACTCCCAGCGGTCCCTGGCCCGGCCGCGGCTTGCGGGGGGCTCCCTGGTCAGGCCAAGGCCGACCAGGATCGGGCGCACCTGAGCCGCCGGATTCTCATCCGGCGCAGCCGACCTCGCCGCCACCTTGAGTAGGCCGACGGCCTGCTTGACCTCGCCGCGCTCGAAGAACCGCTCGGCACCGCGCAACTGCACCTGAAGCCCGGCGCCGGCGAACGCGTCCTCGAATGCGAGCGTCATGGCGTTGGTCCTGACCAGCACGGCGATCTCGCCGGCCTCGGTGCCGCCCTCGACCAGCAGCGCCGCCTGCCTGGCGACGGCACTGGCCTCGGCCCGTTCGTCCTGGTACTCGGTGAAGCTGGGCGGCGGGCCAGGATCACGCTGCGCGACCAGCGGCACAACCGGGCCTGAGGCGGCGAATACCCGGTTGGCCAGCGCCACCACCTGCGGTGTCGACCGGTAATTGCGCACCAGTTCGATGACCCTCGCCTGCGGGTAACGCTGGCGGAACCCGGTCAGGTAGCCGGGCGTGGCGCCCGCGAACGAGTAAATGGTCTGGCGCGGGTCACCGACGACGCAGATGTCGTCCCTTGGACCTAGCCACTGGTCGAGGAGCAGTTGCTGAAGCGGGTTCACATCCTGGTACTCATCGACGACGAAGTACCTGTACCTGTCCCTGACCGCAGCAGCGGCGAGCGGATGGGCCGCCAGGATCGCGGCGGTCAGTTCGAGCACCGACTCGAAGTCGACTACGTGCCGCTGCGACCGCAGTTCCTCGTAGGCGGCGTAGAGCGCGGCCAGCCGGCCAGCCGCCAGTGGCGGTGTCCTGCCTGCCTTCTCGCTGGCTGCCTCGTAATCGGGCGGGCGCGCCTGGGTGACCTTGGCCCACTCGATCTCGGCGGCGACATCGCGCAGCGCGGCAGGCTCGAGGGACAGCCGCAACCGCCTCGCCGCCTCCGCGACCAGCGCCACCTTCGAGTCGAGTACGGCCGGCGGCGTGCCGCCGACGGCCTTAGGCCAGAAGTGTGTGAGCTGCCGCAGCGCCGCAGCGTGGAACGTGCGCGCCTGCACTTGCGTGAGGCCGGCCCCTGGCCCCGCCACCTCGCCTAGCTGGCGCAGCCGTCCCCTGAGCTCGCCGGCCGCCCTGGTAGTGAACGTGACCGCGAGCACCCGGTCCGGCCGCACCACGCCGGTGGCGACCGCGTAGCCGATCCTGTGCGCTACCGCCCGCGTCTTTCCCGTGCCCGCGCCCGCCAGCACGCAGACCGGCCCGCGAACGGCCAGCGCCACCTCGCGCTGCTCTGGATCGAGGGCCGCGAGCACCGCGTCAGGTCCCGTCGCCGCGTCGGCCGGCTCAGCCTGTAGCTGGGTCAAGGGAAAACGGACCTCCTGCGCGACTCGGTTTCGCCGCCATCCTGCCTTATGCTGCCGACATTCGCGCCACCACCGCCGGGTACCGCCGTGGTTAGCTAGCTGCGCAGGTAAACCCGTGCCGCCCGCAAGGAAGCTGCAGGCAGATACGGACGTTAGTGAGGTTCAGGTGCGACAATGGCGGCCAAGGAGGGCGAACGCATGACCCAGCCACTCACGATGTACACCACGCCCTGGTGCGGATACTGCAGGCGGCTCAAGAGCCAGCTTGCCCGCGAGGGCATCGAGATCACCGAGGTGGACATCGAGCGTGACCCTGCGGCGGCCGAGTACGTGATGAAGGTAAACGGCGGCAACCAAACCGTGCCCACGGTGCTGTTCGGCGACGGCAGCACCCTCACCAACCCATCTGTCCGCGCCATCAGGCAGCGGATGGAAGAATTGGCTGTCACCCCATGAACTCAGCTCGGGGCGGTCAGAACGTCAAGGCAGGCGGGCCGCCCGGCGCCCGGCCCCAGCCAGACGAGGCTGCCCAGGTGCTGCCCTCTGCCGAGGACGCGGTCGTCAGGCGGACCAAGGACGGCTGGCGGGTAGGCAGCGCCGAGGTGCCCGACCTGACCAGTGCCATGGTGCTCGCCGACCTGCTCGCGGCTGACCTGGCCACCGCGGCTGGGACCGGCGAGGCAGACCAGCCAAGCGCAGGGGAATCCCGCCGGGCCATGGCCGCGGCGCCGGCCACCGTGCCGGGAGCTGGCGGGTCTGCCGCCGAATCTGGCGAGACAGGCAAGCTCAAGACGACGATCGGGCAACTTGAGCACGCCCTGATGGCCAGGGTCAGGGTCGAGCAGGCCATCGGCGTGCTCGCCGAGCGGCACCGCATTCAGCCACGCCAGGCCTTCGAGCAGCTGAGGAGCGCCGCCCGCAGCCGGGGCCGGCGAGTCATCGACATCGCAAGCGACGTGGTCGCCAGCGCGACCAACCCGCTGCTCCAGTTGCCCGATGAGCTGTCCAGGCCGCGCTCGGCTGGCCGGCAGGGCAGGCCTCCCCGCCAGCCGCAGGGCATCCTCGGCAGCGAGTGACCGGAGGTTAACGCTCTGTAGCGACGGGTAGACATCGGCTCGTGGGCCGCACCGCGGTCCAGAGCGAGGGCCGATGCGTGTATACGGGCAAACCTGGCCGCCTGCTGATCATCGGCGGGGCCGAGGACAGGTGCTGTGGCGCAGGGATTCTTGAGCGCTTCGCCGACCTGTGCGGCGGCGGCAAGGCACGGATCGTGGTCGTCACCACCGCCACCGGCGCTCCAGACCAGGTGCTCGCCGAATACGAGCAGGTGTTCACCAAGCTCGGGGTCAAAGAGGTCGCCGAACTCCCGATCAGCGGTCGCGCCGATGCGGACAGCGCCGCCGCGCGGGACATGCTGGACAGCGCAACGGGAGTGCTGTTCAGCGGCGGCGACCAGTCGCGGCTGCGGACGCTGGTAGGTTCCAAGATCAACGGCCAGTTGCGCGAGCGCCTGGCGGATGGCCTGATCGTGGCCGGCACGAGCGCAGGCGCGACCGCGCTCGGCCGGACGATGATACTCGGCGGCAAGGGTCCTGAAGTCGCGACCGCGACCGTGCGCACCGGGCCTGGCCTCGGCCTGATGCCGAACATGCTGATCGACATGCACTTCGGCGAGCGCGGCAGGCTGCCGCGGCTGCTGAGCGCGATCACGCTCGATCCCGACCGGCTGGGCGCGGGCATCGACGAGAACACGGCGATCTGCGTCCATGGCGACCGCTTCGAAGTGCTCGGCAGCGGCGTGGTCAGCGTGGTGGACGCCGCGAGCGCGACGGTCGTGCATGCCGGCTCAGATTCAGACCCGATCACCTTGTTCGACGTGCGACTGCATCTGCTGCCCGCCGGCTGCGTCTTCGACATCTCCAGCCGGTCTCCGGCCATCGGCCCGGCCCACGCCAGGTACTGATCAGCATCTAGGAGCTACCACGTGCACCTGGAATTTGTCCGCCGCCTCGGCGGCCCCAACGTCTTCACGACCGCTGCGGTCAGCCTGGCCAGGCTGGAACTCGACGAACTGACCTGCCGCGAGAGCAGGGAGTTCGCCGGCCTGCACGAGCGGCTGACGTGTGCTCTTCCTGGCCTGCGCGACCACCACTGCGCCGCCGGGCGGCCAGGCGGGTTCCTCGCTGCACTTGACCGGGGCACCTACTTCGGCCATGTCGTCGAGCACGTGATGCTTGAGCTATCCGCACTGGCCGGACGCGAGGTGCACCTCGGACGCACGATGTGGGCGGGCGCTGAGGGTCGCTACGACGTGATGACGGAGTGCCCGGCCGACGAGCCTGACGACTCGGCCGTGCCTGAACGACTCTGCGCACTCGCGATTGTCATGATCAAAAGTCTTGTCAGCAAAGAAAACACCGAATTCGCCGCCGACCTGGCGGCGATCGCCCACGTGGCTGAGCGTGAACGCCTCGGCCCGAGTACTGCCGCCATCGCCGCCGCGGCCCGCCGCCGCGGCATCCCGGTCAGGCGCACCGGCGGGCTGTCGATGCTGCGCCTTGGCTACGGGTGCTACCGGCGCCTGGTCAGCGCCGCGATGACCGAGCAGACCTCGGCGATCGGAGTCGACATCGCATGCGACAAGGCGCTCACCAAGCGGGTGCTCGACCAGGCGGGAATCCCGGTGCCGCCAGGCGCGGTCGTACGGGATGCGGCCGAAGCGGCGCAAGCGCTCGATCGCCTCGGCGCGCCGATCGTCATCAAGCCGCGCAACGGCAACCACGGCAGGTACGTGACGGTGGGCGTGAGCACCACCGCCGCAGCGGAGCTTGCCTACCGGGCGGCCGCAGCGGGCTCTGGCCTGGCGGAGGTCATCGCCGAACAGTACATACCGGGCAACGACTACCGGGTACTTGTCGTCGACGGGGGGGTCATCGCGGCGGCCAGGCTGAAGCCCGCCGCGGTGACCGGCGACGGCACCCGTTCGATCCGGGCGCTCATCGAGGAGGCAAATGCCGATCCGCGCCGCGGCGCCGGCCATTCGCGCCTGCTGACGCTCATCTCGGTCGACGACGCGACCCTCGCGCACCTGTCGGCGGCCGGGCTTACCCCCGACTCCGTCCCTGCCGCCGGCCAGGAGGTGAGCCTGCGCCAGAACGGCAACCTGTCCACAGGCGGCACCAGCGTCGACGTTACCGACCAGGTACACAAGGACGTGGCCGAGTTGTGCCGTCGCGCGGCCGGAGCCGCCGGGCTCGACATCTGCGGGGTCGACATCAGGCTGGCCGATATCGGCGCCGGGCTGATTCCCGCAGGACAGCCGGCGGCGGTGATCGAGATCAACGCCTGTCCTGGCTTGCGCATGCATCTTGGCCCGTCCCAGGGCACGCCGCGGGACGTGGCCGGAGCCATCGTCGACCACCTCTACCCGCCGGGGGCCAGGTCAAGGATCCCGATCCTGGCCGTCACCGGTACCAACGGGAAGACGACCACGGTGCGGATGATCGCGCACGTGCTGCGGCAGGCCGGCTACCGCACCGGAATGTCCTGCACGGACGGCGTCTTTATCGGCGAGCGTTGCGTGCTTGAAGCCGACGCCTCGGGACCGAGATCGGCGGAGATGGTGCTCGACGACACCAGCGTCGAGGCCGCGGTGCTCGAGACGGCGCGCGGCGGCATCTTGCGGCGCGGCCTCGGCTACGACCAGGCAGACGTAGCCGTGATCACTAACATCAGCGCCGACCACCTGGGCGATGACGGCGTCGAGGGCCTCGAGGAACTGGTCAGCGTCAAGGCACTGGTGGCGGAAGAGCTCAGACCGGGCGGCAGCGTGGTGCTCAACGCCGACGACCCGGTGACGGCCGCCATCGCCACGCGCGGCAGGGTGCGCAGGAATTCGCCGGTCATCAGGTATTTCAGCGCGACCCCTGGCTGCGCGCCGCTCGAGCGGCACAAGCGGGCCGGCGGGATCTGCTACGAGGTCAGCGCGGGCAGGCTCACCGAGACCGAGGGCGGCAGGCAGCGGGTAATCGTCGAACTGGCAGAACTGCCTGGCGCCTTCGGCGGCCGGGCCAGGCACGTGGTCGGCAATGCGCTCGCCGCCGCCGCGGCGTGCCGTTCTATCGGCATCACTGTCAAGGACATCAGGGCCGCGCTGCTCACCTTCACGCCTGAGACGGCCAATCCCGGCCGGGCCAATGTGTACGTCGCGGCCGGGGGCACCCCGGTACTGCTCGACTACGGTCACAACGCCGCAGCCCTGCTCGCGACCGGCGAACTCGTCGCGGCGACCTGGCCTGGCCTGCGAGTGGCCGCCATTACCCTGCCTGGCGATCGCCGCGACGACCTTATCGCGGAGACGGCGGAAGCCGTCGCGACCTGGTTCCCCGCTGCTGTGATCTATGAAGACGACGATCTGCGCGGTCGCGGCCCTGGCGAGATGCGGCAACTCATCTCAGCCGCCATGCGCAGGACCCGCCCTGGCATCGAGATCAGGCACGCGACCGGCGCCACAGGTGCGCTCCGCGAGGCCGTCAGCCTCGCCCGCGGCGGTCCCGTGCTCTTCAGCTACGAGAAGCTAGGCGCGGCGAAATCAGCCCTTGACGCCGTCGGCGCGGCCCCCGCTCAGCCGGGATCACGCCAAGCCTGACCGCGCCAGCATGCGATCTCCGATTGGGGAGGTCCGATTATTTCGCGACAAAAATCTGACATGCTTAGCCAATTAAACCGGCTATTTCCGGCGGCGGCCCAGCAGGCTAAAGTTAAGCCAGGGGTTGCGATGACTGGTGAAGCTCATTCCGCGTCAGCCAAAGCCGTCCTGGGCCAGATGATTGCCGGATACCGGCTTGAGGAGCGAATTGGCCAGGGCGGCATGGCTGTCGTTTACCGCGCCGATGACGACCGGCTCGGCCGGCGGGTCGCGCTCAAACTGCTTGCACCCGAACTGGCCGCCGATGCCGCGTTCCGCGCCAGGTTCGTCAGGGAGTCACGGGCGACGGTAGCCGTCGATCATCCCAACATCGTTCCTGTCTATGACGCGGGCGAGGCCGACGGATTCCTGTTCATCGCCATGCGGTACGTTCCCGGCGGAGATGCACGGTCTGCGCTTTCTGGCCGGCCTTGGCTGACGCCCGAGCTGACCTGCAAGATCATCACCCAGGTAGCCGCCGCGCTCGACGCGGCGCACGCGCACGCGCTAGTGCACCGTGACGTCAAGCCGGCCAACATGCTGCTGGAAAACGAGCATGTGTACCTGTCCGACTTCGGAGTCAGCAGGCTGTCGGTAGCCAGCCACCTGACATCCGCCGGGCAACTCGTCGGCACCCTTGACTACATGGCACCAGAGTCCATCTCCGGACTTGACCCGGACGGCCGGGCCGATCAGTACTCGCTGGCCTGCTCGGCGTTTGAGCTGCTCACCGGTGCACCGCCCTTCCACGCCGACCTCGGGCTCGCGGTCCTGCATTCCCATCTCACCTTGCCGCCGCCGCCGGTCACGCGCACGCGCGGCGAACTGCCGCCCGCTGTCGACCTGATTCTCGCCAAAGCGATGGCCAAGGCGCCCGCCGACCGCTACGCCTCGTGCACCGAGTTCAGCGCCGACCTGAGTAAGGCGCTCGGAACTGCGCCTGGCACGCCGGACATCGGAACGGCCGCCGCCCAGGCTACTGCCGCGCAGTACGCCAGCGGGGTGCCAGCGCCGCCGCTCACCCCGCACCCGGTCACCGAGCTCGCCAGACCCGCGGCGAACTCGTTCACGCCGCCACAGCAGTTCCTCGTACCGCACCAGACGCTGCCGCCCGGATATCCCCCGCCTAGTTACGCCCCGCCTAGTTACGCCCCGCTCGGCTGGCCGGTCATGCAGCAGCCTGCGCAGAGCCGGTCGTCAGGCACCTCGATCGCGATCGTCGTCGGGGGTATCTCGATCGCCGTCGTCGCGATTGCCGCTATTTTCCTGGTGACGAGCCTCAGGAACGCGCCGGCACCGACGCCCGTGCCCACGACGACGCCGGCCGTTACCAGGTCAACCTTGTCTGGCTCCGGTGCCGGTTCCGAAGCCGCTCAGGCCGCCGCGATTGACAGCCTTCTGAAAGAAAGCGCCCGCACCCTTCAACCGCTCCAGGGCCTTACCGTCGACGTTCATAACTGCCGCAACCTGAGCTATGACTACTCGAAGATCACGCAGATCGCCAGCGAACGCGCGACCGAGATCATGACGGCAAGGAACCTGCAGGTCGGGGCGATCCCTGGCGGCATCGGCTTGAGGTCCGAACTGGTCACCGCGCTCCAGACGTCAGAACAAGCCGATCAGAGCTACGTGAGCTGGGCAAGTGCCCAGCTCGGCGGCTGCGATCCGAGCGTCAACTACACCTCTCCTTACTTCGAGCAGGCCTATTCGCTTGACCTGCAGGCGATGAGCGAGAAGGACGTGTTCAGGTCGGGCTGGGCGCCCATCGCCCGGCGGTACGGCTTCGCGACCGACCCGGCCTTCTGAGGTGCGGCATGTCGTCGAATCATCAAGGTCAGATGGCACACTTGTGCTGGTTGGACGGTGCTGGCCGATGACGTTCTTGTCCTTGGTAAGTGTCCTATTTCCGGCGCGGGAACAAGCGGCTACAGTTGTCGCGCGGGAGGGTTCCCTGGTCGCTGCAGGCCGGCGCGACCGGCATTGCGCGAGGAGCGAGGGTTTGCTGCTTGAGCCGGTGAGGAAGATGCGGTGAGCGAAGAAGCGAATTCGGCGGCTGCGAATGTCAGCCCCGGAGAGACGATTGCCGGGTACCGGCTGGAAGAGCAGGTCGGTCAAGGGGGCATGGCCGTTGTCTATCGCGCCCATGACGAGCGCCTCGATCGCCGGGTAGCGCTCAAACTGCTCGCGCCTGGCCTGGCCTCCGATACTGCCTTTCGTACCAGGTTCATCAGGGAGTCGCGGGCCGCCGCGGCCGTCGACCACCCGAACATCATCCCGGTTTACGACGCCGGGGACGCTGGCGGCTTCTTGTTCATCGCCATGCGCTACGTGCAGGGCGGGGACGTGCGCTCATTGTTCGCCTCTGGTCAGGTGCTGTCGCCTGCCAGGGTGTGGAACATCGTCAGCCAGGTCGCCGCCGCGCTCGACGCGGCACACGCGCACGACCTCATTCACCGCGACGTCAAGCCGGCCAACATGCTGCTCGATACCAGCGCCAGGAACACCGGCGGCAAGCGCGGTCAGGTCGGTGACGAGACCGACCATGTGTACCTCTCCGACTTCGGGATCAGCAAGCAGACGCTGGCCAGCCACCTCACCTCGACCGGCCAGTTCGTCGGCACCCTCGATTACATCGCGCCGGAGACGATCGAGGGCAAGACCATCGACGGGAGCGTTGACCAGTACTCACTGGCGTGCGCGTGCTACGAGCTATTCACTGGCGAGCCGCCCTTCCAGCGCGACCTAGGCCTGGCTCTGCTCAACGCACACCTTTCCATGCCACCGCCTAAGATCACCGCCAGGCGCCAGGAACTTCCGCCAGCCGTCGACCTGGTGCTGGCCAAGGCGATGGCGAAGAATCCGGCCGACCGTTACGCCTCTTGCGTAGAGTTCGCCACCGATCTCGGCAAGGCCATCGGAATGGTGCCAGGGACTCCGCTTGTGGTCACCGCGGGCGCCCAGCCAACCGCGGCGGCGGGAAACATTCCCCGGCAGGCGCCGCATCCGATGACCGAACTGGCCAGCCAGGCGACGGCGGCCGAGGGGGGCGCGGCAGGTCCCTTGCTCGCCGCAGTCGGCGGCGAGCAGCCGACCCGGACGACGCCGCCACAGCAGACGCCGCCACAGCAGACGCCGCAGCAGCAGATGCCGCAGCAGCAGACGCCGCAGCAGCAGACGCCGCCACAGCAGATGCCGCAGCAGCAGCCCTGGCAGGGCGGCCAGCAGCAGGGCGGCGGCTACGGCCCGCACTACCAGCCTGGTTACCAGCAGCAGTACCAGCCCCAGTACCAGCCCCAGTACCAGTACCAGCAGCAATACCAGCAGCAATACCAGCCGCAGTTCGGTACCGGTCCGATCGGACCGCCGATCAGCGGCACAGGCCCGATCGGACCGCCCATCCAGAACTGGGGTCCTCAGGGTCCGCAGAGCGGCCAGAACTGGCAGCAGCAACAGCGGCAGAACAAGAACCGCGGCCTGCTGATCGGCGCCGTGGTCGCGACGCTGGTCATCGCCGCCGCCGCCGTCGCCGTCGTCTACCTGGTCATCGTGCCGAAGAAGAACCACAACAACGCGGGAGGCGGAGGCGGGCACTCGACCTCGATCTCGACTTCGCCGACCAAAGGCAACTCGTCGTCGTCGAACACTCAGCCGCAGCCGACCGCGCAGAGCGAGGCGACGTCGATCAACACGTTGCTGTCCAACAGCGCGCAGAGCCGGGCACAGTGGGACGCCAACCTGCTCGTCAGCGATGTGGGCAGCTGCGTGAACATCAACTCGGACGTGACCCAGATCGGCGACATCGCCGCCGAGCGGACATCCGAACTCACCCAGGCCAGGAATCTGCAGGTCGGCGCTATCCCGAACGGCGCCACCTTGAAGAGCGAACTGATGAACGCGCTCCAGATCTCGCTGAATATCGACAAGGACTACCTGGCCTGGGCACGGCAGCAGCAAAGCTCCGGCTGTTCTGTCAGCACCAACTCGAGCTACTACGACCAGGCCACCAGCGAAAACCCGAACGCGACGGCCGCGAAGGCGACGTTCCTCAATGACTGGGACCCGCTGGCCAGCCAGTACAACCTTCAGCAGTTCTCCGCCGATCAGATCTGATCGGCGGAGAGTTCCCCGAGGCGGCGGGTCAGCAGTCCGACGGCGCGCGCGGCGGCCCAGGTGACCACGGCCGCCCGGCTTGACGGGCTTGCCATCGTGTGCAGTTCTGCGCGGCTGGCGAATGGATCGGCGACGGCCACGAATACCGTGCCAGGCGGGTGCCCTTCGAGCGGGTCAGGTCCGGCCGCGCCGGTGGTGGCTACCGCCACCGACGTGCCAAGCAGGTTCTGGACACCGGTCGCCATCGCGATCGCGGTTTCCTCACTGACCGTGCCATGCGCGGCGATTACCGCGGCATCGACGTTGAGCAGCGAGGACTTGACGGCTGCCGCGTAGGCGATGACGCCGCCGCGGTAGTAGTCTGACGCCCCGGGTACCGAAGTAATCAGGGCACCGACCGTGCCGCCGGTCAGCGACTCAGCCGTCGCGAGGGTATAGCCGAGTCGCCTGAGCAGTTCCCCCGCTCGCTGCGGGTCCCCTTCGCGCGGATGCACCTTAGCTGCCGCTAGCTATTGCCCAGAGCGGCGTACACGTGACTGGCGATCATGTCGATCGCCGAGATGCCGGCTCCTTCGGTCGCGCTGCCCTGACAGAGCACGGCGAGGACGTAGTCCCGCCCGTTGCCCTTGATCCAGCCGACGCTATTGACCTGCCAGTCGGTGTAAGTGCTCAGATCCAGCGGCAGCCAGCCGTTCTTCAGCGCGATGGTCACCCCAGAGCGCGGCACTCCGCCAGACACGCCCCAGTCCTGATCGGCTTCGACATGCTCCATCAAGGTGAGGCCCTGCTGCCGGTAGTAGTTGTCGATCCACTTGTTCGGGTAAGCGAAGTCCCTGACGATCCGCACCTGGTCAAGTGCGGTGGTCGAGGTCCAGCCCCAGCCGGGCAGATTGGTCGATCCTGGTATCCACTCGTCGGTGGAGGCGACGGTACCGGTCATGCCGATGCTGGTGTCGAAGCTCTGTATCCCGGCGGCACCGCCGTCCTCGTTCCACAGCGAGGTCGCCGAGGTGTTGTCGCTGTTCTCGATCATCGTCATCAGCAGCGACTGGTCGGCTGAAGATACTGGCTGGCCGTTCACTTCGTGCTGGCGGAACAAGGTGCCCATGATCTCGACCTTGACGATGCTTGCCGTGCGCATGCGCGCGCCAGGGTTGGCATGGAACACGAAGGTCCGGCCGGTCTTCCGGTCATAGACAGCCGCCGTGATGTAGTAATGCGTGCTGGCCACGTAACTGGCGATTCCGGTGAACGGCGATCGTTGCTGCCGCGAACTTGCCGTCGGCGTGGACTTCGGCTTGGAAAGTCCTCCAGAGGTGCTGCCAGGCGAACCGCTGTTTCTGCTGGCTACCGTCGCGCTATGACCGGTTTCCGGCGAAGCGCCGGAAACGCTCGCACAGCCGGCTGCGGCGGCCGCGAACGCGGACAGGGCCGCAAGCTGACTTGTTCGCCTCATGAGCAGGCGCATAACGGCTTCACCTGTGTCCTTGGCCGGTCCATTGGGACAGATCTTACTTGTGAAGTGCGGAAAGACCGCATCACTGCGATCGTGGCCAGTGCCCGGTCAAGAACCTTATGATCGCGTCGTCGAGTGCCCTGGCGATCTCCTGCTGTACCTTGGCAGACGTCAAGAGGGCGGCGTCCTGCGCGTTCGGCATGTTGCCGCACTCGATCAGGACCTTGGGCTCCGTGGCGAGGTTAAGTCCGGCGAGGTCGTTACGGGCGATGTAGCCGTCGTGACCGTAGTAGTTGGCCGGCCGCAACGGCGTGTCTGCGATGAACGCGGCATGCACGTAACTGCCGAAGCGCAGGGAGGAAGCAATCACCTTGTGGTTCGTGGCGTCCGCCACCGGTTCCAGCACCGTGAAGCCGCGGCCCCAGGACGGGCCGCCGTCGGCGTGGATGTCGATCGCCACGTTCGCGTGGGCACGGTTGAGCACGTAGGACCTGGTGTTCACGCACGGGCCGATGCCGTGATTGTTGTGCCTGGTCAGCACGACCTTGGCCCCCTGTGACCGCAGATAGGAGGTCAAGTAGACGGCCACGTTCCAGTTGAACTGCGCCTCGGTGTATCCGCTCGCGGTCTGCGTGCCCGTGGTATTGCAGTTCTCCATTTCCCTGCCATTCCAGATCTGCTGATCGAGAAAGGCGGGATCTGTGTAGTTCAGGCCGTTGTGGCCGGGATCTATGCCGACAACTTTTCCCGCTAGCGGCTTGGCGGGCGAGCCAGGGTCGGCACTCGCCCGGGGGGACGCGGTAGCACCTCTGCCCGGCGACGTACCGGACGTTGTCCTCCGTGCCATGGGGCTGACCGATGGTGCTTTCTGGCGGCTGGAAGCACCTGAGGGAGACGCGCCGCCTACGGAGGCACAGCCGACGGCCATTGTCCCGCCGAGCAGCAGGACTATCACCCACTTAAACAACCCGATCACGCTTCCCTGGCTGTGCTCTCCTGCCGGCTCTCCTGGCTAGCGGCCGGTCAGGAACTTGATGATCGCCATCGCCAGCGCCCTGGCGATCTGCCGCTGAACGTGCACAGAAGTCAGCAGCCTGGCGTCGGCCTTGTTTCTCATATTGCCGCATTCAATCAGGACTTTAGGCATCGTGGTGAGATTAAGTCCCGCCAGGTCATTGCGAAAAATGTAACCATTATGCCCATAATAGTCGCTGACTTTCATGGGCGTGTAGCGCAGGAATGCCTGGTGCACGTACTTGCCGAAGCGCAGCGACGACTTGATCACCTTGTTGTTCGGGCCGTCCGCGACCGGTTCGAGCACGGTGAAACCGCGACCGTAGGCTGGCCCGCCGTCGGCGTGGATATCGATCGACACGTCGGCATGGGCATGGTCGAGTATGCGCGACCTCCTGTTCACGCAGGGGCCGATGCCGTTGTTGCTCGTCCTGGTCAGCACCACCTTGGCGCCGTCTTTGCGCAGGATCGCGGCGAGGTCCCTGGCGACCAGCCAGTTGAACTTCGCCTCGGTGTAGCCGCCGTCGGTCTGGGTGCCCGTCGTGTCGCAGTCCTCCCATTCCCTGCCATTCCAGATCTGCTGGTTAAGAAAGGAGGGGTCGGTGTAGTTCTTGCCGTTGTGGCCGGGATCGATGCCGACGATCTTCCCGGCCAGGATCTTGTGACCTTTCGCGGCTGGGGTGCCTGACGCGGCACTGACGGGCACGGCTGTGGCCAGTGCAGCCACCGCAGTTGCGGCGACGAGCAATCCGGTGGCGGCCAGGCTTACGCCGAACTTGTGCGGCACGAGATCTCCCTCCCAGACGGGCAAAGCACTTAAGAGCATAGTGATCGCACGTCCGGGCAGCCCGGCAAACCAAGCAGGCTATCAGCCAATCATGCCGCGGCCGTCGATCAGCGACTCCGCGATCACGGTACGGAGAATATCGTTCGTGCCTTCCCCGATGACCATCAGCGGGGCGTCGCGGTAAAGCCGTTCGACCGTGAATTCCCGTGAATAGCCGTAGCCACCGTGCACTTGCATGGCCGTGAACGCGCATTCCTGCGCCACCTCGGAGGCGTAGACCTTGGCCAGGCCCGATTCCAGGTCGGCCCGGCGGCCCGCGTCAGCCCGCGAGGCGGCCCAGTAAGTGAGCAGCCTCGCTGCCTGCAGTTTCATGGCCATGTCGGCCAGCTTGAGCTGCACGGCCTGGAAGTCGGAGATCTTGCGCCCGAACGCTTCTCGCTGTCCCGAGTAGCGCAGCGCCTGGTCGTACGCCTCCTGCGCGACGCCGACGGCACGGGCGGCGATGTTGACCCTGCCTTTCTCGAGCGCGGCAAGCACCTGCTGCAGGCCGCGCCCCTGCGTTCCGCCGAGCAGGTTCCCGGCCGGCACCGCGACGTCGTCAAGCGTGATCTCGCACGTCTCAGGGCCGCGGTAACCGAGCTTCGGCAGGTCCCTGACGACCTCGAAACCCGGCGTAGCCGGATCGACGAGCAGGACCGACATGCCCTTGTGCGGCGGACTTGCTGACGGGTCGGTCTTGACGAGCACGGGCAGGGGGTTCGCGTGGCGGGCATTGGTGATCCAGGTCTTCGCGCCGTTGACGAGGTAGCGGTCGCCATCCTTGCGGGCGGTCGTCGCGATGCCCTGAAGGTCGCTGCCTGCCCCTGGCTCGGTCAAGGCGATGCCGGTACGGCGCTCTCCTGACGCGAGCGCGGGCAGATGGGCTCGCTTCTGCTCGTGCGTGCCGAACCTGGCGATCATCCAGCAGGATAGCGAGTGGCTGCCGATGATTCCGGCAACTCCCATCCAGCCTCGGGAGATTTCCTCGAACACGACGGCGAGCGACACCATGTCAGCGGCCATGCCGCCGTACTCCTCAGGAACCAGGAGGCCGAAGAGGCCCATCTTGGCCATCACGGCCACGATCTGTTCCGGGTACTGGCCCGATGCTTCAAATTCCCTGGCCACCGGCCTGATCTCGGCGTTAACGAACGCCCGGATCGTGTCGCGAAGCAGTCGCTGTTCGTCGGATAGCTCGAAGTCCACGTTTTCTCCTCCCGCCAGCCCGCCGCGGCGCGTCCTAGGAGAGCACGCGCCGCCTGAAGTTCCTGAGCCCGACCGACAGGAACACCACTGCGAATCCAATCACCACCGGATAAATGACGTAAAGATGCATGTGCGGCGCGGAGGTGAATGCGGCACGCATTCCCTCGTTCACGTAGATCAGCGGGTTGATCAGCACAATCGTCTGCAGCCAGTGCCAGCCTCCGATCGTGACCGGGGCCAGCCTGGTCCAGCCGTAGTAGGTGCCGCCGAGGAACGTGATAGGCAAGATGATGAAGCCGAACATCAGCCCGATGTTCCTCGGCTCGAAGCTAGTGCCGAGCACCAGCCCGAGGCCGGCCATGGCAACGGCGGCGAGCGGCACGAAGGTGACGATGAGCCACCAGTGCAAGGTCAGGTGAGCGTGCACGCCTGGCGCGTGCACGACCGAGGCGATCGGCAGCACGATGATGGCCGACAAGATGCCCTGGACGGCGCCTGACAGCACCTTGGCGATGGCTACCAGCCAGATCGGGCAAGGCGCCTGCACCCGGTCCTCGATCTCGCGAGTGAAGCCGAACTCCTGCGCCATGTTGAGCGCGATCGACTGCACGCCCTGGAACATCACCGAGATGCCGACCACGCCAGGCACCAGGATCGTGGCGAAGGCAGACTCTTCTACGCTGCCGTGGCCGCCGATGCCCTGGCCGATCTTGGGAAATACGTACAAGAACACGAAACAGAGCAAGAACGGCTGGATCAGCGTGCGGACCACGAACTCCCACAGGTGCTTGCGCAGCACCACGAGGTCACGCAGCAGCAGCGCGCCGAGTGCGATCCAGCTTGCCACGGCGACCGACCTGGTCGGCACCGTGCCTATGGACGGGGCCGCGCCGTCGCGCACTTGACCCGATGCCCGTGATGTCGCCGGTGCGGTCATTAGTCCCGCAGCTCCTTGCCGGTGAGATTGATGAAGACGGTCTCCAGGCTCGGCTTTGAGATCGACAAGTCGACCAGCGAGAAGCCCTCGTGCTCGGCCGCTACCACGATCGCGGGCACCAGCCGCTCGTTGCCCGAGATGTCTAGCTGCACGCTGCCTTCGGCAACCCTAGCGCGGGTGACGCCTTCGACCTGCTTGCTCAGCAACTCGGCCAGCCGGGCGGGGTCACCGGTGGTCTTGACCGTCACGATCGTGTCGGCGCCGATGCTCAGCTTGAGGGCGGCGGGGGTGTCCATGGCCAGAATCTTGCCGTGGTCCATGATGGCGACCCGCTCGCAGAGCCGGTCCGCTTCCTCCATGTAGTGCGTGGTCAGCAGGATCGTCTGACCCGCCTGATGCAGTTCGCCGAGCAGGTCCCACAGGGCCAGGCGGCTCTGCGGGTCAAGGCCGGCCGTCGGCTCGTCGAGGAACAGCACGGCGGGCCGGTGGAAGATGGCCCTGGCTACCATGAGGCGCTGTGCCATACCGCCGGAAAGGGCGTAGACGCTCGCTTTAGCCCACTTTGCGAGCTGGAATTGCCCAAGTAGCTGGTCGGCGGTGCGGCGAGATTCCCTCGCTCCCATGCCGAAGAGCCGTCCGTGGAAATACAGGTTCTCCCAGACCGTGAGCTGGCGGTCAAGCGTGTTCTGCTGTGAGACGATCCCGCTCAGCTGCTTGGCCAGCGCCGGATGCGCGGCCACGTCAACGCCGCCCAGATACGCCTTGCCCGCGGTAGGCACCACCCGGGTAGTGAGCATCCCCGCCGTGGTCGTCTTGCCCGCGCCGTTCGGACCGAGCAGGCCGAAGATCTCTCCCGCCTTGACATCCAGGTTGAGCGCATCGACGGCGGTGAAGTCGGTTCCAGGGTAGATCTTCGTGAGATTCTCGGTGTGGATCGCCGCCCCCGGCGAGCCTGCGGTTCGCCCGCTGCCACTCTTCGTTTCCTGCAAGGTACTCATCAGCACGAATCCTAGTCCGCTGCCATGACGCAGACCCCGAGCAGAGGCCAGGGGGTGCGGGTTCGCGATGACGGTAGGTTGGTGGCATGGATGAGAACCGCTGTCACCACGTAGTCGACGCACTGCGGGATCGTGGCATTGACGCGCACGTGGCGACGCTCGGAGTCGGCTCTTATGCCGTGAAGGTGCTGCTTGATCACGGCAGGGAAGCTCTCTGGGGCAGCGAGGGCACGTCAAGCCTGGAAGCGGAGGTCCTGCTTGATGGTGATCTGGTGGGCTTCATCCCGGAGATCCCTGGCTCGGCGGACTTCGACGAAGCGCAGATCATCGACGCGATCGCGCGGGCCGACTACGACGAGCCCGAGGGGCGCGAACGGTCAGCGGCCCCCCCGCCCAAGCCGTCCCTGCCCCGCGAGGGCGGCATCTTCCGCCGCTTCATGGGCGGAATGCGCGAAGACGCCGACTGACGTGTCGCCTGCGGGCGGCTCGGCCAGGACGCGGTACGGGTTCACGCACCGAATGCCTGGCCGGCTGACTTGCTGACACCAGCATGGGTCCACGGGCGGGTGAAGCCGATAGGGTCTCGGTCGGTGTATGGGGTGACCCTGACGGCGAGGCCTGGTGCGGGTGACTCGATCATCAGGCCGTTGCCTATCACGATGCCGACGTGGCCAGGCGCCTTGGAAGTGCCGTCACCGCCGACGAAGAACACCAGGTCACCGGGTTCTACCTGATTCGCAGGCACCCTGGGTCCCCAGGTCCACTGCTGCTGCGATGTGCGTGGTATGTAGACGCCCGCCGCTCGGTAGGCCATCATGACCAGGCCAGAGCAGTCGTAGGCATCGGGGCCGACGCCGCCCCACTGGTAAGGCTTGCCTAGCTGAGCTTCGGCGAAGGCGATGGCGGTAGCCGCCGCGTTGCTGGTCGCCAGCCCGACTCCTGGGATGCAGGTCGGCGCGTTGTCGAGCGTGACAGGGCTGACCGTGTAGCCGCCCTTGGCGTAGGTCGAGGCCCAGCCGAGCACCGACTGCACGTAGGACTGCAGGTGGTTGTAGGCGAAAATCGCGTTCGGCACGTTGTCGAGTACGCCGTTCGCCAAGAGGTACTTCGCGGTTCCCGCGATCGCGTCGGCCGGCTCATACACGCTGGCCACGCCATCGCCGTTCTCGTCGGTCGCGACCCCGTTCACTTTCTCGCTGGCCGGGTGCACTGGGGCGCCGCCCCAGTTGTTGCCTGCGGCACCGCCGATGCCGATCTGCATCGGCCCGGCCGCGCCGAACGGGTTGGCGCCGCTGTGCACGCCTGGCAGCGTGGTCTGGCCGTCGTCGCTCTCCACCTTGGCGATGCCGGCCAGGATTACCCAGGGCACGTGGTACTGCGCGCCCACGCGCTTGAACCAGAAGAGATAGTTGGCCGGGATGGAGTTCTCCGCCGTCGTGCTCGGCGGCGGCTGGTTCGCGTTGCCGTTCCCCGCCGAGGCACAAGCGTTGCCAGTCGAGTAGAGCAGCCCGCCGGCCGAGAACAACAGCATCGGGGCGGCTAGCACGCCGACGAGCAGCAAGGCCATCACGGCCGCCGCGCCGAACAGGAACGGCTTGAGCAGACTGCCAGAGAACCTGATCACTGATTGCCGGCCAGGGCGAACTCGATGTTGCTGACCTGCCAGCTCGACCCGCTGCCGGTCACTGTGATCGCGTAGTTCGCGGCCTGGTCGGTCGTGCCCTTGGTGGTCGTGAGCTTCTCCGTCAGCGCCACGACGAAGGTAAGGCTCGATGACCCGAAGGCACGCAGCGAGGTGATCGTTCCCGAGCCGACGCTTACCTGCTTGGCCGCATCCCTGCTCGACACCACGCCAGGAGTCGCGTATGCCCGCCCGATCAGCTCGGCGAGCTGGCCGGTGATGATCGGCTTCATCGGAGCCAGGTAACTGCTGGTGTCCTGCCGGTAGGAGTACGTGCCGTAGTCGGCCGCGAACTTTACGGTGACCTGCGCCGCGCTGGCCAGTTCTGACTGCGTGAACGGCAGCCAGTTGTAGATGTCAGGCGCCTTGCCCGGCCCAGGCGACTCGGTAGCAGGCGAGGAAGGAACGGGCGAAGGCGCGGCCCGGCCGGTCCTGTGGGCCGATGGCTGGCCGCCCGCCGCCGGGCTCGCCTGGCTGCCGCTGCCTGCCGTCACGGCGCCGCCGGGTTCGGGCAGGAACAGGTAGACCCCGATCCCGGCCAGCAAGAAGACCACAATCGCGAAGGTGATAATCCGCTGAGCTGGCGTGAGTTCCATAGCATCGGCTACTTTCTCCGTCCGAACGGCCGCAGCCAGAACGGCGGCCGCTGGCTGTCAGGGCCGTCGCCAGGACCCGGCGGCTGGCTGAAGGGTCCTTGCCTGCCTGGCATTACGCCGCCGGAGTCCCCTGAAGCCCCGCTGCCACCGCTGCTTGCCGACTCCGCGCCACCTCTAGGCAGCCGCCGCCGCGATGAAAGCGATCCTGATGTACCGCCGCGCGACGGGCGGGCTGACTGGCTCTGGGGTGGCGCCGACCTGGGCGGTGCTGGCGCCTGGCGGGAAGACGTGGCGGGTCTTTGCGCGGGCGGCCGCGGTGCGGCTCGCTGCACCCTGGCGGCGTCACCACCTGCCCAGGGCGATGCTCCGCCTGAAGACGCCTGGGCAGCGCCGTTCCCGCCAGAACCCGAGCCTGAGCCGGCCGGGCGGCCGGTGCCGCTCCCTAGCGGCAGCGCGGGCGCCGATGAGCCTGACGCCGGCCCGCTTAGCCGCGCCGGCGGGGCATTGCCAGCCCGGTTACCTCCGCCAGTCCCGCCGCCCGAGGCGACCGAGCCACCGCCTGCCCATCCGGCTGACGAGCTAGCGGTCCCAGGCAGGCGAAGCGGCGGCGCCTGGTTGCCCGCCGAGCCACCCGCGGAACCACCGCGCGCCCTGGCCCTCGAAGCGGAACTTGCCTGAGCCGCGGCGCCTGCCGCGACCGGATCGGAACCACCTCCAGCCCCGGCGACGACAACGGTGTCACCGCCGGCCATGCCACCATCTCCGCCGGCTGAAGTGACGCCGGCGCTGCTTGCCACGCCGGCCGATCCGGCGGCGATGCCCGCCGCCTGAGCCGGGTTGTTCCTCGCCCACCTGGCGGCACGGTAAGCGGCCAGGCCAGGCACGGCCAGCGACACGGCGCTTGCGGTGTTGGCTCGCGCGGTTGCCCCGGCCAGCGTCAGGTCGGTCTGCGCCCGGTCGGTCGAACCGATGGCACCGTAGCCGACGGCAGCGAACAGGTGCTGGAACGGCTTGCGGTAGATAAACACGGCCACCGTTACCAGCGTGATCATGAGAATCTTCAGTCCCCACCCGAGCACCTGATCAGGAGTGCCCATGATCAGTGCGTAGCAGTAGAGCAGCACGCTCAGCGCGAGCGCTACCGCTGCCTGCTTGAGCAGCACGCCGACGAGCAACTCGAACCAGCGCACCGCGATGACGCGCCCGAATCCTGGATGGGTGCCAACCAGCAGGAAAAACGGCCCGACGATCAGCAGGAGCAAGAACCCGATCTTGAGCAGGATCAATGTCACCGAGATGAGCAAGATCAGCACCCCGGCAATGAGCGCGGCCAGCAGGGCGGCGAAGGCTATTTCCAGCCTCGTAGTCCACTGTTTGCCCTGGAACAGGGCAAACGTCGAGGGATCTGAGTGCTGCATGGTCTGGGCGATGCCCACGTAAGCCGCCTGTTTGGCGCTGATGAGCGAGGCGGTCGGCGTCTCGTTGGCGGCGATGGCCTGAGCCCAGAGCAGCGACCTGCCGTACCTGTTCACGACGTTGGCCGGCTGGCCTTGCGCTCCGTACGTCGTCGTGCCGAACTCGCCTTCCAGCCAGGGCTTGCATACCAGGACGGTCCAAAGCTCGTTGGCATTCTGATCGACCACGGTACGGCCGGACGTATATGCAAAACTAGTCGGGCTGATCTGCGGATCGCTCGAAGTCACCGGCAGGCAGGTTGCTGCACCTGGCGTGGGCAGATGCGCGAACGCGGTGTTGAGCGCCGTGCTGATGCCATCGGACACACCGGTGCCTATGCCAGTGAAGTCGGCCGGCTTGCCGATCAGCCAGAGTGCGGCCGCGCAAGCCACGACCATCCAGATAGTGCCTTCTATGGTACGGCTGGCTCGTTTGCGCACCAGGCCCTGCCAGGCAAGCCAGATCGCGCCGATGATCACGACGAGCGCGACGTAAGGAAAGTAGATCGCGTTGCCGATCCCGCTCACTAGGCGGTCGGTGACGCTCTGCAGCCAGTTGAGTATGCCGTTGCTGGCCGAAGCCTGGTAGACGGTGATAGTGACCCGGTCAAATGCCTTGGCGAAGTCAAAGATCATCCCCGCCACGTCGTTGCCGATGAGCGAGGTCATGTCGGAGCACTGCAGGTCGGTAGCGGCCCAGTACTGGCCGGCCATTCCGTACTCGTTATAAGGAGTGGCGATCGGCTTGCCTGTGGTGGCGGGCGGCTCGACCAGCGAATCGATACCTGCCGTAGTCGACTCGGGTTCTGGCACTCCAGGCTCGCACAGATTGTTCAGCGCGCCGGTGATGCCCGACTTTCCGAGCGAGCAGAAGCCGAGCAACCCGCCGATGTCGCCGATGCCCGGCACCGAGCAGATGCCGCCGCCCGAGGAAGGGGCGGCCGGAGTCACCTTGGCCACCGTCGTCGCCTCGATGGACGCGGGCCGCCTGCCGCTCGCGTACGCGGCGGCAGGCGCGCCTGAACTGTGCGGCACGCAACTCAGCGCGATGAGGGCGATCAACGCGACAGCGGTCTTGCGGGCCAGCCGCGGGACTTTGAGCATCGGATGGCTCCTGGGGGGTATCAGTCGGCGCGGGCTAACTGGGAAGGTGTCTGCGTCGGGTTCGCCTGAGCCGAACCTGTGTGCATAGGTCCCGCAGTGGGACGCACCCAGGCTTGCTCTGAGCTGACCGCAGGGAAGCCACGGCCGGGCATCCGGCCTGGCGGATGGCCGTTGCCGGCCGGCTCGCTCGCTTGGCGGACCTGATCGGACGGCAGGGGTGAGTCACCCGATCTGGCCCTGGTCGGGTTCGTGTCGAGCCAGCGCCGCAGCTCGTCGGAGATCAGGTCGACCATGATCCGGCCAGCCCGGCCATCAAGGTCGCGGAAGATGCACTCGCCGTTGCCGAGGCTGCGCAACGCCGCCGCGTGCTCGTCGGAAAGATCGACCCCGAGCAGCGACATCACGCTGGCGACCTCGGCTCGCTCGGTTGACCTGAACGCGAAGACGGCGGAGATGCAGTTGGTCACCTGCTCGTTGAGCAAGTCACTCGCATTTTGTGAGACGAGGATCAGTGCGGTATTCCTTGACCGGCCCATCCTCGACACCTCAGGGATGAGTTTCGCGCCCTGAGGCGTCGATGTCACCGCCCATGCCTCGTCGAGCACGATCGCCTTGGGTATCCGCCTGTCCATGTCGTTAAGCAGGCGCCTGGCGAACTGCGACACCAGGTAAAGCAGGGCGACAGACAGCCGCTGCTCGTAGGAGTAGTCATCCCGCTTCAGACCAGACTCGGGCAAGGTCAGGCCGCCGAGCGTGAACACGGTGGTCCAGCCTTCCGCGTCGATCTGGTCGCCGCCTGACGGCGAGAAGCAAAGCCTCGCCAAGCGCATTTCCGACATCGACCTGAGCACCGCGCCCAGATTCTTCGACGCCGGATCCGCCGCCGCCTCCAGATGCTCGACGACTTTGCCAAGGCTCGGCCGGTCAGCGGCAGAAACCGCGCCGACCGCCTGGATCATCGCGCTCTCGCGCTCCTCGCTCATGCCTGGCAGCAGCAGCCTCAGCGTTTCAGCGGCCATGGTGCGGCGCTCAGCCAGGTCATCGCCGAAAGAGAACGGGTCGAGCAAGCCCGCAGCCGCACTGCCGAGCGGCAGCACCCGCGCCCGTCTGCCCCGGTGCGCGAGCAGCCTGACCAGCGACTCGGCATCGCCCTTGGGGTCAATGACGGCTACCGTCACGCCACGCAAGGCGAGCTGGAGTATGAGCAGGAGTGCCAGGGTCGTCTTGCCGCCGCCTGGCTCGCCAGTGATGGCCACCGCCGTCGGCCGGTTACGCGCGGCCGCGACCAGCGGGTCAAAGTGCACGACCGACCTGGCCCTGCCGATCGTCTCGCCTATGTAAGGCCCGACCCAGCCGGCCTCATCGGTGGGCCGGTCGCCGAGATCAACGGTGGCCGTCGGCATGCCGCCAGCGATCGTGTAGAGCGGTTGCCTTTGCAGGTAGGAGTTGAGCCTCACCTTGTCGCCAGGCAACGACTCGCAGAGCAGCGAGAACTGGTCGCCGGTCGAGTTCACGACATCGATGCCTATGTCGCGGTAATGCTCTGTCACCGCATCGGCCCGCCGCAGGCAAAGCTCACGGTCCGGTGCGGTGACCGCCAGCCGGTGCCACCCGTAAACGAAGGGCAGCCGCTCCTTGGTGATGCCGTGCTCAAGCAGCCTGGCCGCCTCGATCTGCTCGGCGAGAGCTATCGGCAGGTCGGCGCCCGCCTCCCTGATGTGGGCATCCATGTCCCTGGCGTGCGCCAGCCTGCGGCTGACGTCCTTGCTCGCCTTGGCGGGAGGTATGAGCTTCATCCGCAGGCTCGCTTCGACGGGGAAAGGCAGCGAGTCGGCGTAATGCAGCCAGGGTTCTCCTTCAGGGAAGTACATCACGTCGGGGAATCTGGTAAAGGAAAGAAAGGCCACACACGATTCGCCGGCCGGATGGACGATGCGCAGAACGGACCGGCCGTTGTGGACCTCGCCTTCCACCAGCGACTCGATCTCGCCGAAACCCCACTTCCGTTTCCGTACGGCGGTCGGCGGAGGGTCACCGAGCCCGGCGGTAAGCGCGTGGCGGAACAACCAGGCCACGTCGTCGGCACTCGCGTGCCTGGCCGCCAGCGAACTGGCTCCAAGGGTCCTGCCGACCCGTTCTGCCTGCTCCGTCCACCGCACGATCTCCGCGGGCGCCACGGCCGGATCCTCGATGCCGAGCACCTGCTCGCCTGCGCGGTAGGTGTTCACGATCGAAGCGAGCGCCCCGCCGGCAAGCTGCGCCCTGACCCCCCGCTGGCCGAGCCTGACGCCGAGGTAGACCTCCTTGGTCCAAAAATCCTTTGCCCAGACCTGCCGGTACATCTCATCCAGGTAAGGCAGCCAGCCAGGGCCGCCGTCGGAGGTTACATGCAATCCGGTCGCCCACTGCGCGGCCGGGTAGCTTCGATGCGCGATCCGCAGGTGGACTTCGGCGTCGGCCATCCTGATCCCGGCCATGGCGACCGTCAGGTTGGTAGCCAGGGCCTCACGCTGGATGCCGGTCAGGAACTCGTAGGAGATGGTCGGTACCCGGAAGTAGGCCCAGGCGTGCGTCTCGGTCAGCAAGATCCGGTCATCGAAGTACCTGACGGAAAGCCGGTTACGCGCCGTGGACCGCATCATCTGGCCGCCTGTCCGATCGCGGAGGTAGCCGGATCACCGGCCTGGTCCGGTGACTGGTCAGGCTCTGGACCGGCAAGCGCGGCGACGAGCACCCCGGCAAGCGCGGTGCATGCGCTGACGGTGCCAGGGCTGAGCACTCCCGCCCATTGGTGCGCGGACGAATGCTGCCCTTGCGCTGCCACGGGCCTTCTGGCCGAGGAGAGATTTTGAAGCTGGTCATCCCACGGGATGCGGACTATGGCGCGGCAGCGGCCGATGCACACGCGTTCTGCCTGCTCGACATGGGCCAGGCTAGGGCGGCTCACCCCGTTCATGACCATGATCGCCCCGGCGGCCAGGTCGGCCTCGCCGTGCGCTTCTAGCCACTCGAAGGTCATGCTGATCGCATGGGAGGCGGCCGAACTGGCCGGCGCAACGAGGATCAGCTGATCGGCGGCGGGCAGCAGTCTGGGCACCGCGACCGTGGCCGGGTCGGCGATCAGGATCTGATGTCCGCTGCGGGCCTGCTCGAAAGCAGTCGCGGCGGCAGCGGGGTCGATGCCGCCGCCAGGGAAAGGCGGAGCGCTGAGCACCTTCAGGCGTGAAGACGCGAGCGAGGCTGCCTGGCCGAGCGCGGGCCGCACGAGCGCACGCTCGGCGAGCGACTCGGCGGCTGGATTGAGGTCAAGCACGGCGACCGAATCAGATCGCAAGCTGGCGAGCACCTCACTGGTCAGCAGCGCCGTTATGGTCTGGCCTGCACCGACCGTGCAGCCGAGCACTATCACGCTGCGATGACCCTTGAGCGGAAGCTGCGCACGAACCCTGTCGCGCTGAAGCTGGTCGGGCTTGCCTGGCCGGTGCCCGCCCGGCACGACGCTAACCCGGCCAGTACGGCCGTCATTGCGCCTGGCCGAAGGGTCGGCCAGGGCGCGCTCAACAGGAAGCGGCACACCACGGTTCGCGGCCGGGCTAACCACGGTCACGCTCGTCCGCGAGCCGGCCTCGGCAGGCTCAGGCACGGCCTGCACCGCAGGCTCAGGCACGGCCTGCACCGCAGCCTGCACCGCAGGAGACACAGGCGCGGCAGCCGCAGGAGACACAGGCGCGGGCGGCACAGGCGTTCTGGCCGGAGGGGCGGTGGGTGAGCGAAGCGGCCGCCCAAGCGGAGCCGGCCGGCCCTGACCGGCCGGCCTGTCGATCGCCCTTGGCCGACCAGGCAGCAGCGACATTGCCGGGGCTGGCGGCCGGTCGGCGGTAAGCCTCTCCGGCCGGCTGCCAGCCTGAGCCGGCGGTGCCGGCTGCCCGGTGGGCACCGGCTGGCCGGCCGGCAGGCCGAAGCCAGCCGCCGCGCCGCGTCCGCGCAGCCTTATCCCGGTACGTGCCGGCGCCGGCTGCCCGCCTTCTGGCTGCCGTTCCTGCCGCGGCGCGGCCGAGGCCACAGGCGGAACTTCCGAGCGCCGTGCCTCCTGGTGCGGTGTCTCCTGGCGCGGTGTCTCCTGGCGCGGTGTCTCCCGGCGCGGTGTCAAAGGTCGCCGCACTTCCTGACGCAATACCGCCGAATCCTGAGCTTCCCGCTCTGCTCCGCGCGGAGAGGCTGACTTTGACGACGATGACTTTGACGACGATGACTTTGACGATGCTGACTCCGACCTGGGATCGCCTACCAGCAGCAGCGCGGACCTGCGCCTGAGAGTCGGCATCACTTCCGCGCGGCTCGCGCGGCGCCTGACGACCTGGCTGCTCAACTGGGCCAGCACGTCAGGAGACAGCCGCCACACTTTAGCGCTTACCACCGTAACGTCGCTCTCTGAGGATGGGGCCATCCGGCACCAGACCCGAGGTTCGGCCAGGTAATAGCGCAGCTGAGAACCGACCAGCTCGGGCAGTCGCTTGCCCTCGAGCACCGGCCTGGTCACCAGCCAGGTGGCGACGCCAGGCGGGAGCAGGTAAAGCCAGATAAGGGTGTGACTCAACGGGATGCCGAGCAGCGTGAGCAGCACCACGTAAGGGATGGCGATAGCCGCGAACACCGTGATCTGACCAACTGGCAGCGGCATGGGCAGCCGGAAGTCATATAGCTTGTAAAGCCGCTTCTCAATCCGCCAGATACTGGTGTAGGTGGGCAAATCCACCTGCTCGCACTCCCCTCCGCTAACTAGTCGTGAATGCCGGACGCCGGGAAATAGCACTCAGCGCCATGAGTTTCCTAGACTCCGAGCGCATGAGCGATGCCCACTGCAAGCGAGCGAACTATGGTCGGCTCGTAGAAAATGACCGCGATCGCCACCGCCAGCACGAAGAATTGCACAAACCGGATGATCTCGCGGGTGAACAGGAAGAAGATCGCAACGATTCCGACAATGCCCAGGAACAGCGGCCCGAACAGGTCCTGAAGGTATGTCACTAGACCAGAGCTACTCAGCGCCAGCGGGAATGCGGCGGCGATTATTTGCGGTGACATCCTTACTCCGGGGGTAGTGGGCACGGCTTGCGGGGGTCCCGCGCTAGGTCCTGTGCTGACCAGGTACTGCTCATGAGGACGGTCCAGGCAAAGCGGTCGAAGCTCCGATCGAACTGACATACCAGTGCCCGGCCCGCACTACCACGGTCATGGCGTAAGTCATGTCGATCTGGGCCCGGCCGCCGCCCGTCACTCCCGCGGCAGGCGAGCTAGCAGGCAACCACGCGACGGTCACCGTGATCTGCCTGGCCGACCCGGATGACGCCGGCACGGTCACGCTCAGGATGCTACCGAACTCGACCTCGCCATTCAGACCGGACAATTTAACACCTGGTGCCGCGAATTGGCTGATCTTCGCGACATCAGAGCCAGAGTAGGCACGGAAGAAGGCGGGCAACTGAACCATGAGCTGCCGCTGAGCCTGCGTGTCCTCGGTCGCCTTGCCCGGTGCTGGCAGCACCAGGCCGGGCGGCGGCGAAAGGAACGCCGGCTGGCCGGAGACCACGATGCCGCCGTCCGCATAGTAGACGGGAACGCCGATCTCGATGATCTGATTACTGGCCAGGGCAAGCACGTCGACTACGGCGCTGTGCGCGTTCTTGACGTCGACCCCGGCAAGCTGCTCGGACGAGACGGTGAGCGAGCCACTGCCATTCCAGCCGAACTGCGCGTCGCCGGTTGTGCCAGCGGGCAGGAAAGGCGCGAGTTCGTCCGCGCGCTGCGCGGCCGTGGCCGGACTGAAGTTCAGGTACACCTGCGCGAACTCAAGCCCGAAGGCTCCG
The DNA here is from genome assembly GCA_027313705.1 of Actinomycetota bacterium. Classification (GTDB taxonomy): domain Bacteria; phylum Actinomycetota; class Actinomycetes; order Streptosporangiales; family Streptosporangiaceae; genus Chersky-822. The sequence continues at coordinate 34,284 of DAHVDE010000026.1, read as the reverse complement.
GCGAGTTGCACGGGGAATCCGCCTGCCGCCTGCCCGGGTGAACTGCTGGCCCCGGCGGGCTCGGTGTAACTTCCGACGATCGCCAGCACGCCGCGGTAGCCGATCAGCAGCACGACCACCCAAACCAGGACGCGCAGCATCCAGACAAGCCACCGCCCTCCGCCGCCACGCCCGGTGGCGCGCTTTGGTTGCTCGAAGTCCTGCCCTGTCGCATATCCAGGTTCCGCACCTGACCTGACTACGGTTCCGGTAGTCGTCCCGGCGGTCCCGGTTCCTCGCCCGACCGTCATCTGCTGCTCGGTGCTCACCGCTCGTTCGGTCATTGCCAAGGGCTCGGGCGGTACCCGATTGCCCCTCACCATCGCTCTCCTGAGGCACCATTCTGCGGCAATACGCCCGGCCTCAGGGCTCTTTGCGGTCTCCGACGCGCCGATGACCTGCGAATTGTTAAAGCGAATGATGTCGGTCCAGCACCTTTGCTGACCTGTATGCACCGAACTGACCTGCGAAGACGCCAGTTTCGGCGGCTCAGGGCACGGCTGACAGGAAGACTGCGACTTTTCGCCTGGCACATGACGCGGCTGCCTCCCGCTCGCGAGGTGGGTCCGGCCGGAAAGCTCGGATCACCTTCCGTATTGAGGCAGCCGCGCTGTGATAGTCGGTGTGACTTAGCCCGCAGGCGTGGTGCTGGCAGTGCCTGAGACAGGCATTGCGCCTCCCGTTTCGCCTGCGTTCTGGCCCGCAGTGGCGATGATCCAGGCCAGCACTATCGACTCCTCGTGCCACGCGTCATAGCGACCGCTGCGTCCGCCGTGGCCAGCGACCATCTCCGTCTTGAGCAAGAACGGCCCTCCCCCGGCGATGGCCTGGAGCTTGGCGATCCACTTGGCCGGCTCCACGTAGCGAACCCGCGTGTCGTTAAGGCTGGTCACCGCCAGGATCGGGGGGTAAGCCCGGCCGGGGACGATGTTCTCGTACGGACTGTATGACTTCATGTATTCGTAGAACGCCGGGTCGTGCAGCGGATCACCCCACTCCTCCCACTCGGTGACCGTGAGCGGCAGGGAGGGGTCGAGGATGGAGGTGAGCGCGTCCACGAACGGCACCTGAGCCGCGATGCCGCCGAACGCGTCAGGAGCCAGGTTCGCCACCGCGCCCATCAGCAGCCCGCCCGCCGAGCCACCGCGCGCGATCAGCCGGTCAGCGCTTGTCCAGCCCCTCGCCACCAGGTGCCTCGCACAGGCGATGAAGTCAGTGAAGGTGTTTTTCTTGTGCAGGAGCTTGCCCTGCTCGTACCAGCGCCTGCCGAGTTCCCCGCCGCCTCTGACGTGCGCGATCGCGAACGCGAAGCCCCGGTCAAGCTGTGAAAGCCTGGCAATAGAGAAATACGGGTCAGAGGACGCTTCGTAGCTGCCGTAGCCGTGCAGCACCAGCGGCGCGCTGCCGTCCTGCGGGGTACCTTTCTTCCTGACCAGCGAGATCGGGATCTTGGTACCGTCAGCCGCCACCGCCCATTCCCTGAACTGCTCGTAGTCCTCGATACGGTACTCACCCCGGTCAGGCAGCGGCAGCACATCCCGCCGCTTGCGCAAGAGCAGTTCTCCGGTGCGGGTGTCGCAGTCGTAAATCGAGTCGGGCGTCACCAGCGACACGTAGCCGAACCTGAACAGCTTCGATGTGTATTCCGGGTTCTGGCCGGGCCCGACCGCGTATACCGCCTCATCGAAGGCGACGTCATGCTCGCTGCCGTCGGCCCGTATGATCCGCAGCCCAGTTAGCCCGTCCTTACGGTAGTAGAGCATTACATGATCTTCGAACGCCCCGACGTCGAGAAGCCTGGTGTCCTCTCGATGGGGCACGAGCGGAGTCCAGGCCGCCGGGTCACCTGGCGGGGCGGTCGCCAGTTCGAAATTTTCCGCCCCGTCGTTGTGCAAGATCAGCAGCCGCTCGGCGCCCTCGGCGGTGACCTGATGATCGACGCTGTACTCCACGCCCTGACGGCGCGGCACCACGACCTGGAACTCACCGGTTGGCTGGTCCGCGCTGAGCAGCAGTACCTCGCTGGTCAGCTTGCTGCCGGTGGTGATCATCAGATACCGCTCGCTGCGAGCGAGGTCCACCCGCACGAAGAACCGCTCATCAGTTTCGGTAAATACGATCTCGTCCGCGCTGGCCGGCGTACCGATCAGGTGCCGCCAGATCCGGTAGGGCCGCCAGGCATCGTCGACCGTTATGTAAAAGAGCGCGGACCCATCGCGCGACCACGCGGTACCGTAATAGGTATCTGGAATCTCGTCGGCGGCGATCTCCCCGGTGACAAGGTCTTTTATCCGCAAAGTAAACCGCTCGTCGCCGGTGTAGTCGGTAGCGAAGGCGAGCTTGGTGGCGTCAGGGCTGACGCTGAACGAGCCGATAGCGAAGAACGGCTTATCGCCGGCCAGTTCGTTGCCGTCGAGCAGGATTTCCTCGCCGGCCAGCGGCGAGCCGTCCTCGCTGATCGGCGGGCGCTCGGCCGGGTCACCAACCGCCCGCCGGCAGTGCACGCTGTACTGCTTGCCCTCGATCGTCCTCGAGTAGTACCACCATCCGCCCTTGCAAACGGGCACCGTCAGGTCGGTTTCCTTGTTGCGGCCCTTTATTTCAGCGAAGATGGCATCTCGCAGGCCTTCTTGGCCCGCCGTGATCGCCTTGGTGTAGGCGTTCTGCGCCTCGAGGAACGCGATAGTCTCCGGATTCTCCTTGTCGGCCAGCCAGGCGTACTCGTCGACAAACGTGTCGCCGTGATGAACTCGCTCGGTCGGGATCTGCTTCGCTGCAGGGGCTGTGGTCATCCTCTGATTCTACGAAGCCGCCAGCCGGCGCCTCGCGTCCTCTCCCCTGCAGGCGACCGGCTCGGCCACAGGGCGGCAGCCTGCCGCATCATGGACATATGACCGAAGGCAGGACAGGCAAAGGCGGGACCGGCACGGTAACGGTCGGCGGACTCGTAGATCACCACACCCATTTGCTCAAGACGGCGGCGCGCCAGCCGTGGCCGTGGCAAGGCTCTACGGTTCGCGATTTCCATTACCGGGTCTGGCGCGAAGGAACCACGCCGATGGATATCGGCGAGCCGACCGTCGCGGCGGCATCGGACGAACTGGCCAGCCTGCTGCTCGGCGGGCTGACCGAAGCCGCAGCAGCCGGATTGGTCGAGATCACCGAGATGGGCATGCGGGACTGGGGCTACCTTGACGCGCTGACCAGGCTCAGCCGGTCAGGTCCGCTGCCCGCCAGGGTGCGGATCTACCTGGCAAGCGGCCTGGCCGAGGCGACGGCGCTGACCGAGCTGGCCGCCAGGCGAGCGGAGGGCGGCCCGTGGCTAAGGCTCGAAGGGATCAAGTTCTACTCGGACGGCTGGCTGGTACCGCGGACTTGCGCGGTCTGCCACGAGTTCGCCGACACCGGCTCGGCCGGCCTGCTGTTCACTGACGCGGCCACGCTGGCCCGCCGGATCGGGCCATTCATCGCGAACGGCTGGCGGATCGCCACCCACGCGATCGGCGATCTCGCCGTCAAGACCGTGCTTGACGCCTACAAACTGGCCTTCGACCACGACCGTCAGGCGATCGCCGCCGCCGCTCCCCGGATCGAGCACGCCAGCCTGCTTTCGTCCGACGTCATTGCCGAGATGACCGAGCTGGGAGTATGGGCCTGCATTCAGCCATCGTTCCCCGTCACCGACGACGCCGACATCGGGCCCGCGCTCGGAACTGAGCGAGAGTCCATTGCCTATCCCTGGGCGCAGCTAGCGGAGGCCGGGACCAGGCTGCTGGTCGGCACCGACTACCCGATTGAGACCCTCGATCCGCTTGTCGGGCTCGCACGGCTGGTGAACGGGCACTCAGGCCGGCCTGGTTACCGCACCGAGCGCACGGCGCCTGAACGCTCGAGGCTTCCGCTCGCGCTCGCGCTCGCGCTCGCCTGCGATGAGTCCGCAGGGACCACGACGCTGTCCGCCGATCCGATCGCCATCGGCCAGGCGCGACTCGACGAACTCGAGGTTATCGGCACCGAGCCTGCGCCGTACCTGCCGTCCTGAGCACCGATGTCACCGCGCTAGCGGTAGTTGATGAACTGCAGGGCTATGTCGAACTCCTTGCCCTTGAGCAGGGTGATGACATCCTGCAACTCATCCTTTTTCTTGGACGAGACCCGCAGTTCATCCCCCTGCACCTGAGCCCGCACTCCCTTGGGCCCTTCATCCCTGATGAGCTTGGAGATCTTCCTCGCGTCGTCCTGGGAGATACCTTCCTTGAGGGCGACGCTGATCTTGTACTCCTTGCCAGAAGGCCTGGGATCACCCGGGTCGAGTACCTTAAGCGAGACGGAGCGCTTGACCAGCTTTTCCTTGAAGACATCTAGGACGGCGCTGGCGCGGGACTCGCTGTTGGCGCGGATCTCCACCGCCTCTTTCGCGCCGGTCCAGGTGATCGAGGCACCCACGCCGCGAAAATCGAAACGGGTGCTGATCTCTTTGGCCGTCTGATTGAGCGCGTTGTCAACCTCACCACGGTTGATCTTCGACACGACGTCGAATGAAGACTCCCCTGCCATGACCAATATCTTAGGCAACCGCCGCGCCGGCCAGGCCCTAATCGGCACCGCAGCCAGGATCACGACAGTCCCGCCGCCTGGCCAGCACCATCTACTCCGGCGCGATCTTGCGCACCGGCCCGAGGCTGAAGCTCAGGCAGGTACTCAGGTCAGTCATCTAGCCCGCCCTCCCGCCGATGGCCTATGACACGTCACGGCGAGCAAGCACCAGGGCGGCAGCAAGCAGGGAGATGGCCGGCCAGGCGACCATGACAAGCACGGAAAGTCCTGGCGAGAACAGCGCCGGATGCGGGTGCAGGCTGACCGCCTGATAGGCGGCGAACGGCAATGTGAACTTGCCGATCCTGGTGTTCCAGGGCGCGGGCAGGACCAGGCAGAGCAGCGCAAGCAGGTAGATCGCCCCGATCGTCGCGGCGATACCGCCAGCCGTGTGCCTGATGACGGCACCGAGCCCCACCGCGGTCAGGACACAGGCAGGCAGGAACAGCCCGGCAGCCAGCACGCCTCCGGCTACACCAGGATGAGACAGGCTAAGGCCGCGATGGCTGCCTGCCAGGATCGCCTGAGTCAGCCAGAAGCCGGCGAACGCCAGTGCCTCCCCTGTTATCAAGGCGACCACGCCCGCCACGCTCGCCTTGGCCGCGAGCACTACCCGCCGCTGCGGCACCACGACGAAGGTCGTGCTGATCAGCCCGGTGCTGTATTCGGAGGTAAACACCAGCACGCCAAGCACGCTTATCGGCAGCACACCGTATTCGGCATACCCGAGGAAACTAGTGACGAGGGCGTCGAGCGGACTGCCAGACGCTTGCGGCACCCTGGCGGTAGTCATCGCCTCCGCCACGATCGCGGTCGCGCCGAGCGCGGCCACGGAGGCGAAGAACAAGGTCAGGTAGTTGGATCGGAGCGACCTTAGCTTGATCCACTCGAACGCGAGCACGTCGCGAGCACGCCAGAACGCGGACGGCGGGCGGGCGCCTATCTCCTGCGTCATCGCAGCGCGCTCCCCTCGGCGCTGAGATCAGGGCGCAGATCAGTAGTCAAGTCGGCGGGCTCCAAGCTCGCGCCAGGGTATTCCACGCTGCCTCCGGTAAGGTCCAGATAGGCGGTCTCGAGCGAGGCCCGCCTGGGCACAAGTTCGTGCAGCGCGATGCCGCGCCCGGCCGCCAGTTCGCCGATCGCGGCGGCGACCAGTCCCGTCACCGCGAGCCCGCCCCTTTCCTGCAGGCTCACGGTTCCGCCGTTCGCCTTGATCAGGTCAGCGAGTTCGGCCGCTCTTGGCGACCGAACGAGCACGTCACGGCGCGTATTTGACTCGATGAACTCTTCGGTGGATACATCGGCGAGTAGCCGGCCGCGCCCGATGATGATCAGGTGATCGGCGATCAGTGCCATCTCGTTCATCAGGTGGCTGGAGACCAGCACGGTGCGCCCCTGCGCCGCCATTGCCGAGAAGAGCTGGCGTATCCACTGCATGCCGTCCGGGTCAAGCCCATTCGCCGGCTCGTCGAAGATCAGCACAGCCGGATCCGCGAGCAAGGCCCCGGCGATGCCAAGCCGCTGTTTCATGCCGAGCGAGAATCCGCTGACCCGGCGATCGGCGACGGAGTCGAGGCCGGTGCGCTCGAGTACCTCGCTGACCCGTGCCTTGCCGATGCCATTGCTGCTTGCGATCGCCAGCAGGTGGAACCATGCGGTGCGCCCGCCGTGCAGGGCACCCGCGTCGAGCAGCGAGCCTACGTGACTCAGCGGGCGCACGATCTCGGCATACCGCCGACCACCAACCAGCGCGGTGCCCGAACTGGGCGTGTTCAGGCCCAGGATCATCCGCATCGTGGTGGTCTTGCCCGCACCGTTCGGGCCGAGGAATCCGGTCACCCGCCCGGGCGGCACAGTGAAGCTCAGGTCATCTACCGCGAGGACGGAACCGAATCGCTTGGTCAGGTGATCCACCTGAATCTCGGCCTGGCTGAGCGGTACCGAACGGCGAACGGGCAGACGGCTCACGTCCGTGCTTACCTTGGCGTCGAGTGAACCGGCAGCTACCTGGCGATCCTTGCCGACGAGCAGATACAGCAGGCCACCCCATGGCATCGACACGCAGATGACAACGGCCCACACCTGCTTGGACAGATACCGCACGCTCCCGGCCCTGATCAAGTCGACCAGGCAGTAGACGGCGAACCCGGCCACGACCACCAGGATTCCCAGCAACGCAATTATTCTCACATCTTCGAATGATAGCCGTTCCGCGAACTGTGGCTAGGCTTATGGCATGGCAAGCGCCGACGTCCTGCTGCACGCGGTGCGACTGCGTATCGTGAAGGCATTCCTCGGTGATCGGACGCTCACTACGAGTCAGCTTGCCGCCGAACTCGCGGACGTGCCTGCCGCGAGCCTTTACCGGCATGTCGGGGTGCTGACCAGGGCGGGAATACTCCAGGTCATCACCGAACGGCGGGTACGCGGTACGGTCGAGCGCACCTACGCGATGCGCTTGCTCGCCGCCCAGATCCAGCCGGGCGAGGCCAGGGCAATGACGCTCGAGGAACACGCCCTGGCCTTCATGGCCTATATCGCGGGCCTGCTCGGCGACTTTGACCGCTACCTGGCCTCCGGTCACGCCGATCCGGTGCGCGACGGCGCGAGCTACCGGGTCGGTGCTATGTGGCTGACCGACGATGAGTTCACCGACCTGACCCGCGACCTGGCCGAAGTGTTGTTGCCGAGGCTGGCCAACGCCCCGGCGCAAGACCGCAAGCGCCGCTTGTTCTACAGCGTCAGCCTGCCAGTCCCGGCCGCTCCCGCGCCAAGCGCGCCGTCCGCATAGGCGGTCGTTAGCCGATCCGGTATTCCCAGCCCTCCTGCCAGGCTGATTCACGGCCGATGAGTTCTTCAAGCGGGATCCCGCCCAGATATGTGGTCAAGTCCCCATCGGGTCGCGTTGCGGCCGATGACGAGGATCCGCTTCCCGTTCCCGCGCAGCGACAGGTCCGCGAGAAAACGGTCAACCCGGGTGATGGCCTGCCGCCAGCTTTCCCCGCCGAGGTAGGGGTGATCCAGGTGGCCTGGAAGCCAACCGGTGGCCCGCCCCTCCTTGTTGTCGACCGTCGTGGAATGCGTCTCGAACACCACTTCGATCACCAGGTAACTCTAAGGCAGGAGGCACCGCGATAAATCAACAAGTGCTCGGGACGTCAACTATGGCGGAACTCGACGACGTCACCGTCGCGCATGATGTAGTCCTTGCCTTCGATGCGCGCCTTGCCCGCCGCTCGCGCGGCGGCGACAGACCCGGCGGCCATGAGGTCATCGAAGGACACGATCTCGGCCTTGATGAAGCCGCGCTGGAAGTCGGAGTGGATGACCCCGGCGGCCTCTGGCGCCGTAGCGCCGGCCTTGATCGTCCACGCCCGCGCCTCTTTCGGCCCGGCTGTCAGGAAGGTCGCCAGCCCGAGGGCAGCGAAGCCGGCCCTGGCGAGCTGATTCAGGCCGGGTTCGCCGAGCCCCAGCTCGGTCAGCAGCTCTTTCGCCTCGGCGGGCTCAAGATCGGCGAGCTCGGCCTCGTCCTTGGCATCGAGATACACCGCCTGCGCCGGGGCAACCAACTTGCCAAGGCGGTCGCGCAGCGCGGAATCGCCGAGTTCCTCGTCGTCAACGTTGAAGGCGTAAAGGAACGGCTTGGCGGTCAGCAACTGGAGCTCGCGCAGGTTGGCCAGGTCGATGCCAGCGTCAGCGGCCCCCGCAAAGAGCGTGGTCCCCGTATCGAGCAACTCCTGCGCCCGGCCGGCCGCGTCGGCGACCGCCACCCGCTCAGGATCCTTGGCGAACTTCGCTTCCTTGGCCAGCCGGGACACTGCCTTATCGAGCGTCTGCAAGTCGGCCAGGATAAGCTCGGTCGCTATCGTCTCGATGTCACGTTCGGGAGACACGTCACCGTCGACGTGGGTGACGTCCGGATCGGTGAATACCCGCACCACTTGGCAGATCGCGTCGGTTTCCCTGATGTGGGCGAGGAATTGGTTGCCAAGCCCCTGTCCGGTCGACGCACCCCGCACCAGGCCAGCAATGTCAACGAACCTGACGGTGGCCGGCACGATCCGCGCCGAATCATAGAGTTTGGCCAGCGCCTCTAGCCTCGGATCAGGAATGCCGACGACCCCGACGTTGGGCTCGATCGTGGCGAACGGGTAATTCGACGCCAGCACGCTCGCCCGGGTCAGGGCGTTGAACAAGGTGGACTTGCCGACGTTAGGCAGCCCGACGATTCCGATCTCAAGGCTCACCCGCGCGAGTCTATGGCGCTGCCCGGGCAGACTGAGACGCGGTCCGCCTGCGGCGAGCGGGTCTAACACTGTCGTAGGCGAGTGGCAGCATTGGCCGCCATGGGATCGCTCTTGTTGCTTGCCGGACTGATCGTCGGAGCCGTTCTCGGCATCGCTATCGGATATCTCTATGCGCGTAGCCGACTGGCTGGCACTACGACCGAGCTGGCGGCGCAGGCCAGGGCGGCGCAGGAACGCGCTCAGGCGGCGGTCGACCGGGCGGCGCTCGCTGACCGGGCCGCCGCTGAGCGTGCCGAGCTGGTCGATGGCTATCTGGCGGAAAGATTTCAGGCTCTCTCCGCGCAGGCTCTGGATCAAAGTCAGCAGCGCCTCATGGAGTTCAGCGAGATCCGGCTCCGGGCAGCGAACCTGAGCGCGGCAGGCGAGCTGGATTCACGGCGCCACGCCGTCGAGCAGCTTGTCGAACCACTGAAGGAGACGCTGAACCGCGTCGAGGCGCAACTGCGCGAAAGCGAGGTCGCGCGGCAGAGCGCGCATTCCGCGCTGACCGAGCAGGTCAAGTTCGCGATGGCGGCTTCCGAGCAGCTCCGCATGCAGACCCAGGCCCTGGTGACAGCTCTGCGCCGGCCGGAAGCACGCGGGAGGTGGGGCGAGATGCAACTGCGGCGGGTGGTCGAGCTCGCCGGCATGAGCGCTCACTGCGACTTCGACGAGCAGGTCACGACCGAAGACCGGCGGTTCAGGCCCGACATGGTGATCAGGCTCGCCGGGGGCAAGAACATCGTCGTCGACTCCAAGGTGTCGCTTGCGGCCTACCTGGAAGCCGCGGAGGCCACCGACGACGACGTGCGCGAGGCCAGGCTGGCTGCCCATGCCAGGCACCTGAAGGACCACGTAGACCAGCTTGCGGCCAAGAGCTACTGGTCGGCGCTCAGCCCGGCCCCTGAGTTCGTGGTGCTTTTCATTCCAGGCGAGGCGTTCTTGGCACCCGCGCTTGAACGCGAGTCAGCGTTGCTTGAGCACGCCTTCGGGCGCAAGGTGCATATCGCGACGCCGACCACTCTGGTCACGATGCTGCGCACCGCGCAGTATGCCTGGCAGCAGGCGGCGTTGTCGGAGAACGCGCGGGCCGTTTTCGACCTGGGCAGGGAGCTTTACGAGCGGTTGAACGGGCTTGGCGGGCACGTGGACGCGGTCGGCAAGGCCCTGACCAACGCGGTGCTGTCATATAACCGCGCGGTTGGCTCGCTGGAGAGCCGAGTACTCGTCACGGCGCGCAAGCTCAATCAACTTGGCGTGACCGACGCCGAGCTTTCGCAGGCTAAGCCGGTAGAGGTTTCCGCCCGTGTGGTAACCGCCGCTGAACTGCTACCTGGCGGAGCTGACTCCGGCTAACCGCTTGCGCACGTCGCGCGGCAGAGCGAAACTCAGGCTCTCGTGCACCGCCTCGACTTCTTCGACCGCGCTGAAACCAGCCTCGGCAAGCAACTCAAGGACCTGCTCGACCAGGTTCTCAGGCACTGAGGCACCGCTGGTGAGGCCGACGGTAGTGGCCGACTCCAGCCAGGCGGGGTCAACTGCGCTCGCGTCGTCAACCAGGTAAGCCGCCTTGGCGCCCGCCTCGTGCGCGACCTCGACCAGTCGCACCGAGTTCGATGAGTTGGCCGAGCCGACAACGATGACCACGTCAGAGTCGCTGGCGATCTGCTTGATCGCGGCCTGCCTGTTCTGCGTGGCGTAGCAGATATCGTCGCTCGGCGGATCGAGGAGCAGCGGAAGCCGTTCGCGCAAGGCGGCAACGGTCTGGTTCGTCTCATCGACAGATAGCGTCGTCTGCGACAACCACGCAACCTTGGCCGGATCCTTGACCTCTATTGACGCCGCGCCCGCCAGGCCATCGACCAGCCTGATGCTGGCGGGCGCCTCACCGGTAGTGCCGATGACTTCCTCGTGACCCTGATGGCCGATCAGCAAGATCTCATAACCCTGCGCGGCGAACCTGCGGGCTTCGTTATGCACCTTGGTCACCAGCGGGCAGGTCGCGTCGATGCTGCGCAGGTTGCGCTGCCTGGCATCTTGATGCACCTGCGGCGCGACCCCATGAGCGGAGAACACGACCACTGCGCCTTCCGGGACCTCGTCGGTCTCGTTGACGAAGATCGCGCCGCGCTTCTCCAGTGTCCTGACCACGTGCGTGTTATGCACGATTTGCTTGCGGACGTACACAGGAGCACCGAACCGCTCAAGTGCCTGTTCCACGGTCTGGACAGCCCGGTCGACACCGGCGCAGTAGCCGCGCGGCTTCGCAAGCAGGACTCTCCTGGTTGGCTTGGACATGTGATCCATGGTAAGTGAAGTCCCAACTGGCCCTCGGCGACGGCCGGCGCACTGGCCCGCAGGCAGGCCAAATTCGAGCCGGGCAGGCGGCGCGCCGGCGATCAACCAGCGCCAGCAGTGCTCTTACGGCACGATGACGGATGACGAGTGTCATCAGGGACCGGTTGTGGCGGGTCTATCTGAAGGAGGCGAAGATGGCACAATCGCCGGACGCCATGCAGGAGACGAGGCTCGGCCCGGTTCGGGCCTTGCGCGCGGTCTTTTCCGGAGTGGGACAGTTGCTGATGGCAGCCGACCGGTTCAGGGAAGAAGACAAGCTCCGGGCCCAGGCGGAGACCGGAACTCACGACGACGATGACCGCTCCCGCCCGCTCGACGAGCCGTCCCAGCCGCGCCTGCTCAAGATCACCGGTAATGCCGAGCCGACAACCGCCGGGACGACAACCGCCGGGACGACCGGCAAAGGCACCGCCAAGCGAGTGACCAGGAAACCGGGATCGGCGCCAGCTCACGAGCGCTTCCGCTCACTTGACTCAACTGGCAACGTGCGAGTGCTTTCCGAACAAGACAAGGCGGACCTGGCCGAGGACGAGCTCAACAGGCACCAGCCGGTCAGCCCGACCACGTCGTTCACCGAGGCCACCACCCCGCCCGGCCACGAGGCACCTGATTACCAGGCACCTGAGGAGCCTGACCAGGAGGAGTCCGGGGTTCTCAGCCGCGCCGAGCCGGTCAGTCCTGCCGCGGATCAGGTAGCGCTGCCGATCGCGGAATATGACGGGCTTTCTATCGCATCGCTCCGGGCAAGGCTGCGCGGTCTTGACCCGGTCCAGCTTCGCTTGCTAGCCGACTACGAGGCCGATCACGCGAATCGCCCAGACGTCACCAGCATGTTCGAAAAACGAATAATCAAGCTGAAATCCGCCGAGTAGCCGCAGGCCCGAGGCCCCCACGATGTGGCGGTGAGGGGGTCCTGGTCCCTGCATCGCCACATCGTGGGGGGAGGTGGAGGATGAGGCGGATGAGCAGGACGGGGAGGCAAGTCGATGCCGCTTGAGACCAGCGCGGAGGCACCGATTCCGGTGCGAACGGTATTGCGGCTGGTTGGCGACTGGATTGGCAAGCTTGGCCGGGTCTGGGTCGAGGGTCAGATCGCGGAACTCAACAAGCGCGGCGGCGCGGTCTTCCTGACGCTCCGCGACCCGATCGCCGCTGCGTCAGTGCGTGTCGTCTGCCCCCGGCAGGTGTTCGAAAACGCCGACCCTGAGCCGGCCAACGGAGCCAGGGTCGTGATGTGGGTGAAGCCCGACTTCGGCCTGGCCAGAGGGTCGTTCTCGCTGAGCGCGATCGAGTTGCGGGCAGTCGGCATCGGAGAGTTGCTTGCCAGGCTTGACCGGCTGCGCAGGTCTTTGGCTGCCGAAGGACTGTTTGCGCCTGAGCGCAAGCGGCGGCCGCCGTTCCTGCCGCGGAAGATCGGGCTGATCTGCGGCCGGGACTCGGCCGCAGAGCGCGACGTGCGGCAAAACGCCGCCAGGCGCTGGCCGGCCGTTCAGTTCCGGGTCGAACAGGTCGCTGTCCAGGGGCCATTCGCGGTCGAGGAGATCACGACCGCTCTGCAAGTGCTCGACGCGGACGACAGCGTGGATGTGATCATCGTCGCGCGCGGCGGCGGCTCAGTCGAGGATCTGCTTCCGTTCTCCGACGAAGCGCTCGTCAGGGCGGCCGCAGCGTGCCGCACCCCCGTCGTCAGCGCGATCGGGCATGAACAAGACACTCCGCTGCTTGACCTCGTCGCCGACGTCAGGGCATCGACGCCCACCGACGCCGCGCGCCGTGTCGTCCCCGATATCGCCGAGCAGCTGGCGATCGTGGCTGAGCTGAGGTCACGCGCTCGCCGGCAGCTAGCCGGGCGCCTGGACAGGGAAAGCTCGTGGCTTAGCGCGATCAGGTCGCGACCGGCGCTTGCCAGCCCGGCCGCCGAACTCGACCGGCGCCATGAGCAGGTAATCGGCCTGGCCGAACGAGGGCGGCGCTGCCTGGCTGGCAGGCTCGACCATGCCGGAGCCGATATCGCGCACACCAGGGCGCGGCTTGTCTCCCTGTCACCTGCCGCCACCCTGAGCCGAGGTTACGCCATTGTGCAGCGTACCGACGCGACGGTCGTGCGCTCAGCCAAGGAAGTCGCTCCTGAAGAGATGCTGCTTGTCAGGTTCGCCGCCGATCAGCTTGCCGTAACGGTAAGCGATCTTTCGGCTACCTAACTGACAAGTAATTGCCGTCAGTGGTATTACTTACTCTCCGTGGCGTTTCCCAGCGGAAGACGTCGACTCATAACTAAGCTATCGTGCCGTACACATCGAATGCCGATATCACGGACGGGGTTCCAAAAGGTCTTAACAGGGAGGACGAGGCTCGCGCCGACCGCCGATGGCGCGGCTTCTGCCGGGGCGGATCGCAGTGGAGCGCGACTCGCTGCGGTCGTGATAGGGAGGGGCCTGCCGTGCTGGTTGAGTCGACTGACGCCGAAAACGGCGAGCCGGCCATCACGGCGGAGCAGTCACTCGACGCGACGACGCCTGATCTGCCCGCAGTGACAACCATATTGGCCGACCAGGCGACGGCCGGGGCGAAAACCCAGGAAACCGACCTTAAACCCAGGCCAGCTATCAAGCTGCTACCGACAGCCGACTCGCAGGAAAGCACCGCTGCCGACCCGGAAGCGCCGGAAACTCAGCTAACCGCCACCCGGCCGATCTCGCGGGTCGAACTCAGGGCGATGCTGGCCACTCAACCGGGCAAGTCTGCCAGAAGACCCAAGATTGTCGGCGAGAAAGCACCATCGAAGCCCGCCGCCAGCACCACGCCCGCCGCCAGCACCGCAACCCCCGTCAAGAAGTCCTGGCGTGCTCCTGGTCTTGACGGGGTTCGCGCACTGGCCGTAATTGCCGTGCTGTTCTTCCACGAGAGCCTGACCTGGATACCTGGCGGCTTCCTCGGCGTGGACGTGTTCTTCGTGCTCAGCGGCTTCCTGATCACCGACATCCTGGTGGCCAAGTTCGGCAGGGACGGCAATGTCGGCCTGAACACCTTCTGGCAGCGCCGCGCCAGGCGACTGCTGCCCGCGCTCGGGTTGATGCTGCTGACCGTGACCGCCGCGGTGACGGTGCTCGAGCCTGGCCAGCGCGGCACCCTGGCTGGGGCACTGCTTGGTGCGATCACGTACACAAGCAACTGGTGGCAGGCGTTCGCGCACCAGTCGTATTTCTCGCTTTACGGTCCGCCGCCGGTGTTCCAGCATCTGTGGTCGCTGGCCGTAGAGGAGCAGTTTTACCTCATCTGGCCGCTGCTGCTGACCGTCATCCTCTTCGCGGTACGCAATCGTGCGGTCCGTGTGCTTATTGCCTGGGCGATGGCGATCGGCTCCGCATTCGCGATGTGGGCGATCTACCGGCGTGGTTCTGATCCCTCGCTGGTCTACTACGGCACCGACACGCATGCGCTCGGCCTCCTGGCCGGCGCGGCGATCGCGCTGACCTGGCCGCTGAAGAAGGTGGCTGCGGCTAGCGGGAAGCTGCGGCTGAGCTTTGACCTGATCGGCGTGGCCGGGTTGGGAGTGCTCGCCTGGTCTATGTGGCACCTGGCGGGCAGCGACCCCTTCGTCTACCCCTACGGACTGGGTCTTGCTTCCCTGGCGGCCGGAGGCCTGGTCCTGGCGGCGGCGGCGCCGGGCTGGCTGGGGAAAGGGCTGTCCTGCGCACCGCTCCGCTGGCTTGGGGTCCGCTCGTACGGCATCTACCTCTGGCACTGGCCGGTCATCGCGATCACCGTTGGCATGTACCCGCGCTGGTCAGCCTCGATCGAGGCGCACCTGATCGACGCGGTCATGCCGGTGGGCCTGGCCGCCGCGTCCTGGCGCTGGCTGGAGGAACCGATCCTGCGGAACGGGTTCCGCGCCGACCTGCACAGACGCGGACAGATTCTGCGCAGCGTGCCGAAGACGCTGTTCCGCACCCCGCTGGTCATCAGTCCCGCCATTGCCGGCGCCCTCGTCCTCATCGCCCTGGCCTGCACCGCGGGCTACGGGCTCGCGAACACCGAATCGGGTGCCCTGACCCTGCAGAAGCAGATCGAGAACAACAGCAAGATCGTCCTCTCGAACCAGTCGCCCGCTCAGACGGCCACCACCTACACAACCGGGCAGGCCAGTCCCTGGTGGCTGAAGCCGGGCGGCGTCCCCTACAAGATGATCAGGGACAAGCGGAAGCCGGTGCGGGTCCTCGGGTCGAAGGTCATGATGATCGGCGACTCGGTAATGCTTGCCTCGGCCGAGGGTCTCTACCAGGCACTTCCCGGCGTCTACGTGAACGCCATGGTCAGCCGGGCGATGATCGCCGGCGTAATCCTGGTACAGCAGCTTCAGGCCGAGCACAGGCTAAGGCCGATCCTCATCGTCGGCCTCGGCACCAACGGGCCGATCACCCTGGAGCAGATCAACCAGCTCAGGGCGGCCATCGGCCCACATCGCTGGCTGCTGCTCATCAACACGTTCGTGCCGCGACCCTGGCAGGACGAGGTGAACTGGACCATCGGCCTCGCCGTCCGCCGCTACCCGAACGTGCTGCTCGTCAACTGGCACAACGCGATCGAGCACCATACCAACCTGCTGTGGAGCGACGGCATCCATCCGATGCCCATTGGCGGAATCTTCTACGCCAAAGTGGTACGCGCAGTAGTAATCAAGGCGCTGCGTCACCCGCCGCGCACCGCGAGGTCACGGCTGCCTGTGCATAGTAGCGGCGAGCCTCTGCGCGTTGGCTACGCTAGGCCGTCATGACGGAAAACCGGCGGATCAGCTATGAGCAGGCGCGCGACCAGCTGGTCGAACTGGTCAAGCGGCTTGAAGCCGGCGGCCTGACTCTTGAGCAGTCACTTGAGCTCTGGGAACATGGCGAGCAACTGGCGGCAGTCTGCGAGGAATGGCTTGAAGGTGCCCGCGCCAAGCTCGCGGCTGTTGTCAGCAAGCAAGCGGCGGACTCTGCGGCCAGCGAGGACCAGGCGAGGCCGTTCTGAGCGACCCCGCTGGCAACATGACGCGACTGACCTGACGCGACTGACCTGACGCGACTGAACTAACCCCGGCTGAACTAGCCCGGCTGAACTGACCCGGCTCTATTGACCGCACGACGACTCTGACAACGAATATCTGCTAGGAGGTGAAGCGGCGGCTCTCCGGTTAGCCAGGAGTGAGTGAGCCACGCGATCATGATGACCGATGACCCAACTGTTACCGGCCCAGTTACCGGTGTCCACGCTGCCCGCCAGCGCAACGCGCACTTGACCGAGGCGAGCGCGGAGCCGAGCGCCCCCGACCGCAACCTCGCGCTCGAGCTAGCCAGAGTAACCGAAGCCGCGGCACTCGCGGCGGGCCGCTGGGTCGGCCGGGGTGACAAGAACGGGGCCGACGGAGCGGCCGTCTCCGCAATGCGCCAGCTCATCAGCACGGTTTCCATGAACGGCGTCGTCGTCATCGGCGAAGGCGAGAAAGATCATGCTCCGATGCTGTTCAACGGTGAGCGAGTGGGCGACGGAACGGGGCCAGACTGCGATGTCGCGGTCGACCCGATCGACGGCACCAGGCTGACGGCTAACGGCATGCCGAACGCGATCTCCGTGATCGCGGTGAGCCCGCGCGGGTCGATGTATGACCCGACTGCGGTCTTCTACATGAAAAAGCTGGTCACCGGTCCAGAGGCCGCTGACTTCGTGGACATCGACGCACCCGCTGCGGCCAATATTGCCGCGGTTGCCAGGGCCAAGCACTGCGCGCCTAGCGACGTGACCGTGGTCATGCTGGACAGGGAGCGACACTCCGGATTGATGACCGAGGTACGGCAGGCCGGTGCGCGGATCAAGCTGATAACCGACGGCGACGTGGCGGGCGCCATCCTCGCGGCCGGCGAGGGCAGCGGCGTCGACCTGCTGCTTGGCATCGGCGGAACCCCGGAAGGAATCATCGCCGCCTGCGCGGTCAAGTGCCTCGGAGGCATCATCCTCGGCAAGCTCGCGCCTCGTGACGAGGAAGAACGCGACCGGGCACTAGACGCGGGACACGATCTTAATCGTGTGCTGACCACCGATGACCTGGTGAGTTCCGATGACGCTTTCTTCGCCGCGACCGGCATCACAGACGGCGAACTGCTAAAGGGCGTGCGATACCGGTCAGGCGGCGCGGCCACGCACACGCTGGTCACTCGCGCCCGCTCAGGCACTATCCGGCAGATCCACAGCGAGCACGCGCTGTGGAAAGTCTCAAGGTACTCGGTCGTCCGCTACTAACCCGTTCAACCGCGCCGTCGCCGAGGCGGCCGCACGGTCGTCACTCGCACAGAACCCGCGAAGGTCTTGGTCTGTACTTCGATGACCGCACGCGGCGCCTCGGGCGATGCCGGCCGGCGGCCGCGCACGCTCCTCGCGCCGAGCACCAGCCGACCGCCCACTTCTACGGCTATCCCAGCCGGGACGATCAGCTTGATCTGCCCGGCCACGGCGCTGGCGTGGATGGTTACCCGCTTGCTCGGCAGTACCGCGTCGCGGAAGTCGAGCACGATGTCACCGAAGAAGGTCATAACGGGGAACTCGCCTGGCACTATCCAACGGCCCTCCCTGCGCTCCCGTGCGAACAACGCGGTCACCGACCGGCTTGGATAGAGCCTGATGGGCTGGCCGGCAGGCGGAGCGAGGTCGCTGGTGAGCCTGGCGAGGTCGCCGAGAGTCCTGGCGGTAAGCGCCTTCTCAGCCCGTTCGCCGTGCTCGGCCAGCGTCAGCCTGCCGTCAGCGGCCGCTTCGCCGAGCAACGTGATCACGAGGTCGCGGTCGGCGTCGCTGGCGCGCAGGTCCTGCGGACCTGGCCGGGTCGCGGCATCTTGAAGGTACCTGACGAGCCCTCGCAGCGCCGCCAGGCCGCCACTGCCAGGATCGCTCGGAGGCCGTGTCACGTTGGCATGCTAATGCCAGGTCTTGCCGGCATCCTCAGTGGCCATTTCCATCACGGCACCCGACTCGACGGCGAAGAACAGTTGTCCGTTGCCCTTCTCCCAGGCGACCAGGCCAGGCTGGCCGACTGCCTTAGTGGTCCCCATCGGGTTCCACCACACGCCCCACTGCGCTGTCGCGCCATCGAAGCGCCTGACCGCGACGTGCCCAAGCCCATCCACGCCAGCCACGACCATGCTGCCATCGTCCCAGCGCACCGCGGTTACCCCGCCGGTGATGGCACCACCGAGATTTCCGGTCTTCGGACCGGGCGGAGCAGGTGCCACTCCAAAGGCCTCTTGCATGGCCTTTACGGTAGCAAAATTCGCAAGGTCCCGGTCGATCTCACCGGACGTGGCGTACTGATGAATAGCCCAGCTTGTCCACGGCGGCGGCACTTTCGGCATGCCAGCGGGACTCGAAGGATCAGATATCCACAGGGGATACTTGCCGAGGCCGACCGTGTTTCCGCTAGATGCGAAGTCCAGGTACGTATAAAGGATCGGCGTGCGGTGCAGCGTTTTTTCCAGGCTCGTCATTACCCTGACCGCCCAGGTACTGACGGCACCTGGCCCGAGCCCGTCGGTCTGCTCCAGATCGAGCATGATGCCGTCGGTCTCCAGCAGTCCGAGCCCGCGGAGCTCAGCGACAAAGAAGTCGACGCTGTCTTGCGGATCGACGCTGGGATGCGCGAACAGGTAGGCGATCCGGCCGAGTTTGGCCGAGCCCAGGTAATGCCAGTCCGCCGCGGCGTCGGGGTTGACGTACCTGACGCCGCCGGGCTGCAACTCGGTCAACTTGACGCCAGCCCAGGAGATACTCCCCGCCGCCGATCGCCAGGTCGCCGGGGCACCCTGAGCGCTCGAGACGTCAGCACCGCGCAGCATCTTGGAAATCGGCACCGAGTCCGCCGCCGGTTGCTGCCCTGCCGGTTGCGTGTCAGCCATGGCGGTGACAGTATCGCGCACAACCTCAGCTATTCCCGCAGTTACCGGGAAAACCTATAGATTGGCATTTCAACCGCCATAGCGGGCTCGCGCTGCCTTACCGACCGGGCAGCCGCCTGGCGCCCCTCGGCACACCCCGATCTCACAGAGCCGGCAGATCCACCGGGTCGCACCCGGTCCTCGCATCATGCCGACCAGCAGCTTGCTTACTAGTTCCTCGAACACGGCCCGTTCGTCCCGCGACAAGGCACCCATCGCCTCGCGCAGCACCCGAGCCCGCGCCTCCGCGACCCGCCGTGCGGCCTGACCGCCCGCGTCAGTAAGCACCACGGAGGTGCTTCGGCCGTCTGCTCCTGGCTCCCTGCGCACGTAGCCAGACTCCTCTAGCCGGTCGAGCAGCCTGACCGTGCCAGAAGAGGTCAGCCCGAGCACCTGCCTGAGCAAGTCCACAGTGGGCCGGTCAAGGAATTGCAGCAGCGCCGACAACGCGGCGGCGGCCGACTCTGAGCGACCCGCCGCAGCCGCGATCGCGTCCGTCGCCTGATCGGTGATCACCAACGACAGGGCGCCGAGCAAATTCCCTGCCCGGTCGAGACCACCGGGTACATCCTGGTCCGCTTCAGGCAATCTCGTACTCAAAGGTGAACCGCCCGCCTGGCCCGCCCGCGACCGCTGTGCCTGTGCCGCGCAGTCCGGCCAGTTCGCCACTGGCTGACCCTGGCACTACCTGCCAGTGCGACCTCGCCTCACCGCCCTCAAACGTGCCGTCGGCGCGCAGCACGAAACTGCCCGCGCGTCCGGCGAGCCTGCCTGTCGTGCGCTGGTAGCCGGTGAAGGCGGCCGTCCCGTCGTCCTTGTAGCACATCACCGCGTCCCACTGGCCCTGCGCCTCGAGGTCACCGCTGAACCCGAACGTGACTCGCGCCTTGGTCAGCTTGCCACCGCTCGCTAGCTCGCTATAGGTGTCCTCGTCCCACGAGGACACCTCGAAAGTACCGGTCGCCTCCGCCATCACGTGCCTCTCATCCAGACTAATGCGTGAGTCACACACTAATCTGCCAGACCGGCCCGGGGGGGGCGAGTTCCCTGAATGCGCCGAAAACTGAGCGGACCCGGCAGGCCCGCACGCTAGAGTTCTGTCTCGCCGCGCCCGCCGCCAAGCGCCACCCGCAGCGCGTTCTCGGCCGCGTCAACGGCGGCCCGTGCCATCAGGGTATGGGTGTGGGCGCGGTCAACCTCGTCGAGCCCGATGCAGTCGAAGGCCACCCGCGCGTCGTGCACCGCCTGCTGAAGCTGCCGCGCGGCTTCGGCGATCACGACGCCATTGCTGTCGATTTCGACGGTGCTGTCCATTCCGCTCCCCTAAAGCTCGTGACCACCGCAGCTATTTGCCTGCCATTTACCCTGTCCCGGCGATCACATGCACGACACGCCGGCCAGGGGTTACCCGCCGGTCTCCGCGACGGCCAGCGCGGCGATCTGAGCATCGGTGGCGAACCAGGGCTTGCCCCGGTCTGCGATCTCCGTGATCCAGATGGCGAGCGGTACCCGGCAAGATCCGGCCTCGCAAATTCCGTCCAGCGTCAGGTCATACGATGACGATGAATCACCTGCCGATCTCGAGGACGCGCCAAAGATGCCCGACTTCAGCTACGTAGACATGCTGCCGCTAGGGTCAGACGACACCGAGTACCGCCTGGTCAGCGACGCGGGAGTCACTCAGAAACACGCACTAGGGCGTGACTTCCTCGAGGTCGACCCCGCGGCGCTCACGTTGCTGACCGCCGAGGCGATGCATGACATCGCGCATCTGCTGCGCCCTGCGCACTTGCGCCAGCTCAGTAGCATTCTTGCTGACCCGCAGGCGTCTTCTAATGACCGGTTCGTGGCCGGGGACCTGCTCAAGAACGCGTGCATCGCGGCGGGCGGCGTGCTGCCGATGTGCCAGGACACGGGCACCGCGATCATCATGGGCAAGCGCGGGCAGGACGTGCTGACCGACGGCCGTGACGAAGAGCACATCGCACGCGGCGTGTACGACGCATATACCAGGCTCAACTTGCGCTACTCCCAGCTCGCGCCGCTGACGATGTGGGACGAGCGCAACACGGGCACCAACCTGCCCGCGCAAATCGAGCTATCCGCGACGAGCGGCGGCGCATACAAGTTCTTGTTCATGGCCAAGGGCGGCGGCTCGGCGAACAAGTCCTACCTGTACCAGGAGACGAAGGCCGTGCTCAACCCCGAGCGGATGGCCGCTTTCCTCGAGGAGAAGCTGCGCTCGCTCGGCACGGCCGCCTGCCCGCCTTACCACCTCGCGATCGTGGTCGGCGGTACCAGCGCGGAATTCGCGCTCAAGACCGCCAAGTACGCGTCGGCGAAGTACCTCGACTCGCTGCCCTCGGCTGGCTCTGCTGAAGCACACGGATTCCGTGACACCGAACTTGAGCAACAGGTGCTCGAGATCACCAGGCGGACCGGGATCGGCGCTCAGTTCGGCGGCAAGTACTTCTGCCATGACGTCCGCGTGATCAGGCTGCCCAGGCACGGCGCATCCTGCCCGATCGCGATCGCGGTATCTTGCTCGGCCGACCGGCAGGCGCTAGGCAAGATCACCCGCGATGGCATCTTCCTCGAACAACTGGAAACCGACCCGGCCAGGTACCTGCCAGACACCAGGGAAAGCGATCTAGGCGATGACGTGGTCACGATCGACCTGTCCAGGCCGATGAGCGAGATCAGGGCGCAGTTGTCCAGGTACCCGGTCAAGACGAGGCTCTCGCTTACCGGCCCGCTGGTCGTGGCAAGGGACATCGCCCACGCCAAGATCGCCGAGCGGCTCGCGGCCGGCCAGCCGATGCCCGGTTACCTGCGTGATCACGCGGTCTATTACGCGGGTCCGGCCAAGACACCGCAGGGCTATGCCTCGGGTTCCTTCGGGCCGACAACCGCCGGGCGGATGGACAGCTACGTGGCGGAGTTCCAGGCGGCGGGCGGATCGCTGGTAATGCTGGCCAAGGGCAACAGGTCGGCCGCTGTTACGGCTGCCTGCCAAAAGTACGGCGGCTTCTACCTGGGCTCCATCGGCGGCGCCGCGGCCAAGCTGGCGGAGGAGTGCATCACCAAGGTGGAGGTGATCGAGTATCCGGAGCTTGGCATGGAGGCCGTATGGAAGATCGAGGTCAAAGACTTTCCCGCGTTCATCATCGTGGACGATAAGGGCAACGACTTCTTTGCCGACGTCACGTCACCTAAGTCGCCGTTGCTCTCGATTGGCGGCAAGCCGGCCATCTGATTTCCCATCAAGCTCACAGAAATCTCCTAGCGGGAAGGGCTAGATTGCCCTCCATGCACTCTGCCCCGTGTCCTGGTCACGTCGTGGCCGGACGCTACCGGCTGCTCGACGAGATCGGCCGCGGCGCGATGGGAGTCGTCTGGCGAGGCCGCGACGAATTGCTCGACCGCAACGTAGCCATCAAGCAGATACTCCTGTCGCCCCTTACCTCCGCGACCCAGGCGCAAGCCAGTTACCAGCGCACGCTGCGCGAGGCGAGGAGCGCGGCGCGGCTGTCCCATCCTGGCGTGGTAACCGTCTTCGACGTGGTCGAAGAAGAGGGCTCGCCCTGGATCGTGATGGAACTCGTCAGGGCACGCCCGCTCGACCAGGTCATCGCCGAGGACGGTCCGCTGCCGCCAGCCAGGGCGGCCCAGCTAGGGCTCGGCCTGCTCGACGCGCTGAACACGGCACATGAGGCGGGCGTGCTGCACAGGGACGTCAAGCCGAGCAACGTCCTGATCAGCCCGGACGGCAAAGCGGTACTCACCGATTTCGGCATCGCCACCATCGCGGGCGACCCTGCGATGACTCAGGCTGGCATGGTAGTCGGCACGCCTGGTTTCTCGCCGCCCGAGCGGGTCAGGGGAACGGCGGCCACGCCGGCCTCCGACCTCTGGTCGCTCGGGGCGACGCTGTATGCCGCGGTCGAAGGGCGCGGCCCTTTTGACCGGGCCGGCGGTTCGGCGGCCATTATCGCCAGCATCGCCACCGAGCCCGCACCCCGCGCGCCGTCAGCGGGCCCGCTAGGACCAGTCATCGACGCGCTGCTGCGCGCCGACCCTGCGCAGCGTCCCGATGCGGCGACGACAGCGGAAATGCTCAGGCAAGCCTGGCGGGAGGCGCGCACCCCAGACAGGGCCGGCCTCGCCTCGGCCAGGCGCGGGCCTGCCGGGGAAGAGCCGCTCGCCCTAGCCGATCAGGTCGCTGGCGAGCGATCCCCGGCGGCGGCAGGACCGGCGGCACCAGCGCTGGCCCGCAGCGAGGCCACGACGGCCACCCAGCAGGTCCGGGTGCCTGCCGACCAAGGGGAACCTGAGCACGCCCGGGCCGACCAGCCTGCGGGCGACCGTTCGGCCAGCCAGGATTCGATGGCCAGCAAGCCCCAGGCGGCCGCCAGTACCACGGACGTCCGTGCCGCCGCGAACGCGGCCAGTGCCACGGGCGTAGTGCCTGACCTGATGGTCACGCCCAACTTCGCCGCACTCAAGATGCCTGACGCAGCATCCGGGGAACCGCCGCAGGCAGCTGGCAACGGCGAGGGCGGCGGCGACTCCATGGGCCGCGATCCCGCTAGCGGGCAGGAGCCCGCTAGCGGCCGCAGGTCCGCAGGCGGGTTCCTGCGGTCCAAGCGTGGCCTGGCCGTGGTGGCGCCGCTGGCCGCGCTCGCCGTGGCGGCCGGCGTCATCTTCCTCGTCCTGCCGCCACTTGGGCTGCCGTTGTACCAGCTTGGCGGCGGCTCGCCGGCCAGGACCACGATGGCGGCCGACCATGTGCGGAAAACCTCAGATCCGCGAGGTAAGGCCAGGCCTGGCGCCGGCGCTGGCGGTGCCCATGGCACTACCGCGCCTTCTGCCAGGCCCTCCTCAGGTACAGGGAGCGGGATAGGCAAGCACAAATCAGGCAAGCCCTCACCGTCCGGCAAGCCTTCGACCTCGGCGAAGCCATCGGCCTCGGGTTCGCCATCCACGTCGCCCGGCTCGACCCCCTCGGTTAGTCCCAGTTCGACCCCTGCGCCGAGTCCGAGCTCTACCCAGGCGACTTTGCCGCCCGGCTTTGCCTGGTTCGCCGTGAGCGCCGCAGCCGCGGGCACGAACGCAGGCTTCGAACTCGGAGCCCCGTCAGCCTGGCAGCTGAACGCGGGCGAGAGATCGGTTGTCAAGCCGGGGACCGGGGCGGCCAGGCTGAGCGTCAACATGGTTCCGTGGAGCGTCGGACCGGTCAGGGAAGCCAGGCGGCTGCAGGCGGTCGCGAAAGCGGAAGGCAGATTCCCTGGCTATGCATTGCTGTCGATCAAGAGCACGATGTTCGACGGCTGGGCTGCCGCTCGGTGGACCTTCCGCTGGCAGCCGGCCAGCGCGGTTAGCCCGACCGACGTCACCGAGTTGCTGTTCCGCGCGCAAACCTCAAACGGGCCGCAAGAATACATCTTGTCGGTGTCCGCACCTCGACCGCGAGTCACCTGGGCAGCGAAGGTCTTGCGGGTGGCCATGCTATCGTTCGGACCGCTACCTGGCTGATCAGCCAGACCGGGTGCCTTGCGGCGGGCCCGTGATGCCAGGCCCGCCGCAGGGCATCAGTACCAGCCGTAGGCCGTCTCGTGGCCCCAGGCGGCGCAGGGCGAGCCGTAGGTGGCCTTGATGTAGCCGAGGCCCCAGCGGATCTGCGTGGTCGCATCGGTTGCCCAGTCGGCGCCGGCACTGGCCATCTTGGAGCCTGGCAGCGCCTGAGGTATCCCGTAGGCACCCGAGGACGTATTCACGGCCAGCGGGTTCCAGCCGCTCTCTCGCTGCCACAGATTGTCGAGGCAGCTGAACTGGCTGGATGGCCAGCCGTAGCTGCCGAGCATCGCCATCGCGATCTGCTGAGGTGAGCCAGCAGGAGATACCGGTGCCTGAGTCGGCGTGGCCACCGTCACGGGGGCGGCGGATGGCGTCGCGGCGGCCGCCGCCCTGGCCGCTGCCGCTCTCGCCGCCGCAGCCCGCCGCGCCGCAGCCCGCCGCGCCGCGACCAAGGCGTGGTGAGCGATCGCCGCGTTGCTCGCGGACTGAGCGCGCGCCCGCTCCGCGCGCAGTTCGCTGGTCAGGCGCGACGTCGCGGCGAAGTCGGCGCCATTGTGCTGCCCTGAGGCCCGGCTCAGCTCGCTCGCCATTCCGAACGACCCGGCTGCGGTGCCGGTTCTTGCGTGCTGTCCTGCGATAGCCGGCCAGATGGCAAGCGTCGCCGCCACCAGGCCAACGGAGAGTACTGTGCCTGCCGCTGCCGAGATCGTGATGCGGGCTGGACGAGAGATAGAGCGGACGGAACGGTGGTTATGCGAATGTCGATGCGAGGACAAGATGTGCCTTTGGTCGGGCACCAGCAGGTGCCGGCCTTCACCCGTGACACCGCGACGGCCCCGGCTAAGGAAACTGGCGCGGGATAGGACGCGGGACGCGCTGACGCGTCGCGGGGGCAAGGCGACCAGGCACTAAGGCCAGCCCGTCAGGCACGCTCGGGCGCTTCAGCAACCCACCCTGCCTGACTCGCCACCGGAGAACAGCAACTCCGGCTAATCCGTCGTATGAGAAAAATCACAAAAAGAGCGACCTTGCAATCTGAGCCGGGTGCGAATAACGCAAAGCCCGGTGTGAGCAAAGTGGTGCTCGCACCGGGCTTTGCACTCTAATACCAGCCGTGCACCTGCCAGAAGGCCCACGCATTGCAGGGCGAGCCGTAGGTCGCCTTGATGTAACCGAGGCCCCATCTGATCTGCGTCGTAGGATCGGTAAGCCAGTCCGCTCCGGCGGTTGCCATCTTCGATCCTGGCAGCGCCTGGGGTATGCCGTAGGCGCCGCTGGCGTTCTCCGCGTTGTAACGCCAGCCGCTCTCCCTGGTCCAGATGTTGTTCAGGCAGCCGAACTGGTCGGTGCTGAAGCCGAACGAGGGGAGCATCTTGTAGGCGGTCGCCTGAGCGGTGCCTGGGTTGGGCGGTGCGGTTGGCACGATCGGCGCTCCCCCGCCTGAGCCGCTCGCGGTGCTAGTCGCCGGGTTGACTGGCGGCGGAATCTTGGCGACCTTCGGCGAGCCGACCACCTTGAAGCTCTTGGTGGCGGCCGTCATCAAGATGATCTGCTGGCGCTGCTGCACCAGTTCCGCGGCCTGGTGGCTACGCGCGAGCCCGCTCACCGACATCGCCAGCGGATCGGCGGATGGCCCAGAACCAGGGCCGATCATGAGCTTCGCGCCAACAGCGATAGCGACAGCGGCGACAACAGTTGTGAGCAAGAAGGCGCGGACATTCCTGCGTGTCTTGCGAGTGCTAACCAACCGCCTTCGATGCTGTGACAATGCCGTCCTTCCGTCGGCCAAGCTCGAAGAGCAAGCCGCTCAGCGAGCCACGACCGCTGCGGGTAAGGCAGCGATACAGGTAGGGCTTTCAGTAAAGAACTGGCTACCGTCCGTAGTGACCCGTACCTACCGGGTCACAATGACCGAAACGAGGAGCCAACTCCGCTGCCGCACCACGTTGCCAGAAGTGAAGGGACCGACCAAGCGTTTCCGATGAAAAAGTTGTGCCGAACCACAAGGAATTTGTGTCGCGCAGATCACAGATTGGCCATCAGTATCGTAACGATTACTCGATGTAACGACGGCCAGCCTGTGATCACCGGTCGCCCGGCATCTTGACCCCGACACGCCGGCCCTACCATGCACTCGGCGGGCAGGCTAGCTTGATAAGAGGGCCTAGCGTGCTAACAGAACACGGTGCGGGCGAATCGCGAGCAAGGAGGCGGCCCGTGTCAAGTGCCGGAACCCCGACACCAAGGGCACCGCGCGGTGGCTGGACACTGAGCGAGGAAGAAGCTCAGACCCTGGTCGCCAATGCCCGGCGCGCCTTCTTCGTGATGGTCGGCGTGCTGGCGCTGCTGTGGATCATCCAGGTAGTGAACTTCGCTGACCACTACCACCTGACCTACAGCTACGGGATCAGGCCGCGCGACATCCCCGACCTGCCGTACATTCTGACCGCGCCGTTCCTGCACTTCAGCTGGACCCACATCGAAGGCAACTCGGGCCCGCTGTTCATCTTCGGCTTCCTCGCCGCCTACCGCGGCCTGGGCAAGTTCGCCGCCGTGACCGCCGTGGTCGTACTGACCAGCGGTTTCGCCGCCTGGATTTTCGAGAGTCCGCGCTCGCTCGGCGCCGGAGCCAGCGGTGTGGTCTTCGGCTACTTCGGCTACATCATGGTCCGCGGCATCTTCGACCGCCGTGTCATCGACGTCCTAGTCGGAGCGGTCATGGCACTGTGCTTCGCCTATCAGTTCTCCGTGCTGCTGCCGCACCAGGGCATCGGCTGGCAGGCCCATATCGGAGGACTGGTCGGTGGCCTCGCGTCCGGCTGGATCTTCATGGACAGGCGCGCCGCAGCCAAGGCAGGGCAGGTGGCCAAGCCCAGGAAAGCCACCTCGCCGAGCGCCGCGATCGGCACGTCCGCCCCGCGCCCGCCCCTGATCCCGCCGCCGGCCCCGACAGGTACGTCAAGCCCGTCAGGTTCGTCGGGTTCGGCGCCAGGAAAGCAGTCCGGCAAACCCGGCAAGGCCGGCAAACCCGGCAAGGGCTTCGCGGCCGACCCGTCCAACCCCCGCGCCGACCTCCACAAGCAACTAGACGACCTCGGCTTGTAACCCCCGAATCAGGCACCCAACCCCCACAACCCCACAACGTGCGCGCCCCAACCCCCACGATCCCACCGAGTGGACCTGACCGTGCCGGTCAGCCCTCCCGCCGTATGTCCGGCCTGCCGGGGTCGGCGGTGCCGCCCCTGGTCAGCGCAAGCGGGTCGACGATCTGGTCGAAAAGTTCCTCGGTCACCCCATTGGCCAGGGCGGCCTGTTTAAGCGTCAGGTCATGGTCGATCGCGTAGTGCGAGATGGCCGACGCCCGGTCATAGCCGATCACCGGGGAAAGCGCGGTGACCATCATCACCGAGCGCTCGATGTTCTGCTTCAGAGTGGCCTCATTCAGCTCCGCACCTTCTACCAGGTACATCCTGAAGTGATCGCACATGTCGGCCATGATCAGAGCCGAGTGCAGGTAGTTGCTGATCACGATCGGGCGGAACGCATTGAGCTCGAAGTTGCCTTCAGCGCCGCTCATGGCGACGGCGACGTCTGAGGCGATGACCTGGATCGCCACCATCAGCATCGCCTCGGCCTGGGTCGGGTTGACCTTGCCAGGCATGATAGAAGAACCTGGTTCGTTGGACGGCAGGATCAGCTCGGACAGGCCGGTGCGCGGCCCGGACCCGAGCCAGCGCAGGTCGTTGGCGATCTTGAAGAGCGATACGGCGGCCGACTTCAGCGCGCCATGGGCGCGCACCATCCGGTCCAGGGTGCCATGCGCGGTGAATTTGTTGGCCGCCGATTCGAACGGCACGCCGGTCATCGCGGCGATCCGCGCCGCCACTTCGTCGCCGAAGCCGGCCGGCGCGTTGACCCCCGTGCCAACCGCCGTGCCGCCGATCGCAAGCGTGAGCAAGCCTTCCGCGGCCCGCTCGACGTCGGTGATCGCGTCGTCGAGCGCCCCGACGTACCCTGACCACTCCTGGCCGACGGTGAGCGGCGTGGCGTCCTCAAGGTGCGTCCTGCCGATCTTGACCACATCGGCCCATTTCCTTGCCTTGCGCTCGCAGGCATCGCGCAGCCCGCGCAACGCCGGAACCGTCCTGGCTGTCGTCATCTCGTAGGTAGCGATATGCATGGCCGTAGGGAAGGTGTCGTTGCTCGACTGCCCCATGTTGACGTGGTCGTTCGGGTGGATCGGCCGCTGCGAGCCGAGGGTACCTCCGACTAGCTGGATGCAGCGGTTGGAGATCACCTCGTTGAGGTTCATGTTGGACTGCGTGCCCGAGCCTGTCTGCCATACATAGAGCGGGAAGTCCTGGTCAAGCGCGCCGGCGATCACCTCGTCGCACACCCGCTGTATCAGTTCGCCCTTCCAGGCGGGCAGGCGCCCGGCTTCGGTGTTGACCATGGCGGCAGCCTTCTTCACGTAGCCGTAGGCGTGATAAACCTCGATCGGCATCCGGTCCCGCCCGATGCTGAAATGCTCCAGGCTGCGCTGGGTCTGGGCACCCCAGTACCGGTCAGCGGGCACCTCCACCTCGCCCAGGCTGTCGAACTCCCGCCGCATGCCTGGCTCAGGCAATCCGACCGGCAGGTCGAGAATCGCCGGTGCTGCCTCGCTCGCCTCAGTCATCGCTCCTCCAGCCTCAGGTACGCCACATCGTCATTCAGTACCGGCGGGTGTTTGGCCGCCATATCTGCGGGCAGCAGGCTGGTCATCGAGTCAGGAAAGGAGATCCGCCATGAAACTCGGCGCTGCCCTGGTACTGATCGCCGTGGGCGCGATCCTGCGATTCGCCCTCACCACCGTGGTATCACACGGCGTGTACCTGCACACGGTCGGCGACATCTTGATGGGAGTCGGTGCGCTCGGCCTGATCTTGTTCGCCATCTTCTGGGCTCCATGGAGCCGGAGCGGCACTATTTACCGGCGCACCACCAGTACCGGTTACCCGGCCGACCAGCGTACCTACGAGGAGCGCAGCTATGAGGACCAGCGGCCGCTCTAGCGGTCTGCCAGCACGCACGCGGGCACCTCGTGAGCGCGTCGCCATTCGAGACTACGACGTGCCTACCACACCCGCGAGTACCTGCACGACCTGGTCAGGAAGCTGGTCACCCCGCCGGCGCGGAACCCGCTCCCGACGCTCCGGCCATTATCAAAGTCGCGGACGGCCCAACATAAGTTCCTCGGTTCTCGCCCGCGCATATCGCGGCGATGGCGCCTTTCTCCTCGAAGTCGAAGACGTGCAGAGGCATGCTGTGCTCCCTGGCGAGCAGGATCGCGGTCTGGTCCATCACGCGAAGGTCCTTGCCCAGAATGTCCTGATAGCCGAGCGTCACGTACTTTCGGGCGGCCGGCTCCACCCGCGGGTCCTGGTCGTAGATGCCGTCCGTGCCATGCTTGGCCAGCAAGATCGCGTCGGCGCCCAATTCCACGGCCCGCTGGGCAGCCGGGTAGTCGGTGGTCACGTACGGCTGGCCGATACCGCAGGCCAGCAGTACCACTCGATTACGGTCAAGGTGACGAAGCGCGCGCAGTCGTATGAAGGGCTCGGCCATTGACGGCATCGGCAGCGCCGTCATCAGGCGGACATCTTCCAGACCGCTCTTCCTCAGGATGCTGCGCAGGATTATTCCATTCATCACCGTCCCGAGCATGCCGACGTTGTCAGCCTCAGCCTGCTCGATTCCCCATTCATCAGCCACGTTACCGCGAAAGAAATTGCCTCCGCCCACAACGACAATCAGCTCGATACCATGACGGCGAGCCGCCAGTAGCTCTTCTGTGACATGCTCAAATGCGAGCGGAGACAAGCCGCGTTCATCATTTCCGGCGAACGCTCGACCGCTCAGCTTCACAACCACGCGCTTATATCGGCTCGGCATGGCGGTAGCCTATCGTACTTCCTTCACGCCTCCGTCGCTGGTGATCGCGCCAGCCTCGGCCAGCTCTCGTTATATAAGCGAGGACAGGTATTACCGGCCCTCGTCATTGAGGCGACTGGAAATAGGCGAAGGCGGTTCCTCGACCAGTCGAGTTCCGCTGCCTTGCTTAGCCAGATGTCCTGTTCGACCGCCCAAGTGCCTCGGCGAGTACGCGCCAGCCATAGCAGACGAGATCGAGCCAGAGCTTCCACCGTGCCCCGCCGCGCCTTCCGGCTCATCTCGTGCTCAAGGAACGGGCTCACCAGGGTCAGCACCGATTCAGCACCGTCCGCTGGCAGCCCACGCGTTGCGCTACCCAATTTCTCCAATGGCACGTTGCACAAGACAAGATGCTAGACGGCGGCTTCCGTTCGCGCGGTCATCCGGCAGCGCGGGCCCAGGCTGTTCTGAGGGCAAGGATCTCGGCGGTGCTGTTCTCCCGGGCGATGTACGGGATATCCAGCGCGTAGCGCGTCCGCTCGCGCGGAATCCTGCGGTGCACCCTGGCGACGTCTTGAACGATCGCCTCGTACAGTTCGCCCCCGGCCATGCAGTAAACGTCAAGCAGCACAAGCCGGGCGCCGACCCTGAAGATGTGGGCCTCGTCTAGGTCGCACCTGCCCCACCAGGGTGTCGATTCTCGGTACTCGGCATCGATCCGCCGTGCCGCCCGGCTTACCTCCTGGAACTCTGGATCATCCGCCCTGGCCTGCCACTGGGCGGCGAACTGCTTGACGACTGGATGGTCCACGGGAGCGACAAATTCCAGGAAGACGACCGAGCCGCCGCCTTCGAGGCCGACGGCCAGCTCGATCCTCGGCAGCCACCGGTTGCCGGCGCACTCGCGGCACAGGTCCACAAACGCCCAGTACGCCGGGTCAAACGGGCATACCCGCGCGACGAGGGTCCCCTCCGGGGACCGCAGCGCCACCGCCCAGTCGCCCACCCCGCACGGCACCCAGCCTCTTGTGGCAAGCTCGGCCAGAACCTGGCGATGAGACAGCGACTCCCAGGGCAGGCCGGGAATGCCAGGAAGGCCGGCACTCAGTTCTGGCACAGCGGCACCGTACCGGCGCGCCGATGCGCGATGCAACGGATTTACGCGGCTGGCGTCCACCATCGATGCCCGCCTGCCCGGATGCTGATCCTACGCCGTGCCAGAAGCACAGTGCGGTAGCGATGGCACCCAGTTCTGTCGTCACAAACGGATCGTGGACGCCCTCGCTTTGTCTCCGCAGGCATCCCCTGGCTGCGCGAGGGTCAAGAGGAATCTGGGAAGGCCTCAGCCGACGGGCGGTGCGGATATCTCGCACCAGGTCACGTTGCCGACGGGATTCCGTGTCGGATACCAGCCCCATCATTCGCTCAGCCTTTCCACGAGAAACAAGCCCCGGCCGCCTTCCGCATCAAGCGCGGGAAAGTCGTTTTCAACTACGCGGGCTACAGGTGGCTGGAGGCTGCCGTCCCATACTTCAATAGGCAGACGAGCACGATTCGCGGACAGGCGAACATTCACTGGCATGTCGCTGCCGGTGGCCGGTGCGGCCTGCACGGCATTAGTCACAAGTTCGGAAAGCAGCAGCTCAGCAGTCTCGGATATCCTCGGGAGGTCCGATTCCCAGACACCTGGCGTGCGTGCAACCGAGCGCAAGGCGCTGCGCCGCGAAACGCGCCGAGTTCCAGGACGCTCCGCAACGGCAACGCATGGCAACCTGGGACTGGCTGCGGGGCACGTTCACTTGGCCGAGGGGAAGGCGAGGGCTGACCGCTCAGCACGCGCGGGACCGGCTGGGCAGCACCTCACCGCCGCCGTGGACGGTGGGGCTGATGTTCGTGCACTCGAACGACTTGATGCCGAACCTGTCGGCGATCGCCCTCCTCCCTAGGGGCCTCGTGGGCGTCGCGGTTCGAGACGACATCGAACGAGACTGTTCACTTTCGCCGGGAGTCCCTCCGGTGGCCTGCAGGTGCCGTCCGGCTGGGCCACTGGCCGGAATCTCGCCCATCGACCTGGTCCGCCGCTGTTTGCCGTCAACGCCGGCCCAGGATAGAATCGATCAAAACGATCGGTGTGATCGTATCGAAGATAAGGGACCGGGTCATGTCATCGCCAGCACAGAACCAGCCGCTGCAGGACGAGACCTACCTGCCCGATGAGGACGCTGCCGAGATCATCGACTTCCTCAGCGCCCTGCGCGACCGCGGCAGGGAGGCGGCCGAGCCTCGCGCCCGGCTGACCGGGCCGGACGGCCGGAGCGTCGAGTTGCCCGCGCCGATGTTCGAGGTGCTCCTGCAGGTCGCCGCCGCGATGAAGGCAGGCCTCGCGGTCACCGTCGCCCCGCACCACCTGCTGCTGTCCACCCAGGAGGCAGCCGACCTCCTGCGCATCTCCCGCACCACCCTGGTGCGCCTGCTGGAAACCGGCGCCATCCCGTTTGAGAAGCCCAGCCGACACCGCAAGGTCCGCCTCGACGACCTGCTGGAATACCGCAGGAGGCAACGCAGCGCCGCCGAGCTCGCCCTCGCCGACATGATCGCCGACACCGAGCGGCTCGGCCTCTACGACGCCGACCCCGAGGACGTGAAGGCCGCCCTCAAGGCGGCGCGCAGGAAGACCGAGGGATAGAAAACGAATGACGACCGCGCTCCTCGATACCTGCGTCCTCGTGCCCAGCAGGTCTCGCGACGTGCTGCTCGAGATCGCCAGTGCCGGCGCCTACCGGCCGCTATGGAGCACCGAGATCCTTGCCGAGCTCGACCGCACCCTCCGGGTCCTCCTCGCCAAGCGGGGCGCATCCGCCGAGGAGATTGACGCCTACCTGACCCGCCTGTTCCGGCAGATGCGGATCACGTTCCCCGATGCCCTCGTCACTGAGTGGGAGGAACTCGTTTCCACCATCTACCTGCCCGACCCGGACGACCGGCACGTAGTCGCCGCCGCGCGGGCCGGGCGGGCCGACGTGATCGTCACCGACAACCTCGCCGACTTCCCGCCCGCCGCCCTCCCGGCATCGATAGCCCGGCAGTCACTTGACGACTTCCTGCTCGACCTCTTGGACCTCCACCCCGGTCAAGTCGTCACAGCCGTCCGCGCCATCGCCGGGAGAACCGGAAAGTCCGGCCCGAGGATGACCGCATCAGAGATCGCCGCTTACCTGTCCGCACATGGCACCCCGCTCTTCGGCGAACGGCTGCTAGCGGCTCTCGACACCTCTCCCTAGCGTGTCTGCGGATCGCCCCCGGCCCGCCGACGATCACACTCACCGCCAACTCGGCCAGTGACCATGGACCTGTCGTTGACCTGCGATGTACCTCACGACGACCTCCAGCCCACCTGACGGCTGACTGGCAAGCGGTGTAGGGGCCGCACATACTTGGCGACTCGGCGAAGCTAGTTGGCGCTACTTGGCGATTGTTCGACTAGCTGGCGACTTGCTCATGAGGTGGCTCTTCGCGGTGCCTGTCCGGCTGCACTCGCTGTCCGGCCGTACCTAATC
>DAHVDE010000013.1 GCA_027313705.1 Actinomycetota bacterium | reverse complement strand
CGGCCACCAGCACGAGCCCGGCGGTCTGTGCGAACGCATCTTCCTCGGCGTCGAGCTCATCTGGTTCGCGCTCGCCGCCGTCCATGTGATCACGACGGGTTCGGTGTCACCGGCCAGCTAGCCGGGAGCACCGAACTGGCCGCTGCTGGATGACTTATGGCCGGCGCCGGGTTTTCACTGGTTCGCGAGTTCGGTGAGGACCGCGAGACTGGCGGCGGGGGTGAGGGCGGTGCGGGTGAGGGTGTCGAAGATGGCGCGAGTGTCGGTGTAGGTGGTGTTCTTGCGGTTGATGACGAGGTGGCCAGCCGGTGCTGGGCAACAGGAGATACCAGGCCGGTCGGGGTTGTCGGTGAAGGTAAGGAGAGTGAAAGGCGGGCTGGTCAGGGGTGGTGCGGGGCGGGTGATCTGGAGGGTGACGCGGGGTGTTGCGGCGGTGGCTGCGAGGCAGTGGATCTGGGTCTGCATGATGTGGGGCGAGGTGATGGGGGTGGTGATGGCGGCTGGGTCGATGATGGCGTGGAGGGTGGTGCGAGTTCTGGCGTGAAGTTCGCGGCGCGTGGTGTGGAGGGCGAGGAGTCTGGTGATGTCGTCGGTACGGAGGCAGGGGCGGGCGGCGGCAATGGCCGCGGCGGCATAGGCGGGGGTTTGCAGGAGGTCGGGGATAAGGCGAGCGGTGTAGGTCCGGATGGTGGTTGCCGCGTACTCAAGGTCGAGGTAGTGGCCGGTGCCGGGGGTGAGGAGGTTGTCGTAGTCGTGCCACCAGGGCTGGTGTTGGGATTGGGCGGCTAGCCGGATGAGTTCGGCGCGTTCTTCCGTGTCGTTGATGCCGTAGATGTCGAGCATGATCGTGACGTAGCTGACGCGAATGGGGGCCTGCCCGGTTTCGATACGGGACAGGGTGCTGGGTGCGATGCCGAGGCGGGCGGCGACATCTTCGAGACGCAGGGACCGCGTCCGGCGGAGGTCGCGCAGGGCGAGGGCTAGGCTGCGTCGCAGTGGCGCGCCAGCGGGCTGGGCGGGCTCGGAAGGGCAGGTCACGGGATGTCTTTCATGCGGTGGGCCGGATATGGATGCTGGCCGGATGACGGTCATGGCTGGATGTTGTGGGCTCGAGGGTCGGGACTGGCGGTGGCGGTGCCGTTGTTCCGCGCGATGGCTTCAGCCGCTTCGTCCGGATTCGCGGCTGGGTAGCACGAACCGCTGGCCAGCAGGTAGGCAATACCGTCAGTCGTCGTGATATCGGTTCTGTTGGGGGCGAAGATATGCAGCTGCGGATCGGTGAGGCCAGATGGCGGGCATGGGCTGGTGTTGTACCGCAAGACCAGCCTGTGGTTTCTGGCGAGCACGGAACGGACGTGGCGGATCTTGAGGGCAGCTTGCAATTGGCCGAGCAGGAGCAGCCTGTGCGCAGCCTCGGGTTCGTCGATGATCGGCGGGCCGAGCGGTGGCGTTGCGGAGCGTGATTTCATTCGACTATTACCATCGTGATTCGTGTGTCCGGTAGAAGGCAGGTCGTTGTGGCCGTGGCTCTGGGAGGGCGGGGACTTGAGCGTCCGGGCGGCAAGTAGTTACGCCACGACGGTATGGATAGCGGAAGCGCGACGGAAGGGAGTGTGCACGAGTTTGCAAATGAATTAGCTGAACAGGGCTAGCGCGGCGTTGATCAACTCTCGCGCCTCCCGCCCGTAAACTGCGAGCCCGCCCAGTTCGGCAAGTGCTCGCACGTAGAGTCCGGCCTCTTGCGGACGAGCGATGACGACACGAGCGGACAGCAGCTCTACCTGTACCGGTGCCGCGTCGAATACGGTGAAGCCTTCCAGCGTCCAGACAGTCGGCCGCTCGGTTGCTGCGGGTATGACCCCTAGACGCAAACTGGGTGCCCCCATCACGTCCAATAGATACCGTAGTTGCCCGCTCATGACCTGTGGACCGCCGATGCAGTATGTCAGCACTGCTTCCTCCAGGACGGCGGTTATCTCATGGCCTGGCGAATGCAGCACCCGCGATCTCGCCACCCTTGCGGCGGCTGCGTCGGCGGAATCATCGGGTGACCCATGAAACGTGGCCACGGCCTTGATGAGATCCGCAGCATAGCTCTCGGTCTGCAACAATCCCGGCACGACATGGCTTTGGTAGCAGCCGATCCGCTGCGTGCGTTCATACAAAGGGACATAGGCGTTCTGAAGGTGCCGGAACCCGCCGGCTGCCAGGCGCCTCCATTCCACGTAGGCAGAGTCGGCCGCATGCAACGACGCCAAAAGACCAGGTATCTCACTTTCAGCGCCGCAAACACGACACCAGGCGCGTATGTCGGCCGCTGACGGAGATGTGCGGGCGTGCTCGATACGCGAGCATTTGGATTCGTGCCAGCCCGCCGCGCGAGCTATCGCGCGTGCCGACAACCCGGCTTCGATCCTGATGTCGCGCAGCCGTTGTGCCAGTTCCTGCCGAGCCTGGCGCACGCTCGACGACGGCGAGGTGACCACAACCGCAGCAATCTACGCGAGCCGGTAATCCTCATGCGGGATCGCGCGCTCCCAGACGGCCTCGAACGCTGACGCGCAGAGCGTGACCACGGCAGGGTCGGTGCACAACTCCTCGCCTGTGATCTCCCCGTTCCCCGCGAAGAAATGAAACCGGATCGTGCGGTCATCAAACAGCCAGTAGTCGTTCCCAGGCAACGCGAGGTCTGATGCTCGCTGCCTGGGTAGCCAGCGCACGTGCTCGCCGCCAGCGACGTTCGTGGAAGCCGTCACATCGTACTCGAACCGGATGTAATCGGTAACCGGCTCGGACACGATCCGAGCACGGCGTACAACCACGCCTCGGCCAACCGCACTGCTGATGATGCTCCGCCAGCCTGACTCGCGCTCGCTGCGGTCGAAAGGCGGGCCGCCTTTCCAGGCAATGAAGGAGGGATCGTTCGGCACGTAGGCATCGCGCATCTCCAGATGCACGGCTGTGTACGACGTGCTCGCGAACAGTTCCTCAAACGACGGCACCGTGGCTGGCATCGATCGCCTCCTTGATAATGGTCCGCATCCTGGCCGGGAGCCGCACCACCGCCTCGTGCTTCGCGATCGGGCTGTGCGTCGCGACCTTCGCCAAGGTAGCCGCATCGGTGATCAGGTCGCCCTGGAACAGCATGTCTCCGGAATCGTCGTCCATGAATACGGCTGGGCACTGACCTGTGTCGGTGTCCGGGTCGATGCCGATGAAATGTAGCGTCATGGCTGTCTCCTCTGCTACCAGCGTGCACAGGTTTGCGCACCGCATGTCATCTGATCTGTTTCGGCGCATGGACGGGCACGCCAGGCTGGGTGCACAGCAACCAATCCGTTGCCGTAATATGCAGGGTCATATCTACTGTGAACTTCGAGTTCGGCGAGGTCAATATGCAGGAGCATATTTTCGGCGGGAGGAGCGTGCGCCCATGACCGCCAGATACCGCATCATCGCTGATGACCTGCGGCGACGCATCACCGAGGGTGAATACCAAACTGGCGCGTCGCTACCCTCGCAGGCCATCCTCGCCGCCTCCTACAAGACGACCCGGAGCGTAGTCTCTGAGGCTGTCCGCGTACTCGAAGGTGAAGGGCTGGTCCGTCCAGTTCGTCGGCGCGGCACCGTTGTCCAGTGGCCGACAGTGCGCCGCAGGATCGATCGCGGCACGAAGGTCACTCGCGATGCCCGCTATACCGCTGGCGGCATTACAGCACCAGGCGCGACCGGCTACAACTTCCCGGCTGCGCAGGCCGAGGCATGGCAGACCCACGGACGCCCGCGTGCTTCGGAGGAGCCATGCCCGGCGCGCATTGCTGAGTTGCTGAGCCTCCCTCCATCAGCGCGCGTCATCCGCCGCCGCCGCGTAACAAGCCCGGTCGGCGAGGCACCCTTCCAACTCGTGGATTCGTGGATACACCCCGGCGGAGTCACCGACGCGCCCCGCGCCGCACAGGCTGATACCGGGCACGGCGGCTACCTGGACAGGCTCGAAGAGGCAGGGCACGGCCCGATCTCCTGGACCGAATATGTCCGAGCCAGGATGCCTGATCCGGAAGAGGCCGACCTGCTCCAGATTGCCATCAGGGCAGTGGTCTTCGAACTAACCCGAGTTGGCACCTCTGCGAAGACATGGACACCAGTCGAGGTCACAATGTGCGTGATTCCGGCCGACCGTGCCGAGATCATCATTCCTTTGGTTCGTGACCGCTCAGCGAGGTGGCCTCGCACCGAAGGGAACGGCTAGGTTCCGCCGCCGTCTGCCTTTGAACGGGCGGGCTACGGGGTGGCCTGCCGGCGGCGTGCCCAGGAGCGAGCGGTGCGCGCCATTGTCATGGCCCAGGGGCTATTGCTGTTCTGCTCGATCTCGTTCCACATGCGGACGTTGGCGCGGGCGAAGATGTCGATGTGGGCAGGGTCGGCGGCGGCGTAGGCGGGCAGCCGGGCGGCGAAGGCTTCTGCCTGCCCGGCGGTGTGACCGCGGGCCATGAGCCTTAGCAGCCAGAACGCGGGGTCGGTCCAGCCGGCTCCGGGGGTGGCCCAGGCCCAGTCGACGAGCCAGGCGCGACCGTGGGAGACCAGGATGTTGTCGGGCATCCAGTCGGTGTGGGTCAGTGCCCGCCCGGCGAAGGCGAGAGCGTCGGCGGGGTCGTCCACGTAGGTTCGCAGGCGGGTCTCGATCGGCTTCCACGGGCCGGGGCCGGGCGGGATCTCGATGGCGGCGAGCGCGTGCATGAGCCCGGTCACCAGGCTGATGTCGGGCGAGCCGGGGCTGTAGTCGGCGGCGCGCCCGTGGACGTGCTCGAATCCGAGGACGTTCCACCCGGCTTCGTCGAAGTGCCACAGCAGTTCCGGTGAGATCCCCTTGGCGAGCGGAGCCGCCGCTGCCTCGCGGGCCTGGGTGATCACCAGCCGGTGGCCGGACGGCAGTCCTTTCACGAACACCTTGCGGCCGGCTGTGTCGATGACGGCGGCAAGCGCGGGCGGGGCCGGGAGCAGTTCTGGCCGCAGGTCAGGATCGCCTTCACCTGCGTCACCATCGGCGCGATCGCGACCTCGACGGCCCTGCGCGCCAGCGCGGACTGGCGCTCGTTCACTCCGGTGCTGGCGGCCGTGTCAGTACTTGGCGCGGTCGCTTTCCTGCTGCTCGGCCACGCCGCCGGCCACCAGCACGAGCCCGGCGGTCTGTGCGAACGCATCTTCCTCGGCGTCGAGCTCATCTGGTTCGCGCTCGCCGCCGTC
>DAHVDE010000011.1 GCA_027313705.1 Actinomycetota bacterium | reverse complement strand
TGGTGGGCGCAACTGGGTTCGAACCAGTGACCCCTCGCTTGTAAGCGTAATCGCGCGACCGAACACGCTGCCGAAACTCGCAACGCATCCAGGCAGGGTCAGCCGCCGGAGTCCACGCCTATGCCAGCGCTTCCCTGCGCGTTGTCACTCAGTAAGTCACTCAGCTCCTACGGGCGCGGCGGCGTGCGCGGCCAGACAGCGAACCGGTCCCGCAGCGTGGCAACGTCGTGCGGGCTGAGCCCGTAGCGCGCGAATGCCTCGTCATCGATCTCGTCGAGCTGGCGGCCAGCGTCGGCGAAGTCCCGGGCGGTCAGGCCCGGGTCCAGCCGACGCGCGAAGCCGATTAGCTCAGCGGGGCTGTACTGTTCCAGCATCGCGCCGGTGTCGGCGTAGTCCCGCGGCTCGACCCGGCTCGCCAGAGCGCAGACCTTCCGCCGGCCACGTCCTGCAGGTCTAGAACCGGACCGACGTCCATGGCCACAGGTTCGCGGTCCCGGTCGAAGTAGGCGAGCTGCACCGTCAGCTCCTCGCCGCCTGGAGCGCTGACGACCCACTCGGCCAGCCCTTCGCCCATCCCCGGGAAGATGTCGGCCAGGTCCTCGGCATCGTCCTGTCGCTCGACCGTGAACCCTGCACCCCGCAGTGCCGCCTCGACCAATCCGGCCGCCGCCTCGACGCCATGCTGCTGGTCGGTGAACAGGTCGACATCCTGGGTTGGCCGACTGATGACACCGTGGGCCAGTAGCGCGTTCCCGCCGGCCAGCGCGAAGCCGTGCCCAGCCGCCGCGCCGAGGGCGATGGCGGCAACCTGGGCGTGCATCTCGCTGACGGGCATTAGGTCGCCTGGGCCGCCGCCCGGAGCGCGGGGTGTTGATCTTCCCAGGCTTGACGTACTCCCCGTGGCAGGCGCAGTTCGGGCCACAAGGCGACCAGCGTCCCGCCGTCGAGGTACCGGGTCAGGTCCTCCGGCCGCGATGCCTCGCGCAGGACAGTCTGGTAGAGCCACCGCCGCATGAACGGCTTGCCCAGGTCGAACGTCCGGTCCGGGCTGCTCCAGAACAGGCGCAGCGGCAACTCGACCTTGCCCCGCACCGGACCCTGCAAGCTTGCAAGATCGGTGACCACGATCGCCCGCCGCCCCGGACGTGCCTGATGCCGCGTCCGCACTGCGACAACTCCAGCCGCCACCATCCCATAAGAATAGCCTGGCCTGATCCTCCGGCGAGACTCTGTTCGAACGCCAG
The DNA here is from genome assembly GCA_027313705.1 of Actinomycetota bacterium. Lineage (GTDB taxonomy): Bacteria > Actinomycetota > Actinomycetes > Streptosporangiales > Streptosporangiaceae > Chersky-822. Next base: position 2,231 of record DAHVDE010000011.1, on the reverse strand, counting down.
ACTGCGGTCGAGCGGAGGTCAGCCCATGAAGAGGAAGCGGTAGCCAGCCTGGATGTCCTTGCCGGTCTGGGTACTGAGGTCAGCCAGCACCAGCGTCGGCCGGTCGTCCTTGAAAGCATTGCCCATCAGCGTGGCGCCGTCGTCAGACAGGCCCGTCATCTTCTTGACCCGGTTGTGCGCGGCCTTGGCCGCCTCGAAGAGGGCCGCCGCCCGATGCCCGTCCTGGAAGAGTTGCTCACTGACGGCCAAAAATATCGGGATGCATGACCGCCAGCCGGGCGTCACGGAGAACCGGGCTACGTACCCGCTTGCCCTTAGCTGGATCACCGATGACCAGGTTGCCGTCGACGACATACCAACCGCGGCGAGCCAGCTTCTCTACCAAATCGTTCCGTAGTTCGTTGGTCGGCCCGGAGATTAACCGATCGTCGAGCCAGGAGCCGATGAAACTGCGTAGGATGCGGCGTCCCTCGGAAGCCCACTGGTCAAGCCCGATCAGCACGCCGTACACGAAGTTGCCAGGGTCGCCGCGGACGCTGGGTGTTTGCTCAGGCAACGGCAAACGGTCGAGCGGAATACGCGCCTCGTCGAGAAAGACCAGGATCTGCTCTGGTCTGTATTCCTCGCTATGGCGTAGGCGATCTGCTGGAGCACAAGTGCGGATATCGGCCGATCGTCGTCCTCGTCGGGTGCGGGCAGCGGCTGGACGACCTTGATGCCGCGAGCACGATCCTGGCCCTTGACAGTTAGGGCGAAGTTGCCAACCCGCTGGAGGTACCCATACCAGTACTGGTACTGGTATGGGTACGAACGTCGGGTCTACTCCAGATTCCCGCCGTATATCTCGACGTCGAAGGTGAGGTAGCCCTCGGCTGCAGCGATGTCCAGCTCCCGGATGAACCCGCGCGAGAGCTGGTCCTCGACAACCTGACGGCCAGCGACCTCCTCCATCAGCTGGCGACCGTCGGCACCCCATACCTCGCCACCGCCGAAGCGCTCTTGGTGCCGATCGACCGCCTGCAAGATCATGATGTTGTCCCAGCGCATGACGATCGCCGGTTCCTTACTTAGACCCTTATCAGCAGCGCGGAGGTTAGCCGAACAGTCGGAAACCGAAGATAGGCTGAAGCCTCTGTGCTCGAGCGGCCCGAAGAGGTTCGGCGTCGATCCGGCGCAGCATGTCGGCCGGTGGCCGCAGGATTGTCATTCTGCCTGCAGCCCGAGGTGCTGAAGTCGCACCACGAGGACGACGTCGTCCCGGTAATCCTCGAGGAACCAGATAATCACCGGGCCCTCGCCGTAGCTCTTCAGGCTGGACACCGAGTCGAGGACGTCGAAGGACGTCCCGATCCTGCGCACAGCTACCGCATTGGCGATCCGGGATGCGAGGCTCTACCTCATCGACCTGGGCTTGGTTGAGCCCGCTCACAATGCTCGAAGCGTCTGGGACGTACTCCCACGTCCAGTCGCTCACGCGGTGGCGGTCTCGGCTTGCTGCAGGATCTGGCTGATCTCCGCCGCCACCCGACGCTGCGTACGGTCCTGCGACTCGGCGACGATGCGCCCGCAAGCATGCAAGCGCGCCGCCAGGGCAGGCCACCGCTCCACGGCAACCCAGCTGAACCAGTGCTCAACGAAATACCGCGCGGGAAGCAGGCTGTACTCATCCCGGGCACGCGCAGTCGCAGCCGTCCAGTCAGCTTCGAACCGCGCCAGAGCAGCCGGATCGAGCCGAGCCACCGTCGCGCGCAATGCAGCCGGCTCGCGTGCTGGCAGCGGCACGGCTGGCTGCCGTCCTTCGACCACCGACTGGCTCATGACAGCCATGCTAGCGCTGCGCCGTGACAATACTCGTTGCCAGCGTTCACCCTCGGGCCGCAGCAGACTTCTTGTCGGCACAGCCTTCGGACCGCATGTGCCGCGACATCCGCGACCACCTCCAGCCGTGACTACTCGCCAGCCTTTCAAAGGGCAAGTCGCCGCCCGCCTACCCGCTCATCAGGGAGGCCCAAAGAGCGGCAACTTGAGATCGATAGTCACTCAGTACCACGCTGACTCAGCTCCGGTCCGACAAAACCCCAGGTCAGGGCGGCCCTCTCTGAGTTGAAGTTGAACTCTCGGCTCGTCACCTACCTGCGGCGATGCGAAGCGGGCAGTATCGAGGCCGATGCACGCGTTGAGATCGCGTCGCCGCTTGGTCAGCAGTACCAACCGTGGGCGATCGAGCGCCG
>DAHVDE010000118.1 GCA_027313705.1 Actinomycetota bacterium | reverse complement strand
ATCTCCGCCGACCTGCCAGTGAAATCGGCGGGAGGACCGGGAGCCTGCGAGGCGCCGGGCTTCGGCAGGCCAGCCGACAGTTCGGTGATCTTGGCCGCGGAACGCACCGTAGCCGTCTCCTCGGCCAGGATGCGACGGTAGAGCACGGTCAGCGCCGGCCCTGGCTCGGCGCCCTGCTGCTCGAGCATTGCCCGACGAGCTTGCTGATAGGCATCCAGCGCCTCTTTGTGCAGCCCTAGCGCGTGGCAGGCGCGCATCAGCTGTTCGCACGCCCGTTCCCGGCTGGGATCGGCCAGGACCGCGGCGCGCAGTTGGCCGAGTACTTGTTCCTGCTCGCCAGCGGCGAGCCGGGCGTCAATGAGCGCGTCCATCACTGCCCGGCGGTGGTTGGTCAGCCTGGCGACGTCGTCGGCCAACGCGCCGCTCCGTGGCACGTCGGGCAGTGGCGGGTCGCCCCAAAGCGCGAGTGCCTGGATGAACGACGCGGCCGCGGCGGTGACGTTGCCTGAGTCGAACTCGGCCTGTCCCTGTGCTGCGAGATCGGTGACCTCGTCGACGTCGAGTTCGCCTGGGCGTACCACCATGACGTAGCCACGCTGCTGGCGGTGGGCCGGCGAGCGACCGCCGGGCGGTCCGACAGTGGCCAGCCGCCCGGCGCAATCGCCGAGGCACCGCCGCAGTCGGCTGATGCACACCCGCAGGGCCGCCTCGGGGGCGTTCGGCGCTTCAGCGCCCCAGAGGGCGTCGATCAGCATCGTTCGCGGGCAGGTCCTGTTGGCGCGCAGCAGCAGGACTGCGAGAGCGGACTGGAGTAACGGCTGGCAGATGGCCGCTGGGCCATGGCCGGTGCCTGCATCCGCATAGAGCGGCCCGAGGATCCGATATTCCACTGATCACCTACGCTGTCATGGATTGGCGTAATCGTAACGTGCAACTGCCCGATCGCTTAGTCACCTAGCTGGGCGTGCGATGTAATCGCGAGCCCGGTTACACCTAGGCAACAGCTCGGTAATGATCGCTTCGTTATGGTCGTGAGCCAAGTCGCCGAAGTGCATCAATCCGGGCCAAATGAGTAATCGGAGCAGAGCTATGACCATTAGCGTGCCGGCGCTTGCTACCTGTGCTGCGCTGCCCGAGCCGGCCTTCCGCCGGAGCGCGGCATGACTGCGAGGGGCTCTGACAGGGCGTCGACTCTTCCGCAACCCGTACCTGGAACGATTCGGGGCCACGCCCGCCAGCCGATCCTGCGGGTCCTGCCGGGAACGCCGGATTCGGTGCACACGGCACGGCTGATGGCGCGTCAGTTACTCGGCGACGGGGACCCTGCTGCCGAGACCGTGGTGCTGCTCGTGAGCGAACTGGTCACCAACGCGATCGTGCACAGTCAGTCGGGCGCGCCGGGCGGCACGGTCACGGTAACGCTCTGCCCGGTGCCCGCCGGGGTGCTGGTTCAGGTTCGCGACGACGGCGGCCCGTCCGAGCCGTGCCTGACCGGGCCATGCCTGGCTGAGCTCGGCACCGGTGGTGCCGAGCACGGCTACGGCCTGCTGTTAGTCGATGCGCTTGCCGACAGATGGGGCACGATTTCCGGTCCCGGCAGCCGGGTTACGTGGTGCCGGATTACGCGGCATCCGGGCGCGGAGGAACGCGCGGAAACAGAGGTTTAACAAGGCTGGCGCCCCGCAGGCGGCTTGTGCGGCCGGCGTAACGATCGCGAAATCTGGCGGAAACGATCTCGTGGGAGACATGAACCGACCTGACGAAACCGAAGCGGTCGGCTGGGACCGTGCTGGTCGCCGACGCCTGGCACCCGGCAACCCTTCGCTTCAGCCTCTGGAGGCGGAGAGTGACTCCCTACCTAAGCTGGCTCAGCTCGGGCGACAACGCCTGGCAGATGACAGCGGCCACGCTCGTCGGCTTGATGAGCATTCCCGCGCTGGCCGTCTTGTATGGCGGCATCGTCCAGCGCAAGTGGGCAGTGAACACCATGATGATGGTGTTCGCCGCGTTCGCGCTTACCTTGATCGTGTGGGTGCTGTGGGCCTTCAAGATGGGCTTCGGCTCGCCGTGGATATCGACGTTCGTCGGTAAGCCAGCCACGGTCGTCGGTGCCGGCGGGGAACAAGCGCAAGCCAGCATCCCGCTGCTCAAGGGCCTGATGCCGAACTTCAGGTTCCCCGAGGGCTCGCTGGTCTATTTCCAGTTCGTGTTCGCCGCCATCACGCCGATTTTGTTCATCGGCAGCGTCATCGGCCGGATCAAGTTCAAGGTCTGGCTGATCTTCGTGCCGCTCTGGATCACATTCGCCTACGCCGTGAACGCGTTCATGCTCTGGGGCGGCGGTTTCTGGGCGGCGAAGGGAGCGCTCGACTTCTCCGGCGGCTACGTGATCCACCTGGCCGCGGGCGTCTCGGGCTTCGTGGCCGCCGCGGTGATCGGGCCAAGGCTCAAGCGCGACCGCGAGAAGGCGGTGCCGAACAACCTCCTGTTCATCGCGGTAGGCGCGGGCCTTCTCTGGATGGGGTGGAACGGTTTCAACGGAGGTGATCCTTACTTCGCCGGGGCCGACGCGACGGCAGCGGTGATCAACACCAACCTCGCCACCGCGGTGGCCATGATGACCTGGATCGTCATGGACATGGGCTTCGGCAAGGACCGCAAGCCCACGTTCCTTGGCGGTCTCAACGGCATGATCTGCGGCCTGGTGGGCATCACGCCGGCGGCCGGCTACGTCAATGGCGCTGGCGCCATCGTGATCGGCCTGGTCACCTCGGCCGCGGTCTGGGTGCTCTTCGCCTACCTGCCGCGTAAGGTCTGGCCGTTCAACAAGGTGGACGACGCCCTCGGCGTCGTCTACACCCACGGCTTCGCCGGCCTGCTCGGCGGGCTGCTCGTCGGCCTGCTCGCCGATCCGAAGATGATCGTCTACCTCGGGCTCGGCAAGAACCCGGATGTCACGACCGCCGGCCTGTTCTACGGACACCCGAGGCAGTTGCTGATCCAGGCTGGCGCGGCGCTCACCGTGATCGTCTGGGACGCACTGGTGACCTTCCTGATCCTGAAGGGCATCGGGCTGTTCATGAAGTTGCGCATTCCCGATGCCGAACTGGCCGCCGGGGACGTGGCGGTACACGGCGAGGTCGCCTACCCCGACGAGGAGCCAGACGAGGGCGACTTCGGCGAGGTGCCTGGCGAGCCGCAGCCGCAAGAACACCACCACCACCACCACCTGGTCGGAGTTGATTCATCGGACTGAGCTAGACCTGAGCTAGACCCGCCCTGGCGCTTTCCCGCCTGGCGGTGCGGGAAGGCCGGGTGTCCTGACCCTTGCTGTCAGTGCCCCGGCCTTCTCTCGTCCGCTCCAGGAAAATGGTGTTAGCATTGCGTGATCTAAATACCTGATTCGGTAGGGGTGATTGCGCATGTTTTCCCGCCTAAACCCATATCTAAATTTCAATGGCAATGCCCGCGAGGCGATGGGATTTTATGAGGGCGTTTTCGGAGGCACGCTAATACTCAATACTTTCGGCGAGTACGGTATGGAAGGTCCCGATGCGAGTCGCATTATGCACGGCTTGCTTGAAACTGACGCCGGATACACGATCATGGGCGCGGACGTCACCAATGACATGCGGTATCAGCCGATGGCAGGAGTCTCGGTAAGCCTGTCCGGCGATGACGCAGAGGCGCTGCGCGGTTATTGGAGCAAGCTATCCGCGAGCGGGACCGTGACCATGCCGCTGGCCAGGCAGGCGTGGGGAGACGAGTTCGGCATGTGCACCGACCAGTTCGGCGTCTCCTGGATGGTTGACATCAGCGAACCCATACCTGACTAGGAGCACTCGGCCGACCGGTGGCCTCCTGGGCGGTCAGCCGAGGAAACCCGGTCGCATGTAGCTATGCCAGTTCCCCACGGTGTGGTAGGTGGCGATGGCGATCACGAGCCCGGCCGCGAGCGCTACCACGAGGAGCAGCCAGCGCTTGCCAGCTCCGGCGATCACGGCGTGGGTCCGTTGCAGGTGCGGAGAATCGCCGCCGCCGCGCAGCAGCTTAGGAAGCTGCGGCGCGTACCAGAGCACGTGGATCGACATCGCGCCGAACCAGAGGACGAAGAACGCCTTGTGCGCGAACAGCCAGAGCGAGTTTCCCGGCCCGAACGCGGCCAGTGCCACCCCGGTGCCAAGCACGCCGAGCGAGGTCGCCATGACCACCGGGCCGAGCAGCCGCAGCACGATCGCAGGCGGGCCCTTGCGGACGTAATCCATCGAACCGGTGTAGTAACGCATGAACCGGTAGCCGGTCGAGCACATCTTGAGCAGCACAGGTCCGAGCAGCAGCATGCCGAAGAAGAAGTGCAGGGTAAGCAGCTGGTGGATGCGCAGGATGGTCAGTCCTTCGACGGCCAGCAAGATGAGCAGCACAGAACCGGTCATGGCGGTCAGCTTCTCGTTGCCTGACGCGCCACCGGACTTGTCCCGCGTCACCCGCCGGTGCCGCGGCTCGGTCATGGTCTTCATTTCGCCTCCCGGTCAAGCCGCAAAGCAAGGGCCGGGCACAACCGCACGGCCCGCTTGGCGAGCGGAAGCAGATGTTCTTGCACCTGGCTTGATGGCAAGATCGGATACCCCCATTCGTCCAGCCTGATCAGTTCAGGCAGTATTTCCGCGCAAAGACCGTGACCGGTGCAGGCGATCGGGTTGATACGTAGCCAACGGTTCACGGTCTGGATCTCGTTCCCGCCAGCTCAGGGATCGGCAGCATCCTGACCCGCGCCGACGAGCCGCGCTCGCGTGCCCGCCGCGCCTGAAGGCAGGGCCGGCCGGTCGCGTGGGCATGCACATCCGCGGCAAAGGCGTACAGTGCCGACCTGGCCAGCCGCGCGGTGCCGTCAGGGTGCGCGCAGGCGCCACGTCCGGTGACTACCCCGAGCCTGCGGTCTAGCCGGTCAAGTACCCGTCCCTGGGGCCGGCAACTCGCCAGCTGGGCAAAGTCATCGGCGATTGCGGGGAGACCGAACATGCACGGCCCGCATTGCCCGGCGCTCTGGCTGGCGAGCCAGGCGAGCACCCGTGCGGTCTCGATTACCCCGCAGGTGCCCGCGGGCAGCACGAGCAGAACACCCGCGCCAGGGGAGGCATCGATCCGCTTGAGCGCGGTCTTCGCCAGCGGCAGCCTGGCCGCGTCGGCGATCCGGCTCCAGGTTCCGAAATAGCCGCCGATCAGCACCGCGCTGGCGTCCCTGTCGGCACCGCCGAGCTCGAGCAGTTCCCCGATCGTGGTGCCCGCCTCGATCTCATGCACGCCTGGCGCGGTGACCGCACCGCCGATCGTGGTGAGCATGCTGCCAGGCGCGTCTGGCAGCCCGGCTCGCCTGAACCACCTGGGCCCTAGCCTTGCGATCAGCGCGATGTGCGCGAAGGTTTCTACGTTGCTGATCAGCGTCGGCCGGCGGTCAACGCCCCGCTCGAACGGGCGCGGCGGCACCGCGGTGGGTTTGGCCTCCCCGCCGTTCAGCCACGAGATGACCGCGGACTCCGAGCTGGAGACGTAACCGTGCGGCAGCCCGTGCACCTCGATCGGCACCGGGTCAAGGCGCGCGTGGGTGCGTTCGGTCACCGCGTGCCTGAGCGCGGCGGCCAGCCACCGCTTGTCATGCGGCAGCGCCAGGTGCACCTGGTCGGCACCGACCGCGGCGGCCGCGAGCGCCACCCCGTCAAGAACCAGATGCGGCGCGCGGGAAAGCAGCGCCTCGTCTTTGTCGCTGGCCGGCTCGCTTTCCATCCCGTTGGCGACAACCACGGCTGGGCCGCGCTGACGGGCCACCGAGCGCATCTTGACGCCGGAAGGAAAGCCTGCGCCGCCCCGGCCGGTAAGCCCGGCTTCTGTCACCACATCGATCAGCCAGCCGGTGCGCCCAGGTACGGCGGCGGGCGCGGGGCCGTACCTGGCCACGTGCGTGCGCAGCGAGGCTGGCCGGTCAGAATCACGCCAGCCATAGGTCAGCCGGCTCGTGGTACCTAGCCGCCGCGCGAGTTCGTACCCGGCCTGAGCGTGCCTGGACCTGCCTGCCGTCACCGGCTCATCCTGCGGGCGATGAAGGACACCAGCGAAGGCGGCGTTCCCGACCGCAGTGCCCAGCCGGGCCGAAGCGGTCCGATGAGCGCGAAGATCAAGGTCGCGAGGACCAGCGCGGTCATGGCCAGCAGGCCGGTGGTGCGGAGCCGCGGGTTCCCGGTCAGCGACAGCCTCCAGCCGACGGCGCCGAGCACGGCCACCGCGCAGATCGCGTCGATTCCGAGCACCAGGGTCAGCCTGGTGTCCGTGCCAGTGCCCAGGCCGTGCCACAGCGCGACCGGCCAGCAGGCATAGACCAGGAGGTGCACCCCCTGCCAGAGGCGATGGCTAAGGCGATCCCTGAGCAGGCTCGTGACGATCGCCGCGAGGAGCATGTCGAAGGCGAGCGAGCCGAGGCCAAGCCAGAACGGGCGATAGCTCCCGCCGAACGGTATGAAGACATCGGCTAGGCCGATCGGCGCGAACGGATCGAGCAAGGTGGTGAGCACGTGCACGCCTACCACGCTGATGGCCGTGAGGGCGAGGTTACGGTGCAGCCCGGCCGTCACGATCCGAGGCCAGCGCTCGGTAGCTACTCGCGCGGTGCCGAGCACTCCGAGCACGATCGTGCCGGTCAGCAGGACAAGCGCGACGATTCCCGTGGCCCTCGTCAGGTACCACAGTGCCTGGCTGGTCATGAACCTCCCGATGACACTACCGGCGGTGCGGTTGTGGCGGCCGGCGGTTGCGGCGGTGCGGTGAGGTGGGTCCGTGCCTTACCGGACTTGTGCGAGTGACCGGAACTGGTGCCCGACTTTCCTGAGCCGTCGTCAGAGCTGCCGCCGTCGTCGCCGCTCCCCGTGGCACCCGAGGTGGTGCCGCCAGGCTGGCCGCTGCTTACCTGACCTGACTGGGCGCCGCTGCCTGTGGTGGCCGTATGACCTGGGATCGCCGAGGAAAGCACGCCGGCCAGGCCGAGTGTCGCGGCCGTCGCGCCGCCCGCGATCCAGAGCGTAAGACGGCGGGTGCGGATGAGGCGGTCATCTCGCCTGATGATGGCGTGCTCCAGCGCTGGACGCATCCGGTTCGCACCTCTCTGTACACGGTGAGCCTTGTCTGTGATGAGCCGCAAGCAAACATTACAAGCGAACGCACGAGCATATGCCAAAGCCAAAGCCCCCGGCCGGCTGCCGTCATCCAGCATTCACTCCGAGCTTGGAGATCAGGTTTAGCAAACCTTCAGAACTGCTTAAGATTCCGGGCTGTCGTGACATTTCCAGCTCGCCAATGCGGACGTTCGCGGACGGCCGCGGGCAAGTCGAGCGTAACCGTCAGGCCGCCGCCAGGTGTGTCCGACAGGCCGATGGTGCCGCCGTCGCTGGTGACGAGCCGGTGCACGATAGCCAGTCCGAGACCGGTGCCGCCAGGCGTCGCCGAGACGTAACGCCGCAGGGCCGATCGTCGCTGCTGCGGTGACATGCCTGGTCCGTCGTCCGCGACGACGACCCTGACCACCCCGTCGACCTGACCGGCGCCCACCTGGATGTGCCCGTCGGCAGGCACCGCCTCGAGCGCGTTGGCGATCAGGTTGTCGAGAATCTGGTCAAGATGGCCTTCGCCGAGCTTGGCCCAGAGCCGGTCCCTTGACCTGGCGTCAAGCCAGATCGCCTTTTCCTCCGCGGCAGGCAGCCAGGCCGCCACCCGCTCGCGGATGATCACGTCGACAGGCACGGAAACGGCCGGGCTGGTGGCGTTTTCCGCCCTGGCGATCGCCAGTAGGCCGTCGACCAGCCGGGAGAGCCGCGCGATCTCGTCCTGGGCACCGGCCAGCTCGTCGGCGACCGGGCCGGGAGCGGCGAGCGCGAGCACGTCGAGCCGCAGCCTGAGCGCCGCGAGCGGCGTCCTTAGCTGGTGAGAAACGTCGGCGATCATGGCCTGGTGACCGCTTAGCAGGGTTTCGAGGCGGCCGGCCATCATGTTGAAGTTATCCGCCAGCCTGCGTACCTCAGGCGGTCCGGTTCCGGCAGGCGCGCGGGCGTCGAAGTGACCGGTACCGAGTCGCTGCGCGGCCAGTTCGAGCCCGCTGAGCGGCTTGCTCAGCCAGCGCGCCAAGCCGGTGGCGGTGACCGCGGCGGCAGCGAGCGCCGCCACAGACACCGCGGTCAGCCAGGCCCATAGCCCGTCGATCCGGTGATCGAGCGGCTCGGTCGACCTGGCGAGCACGACGACGCCGATGCTGGTCGCACCCTGGTCCTTGATCACCGGGCTTACCGCGACCATTTCGTCGGACGACGGGCTGTTCACCGACGCCACGCCGGCCAGTGCCAGGTCTATCCGCTGCTTGGACACCTCGCGGATCGTGCCGTGCCCGGTAAGCAGCCGGCCGTTCTTGCCGTAGACCACGATGCGGTCGCCGTGCTCAGCGACCTCGACGACCGCTTGGCGAAGCGAGCCGATGGGCGCCCGGTCGTCGAGATGCTCTTCGGCCACGCTGGCGACCGCGGCCGCCGATGTCGCGGTCTGCGCGGTGAATTCGGCCGTGTCCTGATTGGCGATGTGCAGGCCGAGGGGCACCGCCACCACGCTGAGCAGCACCGCCACCAGCGCAATGACGGCCAGCGTGATCCGGCGGGCCATCAGAAATCGCCGAGCCGGTACCCGCGCCCGTAGACCGTCTCGATCAGGCCAGGCACGCCGAGCTTCTTGCGCAGCGCGGCCACGTGCACGTCAAGCACCTTTGTCGGGCCGTACCAGTGCGCGTCCCAGGCGGTTTCCAGCACTTCCTGGCGGCTGACCACCCGGCCGGGGTCGATCGCCAGGCACTCGAGTATGTCGAACTCCTTTGCCGTGAGCGGGATCTCCTCGCCAGCGACGGTGACCTTCCTGGTCCGTGAGTCGATCATCAGGGGCCCGTGCTTCATGACGTCAGCGCCCCCTGGCCTGACCCGCCGCAGCACGGCCCTGATCCGTGCCTGAAGCTCGGCCAGTCCGAACGGCTTGACCAGGTAGTCGTCGGCACCCGCGTCGAGTGCGCTTACCCGGTCGACCTCCTCTCCGTAGGCGGTGATGACGATGATCGCGATGTCGCTGCGGTCACGCAGCGCCCGGCAGACCGAGACGCCGTCGCTGTCAGGGAGCTCGAGGTCAAGCAGCACGACGTCGGGCAGGTTACGGTTGAGCGCCTCCCTGCCTGTGGTCACATGGTCGACCCGGTACCCGCCGCGGACCAGGCCCCTGGTGAGCTGGGTAGCGATCGCCACGTCATCTTCGACGATCAGCACGCGAGGTCCTGACCCAGGCTCCCCTGGGACGGCCGGCGTGGCTGGCGTGACTGGCGCGCTCATGCAACCGAGGGTAGAGCAGGTTACCACCCGCCTAGGTACCCGATGGCCGTAACGCTACCCGCCCAGGGCGTGCCTGCTGCTCGCTGGCGGCGGCTGGGGCGGCGAGGAGATCACCACCCAGATGGCAGCGGCATGCCCTCGGTGTAGCCGGCCGCCGACTGGATGCCCACCACGGCCAGGTCGGCGAGTTCGTCCAGGCTGGCCGCGCCCGCGTAGCTGCAAGCGCTCCGCAGGCCTGAGATGATCGCGTCGATCAGGTCCTCCACGCCGGGCCTGTCTGGGTCGAGGTACATGCGGGAACTTGAGATCCCCTCTTCGAAGAGTTCCTTGCGTGCCCGCTCGAAGGGGGAGTCGGCCGCCGTGCGCATCCGCACGGCCCGCGCCGACGCCATGCCGAAGCTCTCCTTGTAGAGCCTGCCCTGCGGGTCGCGGAACACGTCGCCAGGGGACTCGCAGGTGCCGGCGAACCAGGAGCCGATCATGACGCTCGACGCGCCTGCCGCGAGGGCGAGTGCGACGTCACGCGGGTACCTGACGCCGCCGTCAGCCCAGATGTGCTTGCCAAGCTTGCGTGCCTCGGCGGCGCATTCGAGCACGGCGCTGAACTGCGGGCGGCCAACGCCAGTCTGCATCCTGGTCGTGCACATGGCACCTGGTCCTACTCCGACCTTGACGATGTCGGCGCCCGCCGCGACGAGGTCGGCCGTGCCTGCCGCAGTCACCACGTTGCCGGCCACGACAGGCACGGCCGGCGCGACCGACCTGACCGCTTCGAGCGCGTAGGTCATCTTCTCCTGGTGACCGTGCGCGGTGTCGACGACCAGCAGGTCAGTGCCGGCCTCGAGCAGTTCCTTGGCCCGGCCGGCCACGTCGCCGTTGATGCCGAGCGCGGTGCCGACGCGCAGCCGGCTCCGCGTGTCGGTCGCCGGGGTGTAGATGGTGGCGCGAAGCGCGCCAGTCCTGGTGAGGATCCCCACGCAGCGCCCCTCCGCGTCGACCACGGGCGCGAGCTTGTGCCTGCCTGCTTGCAGCAGGCCGAAGGCCTGCTGCGGGTCAATCCCCGCAGGCAGGGTCAGCAAGTCCCTCGACATCACCTGCCTGAGCTGAGTGAACCTGTCGACGCCCGTGCAGTCGGCCTCGGTCACGACGCCGGCCGGCCTGCCTTCTTCGATGACGACAATGCCGCCGTGCGCGCGCTTGGGCAGCAGGCTGAGCGCATGGCCGGTGGTGGCGTCAGGAGTGAGTGTCAGCGGAGTGTCATAAACCAGGTCCCTGGCCTTGACCCAGGCGATCACGTCGGCTACCACGTTCACGGGAATGTCCTGCGGCAAGATCGTGATCCCGCCGCGGCGGGCAACCGTCTCGGCCATCCGCCGTCCGGCGACCGCGGTCATGTTGGCGACCACGACCGGGATCGTGGCGCCGCTGCCGTCGGTGCAGCGCAGGTCGACGTCCTGGCGGGAGCCGACCGCGGACCGGTTAGGTACCAGGAAGACGTCACTGTAGGTCAGGTCATAGGTAGGGGCGCTAAGAAACTTCACCGCTCGATTCTGCCCTCTCGCTAGGACCCGAGCACCTGCCTGAGGTACTCGTTGCCGAATCTGCGCTGCGGATCTAGCTTCTCGCGGAGCGCCAGGAAGTCGTCGAACTTCTGGTAAACGCCGCGCAGGTAACCGGCGTCCCTGGTGTGCATCTTGCCCCAGTGCGGGCGGCCGCCGACGGCGGTCATGATCGCTTCGACACTGCTGAAATAGTCCTCGTGCGGCGAGCCGTGGTACACGTGGATGGCGACGTAGGCGCTGTCCCTGCCGTGCGCGGTCGACAGCCAGACGTCGTCCGCCGGGGCTAGCCTGACCTCGATGGGAAAGCTGATCAGCCAGTCCTTGCGGTCGAAGAGTGCCCGCAGTTCGGTCAGCACGGCGCGGAGGTGCTCGACGGGGATGGCGTACTCCTCTTCTTTGAAGCGGACGCGCCTCGGGCTGGTGAAGACGCGGTGGGGCGCGTCGGTGTAGCTGCGGGCGGAAAGCGCCTGGCTGGCGACGCCGTTCACCCGTTTGATCGTGGCAGGCGCGAGATGGCCGAGCCTGGTCGTCGCCCCGAACACGGTATTGGAAAGGAACTCGTCGTCCAGCCAGTACCGCCACCTGGGCAGCGGCCTGGCCGGCCCTGGCGACCTGTTGTTGCGCTTGGTCAGGCAGCCTTCTGTGTGCGGGAACCAGAAGAACTCGAAATGCTCGTTCTCGCTGGCCAGTTCCGGCAGCCGGGAGATCACCTCTGACCAGCGCATGGGTTCTTCCCGCGCGTCGAGCAGGAAGGCAGGCTCCGTCCTGAACGTGATGGCGGTGACCACGCCAAGAGCGCCGAGTCCGACCCTGGCGGCAGCGAAAAGCTCGGCCAGTGCCTGATCCTCGCTGTCGGCCGAGCAGGTGACCAGGGTCCCGTCGGCCGCGACCAGTTCCAGAGCAGCGATCTGGGCCGCGATGCTGCCGCTGGCGCGGCCGGTGCCGTGGGTGCCGGTCTGGGTGGCGCCGGCGACGGTCTGCACCGCGATGTCGCCCATGTTCGTCAGCGAGCGGCCTGCGGCGTAAAGCTCCTCGTTCAGCTTGCGCAACGGACAGCCAGCTTCGACCGTGACCAGCCCGGTTTCCTGGTCGATTGACCTGATTGCCGTCAGGGCTTCCGGCCTGAGCAAGACACCTTCGGTGGCCGCGGCCGGCGTGAACGAGTGCCCGGTGCCCGTCATCTTGATCGTCAGGCCGTCGGCTCCCGCCTGCCTCACTTGCTCGGCGACCTGCTCCGCCGAGCGCGGCGCGGCGACCCGCGCCGGCCTGGCCGTCACGTTGCCGGCCCAGTTATGCCAGGTCATGACCTCGGCTCCCGTCACCTGTCGGTGGTGTGCAGCTTGGCGCGCCCGGCCAAGCAGATCAGTACCGCGAGAGTGCCACAGCATGCGGCGAACGCATAACTGACCCTGGCGCCGTGGGCGTCGATGATGTGCCCGGCGACGGCAGAGCCGGCAGCTATTCCGACCGAGATCGTGGACCCCAGCCAGGCCATGGCCTCGGTCCTGCGGCGCGGCTCGGCTTGCTGCTCGAGGATCGCGTAGCCGGCGATCAGGGTCGGCGCCACCGGCAGCCCGGCGACCAGGCAGACGGCAAACAATGCCAGCAGTCCTGGCATCAGCCAGAAGGTCGCGACCCCGGCCACCGTGATCGCGGCGGTGACGACGAACCGGTGGCCGGGCGGGCTTTGCCAGTGCCTTGACCCGTACCACAGCCCGCCGACGGCACTGCCAAGCGAGTAGGTGCCGAGTACCAGGCCGGCCAGCGGCCGGTGCCCGAACTCGGAGGCGAACGCGACCGTGCTGAGGTCGATCGAGGAGAACATCATGCCGAACATCAAGAAGGCGGGGGAAAGCGTCACAAGGCCGCTCGCCGGGATGCGCCAGCGGGGGATACGGGGGGTCGTCTCCCCGTGCAGATACCGCTTGGCCGGCTCTTCGGGTGCGCGGGGGGCCTTGACCTCAGGCAGGGCAGGCTGCGTTCGGCGCTGCAGGGCGAAGAGCAGGGTTCCGGCGACCGCGAGCACGGTCGCCGTGCCGACGCCGGCGGCGGGGAAAAGCTGGGTGGCGAGCAGCGTGGCGAGGGCCGGGCCGATGACGAAGATGATCTCGTCGTTCACCGACTCGAGCGCGAACGCCGAGTGCAGTTGCCTGGGCTTGTCGCGGAGCAGCCAGCTCCACCTGGAGCGGACCATGCTGCTCATCGACGGCATGCATGCCCCGGCCAGCGTCCCTGTCGCCAGCAGCGCAGGCAGCGGTGCCCTCAATTCGGCGCAGGTGATGAAGGCGGCGCCGGTGATCGCGAAGATCGTCACCTGGGTCAGCAGCACCCGGCTTTGCCCAAGCTGGTCAGAAAGCTTGGCGAGGTAAGGGCTGAGCAGCGCGTAGCCGATCGAGCCCGCTGCCGCCACCGTGCCCGCGGTGCCGTACTTGCCGGTGATGGCGGCGATGAGCAGCACGGTTCCCAGGCCGTACATGGACATCGACATCCGGCCGACGAAGCCGGCGCTGGAGAACGCGAAAGCGCCGGGAGTCTTGATCAGGACCTGGTAAGGGTTGCGGGCCTGAGCAGCCGTGCCTTCTTCGCCAGGGCTGCCCGGGTCCCTGTCAAGCTGCTTCATTGCGGCGACCTCCCGAACAGACCGTATCGGGGCGACCTGCGCGGTTTGTCCGCCAGGGGTGAGTTTGACGGCTGTCGTACCGCCGGCCAGCTCGCCGGGTTAGCGCAACGTGTCGGGAAAACTACCGATCAGTGCGGCGGCCAGGGAAAGTTCGGTTATCAGGGTTACAGTGTTGATTGCCATGAAACGACTGCTGCCGCTCGCTCGCCTATCTGACCTCCGCCTTAACCTCCGTCCCGCACGGCGTCCGCCTAGATCCTCGGCGCTGGTGTCGTCTGGCGCGGTCATGGCGGGGATCGCGGTAGTGGTCGGAATGACCGGATTGCACGCGACCCGGCCTGGCGAGTCAAATCCAGATGGGGGCGCCAGGAGCCCGGCTTCTGGCGCGGTGGCGACGGCCTCCGCATTCAGCGGCATTACACTGCCCGACCTGCTTGTCGTACTGCCAGCCGGGCTCACCGGTCCCGAGCTTTCGCGGCTGCGGGCGACCAGGGGGATCAGGAAACTGATCTCCTTCGACGGCGCCGAGATCACCGTGGCCGGGCATCCGGCCAGCGTCATCGGGGTAAAACCTGGCCAGTTCAGGTCCTGGGTGCCGCTTGGCACTGCCTCAGACCAGTCATTGTGGACCAGGCTCGCGGCCGGCGACTTCATCGCCGGCACCACCACGGCGTCCGCGTTCAAGCTGACACCGGCCGCGAAGTACAAGCTGAGCGGTAAGTCGGCGGTCAGGGTCGCGTTCGGCGGCTCGGCGCAACTCGCCATAGCGGGCGTGGATCTCGTCGTCAACGAGACGCTGTCGCGCCGGCTCGGCCTGGTCCGCGAGGTCGCCGCCTTGATCAGCGCCCCTGGCCCGAGCATGACGAGCCTGATTACGAGCGTGCGGCGGATCCTCGGCCAGGCGGTCAAGCTGGTGTCCCTGCGCCGTTCAGGCGAGCTGACCGCGTCGCCGGCGTCGAGTCCGGCCGTAGCCAGGCATATCTCGAACTACATCCAGCTGTTCCAGGAATCCGCGGCCAGGTACTGCCCTTCGCTTTCCTGGACGGTGCTCGCCGCGATCGGCCAGATCGAAAGCGGCGACGGCCGCAACGTCGGCCCGTCGAGCGCGGGTGCGCTTGGCCCGATGCAGTTCCTGCCATCTACCTGGGCGGAGTGGGGCATAGATGGCTTCGGTCCCAAGGGCACGCCAGAGGTGATGAATCCCTTCGACGCGGTGCCGTCGGCCGCCCGTTATCTCTGCGCCGCCGGCGCCTCGTCGGGAACTGCGGCCGGCCTGCGAAGCGCGATCTTTGCTTACAACCACGCGGACTGGTACGTGAACGAGGTGCTGACCCTGGCCGCCGAGTACGCGGCGGAATACCGCTAGCTGCGGCGGGGGTGCCAGGCGGGCGGAAGCACGACCTGGTTGGATGGCGGTATGCCTGGCGACAGCGCGTTCTTGCTCGTGTCTTTTGGCGGGCCAGAGGGCCGCGATGAGGTAATGCCATTCCTGCGTAATGTGACGGCCGGGCGCGGCGTGCCTGACGAACGGCTGGCTAGCGTGGCCGAGCACTACTACTTGTTCGACGGGGTCAGTCCGATAAACGGCCAGTGCCGTGACCTGGTTAGCGCCATCGAGAAGGACTTCTTGGCCAATGCCGTTGAGTTGCCCGTTTACTGGGGGAACAGGAACTGGGCGCCTTATCTGGGCGACACCATGCGGGCGATGGCGCAGGACGGCATCAAGCACGTCGTAGCCCTCGCGACCTCCGCGTACAGCTCCTTCTCTAGCTGCAGGCAGTACCTGGACGACATCGACAAGGCCAGGGCCGCGGTCGGCCCTGACGCCCCGGCCGTGATCAAGATACCTCCCTATTACCGGCATGCCGGTTTCGTCGGATCTTTCGTACGATCGGCGGCGGGCGCGCTGGCGTTGCTCCCCGCTGACCTCGCCGCGCGGGCCGATCTGGTGTTCACCGCGCACTCGACTCCGGTGTCGATGGCGGCATCGAGCGGGCCATCGGGCGGGGCATACGCCGCCCAGCTTGCGCAGGTCGCTGAACGTGTCGCGACCGGGCTCGGGCGGGCGACCTGGCGGCTGGCCTACCAGAGCAGGAGCGGGCCGCCTGCCGTGCCGTGGCTTGGTCCTGACGTCAACGAGTGCCTGGCCGAACTGGCGGCGTCCGGCAGCGGTGCTTTCTGCCTGATTCCTATTGGTTTCGTCAGTGATCACATGGAAGTGCGCTTCGATCTGGACGTCGAGGCCGCTCAGACGGCGGAACGGCTTGGCGTGCCGCTGGTCAGAGCGGCCACGCCTGGCACCGATCCAGGATTCGTGGGAATGATCACCGAACTGGCACGCGACTACGCGCGATGCCTCGCGGACCCGGTGGTCGCGGCACTCGGGCCTGCGGCGCCTGACTTCTGCACGCGGGACTGCTGCGGGCCCGGCCCTGACCGGTCGGCTGGCTGGCTGCGATGACGGGAGGCGCCGAGCCGGAGTCCCTGCTCGAGCTTGCCAGCGATGTCGCCAGGGAGGCGGGGGCCATGCTCGCCGACCGGGCCGGGCGCGCGGTCGTGGTGGCCACCAAGTCGAGCCCGACCGACGTGGTTACCGAGATGGACCAGGCGGCGGAGCGGCTGATCAGGGAGCGGATACTCGCCGCTCGGCCCGGCGACGCGATTCTGGGCGAGGAAGGCGGCGAGACCGGCGAAGGTGCGCTGGTCAGGTGGATCGTCGATCCGCTCGACGGTACCGTCAACTACCTCTACGACCTGCCCGACTGGGCGGTGAGCATCGCGGCTGAAGTCGGCGGGGAGGTCGTCGCCGGAGTCGTCTGCGTGCCGCGTCGCGACGTGGCTTATTACGGCCTGCTCGGCGGCGGCTCGTTCCGAAGGAGCCTGGCCGGTGGCCAGCCCGAGCGCCTGGCCTGCAACCTCGGCGTACCGCTCGCGCGGGCGCTGGTGGCGACCGGATTCGGCTACGCTCCTGGCAGGCGACAGGTGCAAGGCGCGGTTGCCGGGGCGGTGCTGCCGAAGGTGCGCGATATCAGGCGGAACGGTGCCGCCGCCGTCGACCTCTGCTTGCTCGCGGCGGGAAATGTTGACGCCTACTACGAGCGTGGCGTGCAGTACTGGGACATCGCTGCCGGTAGCCTGATCGCCCGCGAGGCGGGAGCGATCGTGGGCGGACTTGGCGGTAAGCCACCCGGCCCCTCGATGACGGTCGGCGGCGGCCCGCAGCTCTTTTCCGAGCTGCATGACCTGCTGCTGAGCCTGAACCCCGAGTGGGATGCCTGAGGCTGGGAACAGATCTGGGGACACGGACTCGGGAGCACTGAGTCGGGGACCATGTTCCGATGTCGTGATTAGCAGTGATCTGCCGCCATGCCGCCGCGACACGGAGCGTGGGCTAGGTGGGTTAGGTGTACTTGGCTCGAGTGGACGTGCCAGAATTTGCCGCCGGATTCGGGCACAACTGAGCCCGCTAAAGCGTTGCAATCGCGCGACGATGTTTAACGACGGAGGAGTAAAGCCGACATGGCTACTGACTACGACAGCCCGAGGAAGACTGACGAGGAGATCACCGAAGACAGCCTGCAAGAGCTGCAGGCGCGCCGGATGGACAAGTCGTCGACGGCGATCGACCTTGACCCGGATGACGTTGCTGAGTCACTTGAGCTGCCTGGGGCTGACTTGTCGAACGAGGAGCTTTCGTTCCGCGTGATCCCCAGGCAGGCGGACGAGTTCACCTGCTCACGCTGCTTCCTTGTGCACCACAGGAGCCAGCTCGCGCAGACCCGCGGCGGAGAGCTCATCTGCCGGGAATGCGCGGCTTAGGTCCGCCGGTGCCTAGTACCGGTAGTTCACAGTGGCAGGTCACCCGGCTGGCCAGACTGTGCGCTCATCGTGGCGCGGGTCGATCTCGACCGAACCGCCGCCGGCGTCGAACACGCGTACCTGGTGGCTTGCGTCGAACGCCGGCCAGCCGGGATCGCCGTCCCGCGCGAACGCGATCCAGGCAGCATGCATGTCAGCAGCCAGGTCCGCTGGAGGATCTGGGCCGATAAGGGGTCCGGTGCCGGGCGAAGCCAGATTGTCGAAGACGAATGGGATCTCCATCGCATGACCGGCGCCCATCGGTGGAACACCCCACCTGAACTCGTAAAAGTACGTAGGTGCTTGGCCGCCTGACCTGGCGTCGGCAACCGCGAGCGCGGGCAGCCTGAAGAACTTGTCTGTCAGCATGGCGGCGAATACGTCGCCGGCCGGCGCGCCGGGGCGATTGCCCTGATACCGAGCGATCACCTCGCCGGTGGCGCCGATGGCGGCGCCAAGGAACCCGAGCAGGTCGGCGGAGATCGTGTCGATCGTGCCGGGCGGGACGAGAAAGAACCTGAACTCGTCTGCGTTGGTGCCGATGAGCAGCGGTACCTGTGCCCCGGTACCCGACGCGATCGCCGCCAGAGGATGCATGGGCAGCACCTCGCCGTCGAGCACTGGAATGAACGCCATCGAGCTGGCCACGATCGTGGCGCCGAATCTGGCGGCGTCCGGCTCGGCGGCCAGCGCGTCCCGCACCGCGACCTGAGCCTTGATGAGCGTGTCGGTCCCGAGTTCGGCGATGCCGGCCGCCGACACGTCGTTTTCCCTGAGCTCGCTGCCGAGCGCGAGCCCGAGTTCGGCGGTGACCAGGGCCGCGTCGGCCGGCTCGGCGGCGGCCTGGACCGAACCGCTTTGCGCGATGACCTTGCTGAACAGCCCGGCGGCGGCGGGCATGGTGAGCAGCGTGATCGCGCTCATCGCGCCAGCGGACTCACCGGCGATCGTGACGTTAGCCGGGTTACCGCCGAAGGCGCTGATGTTGTCGCGTACCCACTCGAGCGCGGCGATCTGGTCAAGCAGTCCGCGATTTGCCGGGGCGTCAGGCAGCAGCGCGAAGCCCTCGGCGCCCAGGCGGTAGTTGAATGCCACGAACACCACGCCATCCCTGGCGAACGCGTGGCCGTCGTACACGGGAATCGCGCAGTTCCCGTTGGCGAACGCGCCGCCGTAGATCCAGACGATCACCGGACGGTGGCCCGACAGATCCTCAGGCGCCCAGATGTTCAGGTTCAGCCAATCATCGCCTGGTATATCCGGTTCTGGCAATATTGTGTCGAATGGTGCCGGGTACGCGGGCTTTGGCGGTGTCGGCCCGTAGGCGATCGCGTCACGCACTCCGGTCCACGGCTCTGGTGGCTCTGGGGCGGCGAGCCGGCGCGTGCCGGTCGGCGCGGCCGCGTAGGGGATGCCAAGGAAGCTGGCGACGCCGTCCCTGATCTGGCCCCGCACCTGCCCGTACCTGGTCGCAGTGATCCGCTCCATGAAAGAACTGTGCCACAAGAAGTGCTCCAGTGGCCGGTTCGGGTGGCTGCGTTATGCTGGCGGTCCTTTGCGCCTGCCGTCAGGACGGCGCGGGGTAGCAGCGGAAAACGAGGGCTGGCCGCAGCCCGGCGGTCGCGAGAAGATCATCAAGTACATGGTCAGCGACGTGTCGCCTGGCCGGTGATGATCAGGAGGACATGTGTCGAGCTACGCGGACGTGATCTTCAGCGGCGGACCCGTGTATACCGCGGACGCAGCGGGAAGGCGCATGGTCGCCGCGACGATTGAGGACGGCAGGCCTGCGGACACAGTAGCGGTAGCCGGAGGCAAGATCATCGCTGTGTCGGCCGCGGACGACGGTGAGGTACGCGAGCTCAAGGGGCCAGCTACCGAGATAGTCAGCCTGGCCGGGCGGGCGCTGCTGCCCGGGTTCACTGACGCTCATGTGCATCCGGCGTTCGCCGGCGTGACCATGATCGCTTGCAACCTGATCGGCGCGGAGACGCTCGACGACGCGCTTGGCCGGATCAAGGCCTACGGCGATGCCCATCCGGAGCTCGAGTGGATCTCTGGCAGCGGCTGGCGGATGGAGTGGTTCGACCACGGCACGCCTAGCCGGCGGCAGCTCGATCGGGTGACTGGTGGCCGGCCTGCGTTCCTGCTCAACAGGGACGGGCACGGCGGCTGGGCCAACACTCGCGCGTTCGAGCTGGCCGGATTCGACGCGAGAACGCCCGACCCGGCGGACGGCAGGTTCGAGCGCGAAGCTGACGGCTCGCTTCAGGGCACGGTGCACGAGGGGGCCGCCGACCTGGTCGGCGCGTACGTGCCGAAGCCGTCATTCGACGAGCGACTGGCCGGGCTGCTGCTCGCGCAGCAGCACATGCATCAGCGCGGCATCACTTCCTGGCAGGACGCGATCGTGGGGGAGTACCTCGGTTCGCAGGACCCGCTGCCCGTTTACCTGGCCGCAGCCAGGTCCGGTCAGCTCACTGCGCGAGTACGCGGTGCCCTGTGGTGGGAAAGGGGGCGTGGCGCCGGGCAGATCGACGACCTGCTCGGCCGGAGGGAAACCTCGCGCGTCGGCCGGTTCAGGACTGACACCGTGAAAATCATGCAAGACGGCGTCGCCGAGAACTACACGGCAGGCATGCTCGAGCCCTACCTGGACTCGTGCGGCTGCCAGACCACTGAACGCGGCCTGTCTCACGTCGACCCGCAGGAGTTGCGCGAGAGCGCGACCGCGCTTGATGCGCTCGGATTCCAGTTGCACTTCCACGCGATCGGCGACCGCGCGGTACGGGAATGCCTCGACGCCATCGAGTCCGCACTGGCGGCCAACGGGCGCAACGATCATCGGCACCACATTGCCCACCTCCAGGTGGTACACCCAGACGACCTGCCGAGATTCGCCGAGCTTGGCGTGACGGCCAACATGCAGGCGCTGTGGGCGGCGCACGAGCCGCAGCTCGACGAACTGACCATCCCGGTCCTCGGGCCGGAGCGAGCCGCGCGCCAGTACCTGTTCGGCGACTTGCTGCGGTCAGGTGCCCGGCTGGCGGCGGGCAGCGACTGGGCGGTGAGCAGCGCCAACCCGTTGCGGGCCATCCACGTCGCGGTGAACCGCTCGCTCCAGGGCTCGTCGGGGCCCCAGGCTGCGCCCTTCCTGCCAGCGCAGAGCCTCACCCCAGGCGAGGCCTTCGGCGCGTACACGATCGGATCGGCCTTCGTGAACCATATCGACGACGTGGCGGGGTCCGTTGACCTGGGCAAGCTGGCCGACGTGATCGTGCTCGACGCAGATCCGATCGCCGGCCAGGCCGCCGAGATCGGATCGGCCGCGGTGCTCGGGACGTTCATCGAGGGGGAAGCGGTGTACCGATCACCTTCGCTTTGAGTTGCCCGTCGGCCACCGGTCGAGCAACTAAATCGAACAGGTGTTTGGTTATCTGATATAGCAAGGGGGAACGGCTACCCGATCAGGCACTCGAAGAGGCGATGTCCGCGCTCGACAGCCACTACCGGCCAGGTTTCGCCGAATCGCTGTGCACGGCCGGACTGTGCCTGTACAGGGACGGGCGGGACAGCGTGGCCTGGCATGGCGACAACTCGGGCCGGCTGGTCAGGGAGACGATCGTCGCGATCTTGTCGCTCGGCAATCCTCGTGCACTGATGTTGCGGCGCAGGGGCCGTAGCGAGTACTCCGATGGCGGCCGCGATCAGGTGCTGCGGTTCATGCTCGGGCACGGGGACCTGCTTGTCATGGGCGGCACCTGTCAGCGCACCTGGGAGCACTGCGTGCCGAAGTCGGCCAGGGCGGCCGGGCCGAGGATCAGCGTCCAGTTCCGGCCAGAAGGGATCCGCTGACCTGTCGGGAGCGGCTCACGTTGCCTGCTGCGCGTCGAGGTAACGGGGATTGGCCACGGCGAGCCTGGCGGCGACCAGCTCCGCCAGCTCGAGGCCGGCAGGTACCGGGCCGAGCTCGAGTTCCCTGCTGACGATGGCAAGCGCGTTCGCGGCCACGCGCGCATGGAAGGCCAGCTGGCCGCTCGTCGCAGGCATCACCTCGTCGGTGAGGAACCCTCGTACGGCGTCGAGCATTTCGCCGGCCGTCGGCCGCCCGTATGGCGCCGGCTCGTGGCCAGGTTCTTGTCGTCGCCCGGCCGCCGCGCGTGCCGCGCGCCTGGCCTCTTCTGGCCGCAGGTACTCCAGTAGATCCCACTCCTGCTCGCACACCCGCCTTCCGATGGCCGCGAGCTCGACCGATCGGTGCGCACCCGACAGGTGCGCCCACGCTTGCCTCAGGCAGATCACGCCCCATTGCAACGTCCCGAGTATCTCCCACCAGCGCAGCTCGTCGCGGGTGACTGGCACACCACCGGCGCCATGGTAGGCGGCAAGCAGTTCCTCCCGCGACCCGAGCCCGGCCACGGCGCGAGCAGCACCGGTCTCCCCGAACCGCCATGCCCTGACGCACAGCCAGCCGAGGTCCTGCGCCGGGTTCCCGGCATGTGCCAGTTCCCAGTCGATGACCGCCGCGAGCCCGTGCGGCCCCACGATCAGGTTGCCGAGCCGCAGGTCGCCGTGCAAGAGCACCGGGTCGCGCCGGACCGGGCGGGACGCGCCGAGTTCCTTTACGGCTAGCTCGAAGACCTCGCTGACCTGCCCGAGCATGGCGAACTCGGCAAGCGTGACCTGAAGTTCGGCCAGCGGGTCAGGCAAGGGAAAGTCCTCTGGCGCGGCGAGCGCGTGCAGGGCGGCCGCGAACCGCCCAAGCTGCCCGGTCAGCAAGGCGCGTGCCTGCGCGAAGGCGTCGTCCCGCAGGATCCGCCGCGCGATCGTCTCTCCGGCCACCCGGCGCATCACCAGCCCCGCCGTGCCGAACGGCTCGGTGGAATCGCTGCTCAAGATGACCTCGGGAACGGCCAGCCCGGCCGCTCGCGCCAGGCCGAGGGCGCGCGCCTCCCGCCCCATCGCTCCAGGCTCGCCAGGCCGCCCGGGCGGATCGCGCCTCAGCACAAGCTCGGCCCGCGCCCCGGCTTCCGGGCAGGCGTCAAAAGCCCAGGTCTGCCTGGACGCACCGCCGGAAAGCCTGGTCAGCCCTTCGACCCGCACCGGTTGCCCGAGCACGGGCGACAGCGCGTCCGCGAGGCGGCCGGCGTCGACCTGCGCGGGCACCGTCAGGAACCTTCCTCGGCGACTCCCTTGGGCGCACGCTGCCGCATGTACCCGAACAGGTATCCGGCGACTCGTCGCATCTGGATCTCTTCTGTCCCTTCGGTGATCCGGTACCGCCGGTGATGCCGGTAGATGTGCTCGAAAGGCCGATGCCGCGAGTACCCGAGCCCGCCATGCACCTGCATCGCGCGGTCGGCTGCCTCGCAGCACAGCCGGTTAGCCCAGTAATTGCACATCGACACCTTGTCCGAGGCGGAGAACGGCCCGTAGGTGTCCATCTGCCAGGCCGTCTTGTGGATAAGCGCCCGCAGCATCTCGCCCTGCGTCTGCAGTTCTACCAGCGGAAACTGGATCGCCTGATTAGTCGCGAGCGGCTTGCCGAACGGTGCCCTTTCCTTGGCGTAGGCGACGGACTCGTTGATGCAGTACTGCGCCGCGCCAAGCGAAGAAGCCGCCTGCCTGATCCGGTTCTCGTTGAAGAAGTGCTGCACCACGGCCAGACCCCGCCCCTCAGCACCGAAAATGGCGCTCGCGGGCACCCGCACGTCGTGCAGCGAGATCCTGGCGTGGTCGGTCGGCATGTTGAAGGTCCAGAGGTACTCCTCGATGACGAACCCTGGTGAGGAGACCGGCACCAAGAACGCCGTGATGCCGTCCGCGTCCCCGGCGGAACCGCCGGTTCTGGCGAAGATCAGGTCGTGCGAGGCCGCGTGCACTCCGGTGTTGAAGGTCTTCGCCCCGTTGATGACGAACTCGTCGGCGTCCCGCACCGCGACGGTCTCCATGAACGTGACGTCAGATCCGTGATCAGGCTCGGTGATGCCGAAGGCGAACCCTTTCTTCCCCGCCGCCAGGCCCTTGACCCACTCGGCCCGCTGCGGCGCGGAACCGTAGTTCAGCATCAGCAGCAACCCGACGTTGTTGCCCACGATCATGTGCTCGTTCTGCAGGTCGCAATGCAGCCCGAGCCCCTTGGCGGCCAGGTGCTCGCGGATCACCGCCATGCCAAGGTTGGTGCCGTTCCGCCCGCCGTACTCGGCGGGAAAGGCATAACGGTAATGGCCCGCCGCGTCTGCCAGCTCGACCGCCTCGCGCAGCAGGGCCTCCCACTGGCGGTTCGGCAGCCCGCCGCGCTCCCAGTCGGTTCGCGAGTCCTCACGCCGGTGATCGAAGAACCTGACATTGTCGTCCCGCTGTTCAAGTGGCTTGATCTGGCGGTCGATGAATTCGTCAAGCTCGGTAAGGTAACTCGCCAGTTCGGCCGGCAGTTCGAAGTCCATGACAAGCTACGGTAACTTCCCCGGCAGTGACAGCGCCATGAGGAGCCGAGTCCCCCGACGAGGTTTCAAATTGCCGCACGGGCCAATAGGGTGGGGCAAACGGCTGGCCTTCGGCCTAGCGGTGCCGCAGGACAGACGGCTGCTAGGTTCCGCTGAATGGTGACCTGGGAGAATAGCGGCGATGTGCTCGGCAGACTGGTCAGATCGGTCCCGTCGACTGGCCGGCGTTGACCGGGCGCTCGGCGAGGGACAGGCCAGGCCGCCCGGCGAACTGCTCGACCAGTTACGTGAGCGGCTCGGCCGGCTTGAGCTTAACCATCCGTCCGCATGCCCACGACCAGCCGGCCGGGTGGTCGCTGCCGCCAGGGATGCTGGTGAGCCTGCCGCCTTTCACGATGAGGACGCCGGTCACCCTGGCGAGCTAACTGGCGAAAGCCAGGGCGCAGCGGAGCCTGGTTCCGTGACCGATGCGATTGGTGACGCAGGCGTGACCGACGGGGCCAG
The DNA here is from genome assembly GCA_027313705.1 of Actinomycetota bacterium. Classification (GTDB taxonomy): domain Bacteria; phylum Actinomycetota; class Actinomycetes; order Streptosporangiales; family Streptosporangiaceae; genus Chersky-822. The sequence continues at coordinate 198,590 of DAHVDE010000118.1, read as the reverse complement.
TGCGGGCGCGGAAGCTGGTGGCGCCGAGGATTGGCCGCCGCTTGGTCCTGGTCGGCCGGGCCATGGCGACCCGTACCGGCCGTGGTTCATGGACGGCGAGCCTGGCGCGCCGTGGTTCGCCGAGTGACCGGCGTGAAGGCCGGCCCTGGCCAGCCCCGCGCGGACAGGCGCCGGCGGTGTGGCAGATGGGCACAGGCGGGCGGTGGCGGACAGCGAGGGCATGGTCGGCTGCCAGTGCCGGGCAGGCGGGAGGGTCAGGCGAAGGCGGCCGGGTCGGCTTCGGCGGCTGGCAAGGTGACCCTGCCGGTCACGTCGGCGGCGAGCCGTACCGTGTCGCCGTCGACCAGCCTGACGTCGATGCCTGGCAGGAGCCTGTCACCGTTGACGTACGTGCCGTTGGTCGACCCTTCGTCCCTGATCGAGGCGTGTCCGGCGTCGTCGACCAGGACCATCGCGTGCCGCCTCGATACGTTCTCGTACCCATCGAACGCGGCCGCGACCAGCGACTCGGCGGGGTCGCGGCCGAGCAAAACCGAGGTACCCGCCGGGACCTCGACATTGCCGGCCGGAAAGCTTATCTGCAGCACCATCGAAGAGATTGGTCGGCGCTGCGGTGAGATCGTCTTCTGCGCCACGGTCACAGGAAGCGAGTCCTCCAACTGCACCAGTCCGCCTTTGGGCAAATTCGCACCGCAGGTGAAGCAGATCAGGTCGGTGAGGCCGACCCGAGCCGCGCACGCCGGACAGGTCAGGGTCGCCATATCGGGCAGCCTTCCTTTCGGTACTGGCTCGGTTCCAGGGTAGGGCAGGAACTCCGTAGCCTAGCTTGCCGGTCAAGCAGGTGTCAGTTTTGTCGGTACTAGCTAGCCGGGCCAGCTATCCGGGCCAGCTATCCGGGCCGGCTAGCCGGCCAGAGCGGGTCGTGGTGCCCTCGCGAATGCGTGGATAAAGACCTATCCGACACCATGGGCTCAGCTTAGCGCTGCCGCCGGGGCGGCCAGGTAACATCGCTAGCGTGATCAGCTTCAGTCTCAACGATGAGCATGAGGCGCTTCGCCAGACCGTGCGAGAGTTCGCCCTCGACATCGTGGCCCCAGTGATCGGCGACTTCTACGAGCGGGGCGAGTTCCCGTACGAACTCATCTCTAAAATGGGCAAACTCGGACTTTTTGGTTTGCCCTTTCCTGAAGAATACGGTGGTATGGGGGGAGACTTCTTCGCCTTCTGTCTCGCCCTGCACGAGCTGGCCAGAGTCGACTCCTCGGTTGCGATCACCCTCGAGGCCGGAGTCGCCCTCGGTGCCATGCCGATCTTCCTTTTCGGCACCGGCGAGCAGCGCGCGCAGTGGCTGCCGCCGCTGTGCGAGGGCGAGCGACTTGGCGCGTTCGGGCTCACTGAACCAGGCGGCGGCTCCGATATTCCGGGCGGAATGCGCACCACTGCGGTACGCGACGGCGACGACTGGGTAATTAACGGAAGCAAGGCATTTATCACCAATTCAGGTACCTCGATTACCTCGGTGATTACCGTACTCGCGATCACCGGCCGCACTGAGGCAGGCAGGCCGCAGATCTCTGCCATCATGGTGCCGGCCGGAACAGGCGGCCTTACCGTGGGTCCAGAATATTCGAAGGTCGGCTGGCGCGCTTCCGACACGCGCGAGTTGTCGTTCAGCGACTGCCGGGTGCCCGCGGGCAACCTGCTCGGTGAACTCGGGCGCGGATATGCGCAGTTCCTTCAGATTCTGGATGAGGGCAGGGTCGCGATCGCCGCGCTTTCGGCAGGCCTGGCGCAGGGCTGCGTCGACGAGTGCGTGCGCTATGCGGGCCAGCGTGTCGCCTTCGGCCACGAACTAGGCCACTATCAGGCCATCCAGTTCAAGATCGCTGACATGGAGGCGCGTGCCAGTGCTGCCAGGCTCGCCTGGTACGACGCGGCGGCCAGGCTAGCGGCAGGCCAGCCGATCAAGAAAGCCGCTGCGATTGCCAAGCTGACGGCATCCAACGCGGCTATGGATAATGCCCGTGATGCGACTCAGATATTCGGCGGATATGGCTTTATGAACGAGTTTCCTGTGGCCAGGTTCTACCGTGACGCCAAGATACTTGAAATCGGCGAGGGCACGTCAGAAGTGCAGCGAATGATTATCGCCCGTGAACTCGGGTTTAATTCATTTTCCTGACATTATTCACCCTGCGGCTGCCGTTCCGCAGGGCCGGTGTCCATCGGCCCTGCGGACCCTCGGCTGGCTACCTGAATATCATGTTTGAGACGATGACATCCATTTTCGTCATGCCTTCGTCATTCAGCAATGCCGCCGTCCGCTGAAGGTTAGCGGTGATCGTGGAGAGCGGGTAGGTCCCGGTAGTTACCAGGTCAGCTTCCTGGCTGGACAGTCCGGTGTAGGCGGGCAGGATCTCCTGGATCGGGCCGGGCATGGCCGCGCCGGCATCGGCGGCGTAGATAGCCTGCTGAAAGTCCCTGGCGGCCTGGGCGTTCTTGGACTTGGACTGGCCAAGCCAGCCCACCGAGGCGAAGAAGCCGTCGAGCGGTATGCCCGATGTCGGGCCGCTGCACCCGTCAAGCAACTCCACGGCGCCGTCCTTCTGCGCCTCGTACACGCCAGTGCCGCTCACCAAGATGGCCTTCGCCTTGCCCCTGACCAGTTGGCTGATTTCTTGCCGCTGAGGCATGGGCACCCACTCGGTCGCCGCCAGGTTGACGCCGTCACTTTGCAGCACCGAGGCCGTGGAGGCGACCGCGAGGCTGGTGGGATCACCGAGCGGTGCCTTGGCGATCTGCTCGCTGTCAGGTACCGGGATCTTCAGTCCGGCCAGCGCGCCGGGCTGGGTGATGCCCGAGTTCGGCAATGTGACCACCTCGGTCACCCCTGGCGCGGCGTCATAGCCATCGGCAAGGATCTTGTAGGCCGGATGAGAAGGCTGGTTGGAGATCGAGACGGCATAGAACATGTCGCCATAGTCGGCGGCGATGACGTCGACACTGCCAGCGTTGAGTGCCGAGATCTCGTCGTTGACTGACTGGAAGCGCTCGATCCTGACCCTGACGCCCTGCTTAGAGAAGTAGCCGTCGTGCTGGGCCAGGTAAAGATTGGCGTTCTCGATTCCCGGCACTGCCCCTACCGTCACCACCGGGTCGCCGGACTGCGATGAGAGGGGGTCGCAGGCAGAGGCGAGCAACAGGGGAGTAAGTACCGCGAGCACGGCGGCCGCCGAGCGTATTGCCGGTACGTGCCTGCGCAGCCGCCGGAACGGCCGCTTACGACCGGCCCCGATGACCCTGGCGGTCGAAAGCCACATGACTCTCCTTATGAAGGCTGGTGAAAAAGTGACGCCTGCACCACCATGTTGCTGCAGATAGTTGGTGATCCGGACAGTTTTCAGAACAAGGACGATGCGGCAGAGAGTACCCTAGCCATGTCGGGTGGCAGGGTGAACTCCGAACTACCTGGTTTACCTGGTACAGCCTGTTATAGCGGCATGTCGGACAGGCCAGAGATAGAGTCGCCCTTGATCGCGCAACGATGCGTTTTGCCGCAGGTTCGTCCTTCAGGAGGGTGGTCATGACACTGCCGGTCATCGCGGCCTCTGAACGCCGCTCCCTGCCGACCAGGTGAGAGGTACACCCACTGTGCCGTCCCGATTCAAGAAGAGCCGCGATGACGCGCCCGGCTCAGCTGATCAGTACCGGGCCGATGCCCAGACGCCCGACTTCGGGGACTCGGCCGCCCGCGGTAACGGCGGGCCGAATGGCGAGGTCGCGCTAGCCGCAGATCCGCACGCCAGCGGATCGGTGGAGGTCGCTGGCCAATCGGCGCGGGGCAGGCAAGGACGCGGTCGTCCGGGCAACCGCATGATGCGCAACTGGCGCGTGCGTTCCAGGCTGGTGCTGCTGATCACCATTCCGGTCGCGACCGCGGTCGCGCTTGGCGGCGCGAGCATCGTGAGTTCCTGGCAGAGTGCGGTAGCTAACCAGCGGACTGAAACTCTGGCCATCGCCAGCACGAAGATCTGCCAGCTGACCTATCAGATCGAGGCTGAACGGGACGCGATAATCTGGGACATCGCCGCCCGCGCCAACGTGCGAGCCGACCGGGTGGGCGGAGGCCCGCTGAAAGCGGACGAGGGGATCGCCGCGGACCAGCGGGTGTACGCGAAGCAGGAAATCGCTGACACCAACGGGTGGATCAAGACGGTCAGGGACCAGCTTGAGCAGCTTGGCGCAGGATATCCGCAGGACGTGCAGATCGACGCCCATGCGGTGGTCTCGACCCTCCAGGGCCTTGATGCCTTGCGGAATCAGGCTCTCTATACCCCCGTTCCCGCGACCGACGTGCTCAACGAGTATCGCTCGATAATCCAGGTGCTGCTCGCCTTCGACGACCAGGTGGCCCAGAGCAGCAGTGACCCGCAGCTCGCCTCGACGGCGCGCGCGCTAGCCTCGATCTCGCGGTATGAGTTCGAGGACTCGGTGCAGCGCGCCATCGTCATGTACGGGCTTACCTACAGAGGCGGGCTGAACAACGAGCTGTACAGCGACTTCACCGGTTCAGTGGCGAACCAGGCCGCTGACTCCACCGAGTTCCAGAACTTCGCGAGTACCACCCAGATCAACGCGTTCAGCAGTGACCTCTCCTCTTCGCTCGAAGACCGCGTGCTCGCCGACGAGTCAGCAGTGACCGCGCATCCGAGCGCCGTCGCCAGCCTGCCGATCGTGAACTCGGACTGGTGGGGCGACATGAGCGACGCCATTCTCCAGACGCACCACTTCGAGGAGTACCTGGCCAACTCGGCCGTCGCGCGGGCGCAGGATCTGCGTAAGCGCGCGATCGTCTCCGCGATCATCGTCGGCAGCATCATCTTGCTTGTCCTGCTCGTGTCGTTGCTGTTCACCATCTTCGTCGGCCGGTCGATGGTCAGGCCGCTGCGGCGGCTGCGAGCCGGGGCGCTCGAGGTCGCAGGCGTCAGGCTGCCTGAGACGGTCCGCCGCATGAACGAGGCCGACGGCGAGAACGTGCCTGTCGATGTCGAGCCGATCGACGTGGAATCCTCTGACGAGATCGGTGAAGTCGCCCGGGCTTTTGATCAGGTTCACCGCGAGGCGTTGCGACTGGCCGCTACCGAGGCCGCGCTGCGTGGCAACGTCAACGCGATGTTCGTGAACCTGTCCCGCCGCAGCCAGTCGCTTGTGGAACGGCAGATCAGGCTGATCGACGAGCTGGAGCAAGGTGAGCAAGATGCTGACCGGCTGGCGAGCCTGTTCCAGATGGACCACTTGGCCACCCGCATGCGCCGCAACTCAGAAAACCTCCTGGTTCTCGCCGGGCATGAGTCTTCCAGGCGCTGGAACCAGCCGGTGCCGCTCGTGGACGTGCTGCGCGCCGCGATCTCCGAGATTGAGCAGTACGAGCGGGTCATGCTCAATATTCAGCCGGGCATCTCCGTTCGCGGCCCGGCGGTCAACGACGTGGTGCACCTCATCGCCGAGCTGGCGGAGAACGCGACCTCGTATTCCTCGGCGGATACGCCGGTCAGCGTCTCCGGGCACTTGCTCGGCAGCGGCGGCGTACTGCTTGACATCACCGACGAAGGCGTCGGCATGGGCAGCGAGGAGATGGCGCATGCGAACTGGCGGCTGGATAACCCGCCCGTAGTGGATGTCGCGGTCTCGAGGCGCATGGGCCTGTTCGTGGTGGCGCGGCTGGCCGCCAGGCACGGAATCCGGGTCAGGCTGCGGCCGGCGACAGGAAATGGCCTGACCGCGCTCGTGTGGCTGCCAGACGAGGTCATCGTGCACGAGGGCGCGAACAGCGCGTTCGATCCTGGTCGGCTGCCCGACCAGCCGCTGCGGGCAGCCATCGGGCCAGGCGGGCCAGGTTCGGGCGGCTGGAGCCAATCGCCCGGCGGTCCGCCGTCCGCCTATGACGAGGTGGCCGCCGCCAGAGCGAGGTTCTCGCCGGTGTCGCCCGCAAGTAACGGCGACTTCGGCCGTTCCGGCCTTGGTCCGCCGGAAGTGGGCCAGCCCGGCTTCGGCCAGTCGGGCAACGGCGGCCGTGACCGCGAGTTCGCCGGATCCGCCGGCTTCGGCAACGGCCAGTACGGCACCGGGCAGCTCGACAGCGGGCAGTACGACACCGGCCAGTACGGCACCGGCCAGTACGGCACCGGGCAGTACGACACCGGCCAGTTCGACAGCGGGTCTTACAACACGGGTTCCTTCGGCACGGGTTCTTTCGGCGCGGGACAGCGTGTTGCCGACGAGTTCGGTACCGGGCCGTTCCCTGCCGGGCAGTTCTCCGACGACTCGCAGATTGGCCATCGGCGGTTCGGCGGGGACGGGTATCAGGCCGGCCCTGGCGACCGGCGCCAGGACGAGCGAGACCTGCTTGCGCCCGACGCCGGCAGGGCCAGCGACAGTGGCCTCGGCCCGCACCGGATTCCGGGTGCCGGGCCGCATCCTGGCCGCTTTGTTACCGGACCGATTCCGGCGGTGGACCGAGGGCCGCGCGCGGCGGTCGAGCATCCCGAGTGGTTCGCGACTACTGGACGCGGGCCTGATCTGGAGAACGCCGACCGCGGTTCGTTCGACCAGCCTGGTCAGGGCACCGGCCCCATCCCAGCGATCAGCGATCCTGCGGCGCAGTGGCAGTCGCCAGGTGCTCGGCCTGCCGCTCCGAGCTGGCAGCCGCACCAGGCTCCGCGCGAGCGCGTTGCCTGGAGGGACGAGCAGTCAGACCAACGTGCTCAGCCGGTTTTCGGTGCTCCTGTCGCCAGATCCGCTCCACCTAGTGGTACATTCCGGACACATGAATCGCAGTTCGGAACGGCCGGTGGCGGGGTGATCGTGCCTCCTCCAGCGTCACTCGGAGAAGAGAACAGGCTGCCGATCTTTGAGGCCGTGGAATCGGACTGGTTCCGCCGAGGTCGGCCATCCGTCGAATGGCCTGCCGGCGCCATCGCTCAGCCTGAGCCTGCGGCGGCCACTAGCTGGTCGTCGCCCGGTGATGCGGGCTGGCGGGCCGCAGAGGTCGCAGTGGCGCCAGCCTCTGGCGGTACGACGGTCGCGGGCCTGCCGCGCCGCGTTCCCCAGGCGAATCTCATTCCAGGCGCGGCGGCTGCGGAGGCACCACCACAAGCGCCTGCGCGGTCCGCGGCAGCCACCAGAGAACGCTTTGCCAGTCTCCAGCGAGGAATGCGAGAAGGACGTGCCGCAACGGGCATTGATAGGACACAGGGAACGGGCGAAGTTTCCAGTGATGGGTGACATGAGGGCGCTGACACAGTCATGCTAGGTCTGCGTACTCCGACGACTACGTGGCAAGTCCGGCCACATACGCTAATGCTCAGCCGCGTTGGTGAGCCGAGTACCCGTCACGACAGGAAGGAGCGCCGGTGAGCCCGCTAACCCGTCCGGCACAGGATCTCAACTGGCTGGTAACGAATTTTGTCGAGCGGGTGCCCTCAGTGGCGCATGCGATCGTAGTTTCATCAGATGGCCTGCCAATGGCTTACTCCCAGGGCTTCCCCCCTGACCGGGTCGACCAGTTGGCAGCAGTCACTTCAGGACTCACCAGCCTGACTCAAGGTGCATCACGAGTATTCGAAGGTGGTGCGGTCTCGCAGACTGTCGTGGAAATGCAGCGGGGCCTGCTGATCGTAATGGCGATTAGCGACGGCTCTAGTTTGGCCGTGCTAGCAGCGGCCGACTGCGACATGGGCTTGGTCGCATATGAGATGGCCTTGATGGTGGAGCGGGTGGGAAGTGCCCTGACTCCTGAAATGCGCGGTTCGATTCCACCTAGCTGGCCTGGCGCCGGCGGCTAAACGGCAGGAGCGAGCGGTGTCTGTTCCCCGCCATGACGAGTGGTTGGCGGAAGGCGGGCTGTCCGAGCCTGACTCGGACGGCCGTCTTCCTATGCCAGGTGACAGACGTGAGGGGGGTCTGTTCGGGCCAGGCAGTTTCAGCGTGTCCGAAAAGGGCTCGCCATTTGCCACTTCAGATAGTAAGTCGAGCTCGCTGGTGCGCCCTTATGCGGTCACAGGCGGGCGGACCAAGCCCAGCTATCAGCTGCAGATCGAGGCAATGGTGTCTGCGTCACACTATGAGGCCCGCGACCTGTCGTCTTTGAGCCCCGAGTGCCAGTCGATTCTCGGCTACTGCCGCGACTGGCGATCGGTCGCCGAGATCTCCGCCGTGCTGCGAATGCCGCTAGGCGTGGCCCGCGTGCTGATCGGCGATATGGCCGTAGAAGGCCTGGTCCGAGTTCATCAGGCCGATCACTCTCACGGTCGGCCAGATCTCAACCTTCTTGAAAGGGTGCTTAGTGGACTTCGCAAGCTCTAAAGCCGTTCCAGGCTCTGACGCAGACGCGGCGGTCACGTCTGTAAAGATCGTCGTGGCCGGCGGTTTCGGCGCTGGCAAGACCACGTTCGTCGGTTCGGTGTCCGAGATCACCCCGCTCACCACAGAAGCCGTCATGACCGCGGTGAGCGATGGTGTCGATGACCTTTCCCACACACCAGACAAGACGACGACGACGGTGGCAATGGACTTCGGTCGGGTGACCCTCGATGCGGGCCTGGTGCTTTACTTGTTCGGTACCCCTGGCCAGCACCGTTTCTGGTTCATGTGGGACGACCTGATCCAAGGCGCCATCGGTGCGGTCGTGCTGGTCGACACCCGTCGCCTCGCCGACTCCTTCCCCGCCGTAGACTACTTCGAAGCCGCCAGCCTCCCCTTCATCGTGGCGATCAACGGCTTCTATGGTGACTTCCCGCACCAGGTAGACGACGTCAGGGAAGCCATGTCGCTAGGCAGGAACGTGCCAGTCGTGCAGTGCGACGCCCGCGGCAGGAGCTCAACCAAGGAAGTGCTGATAGCCCTGGTGGAACATGCCATGGCGATGCAGTTGAGCGTGCGCTAAGGGGCGTGCCTGACGCATGGCCCGCTGGAGTCGAGTCAGCGTGTCAGGATTCGCGTACGGTAGTGTGCACGCGAAGCGAGGGGCGGTAGCTCAGCCGGTCAGAGCAGCGGACTCATAATCCGCCGGTCGTGGGTTCGATCCCCACCCGCCCCACCCGCAAAACGGCAGGTCAGAGGCTTAGGCTACCTCCAACCTGCCGTCCGTGCTATGCCACTGAGCGGTTTAGGGCACGCTCAGGGCACCGGGCATCTTACGAAGCCTCTCCCAGCGGCAGGTAGCAACCTGCTGATGCTCGATGACAATTGAGTCCAGACCGGCCCGCCCTGCACTGGCAGAGCGCTGAATCCTGGACGGGTACCGCGCTACGCCGTTGCGGATCCTCCTGGTTCCTCAAGAGCCGGAAGGCCCTCCAGGATCCTCGCGCGGTCGATCAGTTCCTGCATTGCTTTGAGAGTCTGGTCCGATAGGCCGACGGCGCGAAGCGCTACGTCTCGCACAGCGTCGTCTTTCATGGCGAGCTTGACCTCGGACTCCAGCGGTTCGTGCTCGCCGTCGTCGAAGAAGTACATTGGCGATACCCCGAAGAACGCGGCTAGGGCGGCGATGTGCTTGCGGGTGGGGTTGTCTTTCTTCCCCTTGCGCAACTGCCAGACGTAGGCCTGGGAGATGACCTGCTCGCCGGCCGCGCGGTTGATCGCGTCGGCGACCTCGACGTTGGTGAACGGCTTGCGGTCCTTGGGGTGGACGGTGCGGAACAGGTACTCAAGCCGCTCCGCGAAACGCCCCGGCCCGGGCGGTGCGTCCTGGCTCATGTGTCGCTCGCTGCCTTTCGCTGACTTACCGGCGATCCCGCGCCCGGCTCCCGGTGCCGCGCTATGACGCCAGTACGCGGCGAGGTTTTCAGATATACCTCAGTCTAGTCGGTGGCGCCAGGTCGTCCGCTACCCGGCGCCAGTGCCGTGGTGGCGTGGGCGACGAACACGGTCGCGCTGGCAGGGAGGCGAAAAGCTCCGGCTTCCCAGGGGTCGACGCGCCGGGCACGGGTGCGCTGCAGGACCGAGGTGACGGTACGGCCAGTGAGGCACTGGATGGTCTCGGGCCATGGGGCGGCCGGGTCGGCGTAGCGCAGGGCGTTCCCGGTCGTATCGACGAGGCCGGGGAGCCAGCTGATGTGGATCTGGATGGGCGGCTGGGGAGGCTGAGACGGGAGCGCTTGCGGCGGACAATGTGGCCCCGGCCGCGGACCGCAGTGGCGTAGTCTTCGCGGCTGATCACGGCGAGGGCGTCGCGGGCCGTGATCGCGGAGACCCCGTAGAGGGCGGTGATCTCGTTGCGGCTGGGAAGGTAGGCGCCCGGCCCGTAGGTTCCGTCGCGGATCTTGCCGCGCAGGGTCGGCGGCAATCCGTGCGTACTGGGGACGGCGGGGGACGGGTCGGCGGTCATCGCTTCGCTCCTTTCCGCCGCTGCCTTTCGGCTCAGCTTAGCTAGCCAAATATCAGCGGCCAATACTGGCCGATCAGAGTTGACATGCCAGCCATTGGGAACGCATTGTGGTGGTGCACGAGGGTTTGCGAGGGGGGATCGCACGGGGCACGGCGCGGGGAGATCAGTCGTGCGTGTCTACGTGATCGGAAGGAACCATCAGACTGCCCGGATGGGCGTGGCGGAGGCCGCCGGGCTCATGGCCCGGCTGGCCGGCGGGGGAAATCAGCGCTGGACGGGCTTATCGCGACCTGGGCGGGCCGGTGAGCGGCCGCGGCCGGGGTAGGCCCGGGCAACATGAAAGCCGGCAACTGAGTGCCGGACGGCGCCGGGCCGGGGACGGCCGGGAGCTGGAGGTTGGACCGCCGCCGCGTTCGCCGCTGTCGTCGGCGAGCGAGATGACCGGGACAGGGCGGAACTCCCGGCAGGGGAGCGCGATAACCGAGCGGCGGGCGGGCACGATCTGCGGGGTGACGCGGAATGGCTCGCGCGGGTCGCAGGCGAGTTCGGAGAACTTGCTCCTGGCTGAGGGCTGACACGCAGCTGGCCGCGCCGCCGGCTCGCCGGATGGGCGTGCACGGTGTCGCCGATCGGACGCGGCCGGGACCGGCCGTGGCGTTCAGGCCCGGCAGGCGAGCCTAGCTGAGCTGGGACGCGCGCTGGGCGGTCAGGTCGATTGGCCGCTGGTAGCCGCGGGCGCTGTTGATGTTGCGGCGCAGCGACTGGTTCAGCTCGGCGAGGTCGGTGCGGGCCAGGCCGCCGGACTGAGCGATCTGGTGACCGCACAGGAATGCCATGTCGTTCATGCAGCCCAGGACGCTGCGGTCGGCGGTCGCGGCGATGATCAGCTCGTCCTGGGCAGGCGCGCCGAATGTGGCGGTCGGCAGATCCTCGCGGGCGAGTTCCCGGCCGATCAGCGCGGCCACGGCACGGCGGGTGTCACGCAGGCCCGCCGCGGGCACGTCAGGCTCGAAGACGGAGAACAGCGTGCCGGCGTGGGTCAGCAGCAGGCACTTGCGGCCGTCGATCCACAGCAGGTTCGCGTACCAGTCCTCCGGTCCTGGCGCCGGGCCGGTGGCCGGCGCCGCCCGCAGCAGCGTGAGCAGGCGGGAAGGGGGCGAGCCGGGACCGCCGGAAGGATCCGGCGCGCAAGCCGCGCCGGCCGATCGCTCCCAGCCGCCCGGATGACGCTGACAACGCGAAGTCAGGGAGGCAGTCGCCGAGGTTGCAGGCAGGCACGAAAGGCGATCAGCGCAGGCTGAGCTGGTCGCCGGGCTAGGCGACGGTGAAGGCGACGCCATCGCGCAGCCGGCTGGCGAGCGAATCTACCTCCTCGGGACTGTTGCCGCCGACGACAAACAGACCCTGCCGCCCCCACGAATCGGTCACCGGCGCGACCGAGTCGCCCGGAGCGATGCTCAGGTCGCAGGTCAGTACGGCCGGGTCGGTCTTTAGCTCGTTCCACCCGGAGACGGCCGTGAGGTGGCCGGGCGGGCAGACCAGGAACTCGGCCGCCGCTGCGCGGGTGAGAGCTGGCACCGGGCCAGGGTCACGGCCGAGCAGGTCGTCGACGAGCATGCCGTAGAGTTCAAGACCCAGGCGAGCGTATTCGACCAGCAGGTGAATGTAGTCTCCGCCCGGCCGGTCATGTAGTTCGCCGATCACGATGCCGTCGTCGTTCACCCAGAACTCGACGTGGAAAATACCTCTGGTAATCCCGGCCTCACGCAGTGCCCCGGTCACTGCTCGCGTGGCCGCATCTTCCACGGCCGTGCTCAGCGAGGCGGGGACGCGGTGCCCTGTCTCGATGAAGCCGGCAGCGGTCCTCTTCTGCGTGAGCGCGAGTACCCTGGCGGTTCCCCCGACCATGACGCCCTCGGCGGAGTACTCCGCTCCCGCCACGAACGTCTCGATCAGGAACGGCGCGTCCGATGACAGCGAGCCGAATGCGCCAGGCGGCGTCATCGCCAGCCTGGCCAGTGCAGGCTCTATGTCGTCATCGCCCCGGATTAGCGAGACGCCCAGGCTGGCCAAGCCGTCCCGCGGCTTGATGATCCATGGACCAGGTCCGTGCTCCTTCATGAAGAGGCGTGCATCGTCGCCGGTCCGTCCCAGTGCCGTGACTGGCTGGCGAAAGCCGGCTTCCCGCAGCCTGGTCCGGCACAGATCCTTGTTCCTGATGCGCAAGACCGCCTCCGGGTCATTCCCGGCCAGCCCGAGTTGCCCGGCCATGAGCGCGGTCGAGTAGACCGCGAGCTCACGGATAGTCAGCACCGCGCTGAGGCCTGCAGGGGCAGCCGACTTCGCCCAGTCAAGGCATGCCTGCGGGTCGTTGACGTCGAGCGGCAGGATCTCGTCGACCTGGGCAAGTTCGTCCTGCGAGGCCTTCGCCAGGTTCTGCGGCGAGTCTGCGCCGATGAGCCAGACGTCGCGGCGCCTGGCCTGTTCACTGAGCCTGCGGATCTGATCACGACCCCAGCTAGTGATGACGGTACTGCCCGCGATGAGCAGTGTGGTCTTTGTCATGACGCTCACGCTACGAGTGCAGGAGGTCCAATGTATGCTCCAGATCGATGGCAGATGAATGGTCCAGTTCGGTGGACCTGTGCGTGGAGCTGAGCCACAGGGGTTCACTCGGCCGTGATGTCGAGCGAGCCATCCGGCAGGCCATTTGCGACGGCCGGCTCGTCGTCAACGCCCGCCTGCCGTCGACGCGAGCGCTTGCCCACGACCTCGGCGTCGCCCGTGGCACCATCGCGGGAGCGTACGCGCAGCTTGCGGCGGAAGGTTACATCACGTTGCGGCCTGGGGCCGTCAGCGAGGTGATCTGGGTGCCGCCGGCTGCGGAGACGCCGGCTGCGGCCGAACCCGGCCGGGCAGCGCGCTGGGACTTGCGGCCAGGATCGCCAGACAGTTCCAGCTTTCCCCGTCAGGCGTGGGTGCGCACCACCCGTTCTGTGTTCCAGCGACTGCCCCCCGACGCCTTCGGCTACGGCAGCAGCCAGGGCACGATCGAGCTTCGCCGGGCACTGACCTCCTACCTCGGCCGCGCTCGCGGCGTACTGGCCAGCCCGGAAGGACTCATGATCTGCTCGGGATTCACCCAGGCGCTTCGGCTGATCTGCGAGGTACTGCGGCTCAGCGGTGCGCGCGCCGTGGCGATGGAGGACCCGTGCGCGCCGAGATACAGGGAACTGGTCGCCAGTTCCGGCCTCCGGATCGCCGGTGTGCCCTGCGACGGCGAAGGCGTTCAGGTCGCGGCGCTGAAATCGCTCGACGTGCAAGCGGTGATCGTGACGCCGGCGCACCAGTACCCGCTTGGCGTCACGTTGTCCCCAGCCCGGCGGAACGCGCTGACTGAGTGGGCACGCCAGCGCGATGCGCTCATCATCGAAGATGACTACGACGGCGAGTTCAGGTTCGACCGGCGGCCGGTCGGGTCCCTTCAGCAAATGGCCGCAGACCGGGTCCTCTACGTGGGCACGGCCAGCAAGACACTCGCTCCCGCGCTGCGCCTCGGCTGGATCGCGCTTCCGGCAGCCATCCGCCCGCTGGCGGTTGGTATCAGGGAGTGGCTCGACCGGGGCAACGCCGCACTTGAGCAGCTTGTCCTAGCCGACTTCATCAACTCGGGCGCCCTTGATCGGCATGTCCGGCGCATGCGAGTCGAATACCGGGGGCGAAGGGACTACCTGGCGCGGGTGCTGGCCAGGGATGTGCCGCAGGCAGCGGTCACCGGGATTGCAGCCGGAATGCATGCCCTGGTGACGCTGCCAGGCGAGACACAGGCACGGGCGGTACTCGCCGCCGCCAGGCGGCGCGGGCTGTTGTTGCACACGATTGAGGAGTACTGGCACGAACCCGACCCTGCCCATCCGCACGCGATCGTCGTCGGCTATGGCCGCCCGCCTGCCAACGCGTTCCGGTCCTGCATCAGCGAACTGGCGGCGGTCATCGCCGAAGCGTGCGGCTGACTGAACCGCCTGCACGAACCGGCCGCGGTCAGCCGTCATGACCTGGCAACTTACCTGTAAGGCCGCATCGTCACGGTGATCTTGTCAAGGCTGGCGACTGCCGCCGCCTCGGCATCAGCCTGGTCCATGCCTGTCGCGATCACGGCTGCCAGCCGACCCCAGGACGATCCGAGCGACCTGATCTCATCCCCGGCCGCCGGCACATGCGGTACCCGGACCACACCAGGCGCGCTGCTGGCCGCATCGACGCCGGACACGTCGGTGACCGTGCCAGGCTCGGCGGGAAACCCGAACCGTACGGCGGCCGCCGCCGTACAGCCGGTGTGCCTGCGGCGTGTCAAGGGGTCCTGCCCACCGAGCGCGCGGACGGCGGCGTCGTACAAATTGACGCCGGTCACCAGGTCGATCAGGTCGAAGATCCAGTCTCCGGCCGGGCGGGCGGCACACTCCACGAACACCGGTGTCCCATCGCTGATGATCCACTCGCCGTGCAGCAGTCCGGTGCCGAACCCGGTCGCACGGACCAGTTCCTGCATCAGGGCAGGCAGTTCGGCGACGCCAGGACCGGCGGGCGCCGGAACGACATGACCTGCCTCGACGGGGTAGCGCCCTGGGTGAACGCGTTTGGCTGTCACGTTGGCAAACACGATCTCGCCGCTGGTGACCAGTGCCTCGACACTGTACTCAGGTCCGGCTACGAATTCTTCTGCCAGGTACCGCCACCGGAGGTCGCGGCGGGCGAGTTGCGGGCCTTCGTCGGCGCCGACGCACTCCTGCCATGTCTGTTCTGGGTCGTCACCCGGACGCACGATTACGACCCCGAGGCTGGCCTGTCGGTTCGCGGGCTTGAGCACGAACGGTTCGTCGCCGCCGAAGGCGGCGACGCCGGCGGCGTCGTTGATCTCAGCGAATCGCGGGACGGCGATGCCAGCCCGCTGGCAGGTAGTGATCTGGGCGATTTTGTCGCGGAAGATGCGGGCGGCGACTGCTCCGGCCCCTGGCAAGCCGAGTTCGAGTGCAGCCTGCGCGGCCGCCTCCACCGAGTACTCAAGCGCGGGCAGGACGCACCGGACCGGCTCGCGGGCGTGCTGGCGGGTCACTACGTCGAGGAAACGGTCGGTCTGCTGGTATTCGGCGAAAAGGACTTCCCTGACTACTGGATGTCCTGACCAGCGGGCGGCGATGTGCTTGCCCTGGTAGACGTCAGGTTCCTCGACGACTACGACACTGCCGTCAGGCAGCAGTTCGTCCAGTGCGGTCAGCCAGTGCTGGTTCCAGCCCATCATGAGCACAGGCCTGGTGACGGTCATGATGTTCTCCGGGCTCTCGAAGGACGGAACAGGCTGCGCACAGGAATGGCGGTGGCGGCGGTAGCACCTACGGCGAACAGGCCGGAAATTCCCACCAGTAGCCAGTATGCCGGTCCGTGGCCGGCTGCGGAGACGGCGAGGAAGACGCTCGTACCGACCAGCGTGCCGGCTGACTGACCGACGGTAATAAGCAACTGCTGTGCATTGAACGACTCCACTGGAGACGAGGCAGGAATCTGGGCGAAAGCCGTGTTCACGGTCGGGGTGTAGACCGTCTCCGCAAGCGAGAACAGGGCGATAGCCGCGAGTGCGGCCGTGAAGACCGGCACGTGCACGGCGAGGAGCACTCCGAGCAGCAGCAGCGCGATCGCGAACATGGCCATCCCGGTCAGCAACACCGCCGACGGATGCGCTCCCCGGTTGAGCCGGCGCTGGACCACGGCCGATGCGGGCGCTTGGCAGGCGACGATCAGGACCGCGTTCTCAAGGAACAGCATGCCCTGGATCGGTCCCTTCGTGACATGAAGCGTGATAAGCAGTGCGATTGCCGAAAAGAACTGAGCATAGAGAAAATAGCCGGCCATGGCCGCGATGCTTGTCCTGGCGTTGGCCGGGGTCAGCAGTTGCCTGATCATTTCCCTGGTCAGCGGCCAGCGACTTTCCCTTTGAGCTACAGGGAATCCGGCCGGGATGCAGGTCAGGACCAAGGTCATGCCGGCCAGGTAGAACGCGCAGGCGCCCCAGAGCACGGCCGTGGCGCCGGAAATGGCGTACACGCTGGTCGCGATCAGCGGCCCGATCGCCGCCGCGACGTTAACGCCGATCTGGATCAATGAATAGATGCGATGACGGCCCGCATCGGCGGGCACCGCCTTGGCCACCATTGACCGAGCGAGGACTCCGTGTACGCTCATGCCGGTTCCGGCGACGGCTAGCGCTGCTCCGGCCGCGAGCGCGGAATGAGCGAAAGGAAGCACGCCTATCCCTGCGGCGGAACACGCGAGCCCGGCGGCCATGGCGTTTCTTGAGTCGACCCGCGCGATGAGTGGCGCCGCGAACAGGCAGGCAACCCCAATCGCCGCGTTGTACACGAGCAGCACGGCCCCGACCGCCAGCGAGTCGCCTGATCCGAGCAGCGACCGCAAGATAACAGGCAGCAGCGGAAGGGCGCCGAGATACCCGACATGGAACAGGGTGTAGTCGGCGGGGACGATGACCCGTGCCCAGCGGGGTGCCGGTGGCGGAGGTGCGTGCGGTGCCCGCTCAGCCGTATGCATCTGATCAAGGTAAGGGTTGACTGGCCCGGTCTAATGCTCCAGTTAGGCTTCTGCTGAGCGGTCCAGTTACGGCCCGGCCGGGGCGGTGCCCGTCTGCTAGCCTGGCTCAGCGGGGAGCCTGGCCTGGATGTACAAGGCGGCAGCCCTGGCCGCGACCGGGCCGGACGGGTCGTTCAGCCGTGCCTCTGCCATTAGGGTCAGCTTGCGCCCGTCCTGGCCAGTGCACCTTGCGGTGATTCGGACAGCGCCGTTGAGTGGTACCGGTATCAGGAAGTCGACCTCAAGCCGCGCGGTCGCGCAAGGTCGGCCAAGGGACCACGCCACCATGCCCATTGCCTCGTCAAGGGCGGCCGCGAGCACGCCACCGTGCGCCCGGCCAGGGGTGCCCTGGTGGCCGGGCCTGATCGTGAACTCGAAAGCATCGCCGGTCTTCCTGACCCGCAGGCCGCCAGGATGAGCGGGCGCGCAGCCGAAACAGCCGTCGAACATAGGTTGATGAGGCACGGGACCTGACGGCTCAGCCGTCACCGTTGCTGCCCCAGACCACGCCGCCAAGATCGTGCCGGCCAGCCCGCAGCACGCTGTAGCCGAGTCGGTCGAATCCTGCATCGGTCAGCAGGCGCAGCCACTCCCACCGGGTCAGGAACCCGGTGCGGTCCCACCATCCGCCGAAGGCGCAGAACAGGTAGTCAAGCGCCCATGGCAGCCCGTCGGGCGTCGTCGGGTTCGAGCCTTCCGCGAGCACGAGCGTGCCTCCAGGGCGAAGCAGCGACCGCAGCCTGGCCAGGCTGGCCCCCTTGTCGGCCGCGCAATGCAGCGCGTTGGTGGCCACGATGGTCGCGAAGGGGCCGAGGCCATCTGGGGCCAACTGGTCAAAATCGAAGACCACACCCTGACCCGGCCACCTCCCGCGGGCGACGAGCCAGGGGTTTCCGTCCGACCAGGTGAAGTCGTCTCCGACGAGCGGTGCGATCAGGCCGGTCGTATTGCCGACTCCCGACCCGACCTCGAGCACCGGGCCGCGCAGGAGTTCGCGAGCAGAAAGTACTGCGCATGCCAGTTCGGCGTAGCTGCCCATGGGCCATTCGGTCATGAGCCGTCGCCACAGCCCAGGTCGCTGACGCATCATGTCGCCGCCGTCGCCGGCCGCCACCGCAATCGTCGGCCAGTAGCCAGCGAGCAGGTCGAGTGCGTCGTGGGCGGCACTGCGGGCAGCCGATCCGGCTTGCGATCCGCGCTTCGCCGCCTGCGATCCGGCTAGCCAGGCTGCCTGGGCCCAGAGCCTAGTGGCCTGCGCGCCCTGCGGGCGGGTCTGGCTGGCAGTAATGGACGCCGCGACCTGGGCAGCGTAGGCGAGGAGTTCCTGGTATCTAGCCGGGTCTTCGCGCCGTCCGGTGAGCCGCCTGCCCATCTCCTTGCGCTTCAGCTTTCCGGTCGGGGTAATGAGCAGCCCACCCGTCTCGGCGGCCAAAGGCGCGGTCCGGCCGGCTGCGCCGAGACTGCGTGCCCAGAGCAGCGACCCGCCGGCCAGCACCAGTCCGATGTCTTGCCCTTCGGACCCGGCCTGCACCGGTACGGCCGCACCGTGGCCGGCAAGCCCGTCTTGTCGCCACTGGCGCTCTATGTCGAGCGGATACACCTTCACCCCGCCCCGGTTGATTACCTCATCGCGCCGGCCTCGCAAGACAAGGAACTCATCACGCAGTTCGCCGAGGTCACCGGTTCTTAGCCACCCGTCAGGGGTGAGCACTTTGGCGGTGGTCACCGGATCAGCCCAGTAGCCTCGCATGATATCGGGCGTGCGCAGCACGACCTCGCCGTCGTCGATCGCCAGTTCGGTCGCCGGTAGCGCAATCCCGACAGGCGGGTGCCTGCGCAGGTAGTGTTCGCGGAAGCCGGCGGCGTCCAGCAGTGGCATCATGAAGCTGAAATTCACCGCCTCGCTCTGGCCGTATCCCTGCCGCAAGCGCGGGCCGTACGCGCGGTAGAACCGTTGGGCTAGGTCCCGCTCTAACGGGGCGGCGGCCGTGATCAGGCATTCCAGCGAGTCTGGCCAGGGCGGCCTGGCTTCGACGATCCGGTGCAGGAGTGCCGGGACCACCGCGGCGGTCGCGGCGAGGGCCTGCCCGATCTGGCGGAAGTACTCGTGCGGGGAAAACTGGTCGCAGATCACTAGCGGAGTCCCGGTGATCCTGGTGCCGACCAGGGACATCAGCAGGGCGTTCACGTGAAACAGGGGCAGGCAGGTCGCGTGCGGCCGGGCCGGGTCTATGCCGACCACGCCGGTCACTTTTTCCGCGTTGCCGCGCACGCTGTCCCAGCCGAGCATGACTCCCTTAGGAACACCGGTCGAGCCAGAGGTGAAGATCACGAATCTCAGGCCAGGCTGCCGCTCAAGGTCGGTGGGGCACCGGTCACCGAGGTCCGCGCGGGCGCATGGCCCGGTTCGCGCAGACCAGTGCCCGCCCCTGCCGTCGATGACCACGCTGGCGGCGACCCGGCCCGTAATCTCCGTGAGCCGCGCCTCGCCGGCCTGGGGATCCACTGGGACGGCGGTCAGCGCCCGGTCCAGGCAGCGGGTAATGACACGCGCGAAGTCAGGCCCGGAACGACCGCACACCACTACCCGCGCGCCTTCAGGCAAGCCGTCAAGCGCTTCGGTGACCGGGCCGAGAAGCGGATCAGCGGTCAAGTTGGCCAGCCGTCTCCACCTCGGCAACGCAGGCATCTCCCAGCGTGCACTGCTGGCAAGGGCAATGGGGACAGTCGGTGTTGTGCAGCATCAGCGGCGGGCTCGTGCGGCGGGCACAGATAAGGCAGTGCAGGTCACCGACCTCGCTCAGCACCTCCTGATAGGGCACGACCGCCATGCGCTCATGTGAGTCGAGCGGCATGTGCGGCGCCCCGACCGCGAGGATGACGTGGTCTGTAATGGCACCGACCGCGTGCGCGACCGAGCCTTCCACCAAGTAGATCTCGCCCGCCTGAGTCGGGTGGATCCGGCCGGCATAGGTAATCGTGCCTCTCCCGCCGACAATGACAAGCACGTGGTGCCCGGGATGGGTATGGGGCGGGAAGCCGGCGCCACGGGGGAGGCGGAGAAGGTCAGCGCCGATCGTCTGGTTGGTGACCAGGCCCAGACCGGTCGAGTCAGCCCCGTGCATCCGAACTGGTCGCTTCTGGTGCGATACGGCAAGGGAGGTCGCGTCTTCGCCGATGACGGCCTGTGCCCACGTGGCGATGACCAAGTCATCTTGCGGCGCCTTGAGCGTCGTTTTTGCCTGGTTCACTGGGCTGGTCCCTCCGCCGGTTGCACGCATGTCACCTCGAGGTCGTCGCAGTCGGGCCCGCGCAGGCGGTGCCCTGTCCGCAGGTCGAAGAGCGCGCCGTGCCACGGGCACTCAAGGAAGGAACCGATCACCGTTCCGCGTGATAACGGCGCGCCCTTGTGGGGGCAGTAGGCCGGTATCCGGACATGGAGTTGGGGAAGCCGGACTGAGATGTAGTCCTGACCTTCCGGTTCGATCACAGCCGGATCAGATGGCACAGGGCTCGGTCGTATAGCAGAAGAATGCATGAAAGTTCATACCTTTGTCGGTGTCGTCGTCACAACGTGAGGTCTTGTACCCTAGCTCCCCATTTGGCGTCGAATCTCAGATCGCGGCGGTACGTGGCGTCAGCCACGCCCTTCACCCATTGCGCGTACCGGCTGGCCAGTAGCACGTCGCGTGGCATGAAACGGTTATCCCGCCGGTACTCGACCCGATTGAGGCGCACGTCGGAAATGCCGTTCCAATGCATGTCACGGTAGAAGATGGTGATCGGAACGCGGCAGGCGAGCCGGACGCCGGCCGCGAAGTGGCCGGCGTGGTGAGCGTCTTCGGCGATCGAGATGTCGGGGAGGTTGAAGCCCTGCGGCGCGAGTTTGCGCACCGGGGCGTAGTTCTGGGACTTCTTGACCGCGTTGAATCGCTGCCGCTGACCCTGGATGTTCTGGATGCTGACGAGATCACCGGGAATCCCGTGCACAGCGGGCTGGAACCCGTCCCTGAACGCGGTATAGCAGAAGATGTCACTGTAAACGAGTGTCCACGGCTCGGTCAGCTTGCAGCCCATGGGCGCGGTGAACACCGCCATGTCGAGAGGGAGGTCGCTGGCGTTCGCGGCGTGCGTGGTCAGCGCCTGCATCACCCTGGTAGGCGTGTGCCCGGCCGCAAGCGCCAGTTCGAGAAACTGATCCCAGGCCTCGAGCGTCCCGGTCGGTCCGGGAAATTCCACGCCGATCCACCTCCCGAGAATCTCGCGCAGGCTGTCAGGGATCTCGTGCAGCCGGTCCATGGCCGCCTTCGGCACGAGGAACTCGCGGCGCTCCCAGTTGCTCCCGTCGAAATGCATGCACCGGACGCTGGTCTGCTCGAGCCTGATCCTTGCCTTCGCGAACTCGCCGGCCACGGCTACTGGGTCGAGCCCCTCGATTCTGGTGACCGGCAGGCCGCAGGTGATCTCGTACTGCCTCATCCGCCTCACCAGGAAGTGAGTGAGCGAGGACAGCGAAAGAAATGACTGGTTGAGTTCCTGCAAAGTGAAGCCACCCACGTACCAGCACCACAGGGCCGTCGCGAGTACCAGGTGCGGATAGGGCCAGCTAGCCGGATCTTGCGCTCGGCACTCGCCTACGATCCGGGCCGAGCCCTTATTGTCGGTGATAGATTCACTGAACCGGAACCTCATCCGCTCGATCGAGGTAACTTTCTCCTCGAGCATGGCCAGCAGTTCGTCCCGCTCGTCGGCAGGCAGGTCTGACCAGCGCGCTCGAGTCCTGGCCTCCGATTCGCTCAGGTCGGCCGAAGGCCCGAGCCACCAGGAGCGGCTGGTGCCCTCGTCGGCAGCGGTGCTCTCGCCGTTGCTTGCGGCGGCCGTCACCTGGATGTCGTCAGTCCAGATCAGCGGCACGTGGCGCTTGACTGCGACCGCCAGCGCGCCGGTGTCGCCGACCTCGTCGTCGGTGACGATGACCGCCTCCGGTGACAGGCCGAGCAGGTCGGCAAGGTCGCTGAGCCGGGTGGCTGGCTCCGGGCCCAGGGCGGCAAGCTGCTGATCCAGTTGCGCCAGCGCGTTACCGAGGTCGCCGCCCCGCCCGAGGTTCAGGCAGAACAGATACCACCAGACCAGAGATGCCTCAGCGAAGGGCACCTTGAAGTGATACCAGAGCTGCTGGAACCGGCTAACCTTCTCCGGTGGCAGGCCGTAACTGATCAGATCGAGGTGGGCACCCTCGCCCGAAGCCAATTCGCTGATCTTTTCCTGGCCCGCCTCACCGGCCGCCACCAGGCCGAGCAGGACTGCTGAATCGTCGTTCCCGGACACCATATCCAGGCGTCGCCGCAGATCCTTTTCTATACCGGAAATTTCCATGAGATCAGTAGCAACTAGTGCCGAAACAGACAAAATGGTCCCCATCTATGAGCAAGCAATCCGATGCGGCCGAATCACCCAGTTTCTGATGTTACGGACAATATTCCCACATGTCAAGGCGGCAAATTCCCGGGGCGGTCTCAAAAAATGATAGCGACATCGATCTGATATTCTAGCGCCACAACAAACAAGGCGAGGAATTCATCAATGGCCTGGCGCAGCGTCTTTCGGCATGAGAGATAGGCGCCAAGATCCGTCGGCCTCATTTCCGTGTTCCTCGGGAGATAAAAGATAGTGGCGGGCGAGACAGCTGCCCTGCCGCGGCGGCGCAGGACCGCGTGGTGACATTGCGGGCAAGGCCGAAGCCGCGTAACCCGGGAACCTGCCGGCGGCTGCACGACGCGGTCAACGAAGGGCTGAAGGATAAATGGTCGCCTGAGCAGATCAGGAAGAAGATTGAAATGGATTATCCCGACGACGCCGAGATGCGGCCCTGAGACTATCTGCGAGTCGCTTTACCGGCAAGGAAATGGCCCGCCACGCCGGATTCACCGTGAGGACCGGGATTCGTTTGACCTGTCCCCTGAGCTGTCGGCACCGGCCTGGCCCGCACGCTGCTGGCCTGATCAGGAGCTTGCCCGCCCCATCGCGCCTGCGGGTTCACGCAGAAATGCTAGAAGCAACCGCGGCGCTATGACCGATTGGAACCGCCAGGTGTGATCCGGGTGAATCGCTGGTGAGCGGCGGGCCGGTCAGCTCTGTCAGCCCTTCTGGACGGCCAGGTGCCTGGCGAGGAAGGCTACGGCCTGCGGCACGGCATCGGCTCGGTTCGCGCGTTTGGCGAGGCCGTGGCCTTCGTCACCGTAGACGAGCAGGTGGCATTCGCGGCCGCGACTGGTCATGGCGGCGTGGATCTGCTCAGCCTCGCTCAGCGGCACGCGCGGGTCGTTGGCGCCATGGATGATGAACAGCGGCGCGCGGATGTCTTCGACCCTGGTCAGCGGAGAGACCGAATGCAGGAAGTCGCGATCGCGGGCGAGCGTGCCATATTCGCGCTCCCGGTAGGCGCGGCGATAAGCCGAGGTTTTTTCCAGGAAGGTGACGAGAGAAGCAATGCCGACGATGTCGACGCCTGCCGCCCATAGCTCGGGCTGGAACGCGAGTCCGGCGAGCACCATGTAGCCGCCGTAAGAGCCGCCCCACAATGCGGCCATGGCCTGGTTGAGGCCGAGTGCTGGCAGGTAGGCGTGCAGGGCGGCGAGGTCGGCTACCGAGTCAAGCCGCCGGTGCCCGTCGTCGGCGGTATACCAGCGCTTGCCAAATCCGGTCGAGCCTCGCACGTTCGGCACGAGTACAGCATGGCCGGCTGCGGCCAGCACCTGTACGTAGGTGCTGAATCCCGGCTTGGCTTGCGCTTCAGGGCCGCCGTGCACGACTACGACGGCCGATCCGGCGAGCGGGTCGGTCCGGCCGTCGGCACCGGCGCTTCGGTAGACCATGCAGGGCACGTGACTGCCGTCCGGGGCGGGCACCTGGTGCATTTCTGGTACGGCCGGCCTGATGCCGCCCAGGCGCCGCGCGGAGTCGGTGAGCGGGCGGGCACTTTGATTAGCCCGGTCAGCGAGCAGCACGTCGCCGGGAAGTTCGGAGCTGGTGAAAGTCATGACCACGGTGGCCGAATCTGGTGCCCAGCGCGGCGGCGGCCGGTGGTCAGTCACGCTGCCGCCGGCCGGAATCGGCAGATCGGCCAGCCTCGCCCCGGTCGGCGCATCATGCAGTGCGAGCAGGGAGGCACCGGAGTGGTTGCGCTCTACCAGGATGACCTTGCCATCGGGTGACAGCCAGCCAGTCAGGTCCGCATCGTCGGCCGTCACCAGCCAGGTCAAGGTGGCGCCCGCGAGCTCGTACCGCGCTATGCCGGTGAATTCTCTTTCCAGGTTCGAGCTGAAATACAAGGCGGAACTGTCGGGTGCCCAGGCCAGCGCGCTATTGAGCGCCGCCGCATCGGCGGGAGTGACCTCCGCCATCCGCTCCTGGCCAGCCGGGTCGGTCAGGTCGACCAGGACGACATGGGCAGAAGCCGCAGTGACCGCTGATACGACGGTCATGGCTAGCCACCTGCCGTCAGGGGAGATGGCTGCCTCGTCGAACATCGCGTCCGCGAGCACGAGCACTCGCTCAGATCCGTCGTCGAGCCTGCGTATGACCGGGTCGAAGGCCACGCCGTTGCGCCGGTTCGTGACATAGCAGATCTGGTCTGCTCGCGCATCGGCGAGCCGGTGAATGTAACGCGGGTCGCGGACGAGCGGCTCGAGGTCTTCCAGGGTTGCTGGCCTGCCATGGGGCAGCGGCAGCCTGAGGATAGAAAGCTGCTGCCGCTCGTTTCCGCCTTCATCATGAGAGACGATCACGGAACGCTCGCCAGGTACGTACCGGCCCGCGCACGCTCCTGGCAGCGCGGTCAGCGGCGTGCTCGTGCCGTCCGGCCCGATCTCGATGAGCTGGCTGGAGCCGGTGTCGTCGTCGCCGGCCAGCACCCGACCCCCGGCGTCCAGGTCAAATGCCTGATAGAGGCGAATATCGAGGATCTGGGGGATATCGGTAGGCATTGAAACAGTTTCCCATGCTTTGGCTGGCGTCAAGATGCGGGTTTCCTTGCCGTCGGGTGTCGCCGCTTGTCGCGCACGTAGACGACGCCGGGCCTGCCGTCGCCTGTGCTGCGGCGCTCAATCTCGAACAAGGCGGTCGCCGCCATCAGGTCACTGAGCTTGGCGTAACCGTAGCTGCGTGAGTCGAAGTCCGGCTGCTGCTTGGTGATCAGTGTCCCGACGTAGCCGAGTGCGGCCCATGCGTCGTCGTCGGTGGCCGCTTCCACGGCTTCGCGCAGCTGGTTCACCAGCGCGGTGTCGCCCTTGAGCTGCGCGGCGGACAGGCGCGGCGCTGCCACAGGCGCGGCACCTGCCGATCCGGCGCTGGCAGCTTCCCTGCGCAGGTTCTCGATGTAGATGAACTTGTCGCAGGCCGCCACGAACGCCTTGGGCGTCTTCCGCTCGCCGAATCCGTACACGGTCAGGCCAGATTCGCGCAGCCTGGCGGCCAGCCTGGTGAAGTCGCTGTCGCTGGAGACCAGGCAGAACCCGTCGAACCGGCCCGAGTAGAGCAAGTCCATGGCGTCGATCACCATGGCCGAGTCCGTAGCGTTCTTGCCCGTGGTGTAAGCGAACTGCTGCACCGGCTGGATGGACTGGGCAAGCAGCCGGTCCTTCCACCCCTTAAGGCTCGTGCCTGTCCAGTCGCCATACGCGCGCTTGACGTGGGCGGTGCCATACCTGGTCACCTCGGCGAGCAGATCATCGACGATCGCCGGCTGCGCGTTGTCAGCGTCGATCAGAACGGCGAGCCTGGCCGCGTTCTCGCTCACGATTTGCCCCTTCCTCGCCAGCTCCGCGACTCAGGCGCGCAGCTCGCTCATGCTTCCTGGCCTTCATCGCCCGACCCGCATAATGGTTCCACACCAGTACGGGGAAGGTTGCCGGGACAGACGGCCGAGTCAACGTAACACCCGTCCAGGACGCGAACCTTCCATTCCTTGCCCGCGATGACCAGGCCCTGGCGGGTAACGTGGACGTCTGGCCGGAGCATTCCCTCTGAGCCTCAGGGAATAGCCAACAAGCCGTCGCGATGGGGCTCCCGGTAGGTTGCCGGCGGATCTGAGATGTCCCGGCGTTTACTTACGGCGTAGTTTGCTGATGGCGGGGACCTTATGCCCGTCTTCGAGATAGATCAGTGCCCGGCCTGCGGTCGCCGCCCGGACTCGCCGTCGTATCGGGCGGCGGAGCAGCGCGAGGGCCTCGGGCAGCTTCGCCAGTCGGTGCTCGGAAATCTCCTCGGCCTGCAAGGTGATCGCGGCCAGGCTGCCGTCGTCGAGGGTTCCGCAGTCGAACAGGAACCGGATGCCGCCAGGGCTCGCTGGCCGGGGACGACGGAAGTCCACGCACGCGAGTCGTCCCCGGTGCAGTTCGATCCCGCACTCTTCGCGGACTTCGCGTCTGCACGCCTGCCAGGGTGTCTCGCCGTCTGCTTCCATGACGCCGCCCGGGATCGTCCAGCCGGACTTATACGTCGGCTTCAGGATGAGAAGCCGTCCCGATCGATCGAAGATGAGAGCGCCTGCGGACGCCGGAACCGCTGGCAGCGGCGGGTACTCGGGCGTGGCACTTGCCTGCGCGTCACCGTCGCTGATCACGTCATCCACGGTACGGCGGCTTGAAGGAGCACTGCCAGGTCGGGCCAGTGCCGGTGGCTGGAAGGCGCCTGCTGCCGCTCGGCATACGTGCGCTGCATGAAGATGTTAGCGCCTGGCCCGTTATTGCCATCGGGCACCGGTTCCTGGTCGTGGCATCCAAGCCAGGCTGAGACAGCCGGGTTACTGGCGAGAACGACGCGGACGGAACTTGATGCTGCCCTGGGTACCCGGCCGCACTGCCCGGCTGACGCGGGCAGTGCGGCGGCGGTTAGCGGTCGGCCTGGACCGCCTGCCTGGCCGGGGCCTGGCCGGCGGGAGCGTCGGCGCGGTGGCCTTCGTCGGCGTGGGCTATCTGCAGCAGTGAGCGCCAGATGAAGGCGAGGATGATCGCCGAGCCGGCGAAACCGAACCAGAACGGCGCGGTGATGCCCCAGACGGATGCGACCGTTCCGCCCACCGCCGAGCCGATCACGATGCCGCCGACCACACCGGTGAGGTACACGCTGGCGACGCGGCCCTGGAACTCCTCTGGCACGGCCCGTTGCCGCACGCTGGTCGAGGTGGTGCCCCAGATGAGCGCGTGCGCGCCGAAGATGGTGAAGATGATCAAGGCTAGCCACATCCAGCGGGTCAGCGCCAGCGCGAGATGGGTCAAGGTCTCGATGATGAGCCCGCCCCGCATGATCACGCCAAGCGGCACATGCCGTTCGAGCCAGCCATAGGACACCGTGCCCGCTAGGCCGCCGATGGCCATGGCGGTCGTGATCAGCCCGAAGCCGACCGCACCAGTGCCGAGTCGCTCCCGCGCATACAGGACGAGGACGGACCAGGCTGCACCGAAGGTGATGTTGAAGGTGAAGATGGTGATGGCCAGGGTCCGGACGGCGCTGTGACCCCAGAGCCAGTGCCAGCCCTCGCGGATCTCCTCCCGCACCCGGCTCGACTGCTCCCGCCTGGTCCTGGCTGGCAGTCCTACCTTGGCGAGCAGCAGCACCCCGGCGAGTACGCATACCATTTCACTGACGAACGGCAGTGCCATCCCCGCGGCGAACAGCGCCGCTCCGATCGGCGGGCCCGCCATCTGGCTGCCCATGATCATGCCGGCCAGCGTGCGCGAGTTCGCGGTACCGAGGTCGCTTTTGTCCACCAGCATGGGCAGCAAGGTGGCGGTCGCCGTCTCGGCGAAGGTCTCGTTGACCCCGAACAAGAAGAGCGCCGCAAGCACCACCGCGACGTCGACCCGGTGGGTGAGGATCGATGCGATCAGCAGGGCCAGGACGCCCACCCGCACCAGCCCCGTGCCGATGACGATGGCACGCCTGCTCACCCGGTCAGCGAGGACCCCGGCGTACAGCCCGAACAAGAGCCATGGCAGCCGCTGCAGCAGCGCCGCCATCGCCACGGCGAGTGGGTTCTGAGTCTGCGATGCGACCAGCAAAGGTCCTGCGGCCAGCGTGATGCCGTCGCCCAGGTAGGTAATCCAGGAGGAGGCAAGCAGCCAGCGGAAGCCGCGGCCGAGACGGGCAGGTGCCAGCGATTCGCCCAGCCTGCTCATCAGGTTCTGCTGCCGGCAACGTCCATCGGGCCATCTTCGCAGCCAAGGCAAGCGGCCGAAACGGAATTATTCCGTCCAGGTCAACCCGCCCGGCGGGCCGACATCGTGATGAAGTCGCGACCCCAGGACGGCGTGAAGAACGTCGCAGGACCTTGAATCGTGCCGGGCAGCAACCGGCGCCCGTTCGACGGAGCGGCAAGGCCGGCGAAGGTCGCGGGATCGTAGGTGACGAAGACGGGCCAGTAAGGGTTGATGTCCAGTTGCATGGCGCGGATCGCTCCAGCCCTGGCCAGGAGCCTGGCGAGCTGCAGCGGGTCAAGAGCAGGGCCAGTGACGTATACCAGGGCGCCGTCCGCTGTGATGCCAAGCCCTGAGCGCCACTGATGCTCGATGCCAGGCACCGAGTTTGCGCACGAATGGGCTCCGCA
The DNA here is from genome assembly GCA_027313705.1 of Actinomycetota bacterium. Taxonomy (GTDB): domain Bacteria; phylum Actinomycetota; class Actinomycetes; order Streptosporangiales; family Streptosporangiaceae; genus Chersky-822. The sequence continues at coordinate 169,959 of DAHVDE010000118.1, read as the reverse complement.
GGTCGCACCCCAGGCATGCCAGTTTCCCCTGGCTGCGGCAGTCGGCTGCCCGCCGGCCACCAGTGGCACCAGGTTCTGGCGTACGCCGACGACCGCAGGCGTCATCGAGACATCGCTGCCCCAGGCGCCGATGTTGACGCTGCCGTTGGCGTAGATCACCAGGGACGCGGCGCCGGTCCTGAGCGGTTTGATGACGCGATGTTCGGTGTAGTAGCCGCCGCGGGCATCTCTCATCTTGAAGCCGCCGTTGAACGCCGCGACGACGGTAGCCGCCTGGGCGGGCTCGATGGGCGCCGTGTACCGGTAAGGTCCGCCGCCCGGGCTGACCGAACCCGAGTAGAGCCTGGCAGCTAGCAGCTTCGCGTCCATCCACGCGATCCCGGCCGGCTTGCTGCCGCCTGGCGGAACCAGCCTGGTCTCGTACACCACGACCCGGCCGCGCACCCGGCGCCCGGCGCGATGCCAGGTTCCCTGGCCCGATGGCCCGAGGAAGGTAAATGGCACCAGCGCCGACGGGGCCGGCAGCCAGGGCCGGCTCGCCCGCGCCGTTCGTGATCCGGTGAGATGAGACCGGGCGCCCAGGCCGCTTGCTCGCGAAGGTCTGGGGTGAACGCGGGCGGCGGCTGGCCGGCCGGGGCGAGCCTGGGCTGTTCCTGTGCACCCGGACAAGGCGGCACCCGAAATGAGAACGCCGAGCGCCGCGATCACCGCCCATGGCCGTGTGTCGTGACTTGGTCCCGGAATCCTCACCCCAACACTGTACGTAAGCGCCGACTTCGCCATGCACGTCCGCGCCGTGGGTGTCGCCAGCGACATCTTCGGTAATAAGGACTTCTACCTGGCCTGGGAGCAGGTCTTCTCGGCTGGCCGTGATGGCTACTACGTTCTCACCGTGAGCCCGAGATCGCGGACTATCTCGAACGGATTCTCCCGTAAGCTCGTCTTCAAGGTGACTGACGCAGGCGACCCGGTGAAGGGGGCACCTATGGAGGCAGCCGGCCGCCGGTGCTTTCTGACCGAAGAGGGGAAAGTCTTGCCAGCATTGACCCAGGAAGAGGCTGCCGCCGCACTTAGCGGGCTCGACACGGAGTTTTTTGAGGTCCTGCACGTAGCCGACCCGTTCAGCGCGACCCAGAAGGGCGTGGCCGGGTTCGACGCCCTGGTGCCTGACCCAAGCAGAGCCGGGTCAGCTCGCACAATGCGGGAACTCGCGGCGATCGAGCAGCGCGTCGCCGAAATCGACCCTGAACTGCTCGACGAGGCGGGGCGCGTTGACCATGCCGTGCTCACCCAACTGGCCTCGGGCGCGCGTTCCGACCTCGAGCACAGCCTGTGGGAGGCCAATGTCTCGGCTGGAGGCTACGTGTCGCCGCAGGCCATGGCGTACCTGTCGGTGCCGGCCGCATTGATCACCGGTCAGGAGTCCGCCCGTGCCTACCTGAGCAGGCTCGGTCACCTTGGCGGCTACTTCGACGAAGCAGCGCAGCGCTACGCGCAGGCCAGAGCCGATGGCCGGATTTCCACTGAGGTGGGTGTCAGGCAGGCCATCGACCAGATCGCCGGCCACCTGGCCAGGGACGTCACCGCGGACACGATGGTGACCGTGCCGGTGTCTGGTCTCGACGACGAGAGCGCGTTCCGCGCCGAGGCCGCCCGTCTGGTGACTGAGGTGGTACGCCCGGCCGCCGCCCGGCTGCTTGCCTACCTGGAGTCCGACCAGTTGCCGGTGGCCAGATCAGACGAGCAGGTCGGCATCAGGTTCGTGCCTGGCGGCAGCGACGGGTACCTGGCGGCGGTCAGGCGGCACACCACCACCTGGCTGTCACCAGACGAGATTCACCAGATCGGCCTGGACCTGCTGGCGGAGTTGCGGACTGAATGGTCAGAACTCGGCGCGTCCACGCTCGGACTCTCTGATTTCGAGGCGATCGTGCAGCGGCTGCGCGAGGACCTGACGCTTCGATTCAGTACTTCCGGGCAGATTGTGGCGGTCGTCACAGACGCGCTCGGACGCGCCGAGGCCGCGCGCGACGACTGGTTCCCGCATTACGACATCCCTTCCTGCGTGGTCGAGGAGATCGATCCGGTCGAGGCGGGCAACGCCCCGCTGGCCTACTACCGTCCGCCCGCCGCGGCCGGCCTGCGTCCCGGAGCGCACTGCGTACTCACCGCCGACCCAGCCTCCAGGTTCCGCTACGAATACGAGGCCCTCGCCTTCCACGAGAGCACGCCAGGCCATCACTTGCAGATCGCGTCCAACCAGACCCTGACTGACCTGCCCGCCTACCGCAGGTACCTGGACGCCGAGGTCTGCGCCTATGTAGAAGGCTGGGGCCTGTATTGCGAGCGCCTGGCCGACGAGATGGGTCTTTACACCTCTGACCTGATGCGCCTTGGCATGCTGTCATTCGACGCGCTGCGCGCCTGCCGCCTGGTAGTGGACACGGGCATGCATCACCTGGGCTGGTCACGCTCCCAAGCCATCGATTTCATGTGGGCCAACACGGCGACCACCCGCGCCAACGTGATCAACGAGATTGACCGTTACATAGCCTGGCCAGGGCAGGCGCTCGCCTACATGATCGGCCGCCGCGAACTCCAGCGCCTGCGCGCCTGCGCGGAAGCCGAGCTAGGCAGTCGCTTCGACATCAGGGCATTCCACGGCGTGGTCCTTGGCAGTGGCGCCGTGCCCCTGGCCGTACTAGAGAACCTGGTGCTCGCCTGGGCGAGGCGTTAGTTACCTACCTGCTTCAGATCGCTGACGACGATCTTGACATCGCGCCATTCCAGGTCCGCGCCTGCCTGGGCGGCCCAGCGAGTTGCCGCAAGCGGGTTTCCGGGGTGACGCTCGCCGTGCCGGCCACCTGGTCCCTCAATCCGACGGCGATCTCGGCCTACCCATGGCTCGATGGCGGGAACTCGTTTGACCCCTTCTATGCTTACAACCCCGCAGGCAAAGTCTCGGCGGGCAGTCCGGCTACGGGGGCGTTCGCCGGCAGTTCCGCCGCTCTCTACCAGCCCAAGGACCAGTATGTTGACAACGGTCTATATAGCCTGGCAGGCTGATCTATATAGACAGTTGTCGATGAATGTGACGGCGAACAGACTGGCCGGGCCCAGGGGGGTAGCCAAAGATGCATTTGGTCATGATCGGTGGCAGCGACGCCGGGATCAGCGCCGCACTCCGCGCCAAGGAGCTGCGCGCGGACGTTGACGCCACGGTGATAGTCGCTGACGCTTACCCGAACTTCTCCATCTGCGGTATCCCCTATTACGTCGCGGGCGAGGTTGGCCCGTGGACCAGCCTGGCCCACCGCACCGCCGGTGATCTCCAGGCGGCAGGCATGCGGTTGCGGCTTGACACGAGGGCACGCCGGGTCGATGTCCGTGACCGCAAGGTACTGGTCACCACCGCCGACGGCAGCGAGGAACTGGTCAGCTACGACCGGCTCGTGCTCGGCACAGGAGCGCTTCCGCTGCGCCCGGCGATCAGCGGCCTTGACCAGCTAGGCCATGCACATGGCGTCCATGTGGTGCACTCCATGGATGACACTTTCGCGCTCATGCGCACGCTGGAGCGTGACAAGCCCGCCTCGGCGCTGATCGTGGGCGCCGGGTATATCGGCCTGGAAATGGCGGAGGCACTCACCAGCCGCGGGCTGGCGGTCGTGCAGATGGAACAGCGTCCCGAGGTGCTGCCCACGGTCGACGCGGAACTCGGCAGCCGCGTGCACGGCGAGCTCGCCAGCCATGGCGTCGAGGTTCTTACCGGCACCACCGCCCGCCGCATCAGCCTCGCCGCGGCCGGCTCGCCCGGCAGGCTGAGCGTCGAGGCCACCACGACCGCCGGCGGCACCCTGACCCGCCACGTCGACGTGGTCCTGGTCGTGGTCGGCGTGCGGCCGGATACGACCCTTGCGGCGCAGGCCGGAGCCGCCCTTGGGCCCGGTCATGCCATCGCGGTCGACCGGCAGATGCGGACGGGCCTTCCCGGCATCTACGCTGCGGGCGACTGCGTCGTCACCTATCACCGCCTGCTCGGCGAGACGTACCTGCCGCTGGGCACGACCGCGCATAAGCAGGGCAGGGTCGCCGGCGAGAACGCCCTCGGCGGAGATCGCAAGTTCGCCGGAAGTCTCGGTACCCAGGTTGTCAAGATCTTCGACCAGGCGGTGGCCCGCACCGGCCTGCGTGACCACGAAGCGGCCAAGGCAGGTTACGACCCGTTCACTATCAGCGCGCAGGCAGACGATCACAAGGCCTATTACCCCGGCAGCCATCGCATCGCCATGCGCGTCACCGGCGATCGCGTCACCGGCCGGCTGCTCGGCATGCAGCTTTACGGTCACCGGCAAGCCGAGGTCGCCAAGCGCATCGACATCGCGGCGACGGCGATCCATCACCACATGACCGTAGCCGGGCTGAGCGAACTCGACCTGTCCTACACCCCGCCGCTGGGCAGCCCGTGGGACGCGGTCCAGCTCGCGGCCCAGGCCTGGAGCATGCAGGCCGCGCTGACCCTGGCGCCGGAATTAGGCGCCGGCGTTGTCGAGCGCGGTCGTGAGCGCCTTGAGCGCGCCAGGAACAACTGAGTAATACATCCAGCTCGCACGGCGCTCGGCGTTGATGAGACCGGCTAGCCGCAGCACCTTCAGATGGTGCGAGATAGTCGGCTGAGCAAGGTCGAACGCCGCGGTCAGGTCGCAGACGCATGCCTCACCGCCGTCGCTGGCCGCGATCAGGCCGAGCAGCCTCAGCCTGACCGGGTCGCCGAGAGCCTTGAGCGTGACAGCTAGCTCGCTGGCCTGGGCCGCGCTGATCGGTTCTCGTACCAGGGCCGAGCAGCACGATGCCGCAGTCGTCATGTCCGTCCCCGATCTATCAGCCGTCGCTCGCCATGGTCATAGATTACCGTCGATAACGGCATGTGCAGCGGCCGAGCCGATCGCTGCGGCCTCCAGGCCGCGCGGGAGGCCGGCCCGAGCGCGCATTCTGTGCAGCCGCAGGCCAGCGAGAAAGGGGGCCGCGTAAGGCCGCGTGTCGGTCGCAGGCTCTGAACTGAACAACTCGGCGCGCAGCCGCCAATGGCCGGCGGCGCCAGGCCGGACCTGCGCCTCGTGCGAGAGCAAGAGCACGGGTTCTACCAGCCGGGCCGTGCTGATGATCAGGTCGGCCTCGTCGAAGCCGTCACCGGGAATGAAGTCCTGCGAAGGGATGGCCGTAAAGCCAAGTCGCCATTTGAAGGCAAACAGGCCGGGCTTGACCAGATGGCCGAACAGGTTCGGGTCTGTGCCCAGGCTGACGCGCCGGTATCCCTTCTCCCTGGCGATCGCGATCGCTTCCAGGTAAAGCAGCGGCGCGAGGCTGCCGCGCTGACGGACCTGATCGGCCGCGCTGAAGCGCAGGCGGACGGTGTCCTGACCGGGAAGTTCCTCAGCCAGGCACGCCCCGACTAGCTCTCCTGCCACCCGGCCTGTCACGGCGTAGTAGCGCGTTTGCCCTGACAGCAGGCGATCCCGGTGTTCTGAGGCGATGGCTACGCCATATCGCATTGCCTTGACCTGGGCCTGGTATAGCCCGAGGAACTCGGTAAGCAGCGCCGGGGTGACGGGCTCGACCAGGCTGAACCTGACCTGGTCAGCCTCCGCCTGCAGGCCAGCCACATGCAGGTTACGGCGGGCACGTCCGGTCAGCGTGGCGAGAAAGGACCGCTGATCCGCGCCGCAGGCGGCGATCCAGGTCAGCCGGGCGGGCTTGGCCAGGAACCCGGCTTCCGCCAGCTCGGTCCTGCGCCGCCGCGGCGGCATGATGACGCGGGCGACGTCTGCCTGCCCGCGGAAGGAGTGCCAGTTGGTGCTCAGCGCCTCGTCAGCGTCGACAAGTGCCACGGCCAGGCCGTCCAGGGACCGGATCTCCATCGGGTCAGCCCGGCGTGACCATGGCGGAAGACTGCGGTGCAGCGGCGGCGAACCGCCGCAGGCGCCCGATGGCCTCGCGCAGCCGCGTCTCCTCCGCCACATAGGAGATGCGGACGTACCCCGGGGCACCGAAGCTCTCGCCTGGCACGACGCCGACCAGTTCACGCTCGAGCAGGTGCCGCGCGTAGTCCGCCGCCGAGCCGATAACGGTGCCGTCGCCGCGCGGTCCGTAGCTTGCCTCGACTCCGGCCAGGACGAAGAAGGCGCCGGCCGGCTCGAACGGGACACCGATTCCAGGCACGCCGCGCAGGCCGCCGAGCAGAACCTGACGCCTGCTGTCCAGGCTGGCGCGCCTGCGGTCGAGCTCCGCGACTACCCCCTCGCTGGTGAGGGCCGCAAGCGCGGCCCGCTGGGAGATGGCGGACGGCGCGGACGCGGCATGGCTCTGGATCGCCGCCATGGCCTTGGCGACCGCAAGAGGCGCGGCCGCGTACCCGATCCGCCAGCCGGTCATCGCGAAGGTCTTCGACACCCCGTTGATCGTCACCGTGCGGCTCATGGCGTCCTGGCTGATGCTCGCCAGGCTGGTGAAGGTGGCCGGCGGATACGCGAGCTCGGCATAGATCTCGTCACTTATTATCCGCAAATTAGCACCGGCGGCTCGGTCGGCCAGGGCCTCCAGCTCGTCCTTGCGGTAGACGGCGCCGGTCGGATTGACGGGATTGTTCAGCACGAGCACCTTCGTGCGTCCGGTCAGGTGCTGGCTGAGGTCGCCGGGGGTGATCTTGAACCCGTTCTCCGCCCTTCCCCGCACCACGACAGGGGACCCGCCCGCAAGCGTGATCAGGTGCGGGAAGCTCACCCAGTAGGGCGCGGGCAGCAGCACCTCGTCTCCAGGGTCGAGCAGCGCCATGAACGCGTTGAACAGCGCGTGCTTGGCGCCGTTGGCGACGACGACCTGGTCTGCTCCGTAGCTGGTGCCGTGCCGTCGCGCCAGCCAGTCGCCGACCGCCTGGCGCAATTGCGCGGTGCCGGCCGCCGCCGTGTAGCGGGTGAACCCTGATTCGATAGCGGCGATTCCTGCGGCGCTGGCCTGCGCTATCGTGTCGAAGTCCACCTCGCCTGAGGTGAGGTTGATGATGTCGTGCCCGGCGGCCGCGAGGTCTTTGATGCTGGCGTCGAGCGAAGCGGTCGCAGAGGCGGGCAGGGCGGCCGCCCGCCGCCCGACCAGACCGTTGTCCTGTGCAGTCATCCGCGGTCCTCTCATCCGGTTATCCGGCCTTGACCGCGAACCGAACATCCTTCGGCCCTGAGCCAGGCGGCACGATGGTCACCGCGACGTTCCAGGTGCCTGACATGCCGAACAGCACGCTGGCCTGATAGCTGTCGCCGTGCGGCAGCGCGCTGATCACGTCGCTGGACATCCCCATGGACGGCATGATCGACTTGAGCGTGACGGCCGCGCCGGTGACAGGCTGCCCGGTGCTGCTGGTGATGGTGATGGTGATGGTCGTCGTCGACCCGGCGGCAGCCGGGCACGCTGTCGTCAAGGTGACGGTGTCTGAGCCGGCGCTGCGGCGCAGGTTGCAGCTAGCGGACTTGGTGCCGGTGCTGCCCGCGCGGGCGCTGGCGCAGCCGCCCAGGAGCAGCGCGGCAAGCACAGGCAGCACCGCAAGCGCGCGATGATGTCGGTTAGCCATCGGACGTGGTCCTTTCTCCGCCTGCGGGCCTGTTCTGCGCCGTCCAGAGCTCGGTGAACCGGCCAGGACCGGCCAGCAGCCGTGCTGGCGTGTCAGCCTGGACGATCCGGCCATGGTCGAGAACGACCACCCGGTCTGCCTCGCGCACCAGGTCAAGCCAGTGCGCGACGACAATGGCGGTCCGTCCGGCCAGCAGCTTGCGGGTCGCGGCAAGGACCGCGAGCTGCCTGGCCGGGTCGACGCTCGAGACGGCTTCATCGAGCACCACGATCTGGCGGTCGGCGAGCATGGCGCGGGCCAGCGCGACAAGCTGGCGCTCGCCGACGGACAGCCTGGTGCCCCGGTCGCCCGCCTGGGTCGCATAGCTCTTGGGCAGCGCCGAGATGATCTCGTCAGCTCCGACCGCCCTGGCGGCGGCGATCACCTCGTCGTCGCTGGCCTCCGGCCGGGCGAACCTGATGTTCTCCATGACCGTGCCCGCGAACAACTGGGCTTCCTGCGCGACCACGATGACGTTGGCGCGGACGCTCGGCGGCGCGAGTGAGGCAAGGTCGTGACCGTCCAGCCTGATCGTGCCGCTGTCGGGCTCGTAGTAGCGCACCAGAAGCTGGACCAGCGAACTCTTGCCCGCCCCGGTCGGCCCGACGATCGCGAGGTGCTCGCCAGGCGAGATCTCCAGGCTGATGTCACGCAGCACCGGCGTGCCCTGGGCGTAGGAAAAGCTGACGTGCTCGAATTCGATGTGCCCTGATACCGCGCCGAGGGTCGCGCCTTGCACGCTCTCTGGCGGCAGGTCGAGGATGTCGAGAATCCGGCCGGTGGAGACCTTCAGGTCAGCGAACTCGCCGAGCTGATGCGAAATGTCGCGTACCGGGTTCAGCATGCGCTTGGTGAACAGCACGAAGGCGGCGAGCGTGCCGGCCGCCAGTGCCGCGCCGCTGGCCATCCCCATCGCAGCCATCATGGAGTTGGCCCCGAGCAGCGCCCATGTCATCGGCATCATGCCGGCCGCGAACCTGAAGAACAAGCTGTTGCCGAGCGTGCCCTGATGCTCGATCTGGAGGCCGCCGAAGAAGATCAGCAGCGCCAGGGCTATGTACACGCAGAAGTCAAGGTAGGACGCCAGGCTCACGCGCCGCTGCGCGAGGCCGGTGTGGATTTTCCGGTATCTCTCGGCGAGGGCGTCGAACTCGGCGAGCACGGCTCTTTCCCTGCCGAAGGCGCGGATGTCCGGCGTGCCTTCGAGGCGCTGGGTCAGGTAGCCGACGACGTGGTCCCACTCCTCGCGCTGCTGCTGCCATTCGCCTGACATGCTGCGCACCCGGCGGAATGCGATATACGCCATCAGCGGCAGCGCCACCAGCGTCGGCGCGGTGACCTTGGGGCTGATGCTCAGCAGGAAGATCGCCACCGCGACGAACCAGACCACGCTGTGCAGTATGCCGAGCAGGCGGCTGGTCAGGAAGTCGCGGAACCTGTCGGCCTCGAACAGTACCTTGGACATCCAGGCGCCGCTGATCTGCTCGCCGTTCGTGCTCAGCGAAAGCCGGTGCAGGCGGCTGATCAGGTCCTGGCGGATCGCGACCGTCATGCGCTGGTTGAGCCGGACGGTGACGGCCGTATTCACCAGCCTGAGCAAGCTGAGCGCGAGCGCGATCGCGACGAGCTGGAGTGCGATCGCGCTGATCGCCACCATGTTCCCCACCACGATGTAGCTGATCCCGATCATGATCGTGTACATCTCGAACAGGCCGAGCACTGTGTAGAGCACCGTCGTCAGCAAAGCGGCGGTGAAGACGACCTTGTTCGGCCGAAGATAGGGAGCAAAACGCCGGACGATGGTGCGCAGCGTCATCCCGATGTCGCTGGCGACCGGGGTCACCCGCGGCAGCGCCGCGTCAGTCATTGGCTGTCCTTCCCGTGCTCATGGCCGCTATGAGGCCGGTAGCTTCCGGCCCGCTGATCCTGCCGTCCACGAGTGTCACCACGCGATCCGCGTGCCTGGCGAGTGCTGGCTGCTGCGTGGCGACGATCAGCGTTCTCGTGCTGCGCAGCTCGAGCAGCGTGTCGATGAACCTCGCCTCGGTCTCGCCGTCCAGGTTGGCCGTGGGATTGTCGAGCAGGAGGATCACAGGGGAGACGAGCAGCGCCCTGGCCAGGCCCACGCGCTGCCGCTCGCCAGCCGACAGATCGGCCGCGCCCCCGGAGAGCTCGCGGTCAAGCGGCAGGTGCCCGATGCCGGCCTGCGCCGCCGCCGCGCCAATCTCGCTCTGGCTCGCGTCCGGGCGGACGAAGGCAATGTTGTCGCCTACGGTGCCGCGGAAGATCCACTGCCGCTGGGGCAGGCAGAGTACCTGCTGCCGCAGCGACTGCGGATCCAGGTCGGCCGCGTCGATGTCGTCGTAGCGCACCTTTCCCGCCGCCGGGTCGCTGAGCCTGGCCAGGATCTGGAGCAGCACCGACTTGCCGCCGCCGGTCGGGCCGGTGATCGTGACGAACTCGCCAGGTTCGACCCGGAGGTCGACACCGTCCAGCACGGCCCGGCCGCCGATCTCGGCGCGAATGCCCTCGGCGCTCAGCCGCCCGGTCAGCGGCGGCGCTTGCCTGCCCTCGCCGCCGGCCAGGAGCGCGGGCGGAGCGTTCATCAGGCGGAGCAGCCGGTCACCGTTGACCATGCCGTGCAGCACGCCGTTGGCATCCATGGTGATCATGTGCACGCTCATCTGGAGCATCATCACCAGCGCGAAGAGCGCGACCAGCGTTCCGATGCTGATCTGCCCTCCTGAAACGGCCCTGGCACCGAACCAGAGCGTGACCGGCATCGGCAGGGCGTTGATGAAGCTGGTCACCGAGCTGTAGGCACCATGCCGCATGCGCATCTCGCGGCGACGCTGCGCCATGACCTCGTTGATGCCGCCGAGTTTTTCCTCCGAGTGCGCTTCGCGGCCGAACGCCTTGATGACGGGTGCGTTGGCCAGCGACTCGACGACGCCGGACAGTAGGGCGCTGAAGTGGCCGCGGATCTCCATGAAGACCCTGACCAGGCGGAACTGGATGCGCATGCTCAGCACGGCCGCCACGATCATGGGGATCAAGGCGATCAAGGTGATCCTGACGTCGAGCACCAGGCAGACCACGAGCAGGACGACGGCCATCAGCGCCTGATTGACGATCTCGCCGAACCCGCCGTTGATGACGCCGCGCAGCCCGGCCGAGTCAGAGGTGAGCCTGGTCAGCGCGTGCCCGCCGGAGGCCTCGTCCGCTTCGCCTTGGCCAAGGGAAAGAACATGGCCGAGCAGATCGTGGCGCAGGTCGCTGACCGCGCGGCCGGAAACCTCGTAGCGGATGTGCTTGCCCAGATAGAGCAGGCCCGCCGAGCACGCGCCGACCAGGAGCACAAGGGCGGCCGAGCCGAGCAGCAGCCGGGGATCGTTGTGCAGGATCCCGAAGTCGATGAGCTCGCGCACGATCAGCGGAATGGCGATCCCGAGCAGCCTGGAGACCAGCAGCAGAGCCTGGGCAATGAGTATCCGGTACCGGTACCTGAACATGTAGCTGTGCGTGAAGCGCAGCGCCTCGGCAGATCCCTTCACCGCCGGTCCTCAGCTTTCTTGTCGTGGCGTCGTGTCGTGGCGTCGTGTCCTGGCGCCGTGTCCTGGCCGCGGGAGGCCGGCCCGCTGTGGTCCGGTCTCCCGCGGCGCTCTGGCGTTAGTCGCAGCATCCGCACCCGCAGCTGCAGCAACCGCAGTCGCCGCCGTCCTCGGGAGCGTCTTCGCAGCCGCAGGTGTCGCAGCAGCCCATGCCGGCCATGTCGTCGTCCATCGCGTTCCTCCTCTCCTTCTGGTAGGTAACTGGTCTGTAAGGTCTCAGCAGCATCGGGTGTGCGGCCGCCACACCGCTTCATGCTCGGCGTCGGAGAGCGGTTCGAGGCGCAGGTCGAGCGCGGCCATGATCCGGGCATAGTCACGGGCCAGCGCTTCCTGGCTGGCGCCGCGGAGCATGATCCGGCCGAAGACGCCGCCGCGCGGATGATTGATCGGCAGCACGACCTCGCCTGGCTCGACATCGAGCTCGATCACCGGCGGCATGTCAGTCTCAAGGCCAGGCACGTCCTCTTGCGCCTCCGCCCGGTAGAACAGGTGGCCGGCCTCATCGAAGGTCAGGCACCGGTACCAGGCGAAGGGTGCCCGTGCGACCGTCGGCTCTGGCCTGATACCGAGCGCCACCTGGGCGGCGACCAATGTCGGCTCGTAACCGGTGGTCGCGGCCACCAGTTCGACGGTCTGGCCGCCAGGCACGCGCGGGTTGATCTCCATCACCCGCGGGCCGTCGCTGGTCAGCATCATCTGGACGGTGGCGACCCAGTTGTCCAGGCCGACCGCGGCAAGCGCCCGCGCCGTGAGATCGCTGACCTGCGCCAGCACGTCCGCCGGGAGCTGGCTCGGGAAGTCGCCGCCCAGCTTGACGAACCTCGGAGGCGGCCCGACGACGGCCTCCAGGCAGGTGATGATCTCGGTACGGCCGGCCAGCCGGTACGCGAAGAGGCCGATCTCCGTGCCACGCAAGTACTCCTCAAGCAGCGCCGAGTCGTGGCCGTCGGCCAGGATTGCCGCGACCGCGGTCTCCGCGTCTGCCGCGGTCTGGCACAGCGAGAGACCGGCGCCGCTGGCTGCGGCCCGCGGCTTGACGATGACCGGCAGGCCCAGCTCACGGGCGGCGGCGGGCGCCTGCGCCGCGCTCGTCACTGTCGCGTGCCTTGCCACCGGCAGCCCGGCTTCGCGCAGCAGCCTGAGCGTCGTGGGCTTGTCTGTGCAGTCGACTGCCGCCTGCTGGCTGATGCCGCCAGTCAGGCCGAGCCGCTCGCGCAACTGCCCGGCCAGCGGCAGCAGTCGCTCGAGCTGAGTGACTACCGCCTGGAAGGGTGCGTGCCCGTGCAGGCGGGCGACCTGCTCGATGATGGCCGGCCAGTCGCCGAAGTCGACCTCGATCGGAATGTCGGCGGTGAGCGTCAGGTCGAAGGGAATCGACTCCGAGGCGAGACCTACCTGGTAGCCGGCCGCCTTCAGGTTCTCGACGGTACGCCGCCCGGAAAGCACGAGCACTCGGTTCGTCATCAGGTCACGCTCCGCACGTCGTCAGGCTCGGATACCTGGCCGGCGGCTGGCCCGCCAGGCTGATCTTCAGCTTGCCGAGTACATCGGCGAAGCTGGCCCCGAGATCATCGGCATCGTTTCCGAAGACCACGATCCGGCCGTATACGCCGCCGTCCGGATGGTCTACGGCCAGCACCAGGTCGCCGGGTTCCGCGTCCACCTCGACGATCGGCGTCAGGCCGCCTGGTTGCGGGCCGGCTAGGGCGGCCGGGTCGTAGCCGAGGTATCCCTGCCGGTCGAAGACGATGCACCGGTAGCGGAACCTGCTGGCCAGGGGAGCGGTCCTGGTGAGCGGTTCCCCGAGAGCGGCTTCGACGGCCGCCCGCACCAGGTCGACTCCGGAGACGACCTCGCTGACATGAGCCAGCAAGCCACCCGGCGGCCGGGGATTGATCTCGATCAGGCGAGGTCCCGCGCGGGTCAGCCTGACCTGACTGTGCGCGACCGCGTTATCCAGGCCGACGGCCGCCAGCGCCCGCTCGACATAGCGGGTGAGCTCGCCGTAGTGCCGGGGGCGCAGGTCGCAGGGGAAGTCGTAGCCCACTTCTGCGAACCTCGGTGCCGGTCCGATGTGAGTGCGGAACACGCTGAGTATTTCCGTCTGACCGGAGATGGTCACGCTCTGCACGGCGTATTCCTGGCCGTCCAGGTATTCCTCGGCCAGCAGTTCGGCAGGCTCGCCTGCCGCCGTGAACTCGGCGGCGACGCTGGCCAGGGCGGCGGCGTCGGCGCAGAGCCGCACAGCCGATCCGCCCGCGCTCCTGGTGCGCTTGAGCACCAGGGGATAGCCGACCGCATCGGCGAGGAGCACGGCCTCCTTCTGGTCGAGCGCCAGGGCGAACTTCGCGTTCGGCAGGCCGGCTCCGTCGAGCACCCGCCGCATCCTGGCCTTGTCGTGGCAGTTGAGCGCGGCATGGAGCGGCAGGCCAGCGATGCCTAGCCGCGCCGCAAGGAACCCCGCAAGCGGCACGTGCGAGTCGCGGACGCTGATGACGGCGTCCGCTGCCGTTCCCGTCCGGGCGAGCAGCTTGCGCACGGCCTGCTCGCAGGCCTGCCAGTCGGTCAGGTCGCATTCCACTGGCAGGTCTACGCCGCACGCTACGTCCCAGGGGATCTCCTCATCGAGCAAGATGACCCTGATGCCCAGCCCGGCCAGGACCTCCAGTACCCGGCGGCCGGCTACGCAGATGACGGTTCTGGCGTTCATCAGCAGCACCTGCTCGCCGTTTCCAGCCCGTTGAGCACCGCGTAGTTGCGGCGCTGAAGGTCGGCGCACCACAGGTGCAGCAGTGCGTCCAGGTCACGCCTGCCGGACCGCAGCCCGAGCAGCAACGGTGCGGACCTCGCTCCGTAACGCCGCTTGATGTCGCCGTTCGCGCGGCCAAGGTCGATGGTGCGCACTCCTTCCCTGATGGCCGTCTCGACGAGTTCGGCGAGCATCGCGTGATAAGGCTCGAAGGGCGAGGACCTGTCCCCGGCCAGGCCAGCCAGCCACATCGCCTGGTGGTCGCCGAATCGCCAGCCGGTGAAGACGGCACGAGGCGTTCCCTCTGCGTCCCTGGCCAGGATCGACCGCTCATAGGGTGCGAGGTTCCGCAGCACCACTTCGAGGAACCTGGCCGGCAGCAGGTCGGCGGGGGAGCCCTTGGCCTCGAGCAGCTGATGGATCAGCGTGATGGCGGCGGCAGGCTCCGGCGGTTCCGCGGTAACCTGCAGGCCGCCGGCGAGGCTGCGCTGGCGCGCGCCGCGGAGCGACTGCCTGCGGCGGCTCCGCATCGCTGCCCAGTAATCGGCGGTGGTAGTCCAGCTATTGGTGACCACGTAGTCGATGGCGACCTCGGCGGTGGCGTATCCCTGAGCGAGCAGCCAGCCGCTGAACGGTCCTGGCCTGATATTGGCGTATCCGTAACACCAGGCACCGAGATCACCTGCCGCGAGTCGCAGCCCTGCGTCGATAGCGCGGGACGCTGCCTGATGGCCGGGAAGGACAAGGGGCCCGCCGCTCAGCGAGGCGAGGCTGTGTGCCAGCAGGATAGGCCCGCGGATGTCCAGGTCCCTTGGCAGGCCGAGCGAGAAGGCGTAAGCCAGCCGCGGGCAGTCATGCGTCAGGTAGGCGGGACAGATTCCGGTGAGCTTGCGTCCCTGGTAAGCGAGCAGGTGCGCGGCGGTCACCGAGCCTGGCGCGGCCTCCTCGAAGGCGGCGTGCCAGGCATGGCTGTGGAAGATGCTGCCGCCGGCCGCCAGCGCAACGGCGTCCCACTCACCCGGGTCGACCTCGTCGACGCTGCCTGCCAGCCGCACCAGGTAGCCGTCCTGGCCGTGCTCGCTCAGCATGCGGCTGCCGGTCAGCAGCATGGCTTGAACTCCCGCGAGTCGGTAGCTGCGCCGAGCTGGGGAAGCATCATGACCTCGATTCCGACCGCGTCGCCGATGACTGCCAGGTCGTGCTCGACGACCTCGGCGGAGTCGCCGAAGACGACGGTGCGGCCGTAGACTCCGCCGTCTGGATGGTCGGCGGGAAGTACGGGCTCGCCAGGCCGGACATCTAGCTCGACAATCGGCGGCACCGCGGAACTCAGCCGGTTCAGATCTGGCCTGGTCCGGTAGAGCAGCGCACCAGGCTCGGTGACGACGATGCTGCGATAACTGGCGTACGCCGCCCGCGGCTGGTGGCGGCTCACCGGCATCCCGAGCGACAGTTCTGTCGCGGCCCGCACCATGTCGACGCCGCACACGGCATCGGTCATTTCCGCCAGGCGGCCCCCCGGCCTGCGCGCGTTGACCTCGATAACGGTGAACCCTGACGCGCCATGGCGCACCTGCGTATGACTGATCCAGTTGTCAAGTCCTACCGCGTCCAGCGCGGCCGTGACGACTTGTGAAAGCTCCCGGTACTGGCTCGCCGAAAGGCCAGGCGGGTAGTCATAGCCAAGCTCGACGAAGACCGGCGGTGCCGTCATCTGCTGGGCGAACACGGTCAGGATCTCGGTGACCCCGCCCACCGTGAGGGTCTGGACCGCGTACTCTGCGCCTGGCACGTACTCCTCGACGATCACCCCTGAGCAGGCGGCGAGCGGGTCCGCGCGGAAGATCCGCGTCGCCGCGCTCCTCGCCTGGCGGGCATCGGCGCACATCCGCACGCCAGAGCCGCCCGCGCCGCTTCTCGGCTTGACCACAACCGGGAACCCGAGGTCCCCGGCAACGGCCCCTGCCTGCGCCGGCGTCATGGCCGTCCTGGCAGCCGGGCAGCGAACTCCCGACGCCGTCAGCACCTGACGGGTTCTCAGCTTGTCACGGCAGTTCTCGGCCGCAGGCCTGCTCAGGGTCCTTCCCGCCAGCCCGAGCCGGTCGGCAAGGAAAGCCATCAGGGCAATCCTCGGCTCGGTGTGGGTCAGGACGCCCGCCGGCCCGTCCGGCCCGCATACCTCGCGCACCAGCGCCAGTACCGCCTCGCTGTCAGCGAGGTCCGCGTCGAGCGGCACGTCCACCCAGGGGATCAGCTGCACGGGCGTCCGCTCGTCGAGGTAGATGATCCTCGCGCCCAGGTCGTGCAGGACAGCGAGCTCACGCCGGCTGCGGCCGCCGAGCAGGACCACGGTCGGCGGCGACCCCCGGCGCTGTATCGGCAGTTCCGGCGCGGTCGCCGGCGCCTGCCCTGCCGAGGTCAGCAGCAAGACTTGCTCGCCTTGGGCTGGTGCTGGTGCTCAGCGGAGGTCGCGGCGCCGCCGGGCCGCTGGTGGCTCTCGATCCTGATCACGTCGACGGCGGCGGCGATCCGGCCGATGTCCTCGTTGGTCAGTCCCGCCTGCTTCGCGGCCGCGAGGTAAGAGCGGACGCTGTCCTGCCGGTTGAAGGCGATCGCGGCGCCGAGCGCGGCAGCGGCGGTGATGACCGGGTTGGCGGCGTCAGCGTCGAAGACCGCGTCGGCGAAGGCCTGGAACTTCTCGGCCAGGCCAGGGTTCAGGTCGATCAGGCGGCCGGACGACGAGGGGGCAAGGGTGGTGGCCATGCAACTTCCTTCCGCACGCATGGGTGTCGGGCGTTCCTTAGAGCGTCGCGGAAGATAGAAGTTTATCCAATACGGTAATTTTACCGACAAATAGTAAAAATGAATGGCTGTCTGGCCGGCCCCGTTTGGGCGGCCGGCAGACAGCCCTGAGCGTCAGGTGTCCTGCTGGTCGGTGTCCGTTCCGCCGTTCCGCAACCAGAGCGCGACGGCCGCCGAACGCGAATGGAGGCCATAGCGCTGGTAGAGGCGCTCGAGGTGGGTTCGCACCGTGCGGGCGGAGACTCCGAGCCTGACGGCTATCTCCTTATCTGCTAGGCCGTCAGCGACAAGGGCAAGTATCTGGCGCTGCCTTGGCGCGAATTCGACGCGGTCACGGCCGGGCTGCCGCGCGGGCGACCGGGCTAAGCCGTTCGTGTCCCCGGCCATTACCGGCTCGGTTGTCATCGGCTTTCCTCCTGATCGCCTGTTAGGCAAAGATCCGGCCTGGCCTCGGTGAGCAATGGGAGGGCCGCTAGCATCAGCTTGCCCGCGTGCCCAAGCGCGACCGGTTCGACGAGCTCGGCGCTGTCGAGCGGCGAGTGATAGTGCGCGGCGCCTGACGCCAGGCCGGCCGCCGGGGCTCCCGCGTTCGCGTAGCTGCGGTTGTCCGAGGCCACAGCCCCGACGACCAGCGGAAGCTCCAGCAACTGTCCGGCCTGGTCGAGCGCGCTTGCGATGGCGTCGCTGCCCGGCCCTAGCTCGACCGTCATGGCCTCGCGAAAGCGGCCGACCATGTCGATGTTCAGTACTGCCGGCCGTTTTCCTGCCGCCCTGAGTGCTTCGGCGTGCGCCCGCGAGCCTTGCGCGCCCAGTTCTTCCGCGTCGGTGGCCACGGCGAGCACCGGTCTTGCTGGCTGCCATCCGGCTGTCACGATCACCCGCACGACTTCGGCCAGGACCGCTATCCCGCTGGCATTATCACCAGCGGCCGGAAAATGACGGCCAGGGTCGTCGCCGACGCCGTCGTAGTGAGCGGTCAGCAGGACGGGCTGGTCGGCGAGTGCCTGATCGGTGCCGCCGATCGCCGCGACGATGTTCGTTCCTGTCGCCGGAACCGGCCGCACCGGCGCCGATGCGCTGATCGTCTGGCCGGCCAGCTGCCTGAGCAGGTCTGACCGGACAGAAACAACGGGCAGGCCGACCCGGCTCGCGCCGAGCAGCCGCTTGGCGAGGAAGCCGCTCCGGTCGGGTATCTGCGGCACCAGCAGGCCGCTGCCGCCTGCCGCCTGGACTTGCGCGGACAGGCGCACGAGTCCTTCGCCTTGCGGTACCGCGTCGACGATGACCCAGGATGCGCTCGTCGCGGCATCAACGCCCGTGCACGCCGCGCCCGTGCGCGGCTGCGGCAGGAAAGCGGATCTCGGATGCACCGCGAAGTCGACACGGTACTCAAGCGCGTGAGTCCCGCTGGTGAGCATCGGCAGGCCCGTGTGGGCAGGCGCCGCGCCGACCGTGAAGTCCTGCGTGCTCACCGCCATGCCAAGTCCGGCGAAATAGTCCGCGATCCAGGCGGCCGCACGGCGGTTGCCCGGCTGGCCGGTCAGGCGCCCCTCGTAACTCAGGCCGGAGAGCTCGCGGACGACGTCCATCGCGTTGTCCGCGCTGAAGCGGTCCGCGAGCGACAGCCCTGCGCTCGTTTCCGCCATCGGCGCGCTCATCGTCTGATCCTGACTGGCTGGTTCAGGCGCAGCAGCCGGCGGCCGGTGCCGCCGCAGCCGTTGTCTCGCCGCAGCAGCCGCAGCCCTGGCTTTCCTCCGCTGGCTCGACGGCGGCTACCGGCTCCCCGCAGCACGAGGAACTCGTCGCGGCGCTGCCGGTCTCGGCCGGAGCGCCACAGCAACCGCCGTCAGTCAGGTCCGCGACCAGCCGCCGGTCGGTCACGAAGCCGCCCCGCTTAGGCGCTGTCTCAGCCATCCGCTCACCCTTCCTTTCAGCCTGATGCCCCCACCCTAGGACCCAGATCGGCGAGCGTCAATATCGATAACTATTTATATTGATGCTTGTGGATTCCTGACCGGCGCCTGACCGCATCAGCGAACGCGCGGACCAGGATGTGCTGCCTGGTCCGGTCCGAGCTCAGCTCTGGCTGGTAGAGGGTGCCGATGAAGAACGGGTGACCGTCAAGCTCGACGGCGCGGGGAGCGCCCGTCTCGTCCCATGCCACGATCGCGAGGTCGCCGCCGGAGAACAGCCCGGCGAGATCGCGATTTAGTCCGTAGGAGCAGTGGTACAGCTCAGTGCTGGCCTGCTGTCCGTAGATCCCCGCGAGCCTGCTGCCAGCCGCGATCGTGAGCGGCCGTTCCTCGCCGCGCATCGCGCAGGCCAGCGGCGTGATCAGCAGGATCTCGGCATCAGGATCGGACTGCGCATCCTGGGCCCCGGCCAGGCCGAGCACGTTGCGTGCCCATTCGATGAGCGCGTGCTGGAAGCCGCCGCAGGTCCCGAGGTACGGAGTGCCGCTTTCCCTGGCGTAGCTGATCGCGAGCAGCGCCCCGTTCATGGAGCGGTAGGGTGAGCCGGGAACCACCCAGATTCCGGCCGCGTCGGCGAGGCAGGCACGGGAGGTGAGTGCTTCGGTCGGCTGCCAGCGATGCCGGATGCCGAGCGCGGTCAGCGCCTCGGTAATACGCGGGTGGCCTGCCTCGTCTTTGTCACGATCGCCGACCAGCACGACCATCGGTCCGTCTTGAATCCCCATAGTGGCCTCCTGGCCGTTCTGGCTGTCTGGCCTATGTCGCTGGCCTGGCTCGCAGCAGCGGCCGGCCGGTCATCTTGTCGGTCGGAGGAACTCCGAGCAGTTCAAGCACGGTTGGCGCCACGTCGGCCAGCGTGCGGACACCGGCAGAAACCGCCGGCGACGCCTCGGGCGGCGCGGCGATCATGCAGGGGACCTGATTCATGGTGTGACCGCCGTAAGGACGCTCGGCGCCGCCGTTGCCGGCTTGGAGCATCTGCTCGCCGTTGCCGTGATCGCCGACGGCGATCAGCCAGTGCCCGGAAGCGCGGGCGGCCGCGGCGATCTGGCCGACCGCGGCGTCCACGGCCTCGACGGCGCTGACCGTGGCCGGGTAGCTGCCGGTATGCCCGACGACATCGATGTTCGCCAGATTTGCCAGGACGAGGTCGACATCCGGGTCAGCCGCTGCTGAGATGACCGCGGTCGCCACTTCAGCGACGTTCATCCCGGGCGTCCCGACGTAGTCGGGCTCGGTGTCGGCCAGCACGCAGATGTGCCGTTCCCCCGGCCTGGCCGTGCCGTCGCGGCCGTTGAAGAAGAACGTGACGTGCTCGAATTTCTCGCGCTCGGCGATCCTGGCCGATCGCACGCCCGACCGGCTGAACGCGTCCGCCAGGCCGCCGGAAGCGTCCGCCCGCGGTACCAGCGCGGGAACGGGGCGCTCGGTGTCGTACTGTGCCAGGCTCAGCAGCCCCACCGAGCTTCTCCCCGATTCCGCCAGCCGCCTGGCCGCCATGTTCACCAGCGGCGCGGTGCGGTCAGAACGGAAATTCACGAACAAGATCGCGTCTGTGCCGCCCACCCGCCTGCCAGGGCGACCTGGCGGGCCGATGCTGATGGCTGGCAGGTTCGCGTCGTCATCGTTCAGGCCGCTCAGGGCAGCATCCAGGTCGGCGCAGCGGCGCGCGGCCGTCGCGTCAAGCACGAGTGCGCAGGCTTGCCTGGTGAGCTCGGCGTTGCCGCTCTTGTCCATCGCGAAGTTCCTGCCGATCAGGCTCACGATCGTGCCAGTGCCGGCGTCCCTGGTGAACGCTGCGAGCCGGCCGAGGTACTCGGCCGCGGTCCCGCTAGCGACATCCCTGCCGTCCGTGATTGCGTGGATGGCTACTTCGGTCAGGCCCGCGCTGGCAGCGGCCAGTAACAGCTCACGGAAGTGAGCGATATCTGAGTGAATGCGGCCGTCGGACGCGAGGCCGACCAGGTGCAGCGTGCCACCGCAAGCCGCCAGGTCACGGCACGTCTTGACCAGCGCGCGATGGCCGCGCAGCCTGCCTGCCTGCGCCTCGCGCTCGACCAGGAGGCTGTCGTATTCGAGCGGCCGGCCGGCTCCGATCACCAGGTGGCCGATCTCAGAATTGCCGACCGTGCCCGCGGGCAGCCCGACGGCCTCGCCTGCCGCCGCGAGGGTGGTGACGTGACTGTTCCTGGCCAGCTCGTCAAGGCAGGGCGTCGCGGCCGCGGTGATGGCATTGCCGCGTGCGGGAGGTGCGATGCCCCAGCCGTCGAGCACCAGCAAGATCCCCGGACTCACGAAGCCGCTCCTGAGCTCAGGCTGTCCAGGGTGGCCCAGAAAGAAGGGAAGGACTTGACGACGCAGCCGGGATCGCGGATGACGACACCAGGGGTGCGGAGGCCGGCGATCGCGAAGCTCATGGCGATCCTGTGGTCATCGTAGGTGTCGATGCCGGCGCCGTGCAGGGCCGCGCCGCCCCTGATGGTCATCGTGTCGCGCGTCGTGCTTATCGTCCCGCCCATCTTCGACAGCTCAGTGCTCACCGCCTGGATCCGGTCGCACTCCTTCAGCCGGAGGTTGCCGATCCCGGTGATGTGCGTGGTGCCGCGGGCGTAGGCGGCGACGATGGCCAGGGTCGGCACGACGTCAGGCATGTTCTCCATGTCGATCTCGATGCCAGTCAGCTCGCCGCCCTCGATCGTTACCCCGTCCGCGGTGACGACGGACCTGCATCCCATCTCGGCGAGCGCGCTCACCAGCCCGACATCGCCTTGAGCCGAATCAGAGCCGATGCCGGCGATGTGGACACGGCCGCCGAGGATCGCGGCAGCGGCCAGGAAATAGGACATGCCAGAGGCGTCGGGCTCGACGACGACCTCGCCGCCGGTATATGCCTGCCCAGAGGGGACCAGGAACCAGGAGTAGCCGCGCCTGTCGGCGCGGGCACCGCAGCGTGCCATGGCCGCCAGGGTCATGTCGATGTATGGCTTGGAGACCATGTCGTCGGTCACCGAGATCTCGACGTCGCTGGCCGCTAGAGGTGCGCTCAGCAGCAGGCTGGTCGTGAACTGACTGCTCACGGCTCCGCTGATGCTGGTGCGTCCGCCGTGCAGGCTCACCCCGAGGACTTCGACCGGAGGGGACCCGTTCCCGAGCAGCGCCCTGGCCTGCACTCCGAGCGGCCGCAGGGCGTCAAGCAGGTCACCGACCGGCCGTTCCCGCATCCGGGCATTACCCGTGATCTGGGTCAGCCCGTCGGCCAGGCTGGCCATGCTGATCAGGGCCCGCAGGCCGGTCCCGGCATTTCCCATCACGACCGGATCGGCGGGAGCACGCATCGGCCGCCCGTTCGGGCGGATGAGCATCGAGTTGGCGGCCTCGTCGATACCGACGTCGACGTGCCCGAACCCGGTGACGGCGGCGGCAAGAAGCCTCGTGTCCTGCGACAGCAGGGCGTTGCGTAAGACCGTCGGCTGGCTGGCCAGTGCCGCTATGGCGATATGCCGGTTCGTGTAGCTCTTCGAGCCGAGCACCAGGACGCAGGCATCGACACCGGCCAGGGGCGAGATCTCGAGAGCGTCGAGTTTCAGGCGGGGATCGGGGGACATGGTGACGGCCTCGCTCATGGCAGGCTCCTTCGGCAGGACGGTGACTCGGGAAATGCCGGGCCTAGGCGGAGCATAATTCTTTCCCCGGCTGGGTACGAGATGCCAGTTCGCCGGCTCCGGCCGTCCGTCCGGCCGGCAATGGCCGCCTCATCCCGAGTTCTGCGCTTGCTCGGCCGTCTGCGCGAAGAACGCCGCGAAGGACGCACGGGTAGCGGCGGTCCCAGGACCGGGCTCGGTACTCAGCTCGTCGCGGATGATCCCGGTCCTGTCGATCACGTAGGCGAGGTCGTTGTGCGTTCCGCCGCTAATGTAGACGCTGTAATCCCGCCAGACCTGCCTGAGTTCGGCGGCCGGGCCGGTCAGGAACGTCCAGTCGGGAAGTCCGGCGAGCCCTTCGCGCCGGTCGAAGGCACGCAAGAACCGCACGGATCGCCCGGCCGGGCTCAGCACTACGGCGACGAACGCGATGTCACGCGCGCTGGCTCGCGTCATGCGCGCGGCGGCGGCTAGCTCCTGCCCGATCAGCGGACCGTCGCCGGTGCTCGCCGGGTCGAGGAAGGTGAGGAACACGACGTCGCCGCGCAGGCTCGACAGCGATCGCCGCAAGCCCGCCTGGTCGGTCAGCGCGAAGTCCGGTGCCTGGCGGTCTTGCGGAGCGGCCGGCCCCGATACCGCTTCTGCCAGGATGGGGTCGGCTCCGCTGCTGGCCTGGGCCGCGGCCATCGGGGCCGCACCGAGCAGGATCACGCCGAGTGCGGCGAAGGACACCATGGACCCGAGGCTGGCGGTCGCGATCGCGCGCCGTGCGGCTGGCGCCCAGGCGAGGGCGCGGCCAGCCGGCTCGGCGCCAGATGCCCTGTCGGCAGTCGGCTGGCGGGTACAGGCCAGGTAGCCGCCGGCCATGAGGATGAGAAGCGGAATCATGCTGTTCGGGTCGGTTCCTAGCCCGCCCAGGAAGCCAAGATCCTGAACGAACACCCAGTCAGCGAGGCACAGCGCCGCGGCGAAGACGACGGTCAGGCGCAGCAAGCCAGGTCGCGCCGCGATCAGGCTGGCGCCGATGACGGCAAGCGCAACTACCACGAACAGGTTGACCGCGAAGCCGTGCGCGGAGTCGAAGGTCCCGAAGGCACTCACCAGCCTTGACGTCAGGCCTGGCTGCGGCATCTGCGCCATCTCGTCGGCCATGCCAGCCAGCGTCCCCGGCCGCCCGGCCGCCAGCGTGCCCTGCCAGAAACCCCGGCCAGGCCATGCTTGCAGGACCGACATCGCGATGAAGAACACTCCGACGACGGTGAGAACGATCCGGCCGAGCCGCGCGGTTCGCCAGTGACGCACGGGAAGAGCGATCAGGGCACCGCCAGCGCAATAGAAGATCACCGCGCCAGGCGCCCCGAACAACCAGCTTTGCCCGCCGGAGAGAATCCCGCCGAAGACCTCGCCGAAAATCCAGACGAGCAGACCCCAGCCTGCGCTGGCCAATCCAGCCAGCCGGGAAGAAATACCACCTTGTGCCGCCAGCAGCCAGATTCCGATGCCGATCTGAATCCACACCGCCGAGGCGCCAGCCTGAACCGGGTGATACGACCACGCTGTCGCGCTCCAGTTCTCCAGGTGCTGCACCCACCTTGGCGAGGCGGCGGCGATCGGCTCGATCACCTGTGAAGGCAGCCCGATCGCCATGGCCGACTGGGCCTGGAGCAAGCCGTCGAAGATCCACAAGATGCCGAACCCGATCCGCAGCATGCGGCGGCCGGCCGGCTCGGCCGGGTAACCGGTGTCAGCAGGCTCGCCGTACCGGCCGGCGACCCGGCGTCGTAACCTGAGCGCTGCCCAGATCACGACCGCGATGCCGAGGATCAGCAAGGCGATGATTCCCTGCCTGATCAATGCCGCGTGGAAAGCATGCGCCACGACCGGATTGTGAACATTGAGGCCCGAGTTCATTCCCGGCATGGATGGAAGCTAGCCCGGCCGCCGCGGTAAGCGACAGTCGTGATTTTCCCCGACATGCGCGCGGGGCCTGGCGCGGGGCGGTGAGAGGGGGCTGAGGCTTCCCGGGCATGATGGAGGCTCGCGCCGCCGGGGGGCGGTGCCGCGAAGGAGTTGCACCGATGCCGATGGACCCGCGGCACGCGATCTTGTTCGAGCCCGTTACCGTCGGCTGCAAGACGCTGCCCAACCGCTTCTACCAAGTACCGCATGCGTCAGGTTTCGGTTCGTCCAGGCCGCGGTCGCAGGCCGCGTTCCGTGGCATGCGAGCGGAGGGCGGCTGGGGCGGCGTCTGCGTCGAGTACGCGGCGATCTCGCCGGATTCTGACGAGACTCCTGAGTGCAGTGCCGACTTCTGGGATGACGGTCACGCGGCCGCGCTTGCGCTGACCGCCGAGGCGATCCACGCGGGCGGGGCGCTGGCCGGACTCGAGCTGTTTCACGGCGGGGCGGCCAGCGTGAACGGCACGTCCAGGCTG
This sequence comes from Actinomycetota bacterium, assembly GCA_027313705.1. Classification (GTDB taxonomy): domain Bacteria; phylum Actinomycetota; class Actinomycetes; order Streptosporangiales; family Streptosporangiaceae; genus Chersky-822. Next base: position 145,091 of record DAHVDE010000118.1, on the reverse strand, counting down.
CCGAGACTGGCGCCGAGCCAGGTGGCATCGGAACTGCAATACGGCGGCCTGGCCAAGGAACTGACCGCTGAGGACATCGCGCGGATCCAGCGTGACTGGGCGGAAGCGGCCAGGCGGGCGCGTGACGCCGGCTTCGACATCGTCTACGTGTACGGCGCGCATGGCTACTTGCTCACCCAGTTCTTCTCGCCGGTGCTGAACCGGCGGACCGATGGCTACGGCGGGAGCGTGGCTGGCCGGGGAAGATTCTGGCTGGAGACCCTGGCGACAGTGCGGGAGGAGGTCGGCGGGGACTGCGCGATCGCGACGAGGATCGCCTTGCACGGCGACTCGGGGGTCGCCGGGGGCGGCGGCCTTCCCGGCATCGAGGCCGACGAGATGCTAGAGCTCATCGCGATGGCTGCCGATCTGGTGGACTTGTTCGATGTCACGGTGGGGACGTGGCCGGAGAACTCGGGAACCTCGCGGTACTACCCGGAGGGGCATGAACTGCCGTGGATCAGGCGGGTCCGCGAGGCGACGGCCAAGCCGGTCGTCGCGACCGGCCGGTTTTCCAGCCCCGACCTGATGGCCAGGCTCGTGGCCGACGGCGTTATCGACCTGGTCGGATCGGCGAGGCAGGGGATCGCGGACCCGTTCTTGCCGCGGAAGGTCGCGCAGGGCAGGTACGACGAGATCCGCGAGTGCACCGGATCGAACATCTGCATCCTGCGCGAGGAGTCCTTTCATCACATCGGGTGCGTGCAGAACGCAACCGCGGGCGAGGAGTTCCGTCGTGGCTGGCATCCTGAATCGTTTCCTGCGGCGGCAAACCCCGAAGAACCCGTGCTCGTCGTCGGCGCCGGCCCGGCCGGGCTGGAGTGCGCCGTCGTACTCGGCAGGCGTGGATACACGAGCGTCCACCTGGTAGCGGCTGAGCCTGCCGCCGGCGGCAGGCTCAGCTGGATCAGGGGGCTGCCGACCCTGGGCGACTGGGGCCGGATACTTGATTACCGCCTGGTGCAGTTGGGCAAGCTCGGCGTCCAGGTCATCACCGGACAGCGGCTGAGCACCGCTGACGTGCTTGGCTACGGCGCGCGAGTCGTGGTGGCGGCCACCGGCTCGGCCTGGCGCGCCGACGGAGTCCAGCCGGGGATCCCCGAGCCGATGCCAGGCGCGCAGGCGGGGCCGCCTTTCGTGCTGACACCAGAAGACCTGTGCGTGCGCGGGCTCCGCCCGGCAGGCAAGCGCGCGGTGGTCTACGACACCGACGGTTACTTCATGGCGCCGGCGCTCGCCGAACTGCTGGCCAAGGAGGGCTACCAGGCCACCATCGTGACCACGTACCCGGTGCTATCGCCGGTCAGTGACCAGACCCTGGAAGGCGGCATGCTCCGCGCGCACCTGCATCAGGCCGGCGTCAAGGTCGTTTACGCCACCACGGTCACAGGTATCGATCCAGGTTCTGCCGTCTACGGTGCCGACAGGGACGGCGAGCCCTGGCGCGCGGCATGCGAAGGGATCGTCCTCGTCACCCAGCAGGTCTCGCGCGATGAGCTTTACCTCGACCTGACCAGAGACCAGGCCGCACTCGGCGGCGCCGGCATCGCCGCCGTCTACCGGATCGGTGACTGTGTCGCGCCGAGAATGATTTCCGAGGCAATCTTCGACGGGCACCGCCTGGCCCGCGAACTCGGAACTGAGGACCCTTCCATGCCGCTGCCCTACCAGCGCGAGCCCGCCGGCCTGGCCTGACCGGCGATAGTCGTTCACCGGACGTGGTCGGGCCTGGGCGGGCGCGGCGGCTTGGGAGTCTTGTCGCGGCTGCGAAGGAAGCTCGCGCGGAGCGGGCCGTGATCTGCGTTTCTTTTTCCGGCCGGCGTGACGCGTTACAATACGCTCCTGCCTTTTCCGAAAGCGCAGAGCGGTCACAGTCTTAGCTAAGCGGACGCCAGGCTACGTCAATGGCCCGACTCCGGGATCACGAATGCCGCTATTCAGCGATCTTCTGCTGGTGTCTACGCAAACGAGTCTGGCGGTGCACTCGAATATTGCTCCTTCGCTTGAACAAGAGCTGGCACGATGGCGTCTCTGCCCTCGCCGCGATGGTCATCCGAACTGACCAGGCTGGTAGCCGCCGGCGGGCTGCCGGACGATGACGGTCGTTAGCGCGACGAGTTGCTCTTCGTCGAAGTGCTTCGCCGCGTTCGCCCATGCCTCTTCGGTTACACCGCCGGCGCCGTCGGCAATGCGCGTTCCTTGCTCGGCCAGTTCAAGCGCGGCTCGCTCGGCGGCGGTGAAGACAGTGGCCTCCCGCCATGCCGCTACGAGGTTCAGCCGCTGCTGGCTTTCACCTGCGTGCAGCGCCTCCTTGGTGTGCATGTCGGTGCAGAAGCCGCAGCCGTTGATCTGGCTGGCCCTGAGCTTGACCAACTCCTGCCTGGACCTGCTCAGGTCGGCGCGGGCCAGGCGGGAACGCTACGTCGGCGAATGGATACCCGAGCCGCTGCCAGATCAGGCAGATGTCGCAGGCCTGGCACATCTGGGCGGTGCGCAACCCAGAAAAACTCAGGTCCTGGGTCCCGCCGCGCTAGCCTCGCCCGCGGTTATTGCTTGTGCTATGCATGACTTACCGCGTCATCCCAGCCGGGAAAGGGCCCGCCATGACTTTCGGCATGTCGAGAAGGGCGCTTATCGCCTCTGGAGCGTCACTCGCGGGAGCCGCATGGGCTGGTCTCCCGGCGCCGCGCGCCATGGCCGCCACCGGCAGGACCAGACCTGTCAGGAGCGAGCCAGCGAGAATTGGCCGGGGCGGGCTCGCCTTGCGGCGGTCCGTGTTCATTCCGCTGGTCGGCCAGCCCTTCAGGGTCGCCCATCAGCACGGGTCGCTGACCGTGATCCTGCGCAGAGTAAGCGACCTCGATCCGAGCGGCAAGACGGATGCCGAAAAGCAGTTCTCGCTAGTCTTCTCCGATGACAGGCTTGCGCCGCTGCTGTCGCAGGGTACCTACCCGATCAGCCATGCCGGCCGGGGCCGGGTCTCGCTTTTCATCGTGCCCGTCGGTCCCGCAAGACCGCACAGCAGTACCAGGCGATTATCGACAGCCGGCCGCTCACCGCGTTTCCTTAAAGTAGCCTCAGGGAATCACCCCGCCAGCAGGATGCCGAGAAACAGCGCGGCCAGCGCGCTGATGGCGGTGAGCGCACCGAAGACGGCAAGGCCAAGCTTGCTGCGCGCTCTCTCATGCAAGAACGCAGTGAGGCCAGAGATCAGCACCACGACCAGTTTCACGATCAGCGTGGTCTCGTAGCGGCCGTGGATCTGCGGTCGCACCGCGACCACATTCCAGATTCCGGTGATCACGAGCACGCCAAAGGCGGGCCAGGCGACCTGACGGAATCGCCTGGCGGCAGCGGCAGGTACCGTGCCGCCGATGCGCCGCAGCACGGGAACCAGGGCGGCGAGCGTGATCTGCCCGCCAACCCACACGGTGGCCGCCAGCACATGCAGGAACAGCCGGACGGTATCCCAGCTGACGCCTAGCATGGTGCCTCCCTGGTTTGGTCACTGATTCCTGGCGGGATGCCCAGACTATGGGAGCGCAGGGAACGCGCCGCAGTGAAGTGGCCGAGCGGGCCAGGCTCATCGACCGTGAGCTGGCCGTGCTGTATCCGGACGCGCGAATCGAGCTCAATTTCTCCAGCGCACTGGAATTGCTGGTGGCGGCGATTCTGGCTGCCAGGTCGACAGACCGGCGCGCCAACGAAGTGAGTCCTGCGCTGTTCGCCAGGTACCGATCCGCTGCCGATTACGCCGCCGCGGACCGCGACGAGCTCGAGGCGCTGATCAGGTCCACGGGATTCTTCCGTGCCAAGGCAGGCACGCTGATCAACATAGGCAAGGCGCTTTGCGACCGGTTCGGCGGTCAGGTGCCAGGCGCGCTCGAAGAACTCCTCACGCTGCCCGGAGTGGGCCGCAAGACCGCCAGCATGGTGATCGGTGATGCCTTCGGGCAGCCGGCCATTACCGTCGACACTCATTTCGCGCGGCTTGCCCGGCGGTTCGGATGGACTGCGTATTCCGACCCGGACAAGATCGAACGTGACGTGGCCGCACTGCTGCCAGCTCCGGAATGGACGCCGGTCTCGCACCGGGTGATCTGGCATGGCCGCCGGGTTTGCCATGCTCGCACCCCGGCTTGCGGTGCCTGCGGGCTAGCGGCCCTGTGCCCGTCGTTCGGCCTCGGACCAGTCGATGCGCAAGAGGCGCGCAAATTGGTCAAGCCCGCCACTGACAGCTCGGCAGCGACCGCGGCCGCCAATCAGGCGTTTACGGTCAGGGCGTGTCCACCGCCGCCGATGTGATCAGCACCTGTCACCCCGGCGGAATCATCTACTTCACCTGGTCCAACGGACTGACCGACCCGCAGCAGGTAGTGGGCCTGGCAGCATGGCACTCGGCGCTACCGGCAGCACCGGCCTTGCATACGCAACGCAAACCTCCGAGTGTCCTGCTGGCTACCTCGCCCAGGCCAATCTTGTCAAAGCACTGCTGGCTACCGGTGTCGCTGTCGTCGTGCCGGCGGCGGGAAGCCCCTACGACATCGCCTACTTCGCTGGCGCTCCGACCTTCCTGGCCACCTACGTGGTTGCCGTGCTCTTCGACGACGCCGCGCCCCGCGGGAGGTCGGGCGGGTACCCGGCCGGGCGGCCGCAAGTTCACCCGGCATGGATGAGCACGAACCGCGATCGCCGGGCACCATGGCCGGGTCAGGCTCGGCACGTTGGCTTCCGGGGGGAAGATCGCTCATGCCGCAAACATCGACGCGTAAGCGCAGTGACAAACCGGGAAGCGACGGACCGGGATCGGTCCCGGCGCTCCGGGCCGCCAGGACCCGCGGCTGGATGGCTGACCATGTGCTCGGTCGTGTACAGCAGTTTCCTGGCCTGCCAGCACTCACCGCGCACGTCGAGGCACCGGCGGGCAAGGCCGCCGCCGAGATCGAGGCGGCGCTGCGCAAGGCCAGGCAGCTTCCGATGGCCACCGCGATGCTCAGGGACGCGGTCACTCCGATCCTGCGCGGACAGGTGGAAGACTGGCGATCGGAGTACGCCTACAGCACGGCGCTTCAGGCGTTCATCTACGGCTTCCCTTACATCTATAACGCCAGGCTGCGGCATGACTGGGTCACCGAGCCAAGGAACCAGGCACGGGTGCCTTATGCCGCCGTCAACCACTTCTGGCATGCCAGCGAGCTCGCCGACGACTCCTTCCGTGACGGCGGGTGCCCGAACAATGACACCTTGTACTCGGCTGCATGGATCGACCTGTCCGAGCCGGTTATCCTGTGGCACCCGAACATGGGCAGCCGTTACTTCACCTTCGAGCTCGTGGACTTCGCCTCGGACAACTTCGACTACGTGGGCCAGCGCACCACGGGGAGCAAGGCCGGGCACTTCGCGATCACCGGACCCGGCTGGAAGGGCAAGCTGCCGCCAGGCGTCCGCAAAACAGCTCAGTCGCCCACGCGGTGGGCGCTGGTGTTCGGCCGTACCCTGGTCGATGGCGAGGATGATCTGCCGCAGGTGCGCTCGCTGGTACAGCAGTTCGGGCTCACGCCGCTGAAATCCTGGGGAAAACCGGGAGCCAAGCCGCGCGCCCGTCGCGATGTCTACGCACCGCCTGACCCGAAGGATGACCCGCTCGCGCCGTGGACGAGCCTCAATGCGATGCTGGCCGAGAACCCGCCGCCGCCGCACCACGAGATCTTGCTTCGGCAGTTCGCCAGGATCGGCGTCGGGCCAGGGCTGGACGTCGAGGCTCAGCCTGATGTGATCAAGCGTGCGCTGCTGCGTGCCGCCCAGGTCGGCATGCCGACCCTGCGCGAGCAGTTCCTCGGCGGAAGCTGGGCCACCGTCGTGAACGGCTGGCGGTACCCGCCTCCAGAGGAAGGCAGGCTCGGCGATGACTACCTGCAGCGCGCCGCCGACCAGTCACTGGCCGGCATCCTCGCTAACGACCCAGAAGAAGCCGTCTACCTGGTCAGCTTCGATGACGCGGAAGGAAACAAGCTGTCACCACGCGGCCGCTACGAGCTGCGCTTTGCCGCGGAGTCGCTGCCGCCGGTCGACGCCTTCTGGTCGCTGACCGCTTACACGGAAAATGACCTGAACCTCATACCGAACCCGGCCCGCAGGTACTCGGTCGGCGACCGTACTCCTGGCTTGGTCACCAGGCCTGACGGCGGGCTGACGATCTACCTCCAGCCCAGGTCACCAGGGGGCGCCAAGGAAGCCAGCTGGCTGCCGACATCAGCCAGGCACCCCTGGTTCCTCATCTTGCGCATGTACCGCCCGCGCAAGCAGGTAGTCAGCGCGGCCTGGAAGTGCCCGGGAATCATCAAGACGGGCTGAGTCCTGCCGCGCACTGGACGCGAGAAGCGGGCGCGAGTGCGACCAGGACCGGCACTGGAGCGATCATGCCGGGGGTTCAGGCAGGCACGGATCATGTACAGATCGTGCAGGCCATCTTCGCTCAGTGCGGCGGGGGATCGGCCGGCGTCACCGCGCCGGCGAATAGGTAGGCTGCAAAGGCGTCGTGAATGACCTCATCCGGGTGCGGGCGTCATGACGCGGCGAAGCGGATGAGCGGGAGCGGCATGAGCGCGGAACCTGAGCAGTATGTCATCGCGGATTTGCTGGCTAATGCCGTCGAGCCGTGGGACAACCTGACGGACAGCGAACTCGAAACTCTCGGCGCGCGAATGGATCCCGACAGCCCGCTGTCTGCTCCCGTGGTTATTGCGGCCTACCGCAATGAGGGTGGTCCGGTCCTGATTGACGGCAGCCAGCGCCTCCAGTGGCTGGCCAGTCCGCCGCGTAACCAGAAGACCATCTCGGCCGCCGAGGTGAAAGTCGACCAGGACGCGGTCGACGAAGAGTCCGCTCACCGGGCCGCCGTGGCGCTGATGGTGACCAGGCCGCAGGCATCCTCGCGGGTCAAGGCGGTGCTCGCCAGCAGGCTCCAGGCGCAGTTCGGCTGGTCGCAGGCGACGATCGCCGAGGTGTTCAAGGTGTCGCGGCCCGCGGTGGCCGGCTGGCTCAGGCAGCTGAGCGGTTCTGACGTGCCAGAGGTGACCGGCGGTGACGGCAAGGTCTACCCGGCGCGCGGCAAGCAAGCCGAACAGGACCACCGCGCCGCCAGCGCCACGATCGCGGAAACGGTCCAGGCACTGCATGCCGAGTACCTGGAGGCTGCCCTGCAGCGTTATCCGGCCGCCCGCCAGGTGAAGATCGAGCGGCACGGCAACGCGGATCCTGACACCTGGACGGTCACGGTGCCCCGGCAGTCTGCCAGCGCCGCCGCCCAGGTCGCCGGGCGGCTCCGCGACCAGGCCAGCGACCTGATCAAGCTCGCCATCAAGCTGGAGCAGGGGAGTTCATGAAACGGCGGCTGCCGAAACCCAGGTTCGCGTCAGGTTTCTTGCAGAGCACGTACCAGTCGTCGGCGCTGCTGCCAGGGATGGTTCCGGTATAAAAGGCGTGCCATTGCAACGGTGGCCACGCGCCGCCGATGGAGGTTCCCGCCGCGATCGAGCCGTAAGCCGGTGCCGTTCGTGGCGTAGAGCGTGGTAGCTGACATCCCCTATAAAGAGATAAAGGCGTGCCGCCAGTTCAGTACCGGATCAGGCCCCTGATGTTGAGTCCGTTCCTCATGTCCTCATAGCCTTGGTTGACTTCCTCGAGTGCGTACTCCCGAGTGATCAGTTCGTCCAGCTTGAGCTGACCGTTGTTGTACATTTCGAGCATACGGGGAACGTCGTGCTGGGCATTGGACGAGCCGTAAAGCGAACCGCGGATCTGCTTCTCCATCATCGTGAGCATCCACAGTGAGCCGCTGATCTGAGTTTCCGCCGGGTGGCCGACGGCGGTCACGATCACCTTGCCCCGCTTGGCGACCAGGTCAAGCGCCGGCCCGACGTAGGCGCCCTCCGCGACATCGGTGGTGATGATGAACGAATCGGCCATCTGACCCCTGGTCAGCAGCCCGACGATCGGGCCCGCCTCCTCGACGCTCGCCGCCACGTGGGTGGCACCGAGTTCCCTTGCCTTGTCGCGCTTGAATTCCACCGGGTCGATCGCGATGATGTTCCGCGCCCCGGCGATCCTCGCGCCCTGCACCGCGTTGATGCCGATGCCGCCGATGCCCATGACCACGACCGTGTCGCCAGGCTTGGTCTCCGCGGTGCGCACGGCGCTGCCATATCCGGTGGTCACGCCGCAGCCCACCAGCGCGGCCTTGTCGAGCGAGGTGCCGTCGTCGACCTTCACGACCGACTGCGCAGGCACCACGGTGTACTCGGAGAAGGTGCCGAGCAGGCACATCTGGCCGACGTCCTGGCCGCGTGAGCGGAACCGGTAGGTGCCGTCAAGCTGCGGGCCGTTGATGAGGAACATGCCAAGGTCACAGAGGTTCTGCATGCCACGGGCGCAGTAGGAGCAGCGGCCGCAGGCGGGCAGGAAGCTGAGCACGACCGAGTCGCCTTCTTTGACGTGGTCAACCTCTGGCCCGACTTCGACGACGATGCCCGCACCCTCGTGGCCGCCGATGACGGGGAACGGGATCGGGATGTCGCCGGTGACCAGATGCTCGTCTGAGTGGCACAAGCCGCTCGCGGTGAGCTTGACCAGTACTTCCCTGGTGTGCGGCGCATCGAGCTCCACTTCCTCGACTTGCCATTTCTCGTTCGTGCCATACAGCACGGCGGCCTTGGTCTTCATACCCTCATCCTCATGGCAGTTCCCGATAGAACCTGTTCCAGTTCGTGTTGTATACCGTAACCAGACTTGCTACTCGCCGGAAGAGGCGAAAGCGGATCGAAGCGCTCGGACGCCGGCGTCGAGCAACTCGCACAGATCCGCGTCAGGACTGGCCAGCCACTGCTCGTAGGCCGCGACCGCGACGCCGAGCATCGCGTGGGCGATCGTACTTGGCAGCAGGTCATCGGGCCGCTGGCCGGTGCGCTGGCCGGCGAAGTCGGCGATGACCGCACGCCAGGCGGCGAAGCGCAGGGTCGAGTGGGCTTGCAGCGCGGGCACGCCGAGTATGAAGGTCATCCGCCTGCGGTGCGCGGGCCATTGCTCGGCGGGCATCTTGTTGAAGTCCACGACGGCCTGCCTGATCGCCTCCATCAGCGGTGCTTGCGGCGGAGTGGCGGCGAGCCTGCGGCGCATGCGGGCAAGCTCGCCGTCGAAGTCGCCCCAGGGCACCTCGTTCTTGGAGGCGAAATACCTGAAGAAGGTACGGCGGCCGATGCCCGCGGCGCTGGCGATGTCCTCCACAGTGGTCTGCTCGAATCCCCGCTGCTCGAACAGGTCGAAAGCCACCTGCTCGAGTTCCGCGCGCGAGGTGATCCTGCGCCGCCCGGCCCGGACCCTCGCGCCGCGCCCGCGTGCGTCATCGGTGTTGGTTGCGTGCACCCTTGCACTATGGCACCGAGTGCCTCTATGGTGCCTCTTACTGGCACCCGGTGCCATAACAGGGAGGTAGCGTGGCAGACAGCGCAGTGCTCGCAGCCGAGCGCATGACCGAACCCGGCACGGCAGGTACCCAAGCCGACTCCGATACTTCGCTGACCGAGGAACTCCTGGTCGAGGAGATCTCCATCGACGGCATGTGCGGTGTCTACTAGCTCACCCGAGTTCGACCTTGACCGGCCATGGTGCCTGGCCGACCGGGTAGCGGTGCGTCCCGAGCCGTTCGGCGCACTGCTTTATCACTTCGGTACCAGGCGGCTGTCGTTCCTGAAAGACCCGCTGCTGCTGACCGTCGTCCAGGGCCTCGCGGAACATCCGAGCGCCAGGTCGGCGTGCGAGTCGGCCGGAGTGGGCGCTCCCGCGCTGCCCGCGTACGAGCGAGCCCTCGCCGCGCTGGCCGGGTCCGCGATGATCACGACAAGGGACGGCTCGCCATGACCGCATCGCTTACCGCGCAGTTCGCCGGCGGGCTCTCGGCGCCGATCTGCCTCACCTGGGAGCTCACGTACGCCTGCAACCTGTCCTGCGTGCACTGCCTGTCGTCGTCCGGCCGGCGCGATCCGCGTGAGCTGAGCACCGCTCAGTGCCAGGCGGTGATCGACGAACTTGCGCGGATGCAGGTGTTCTACGTGAACATCGGCGGTGGCGAGCCGACCGTGCGCCCCGACTTCTGGGACCTCGTCGACTATGCCGTGGCGCATCAGGTCGGCGTCAAGTTCTCTACCAACGGCCTCAAGATAACTCCGCCGATCGCACGCAGGCTGGCCGCCTCGGATTACGTGGACGTGCAGATTTCCCTCGACGGCGCGACGGCGGAGGTCAACGACGCCGTGCGCGGGGCGGGCTCTTACCTGACCGCGCTTGCGGCGATGGCCAATCTGGCGGAAGCGGGGTTCGCGGGCTTCAAGCTTTCCGTGGTCGTTACCCGCCAGAACGCACCTCAGCTAGCCGAGTTCGCGGCGCTGGCCAGGCGGTTCGGCGCTCAGCTTCGGCTGACCAGGCTCCGTCCGGCCGGGCGCGGCGCGAGCGTGTGGCACGAACTCCGTCCGACGCCTGCGCAGCAGCGGATGCTGCATGACTGGCTGGTCGCCAACGGGGAGAGCGTGCTCACCGGCGACTCCTTCTTCCACCTGGCCGGCTACGGCGACGGGGCGCTGCCAGGCCTCAACCTGTGCGGCGCAGGGAGGGTCGTCTGCCTCATCGATCCGGTCGGTGACGTCTACGCCTGCCCGTTCGCGATCCACGAAAGCTTCCTTGCGGGCAGCGCATGTGACGAGGGCGGCTTCGAGCGGGTCTGGCGGGACTCGCCGCTGTTCGCCAGCTTGCGCGCGCCGCAATCGGCAGGCGCGTGCACGTCATGCTCGGCCTACGACGCCTGCCGTGGCGGCTGCATGGCCGCGAAGTTCTTCACCGGCCTGCCGCTCGACGGGCCTGACCCCGAGTGCGTGCGCGGTCACGGCGAGGCGGCGCTCGCGCGAACTTCCAGTGCCCCGCCGCGGCCTTCGCCCGACCACTCGCATCGCCGCTCGAAGGTACCAGTCACCATTGCGCGGCGCCCTCCTGACCGGGCGTGCGACCAGAGTCCCCTGTCGGGATTCACCGCAGGGAGCGGCTGATGGCCGGCGGCGAGCGGGTCGCGATCGTCACCGGCGCCGCTCGCGGCATAGGCGCGGCGACCGTGCTTGCCCTGGCCAGGCAGGGCTGGTCGGTGCTCGCCGTCGACATGGCCGGCGACGACCCGGCGCTGCCCTATCCGATGGGCACGGCGGCGGAACTGGCAACCGTGGTAAGCGAGGCGGGCGAGCGGGCGGCTGGTTTTCGCGCCGACGTGCGTGACCAGGAAGCTCTGGATGCGGCGGTGACCGAAGCGGAACAACGCTGGGGCGGGCTCGACGCGGCGATCGCGGCAGCCGGGGTGATCGCCGGGGGAGTGCCGCAGTGGGAGGTGCCTGCCGAGCGGGAACGGGCCGTGATCGACATCGATCTCGGCGGCGTACTCAACCTCGCGCGGGCCGCGATCCCTGCCCTGCTTCGCAGGCCAGAGCCAAGGGCCGGCCGATTCCTTGCCGTGGCCTCGGCCGCCGCGACCAGGGGGCTGCCGATGCTTGCCGCCTACTGCGCCGCCAAAGCCGGGGTCGCTGGCCTGGTCAGGGCGCTTGGCACCGAACTCGGCGGCACCGGGGTGACCGCGAACGCCGTCAGCCCTGGTTCGACTGACACGCCGATCCTGGCCGAGAGCGCCAGGCTGTACGGACTTCCCAGCGCCGCGAGCTTCGCCGGCCAGCAACCGTTCGGGCGCTTGCTTGACCCCGCTGAGATCGCCGCCGTGCTCGCGTTCCTGGCCGGCCAGGGCGCCAGCGCGATGACGGGCGCGGTGGTGGCGGCGGACGGCGGGCTGGCGTTGTGAGCCAGTGCCCGCTGCCTGCCGGATTCCGGGTCGAACTCGACTCGTGGACCAGGCGCCTGACCGAGGAGCTGTGGTTCGGCGGATCCCCGGCCAGGGTCGCCAGGCTCACCAAGGCCGGCCAGGCCGCGTGGCGCGAACTCGAGCCAGGCCCGGTCACCACGCCCGCGAGCGGTGCCCTGGCCAGGTACCTCACCGACACGGGGCTTGCCCACCCGGTGCCGCCTGCCCTGCAGACCGTTCCCGCGGTCACCGTGATAATTCCGGTACGGGACCGTTCCGAAATGCTGGAGCGTTGCCTGGCCGCGCTCGGCGGTGCGCACCAGGTGGTGGTCGTTGACGACGCCTCGGCCGACCGGGCGGGGGTGGCCATGGCCGCCGCCAGGCACGGTGCCCGGCTGGTACGCCGCGAGACCAACGGCGGTCCAGGCGCGGCGAGGAACACCGGGCTCACTATGGCTTCAGGTGACCTGGTGGCGTTCCTTGACAGCGACTGCGAGCCCGAGCCTGACTGGATCGCCAGGCTCGCGGCTCACTTCGCCGACCCGCTCGTCGCGGTCGCGGCCCCGAGGATCACCGGACGGGCGCTGAGTACCGCGGCGGGCCGGTACACGGAGGCGAACGGCGCGCTCGACCTCGGCGGCAGGCCTGGACGGGTGATGCCGGGGGCCGCCGTCTCTTACGTGCCCACGGCCGCCGTGCTCGCCCGCAGGGCGGCCCTGCTCACGGTGGCGCGCGACGGCAAGGTGTTCGACGAGTCGATGCGGGTCGGTGAGGACGTCGACCTGGTCTGGCGCTTGCACGAGGCGGGCTGGCGGATCCGCTATGACCCGGCCGTCCAGGTACCGCACCATGAGCCAGCCTCCTGGCCGGGTTTGCTGGCCAGAAGATACCGTTACGGCACCTCGGCCGCGCCGCTTGCGCGACGGCACCGGGGTGCCGTCGTCCACCTGGTGATTGCGCCATGGCCGGCCGTGACGGTCGCCGCCTTGCTGGCCAGGCGGCCAGCGCCGGCGGCCGCCGCCTTCGGCGCCGCGCTGGTGACGACGGGCACCTGGCTGCGCCGCGCTGACGTGCCGACCAGCGGGCTGACCGTGGCCACCGTAACCGCGACGCGGCAGACCTGGCTAGGTCTTGGCCGCTATGCGACACAGTTCGCCGCACCGCTGCTGGCCGGCGGATTGCTCGGCGCCGGCCGCAGCGGCAGGAAGGCGGCGGCTGTGTCGCTGCTGATCGGGCCGCCGCTCGCTGCCTGGGCCGGGAGCACGCGGACGCTCGACCCGGTGCGCTTCACGCTCGCCAGGATCGCCGACGACCTCGCCTACGGGTGCGGCGTCTGGTCCGGCTGCGTGGCGGCGCGCACGCTTGCCCCGCTACGGCCGGTCATCGCCTGGCGGCACCTGCACATCGACCAGGCGTCGCGGTCAGCCGCGACCAAGCAGGAGAAACCTTCATGAGCAATGCCTGGTTCGAAACGGTGGCGCAAGCGCAGCGCCGTGCTCGTAAGCGATTGCCAAAGTCAGTCTATGGTGCCCTCTTGGCGGGCACAGAAAAAGGCCTGACTGTCAGCGACAATGTGACAGCCTTTGACGAGATCGGCTTCGCGCCGCACGTGGCCGGCCTTTGCGCTCGCCGTGACCTCGCCACTTCCGTGCTCGGCCAGCAGATCGCGTTGCCCGTGATCATCTCGCCGACCGGTGTCCAGGCCGTTCATCCCGACGGCGAGGTCGCCGTCGCGCGGGCCGCGGCCGCTCGCGGTACGGCCATCGGCCTCAGTTCCTTCGCCAGCAAGCCGATGGAAGAGGTCATCGCCGCCAACCCGCAGACCTTCTTCCAGATGTACTGGCTCGGCGGCCGCGAGCAGATCGCGGCTCAACTGGAGCGGGCACGGCGGGCCGGAGCGGCCGGAGTGATCGCCACCCTTGACTGGTCCTTCTCGCACGGCCGCGACTGGGGCAGCCCGCATATCCCGGAGAAGCTGACGCCGCGCGAACTGCTGCGGCTGGCACCAGAAGGTCTCAGCCGGCCCAGGTGGCTGGCCAGCTACCTGCGGACCGGTCACCTGCCCGAGCTGACCGTGCCCAACCTGGCACCCGACGGCCAGCAGGCACCCGGCTTCTTCGGCGCCTACGGGCAGTGGATGGGGACGCCGCCGCCGTCCTGGGACGATGTCGCGTGGATGCGCGAGCAGTGGGCAGGGCCGTTCCTGCTGAAGGGCATCACCAGGGTCGATGACGCTAAGCGCGCGGTCGACGCGGGCGTGACGGCGATCTCGGTGTCCAATCACGGCGGCAACAACGTGGACGGCACGCCAGCGACGATCCGGGTACTGCCAGGCATCGCCCATGCCGTCGGCGACCAGGTCGAGGTGCTGCTCGACGGCGGCATCAGGCGCGGAAATGACGTCGTCAAGGCCGTCGCGCTCGGTGCCCGCGCGGTGCTGATCGGACGCGCTTACCTGTGGGGCCTGGCCGCGAACGGCCAGGCGGGCGTGGAGAACGTGCTCGACATCCTGCGCAACGGCATCGACTCGGCGCTGCTCGGGCTCGGCTGCTCCTCGCTTGCCGACCTAGATGCGGACAACCTGGTGATTCCGGCCGGCTTCACCCGCACGCTCGGCGGCTGACCGGCGGCGAGGTCACGGATCGAGTCGCTTGCAACCAGCCGATGACCAGGCGAGTCATAACTGGCATGCGAGACGTGAAGAGAATACCGGCCGCCCTGATCGTGACCGCGCTGGTGGCGGCCGGCTGCGCGCCGGCGGCGGCGGGGGCAGCGCACCGTGCTGGCGTCGTGCCGTGGCTTAACCGCAAGGCGCCTGCGTACGTACCGCCTTCGCCGGCGGTGCGGCCCGCCTATCCGCGCTGCCTGGCCAGGCAGCTATCCGGCCGGCCGGGCCGCGGCGGGCCGGCCGCGGGCACGATGTTTACCGAGGTCGTGCTGACCAATCACAGCGACCGCCCGTGCACGCTGGCCGGGTGGCCAGCGGCTGTGACCGGGCCGCTACCCGGCGGCGGGACCGCGACACTGGCCGGTGCCGCCAGGCACGTGACCGGACTTGGCGGAACCGGTCCGGCCAACTTGCGGCCAGGCGAGAGCGGCTTGCTTACGCTGGCCTACGCCGACGGCTGCGCCGCGATCACCTCGGGAGGCAAGGCGCTCTACCGCGAGCTCTTCTTCGCCGTCCGCGGCGGGCGAGTCCTGGTGCGGTTTCCGAGCGCGCTTAACCTCGTGTGCGGCCTCGCGGTCGGCCAGTTCGCGGCGGAACCCGCCCCGGCTCCTGGCAGCAGGTCTGCACTGAATGTGCTCACCGTGACCGCGGCACTGCCCGTCCGCCTGCGTGCCGGTGCCACCGTCGGATACACGGTGACTGTGAGCAATCAGGGCAGCGCGCCGGTGCGGCTGATGCCTTGCCCTTCCTACACCGAGTACCTCGGGGTGTTCTCGCATGCGGGCAGGAACTCGTACGTGACCAGGCGCTACTACCTGAACTGCGGTGCCGTCCGGCAGATACCGGCCCGCGGATCGGTCACCTTCGCGATGCGCCTGCCCGTGCCTGGTGAAGCCGGCCAGGCGAAATTTGACTGGCAGTTTCAGGACGCCGAGGTGGCCACGGCCAGGGTCGTCACGATCAGCGGCTAACGAGGTCAGCCGTGGCTCCCTTCGCGGCGTGCCCGGTGCCTCGCGGGTCACCGAAGACGTGCCTGGGCAGGATAGGGGAGAGCGCGTACTGGCCTGGACCGGGGGGATGCCATGGCGGATACGGGTACTCCAGCCGCGAGTGCCCCTGGATTGCTGCGTGCGGTGGACATTCATCCGGCGGTCGCCCGCCGGGGGACCTGGCACCTGGTGTACTCGGGATTTGCTCCGGCCGAGGAGCGAATGCGCGAGACGCTGTGCACCACAGGAAACGGCTACTTCGCCACCAGGGGTGCCGCGCCCGAGGCCAGCGCAGGCGCGATCCACTACCCTGGCACCTACATCAACGGGGTGTTCAACCGCCTGACTACCCGTATCGCGGGCAAGCTGGTGGAGAGCGAAAGCCTGGTGAACATCCCGAACTGGCTGCCGCTCACCTTTCGCGTCGAAGGCGGCCCGTGGTTCCGCGCGGACGCCGCCGACCTGCTTGAGTACGAGCAAGACCTCGACTTGCGGCAGGGAGTGCTCACCCGCTCGCTGCGATTCCGGGATCAGCATGGCAGGCACACCCGCCTGGTCCAGCGGCGCCTGGCGAGCATGGACAATCCGCACCTGGCGGCCATGGAGACCACGATCATTCCCGAGGACTGGTCGGGCCGGGTGGAGATCCGCTCCGGCCTGGACGGCGGGGTCGCCAACACCGGCATCGCCAGGTACCGGGAACTGGCGAGCCAGCACCTGGAGGCGCCGGAACTCGAGGAGGTCGACGGCAAGACGATCGGGCTGCGCACCAGGACGACGCAGTCGCGGATCCACATCGCGCTGGCTGCGCGCACCGAGGTCCGCACCGGGGACCATCAGGCTGATATCCGGCGGGTGGAGCGGTCAGGCTGGCAGATCTCCCAGGTAATCCAGGTCCTGGCACGGCAGTCCCTGCCGCTGCTGATCGAGAAGACGGTCAGTATCTACACCTCGCGCGATCCGGCGATTTCCGAACCTGGCATGGAAGCACGGCGCGCGCTCACCAGGGCGGAAGACTTCCCCGGCCTGCTGCATGCGCACGTGGTGCACATGGACAACCTGTGGAACCGGCTCCACCTGGACCTGGCAGGAGAAGAGCAGGCAAGCTTCATCCTCAACCTGCACGTTTTCCACCTCATGCAGACAATTTCCGACAACACGGTCGACATGGATGTCGGAATACCGGCGCGCGGACTGCACGGCGAGGCCTATCGGGGACATGTGTTCTGGGACGGCCTGTTTGCCGTCCCTTACCTGTCCTTCACCATCCCCGAACTCACCCGCTCGCTGCTCCGCTACCGGTACCGCAGGCTCCCTGAAGCCCGCCGCGCCGCGCGCGACTGCGGCTGCAAGGGCGCGATGTTCCCCTGGCAAAGCGGGTCAGATGGCCGCGAGGAAAGCCAGACCGTCCACCTGAATCCGCGCTCGGGCCGCTGGCGTCCTGACTACTCAACACGGCAGCGCCATGTCAACGCGGCCATCGCCTATGACCTGTGGACCTACTACGAGTTCACCGGCGACCTTGACTTCATGTGCGGTTACGGAGCCGAGATGCTTCTGGAGATCGCGAGGTTCTGGGCCAGCATCGCCCGCTACGACGAGGCACGGGGCCGTTACGTGATCGAGGGAGTCATGGGCCCCGACGAATACCACGACGGCTACCCGTGGCTGGCCATGCCCGGACTGGCCAACAACGCCTACACCAATGTCATGGCCGTATGGGTGCTCTGCCACGCCATGGAACTGCTCGGCAGGCTGCCTGAGCAGAACCGGGCCGCGCTCAGCAGGGAGCTCGACCTCGGCCCGGCGGAGATTGCCCGCTGGGAAGACGTCAGCAGGCGCATGTTCGTGCCGTTCCACGAGGACGGGGTCATCAGCCAGTTCGAAGGCTATGAGCGGCTGGCGGAACTCGACTGGGACGGTTACCTGGACAGGTACGGCGACATCCAGCGGCTTGACCGGATACTGGAAGCCGAATCTGATAGTACAAACCAGTACAAAGCATCCAAACAGGCAGATGTGCTGATGCTCTTCTACTTGCTGTCGGCGGAGGAACTCTGCGGGTTGCTTGCCAGGCTCGGCTACTCGTGGAAGGCGGCACTCATTCCCCGCACCATCGATTACTACCTGCGCAGAACCTCGCACGGATCGACCCTCAGCCGGGTCGTGCACTCGTGGGTGCTGGCCAGGGCTAACCGGCCTGGCTCGTGGGAGCTGTTCACCCAGGCGCTCGCCAGCGACGTGGCCGACATCCAGGGCGGCACAACTGCCGAGGGCATTCACCTCGGCGCCATGGCAGGCACCGTCAACCTGGTGGCCTGCGGCTACACCGGAATCGAGGCCCGCGCCGGCGTGCTATGGCTCAACCCCTGCCTGCCGCCGCAGGCACCCGGCCTCAGCCTGACCATCCGTTACCGCGGCCACTGGGGCATCAAGATCCGCATTTCCGGGAACTGGCTCGAGGTCACGGTGCCGCCATCGGCCGCTCCGCCGATCACCATCGGTTATCAGAATAGGCTTGCCGAGCTTGAGCCTGGCGCTACCTTCAGCGTGCGGCTTTCCCGAGGCTAGCTCGGCTCAGTCAGGCCCGGCGCTGCGACGCTTGGCTAGCAGCAGCAACTCACGTGAGCGCCGCGCCGCCTCGTCCGGGTGGGCAGGCGGCTCGGCCAGCGGCCCGTCTTCCAGGCCGCGTGCCAGCGTGTCCACGGCGTCGATCAAGGTGTCGAGGCGGTCTTCGAGCGCGCCGATTCGCCGCTCGAGGCTACCGTCGGCCGACCCGCCATGTCGTTCCCCTGAATGGCTCATGGTCAAGATGTGCCCCCGCCACGCCGCCGCATACGGAGGCTTTGGTCAAGGCAGGCCAAGGTCTGCATCCCTGAGCAGAGCGTCACCCGCTGGGGATGAGGCTCGACAGGTCGGGCCAGGGGATATAGCCGGAGGTCAGCAGAGCGGCCGAGGTGGCTTCGCGGCGGCCTGGTGTCCGGATGTGCCTATGCAGGACTACGGGTGAAGGGGGATTAATGACATCAACGGCAGAGCAGAGCCCGATGACCGAGATGGCGGAGGAAGAGCTCATCTCCTGGTTCATGGGTCGCGGGGATGACGGTGACCGCCCGGTGATCGAGAATCCGCTGCTCCTGGCGGCGCTCATGCGGCGCAAGCGGGACCGCGGCGACCGCGGCATCGAGCATCCGCTGCTCCTCGCGGCGCTGATGCGGCGTCGCGGTGAGGAGCACCAGGGCGTCATCGAGAACCCGCTCATTTTCGCGGCCTTCGCGGGACGCTAACAGCCGAGCCGGGATAAACGGTTAGTCCTTTCCATCGAGCAGGTGCCTGCCAGGCTCGCACCTGCGGCACGATCTGGCCCGCCCTGCCGAGGTTAGGCAATGCCTGCTCGGCAGGGCAGGCCGCCAAGCAGCGACAGCAGGCGAAGGTGGGGGAACATGGCGACCGAGTCATCCAAGGAAACAACCGAGGGTCAGGTCGAGTCAGTAATAGATGAATTGATTCACGAAATACTCAGTGAGTCCGGAGCGTCGGAGCCTGCGGTGCGCGGAATGGCGAAAGCCGCCTTCTTCGACTCCGCATTCGGCGGCATGCGCGGTGCCTCACGCACCGACTTGCTCGAAAAGATGCTCATCGCCGAGATGTTTGCCGGCGAACTGGCGTCGGCGCTGGCACCAGCTCTGGCCGAGCAGCTGGCACCGCGCCTCATGAAGGCGCTCGAGCAGCACATGAACGGGGCGGCGGACGGCAAGAAGCCGGCGGGCGCGGCGCGATCATCCACGTCACAGGCACGCAAGCCGGGCACGAAATAGCCGGGCACGAAATAACAGCCTGACTGCCGTTGGCGGACACCGCGCGTCGGTGCTCGGGCTGGCGGGGAGTGGCTGAGGCGAGTCAGGGAGTCCTGCGAGTCCGCCGCGCCTCTTCCCCATTGCAATCTGCCAGTTCCGGTTACGGCGCTGGCGCCTTAAATGCAGGAAAGCCGTACAGGGTTATGATTTTACGCTAACTCTGTACGGCTTTCCTCTCTCTTTTCCCTTCCGGAGCAGGCAATATACTCGAAATCTTCGCCGCTTTGGCAGGTATTCCGTACAGGGGCGAAAGATGCCCGCCGTGTCATGTATCTGCCTGGTGGCCGGCACTGGCTGATCCGGCGCTACGCCACGCACCGGTCGGTGCGCCGCCGGGCCGGAAGTGCGGGACTGCAACACAAAATTAGCGTCGATGTCACGGTAGTGTAACGGTTCTTCCTTGTTCTTGTGACCTTGTGTGGTCCGTCCTACGCTGCTCGCAACCGCTTCGGTAAGCGCTTTCCGAGCTAAGAGCACCGTGAAACCCCGGGCGCTGAGAGATCAGCGCAGGTCATGGTCCTGACAGCGGTAAGCGCTTCCCGCAGGCGTCACCCCCATGGTTGACCCGGCCGTCCGGAGGACGAGTGAGCTTCGACGATCCCGCGCTTGAGTACCAGGCACCTGGTGCCGCGTCGGCCGGCGGTCACGGGGATCAGGCACCGACGATTTACGATGTCGCGCGGGTGGCCGGGGTGTCCATTGCCTCGGTATCCCGCGTGCTCAACGGGCAGCAGAATCCCCGCCAGGAGACCAGGGACCGGGTCCTTCGCGCCGTGGCCGAGCTCGGGTTCGCGCCCGACGGCGCGGCACGGGCGCTCAGCGTCCGGCTGAAGGAGGTCGTCGGCGTGATCGTCCGTCGGCCACGCTGGCATGACAGCAGCATGTTCGCCGACGAGGACGAGAACCTGCAGTTCCCCGACATGATCAACAGGGGGATGGAGATCGTGGCTCAGCGCCACGGCTTCGACCTGCTGATCCGGTCCGTCGGTTTGGATGAGCCTGACGCTGGCCGGCGTGTGCTCGCGCTGGCACGCAAGAGCGACGGCCTGATCCTGCACGATCGCGTGCTGTCGCCGGCCGAGCTAGAGCGGCTGTCACGTCAGGTTCCCGTGGTCACCTTGGCCGGTGAGCCGACAAGCAGCACGGTCAACGTGCACGGCGACAACGAGGGCGGGATGCGGGCGCTGGCCAGGCACCTGATCCACGACCATGGTTACGCCACGTTCGCGTTCCTTGCCGGTCACGAGGGCAGTCCCGACAGCCTGACCAGAGGCCGTGCGCTGGCCAGCGAAGCGGCCGCTGCCGGGGTCACGCTGCTGGCAGGCGACGACTGGCGCGGCGGTTATCAGGCCGCGGGCGGCGCTCAGGCCATCGAACGGCTGATCGCCGGCGGTGTCCGGCTGCCCAGGGCAATCGTCTGCGCGAACGACCAGTCGGCGATCGGGGTGCTGCACGCCCTGGCCGCGCACGGCATCTCGGTGCCAGGCGACGTGGCCGTGACCGGATTCGACGACATGCCGGTAGCCAGGCACCTGCGTCCGCAGCTCACCAGCGTCCGCCAGTCCATCCAAGATCTCGGTGCCACCGCGTTCGAGACCTTGTACTCGATGATCAACCGCTCCGGCCAGGCGAAGGAAAGCCCGCGCGGCCGCGACATCGCACTGCCGACCCGGCTGGTGCGCAGGGAGAGCTGCGGCTGCGGGCCGCAGTCGGTCAAGTCCGCCGCGCAGGCGGCGGACTTAGGAGGCGCAGCGTGCGCATGATAGCCAGGAGACTGGGCTTTTACCTGGTGACAGCGTTCGTCGCGGTCAGCGTGGATTTCTGGATGCCGAGAATCATCCCTGGCAACCCGGTCGATGCGATCTTGGCCAAGATGCAGGGCGTCAGCATCACCAAGTCCACCATCGCCGCGCTTGAACTGCAGTTCGGCGTCAATACCAAGGCCAGCCTGTGGTCGCAGTACGTCCACTATCTCGCGCAGGTACTGCACGGCAACTTCGGCATCTCGACCAGTAACGGGTTCGTGCCTGTCACCACCGTCATCGGTGGTGCCCTGCCCTGGACGCTCGGCCTGGTCGGGGTCTCGACCCTGATCAGCTTCTGCCTCGGCACCGTGATCGGTGCGCTCGTCGCCTGGCGGCGCGGCAGCTGGCTGGACAACCTGCTGCCGGTCACGACCTTCTTCCAGGCCGCGCCCTATTTTTTCCTGGCCTTCCTCGCCATCGACCTGTTCTCCATCAAGCTTGGCTGGTTCCCCTCAGGCGGAGCGCACCAGAACCTGGATTTCCCAGGGCTCAACTGGACTTACCTGAGTGATGTGCTCGACCACGCCGTGCTTCCCGCGCTGACCATTGTCGTCGCTTCCGGCGCGGGCTGGATCGTGAGCATGCGGAACGTGATGATCACCACGATGGACGAGGACTACGTGCTGATCGCGGCGGCCAAGGGACTCCGCGAGCGGCGGGTGGTCTGGTATGCGGCCCGCAACGCGGTGCTGCCGAGCGTGTCTGGTTTCGCGCTTGCGATCGGCTTCATCGTGTCGGGCGCGCTGCTCACCGAGATCGTGTTCAGCTATCCGGGCCTTGGGCTGCTGCTCGTCAACGCCGTCGGCGACAACGACTACGCGCTGCTTCAGGGCATCTTCCTGATCATCACGTTCGCGGTGCTCACCGCCAACTTGCTCGCCGACTTCGTCTACGTGTTCCTTGACCCGCGAACCCGGCAGGAGGCCTGAACCTTGGCACCTGGCATTGCTGCTAGGCAGCGGGCGCTGCGGCTGCCGCGCTCGCCGAAGATCGTGGCCGGCCTGGCCATCCTTGGCTTCTTCGTCCTCTGGGCGGTGATCGGACCCGTGGTGGCGCCATACAGCCCCGATCAGAACTTCGCGAACGCGCCGGTGCCGCTGCCGCCATCCGCCGCGCACTGGCTGGGCACCACGGCGCTGCAGCAGGACGTGTTTTCTCAGCTGCTGGTCGGCGGCGGCGACACCGTCCTGGTCGCGCTGGTATCCGGCGTAATCGCCACGGCGCTGTCGGTAGGCATCGGCGTGACCGCAGGCTACCTGGGCGGGCTGGCCGACGACCTGCTTTCCATGATTGCCAATATTTTCCTGGTCCTGCCCGCACTGCCGTTGCTGATCATCATGATCGGGTTCCTCGGCCGGTCGAGCAGCAACGACATCCTCGTCGTCGGAGTCATCATCTCGATCACCGGCTGGGCGTTCGGCGCGCGGGTGCTGCGAGCCCAGACTCTGTCGCTGCGCAACAGGGAATACGTGGATTCGGCCAAGATCATCGGGGAGAAGTGGTGGCGGATCGTCGCGACCGAGATCCTGCCGAACCTGACCCCGGTAGTCGCGACGTCGTTCTTGTTCACCGTGCTTTACGGTGTCGGCACGTACACGGCTCTTGCCTTCCTCGGCCTGGTGAACCCCAACTGGAGCTGGGGCGGCATGCTCTTTTACGCGCAGAACTCCAACGCAGAGATCAGCGGTTACTGGTGGTGGTTCGTGCCGCCTGGCCTCGCGGTGGCGCTGCTCGGCACCTCGCTTGTGCTGCTCAACTTCGGCATCGACGAGTTCATCAACCCCAGGCTCCGCGCGGCGGGCCTGACCAGGCGGGCAGGCAGGAAGGCCGGGCGCCGGCCTGAGTTCGCGCTCACTGCCGTGCTCAAGACGAGCGGCGGACAGTCATGACCGGCGATCCGCTGCTCGAGATTCGCGGGCTTCGCGTCGACTACGGGCAAGGCGAAAACGCGGTGCACGCGGTCTCAGGAGCCGACCTGGTGCTGCACAGGGGCGAAGTACTCGGCCTGGCAGGCGAGAGCGGCAGCGGGAAGTCGACCCTGGCCATGGCGGCGACCAGGCTGCTGCGACCGCCTGGTGTCATCACTGGCGGCGAGGTGCGGCTGCACCAAGACGAGGGGGGCGCAGTCGACCTGCTTGCGACGAACTACCAGGTGCTGCGGACATTGCGCTGGTCACAGATCTCGCTGGTGCTCCAGAGCGCGATGAACGCGCTGAATCCAGTGCTGTCGATTCGCGCGCAGCTGACCGACGCGCTGACGGCTCACCAGCCTGCCAGGTCGAGGCGGGAACGGCAGAACCGGGCCGCCGAGCTGCTCGAGCTGGTCGGCATCAGCCGCGACCGGCTCGCCAGCTATCCGCACGAACTGTCGGGCGGCATGCGGCAGCGCGTCATGATCGCCATGGCACTGGCGCTCGAGCCGCAGGTCGTCATCATGGACGAGCCGACGACCGCGCTTGACGTGGTTACCCAGCGCGAGATTCTCGAGGAGCTCAAGCAGCTCAAGGAGCGCCTGGGCTTCGCCGTGCTGTTCATCACCCATGATCTGTCGCTGCTGATCGAGATCGCCGACTCGATCGCGGTCATGTACGCGGGCAGGCTGGTCGAGCGGGCAGCGGCGGCGAAACTGTTCCACGCTCCGCGCCACCCGTACACGCTCGGCCTGCTCCGCTCCTTCCCGCCGCTGCACGGGCCGCGCGTACCGCTGACCGGCATCCCTGGCTCGCCACCCGACCTGCGCCTGCTGCCTTCAGGTTGCGTGTTCCATCCGAGGTGCCTGTTTGCCGTCAACAGATGCGCCAGTGACGCGCCCGCCCTGGCCGCCCAGGGCGCGAGCGGATCGCGGCTGGTGGCGTGCTGGCGGCAGGACGGCAGCGGGCCCGTGCCGCCTGAGCTTGCGGTGCCCGAGCCCGCACCGGCCGCCGAGAGCCAGATCAGGAGCGTCGCATGAGCACGCCGCTGCTCGAGGTCAAGGACCTGACCAAGCACTTCGCCGTCCATGGCCGCGGGCGTGCCGTCCGGGTGGCCAAGGCAGACCACGTCGTCCACGCTGTGGACGACGTGTCGCTCGCCCTTCCGCCCGCGCACGTGACCGCCGTGGTCGGCGAGAGCGGCTCAGGCAAATCCACCCTGGCCAGATTGCTGGCCAGGCTGATCACGCCGACATCTGGTGACCTGCTGCTTGAGGGAAAGGTCGTGCCGGCCAGGCGCAGGCGCACGCTTGGCTACGCCAAGGCCGTGCAGATGGTGCTTCAGGACCCCTTTGCCTCGCTCAACCCGATCCACGATGTCCGTTACCACCTGAGCCGCCCGTTCGTAGTCCACGGTCTCGCCAAGCCGGGCCGTGACCTGGACGAGAAGATCGCGGCGGTGCTCGAGCGGGTGGCGCTCACCCCGGCAGGCGCGTTCTTGCGCAAGTTCCCGCATGAGCTCTCCGGCGGCCAGCGCCAGCGGGTCGCGATCGCGCGGGCGCTGGCCGTGCAGCCGAAGGTGATCCTCGCCGACGAGCCGGTCTCGATGCTTGACGTCTCGATCAGGCTCGGCGTGCTCAATCTGCTCAGCGACCTGCGAGACCGCGAGCGGCTGGCAATCTTGTACATCACCCACGACATCGCCTCGGCCAGGTACCTGGCCGAGACGATCGTGGTGATGTACGCGGGCCAGGTCGTCGAGGCTGGCCCGGCACTGAGGGTCACCGACGAACCCGCCCACCCGTATACCCAGCTCCTGCTCAGCGCGGCACCGGATCCGCAGCGGGCTGACCCTGTGGCGCTCGGTGACCGCGGCGTCCCGCCGAGCGCGGTCGCCCCGCCGTCAGGATGCCGGTTCCGTACCAGGTGCCCGCATGCGATGGCCATCTGCGCCGAGCGGAGACCGCCGGCCTTCACGGCCGGCGAAGGTCATGTCAGCGCCTGCTGGCTGCTCGGCAACGGCGCGGCCGCGCCCGCATCGCAGAAGGGAGGCGACATGGATCCAGGCACATCCGGTCAGCAGACCTGAGCGAAAGCGCGGCCGCAGAGTACAGGTACCCGGCCGGCCGGCGCTGCCCACCGATACAGACCCCGTCACGGTCAATAACTTCAGGCCGGCGTCAGGCCGGCCGGGCACACTCTTGGAGTTTAAGGGAAATGAATTACAAGCTTGCAGGCAGCGTTGCTGTCGCAGTCACGCTGGCGCTTGGTATCGCCGCGTGCAGTTCTTCATCGTCTTCGCCGGGGACTAAGGGCTCAGCCGCCCCGACCGGCAAGCCGCTGACTATTGTCACCACCGAGTTGTCGCCGATGACCGACAACTTCAACCCGTTCGCCTCGACCGGCACCGGCTACCTGACGCACGCGGTCGACTTGTACGACATGCCGCTGTTCGTCTTCAATACCCAGAACCCAGCGCAGAAGCCGGTTCCCGAGCTTGGCACCAGCTACTCCTGGTCATCAGATGGCCGCACGCTGACGGTCACCACCAGGACGGGCGTGAAGTGGAGCGACGGCAAGCCGTTCAGCGCCGCCGACGTGGCGTTCACGTTCAACCTGCTGAAGAAGTACCCGGCGCTCAACTTGCCGGCGACGCCGCTGCCGACCAGCGCTGCCGCTCCTTCGGCGAACACGGTGGTGCTCACGTTTGCCCAGCCCGAAGTCGCCAACGACTACCTCATCCTGCAAACCCAGATCGTGCCGCAGCACATCTGGGCCTCGGTAAGCAATCCGGTCACCTTCACCGATCCCAATCCGGTCGGCACCGGCCCCTACGTACTCGGCAAGTTCAGCCCGCAGGGCTACACGATGACGCTTAACCCTGATTACTACGCCAAGGGCAGCGTGCGAGTGCCTGAGGTCGACTTCCCCGCCTACACGAGCAACGCCAACCTGCTGATTCCCGTCGCCCAGGGCACCATCGACTGGGGCGGCATCTCGATCCCCGGTGTGGAGCAGAACTACCTGTCCAAGAGCACGAACAACGTCACCTGGACGGCGTCGGCTCCTTACTTCACCGACAACAACGTCGTCGGCCTGTGGTTCAACACCACCAAGGCGCCGCTCAACGACCCGAAGGTGCGGCAGGCAATCAGCTACGGGATCAACAGGGAGCAATTGTCGGTCGATGGCGAGTCGAGCAACGAGCCCCCTGAGAGCACGTCCAGCGGCATGCTGCTGCCCGCCGACCAGAGCTTCCTGCCCGCTAACCTGGCCAACGACCTGCCGCCTACCGGTGACCCGGCGAAGGTCGCGTCCATACTCCATGGCGACGGCTATGCCAAGGTCGGCGGCTTCTGGGAGAAGAACGGCCAGAAGATCACCTTCTCGGTCATGGATCCGGTCAGTTACAGCGACTACTACCTGGACTCGCAGCTCATCGCCAAGCAACTCAGCAAGCTCGGCTTCAACGTCTCGGTCGAAGGCGAGCCAGGTCCCAACGGCCCGAACGTGTGGACCGCCAACCTGAACGACGGCAATTTCACGGCCGCGATCCACTGGGGCGCGCAGGGCCTGACCCCGTATGCCTACTACGACAACTGGATGGACTACCGGCTGTCGGCACCCGATGGCAAGACCGCCAACGCCGATTACGGCAGGTTCAACGACCCGGCGGCACAGGCGGCCCTGAACGAGTACGCCGGCGCCACTTCCGCCGCTGCCGAGAACGCGGCCATCACCAAGCTGGCGAACATCATGTCGACGCAGGTGCCGGTGGCGCCGCTGCTGCTCGGCGCCTCCTGGGCCGAGTTCTCCACCCGCGACTACACCGGATGGCCGTCGTCGAGCAACGCCTACATGGACCCTGGTCCCAACATTCCCGAGATCCTCTACACGGTCCAGCAGCTCAAGCCCGTATCCAGCTGAGGCTGCGCGGACCGTGACAATCTCACCAGACAAATGGGTGCTGCCCGGCCAGGAAACTGGCCGGGCAGGCGCCCGGGCTCAGGTTTCACTGCTGCCCACTGAACGTGAACTGGCCGGCTCCCTGCCAGTCGCTGCCAAGGTGCGCTTGCTCACCGGTGCTGATAGCTGGCGGACGGAAGCGTGCGAGCCCGTCGGGCTACGCCCGCTGGTCACCTCCGATGGCCCGGCGGGCGTCAGGGGCACGGTCAAGGACGAGCGCAACCCGTCGGCTAGCCTGCCAAGCCCGTCGGCGCTCGGCGCGACCTGGGACACCGAGCTGATCGGCAAGCTCGCCGCCGCTCTGGGTGCCGAGGCGCGGGCCAAGGGCGTCGACATCCTGCTCGCGCCCACCGTGAACCTGATGCGGACACCTCTTGGCGGAAGAGGATTTGAGTTCTTCTCCGAGGATCCGGTGCTCACCGCCAGGCTCGCGGCTGCCTACGTGCGCGGCGTGCAATCCGCGGGCGTCGCGGCGACGATCAAGCACTTCGTCGGCAACGACAGCGAGACCGGGCGCTGGACCTATGACGCCCAGATCACCGAGAGCGTGCTGCGCGAGCTTTACCTGGTGCCGTTCGAGGCGTGCGTCAGGGAAGCCGGGGCCTGGCTGGTGATGGCCGCCTATAACAAGGTCAACGGGCACCGCATGACCGAGAATGTCAGGTTGCTTCGTGACGTGCTGAAAAACGAGTGGGGCTTCGACGGTGTCGTCATCTCCGACTGGCACGCCGCGCGCAGTACCCAGGAAACCGCGCTGGCCACGCTCGACCTGTCGATGCCAGGGCCTGACGGACCGTGGGGCGACCTGCTCGCGCAGGCCGTCGACGACGAGACTGTCAGCCTTGAACTGCTGAACGACAAGGTTGCCAGGCTCCTGAGGCTAGGTCGCCGGGTCGGCGCGGCGGCTGGCCGGCAGGCGGCCGGTGCCAGCCAGGCGGACGATCCTGCGCTCGTGCCCGCCGGACTGCTGCGGCAGGCCGCCAGCGAATCGTTCGTCTTGCTGCGCAACGAGGGAAGCTTGCTGCCGCTGGATCAGGCCAGGCTGGCCAGCGTCGCGGTGATCGGCCAGAACGCCTGCTATCCGACGATCCAAGGTGGCGGCAGCGCCGGGGTCGTCCCTGCGCGGGTGTCCGATCCGGCCGGCGCGCTGCAGGCGGCGCTGGCCGGGCAGGCGAAGGTCACGACGGCGATCGGCTGCCAGACCTGGCAGCTTCTGCCCGAGCCCCGGCCGGGGTCGCTGACCGACCCGGTCACTGGTGAACCTGGCCTGCGACTCGAATTCACCGACGCGGCCGGTAACCTGGTCGCCGCCGAGCACCGGGGCTCGGCGAACCTGGCGTGGTGGGACCGCGTTCCTGCCGGGATCGGCTGGGGCGAGCCCGGCCGGATCGTACTGAGCGCGCTGTTCAGCCCGCCTCGCTCAGGCGCCTACACTGCGGGCGCGGCCGGCGTCGGTCACCTGGCGCTCTCGGTCGACGGTGTAGCGGTCATCGACGGGGATACCAGGGTGCCCGACGACCCCGTCGAGGCCATGACCAGGCCGGGCGAACTGCGGGCGGCACTGTGGCTGGACGGTGGCACGCCGGTCAGGCTGCGGCTCGAGTTCACCCCCGCAGCAGACGGGGCCGGCCCGCTGGCGGTCAGGCTCGGCCTGGTCGCGGCCGCGGACGACGACGTGCTGCTGGCCGATGCGGTGGCGGCGGCCGCCACTGCCGAGGTCGCGGTCGTCGTGGTCGGATCCGCCGAGCTGACCGAAAGCGAAGGGTTTGACCGGACTTCCCTGGCGCTGCCCGGCCGCCAGGACGAACTGGTCAGTCGCGTCGCGGCGGAAAACAGCCGGACGATCGTGGTCGTCAACTCCGGCATGCCCGTACTCATGCCATGGGCAGACCAGGTGGCCGCCATCGTCTACGCCTGGATGCCTGGCGAGGCCTTCGGCCTGGCACTGTCTGACGTGCTGCTCGGCCTGGCCGAACCGGGTGGCAGGCTGCCGGTGACGATTCCGCAGGCGCAGGCCGACTGCCCGGTGCTGCACGCCGTGCCCGACCAGGACGGGCTGCTCAGGTACGCAGAAGGCCTGCTGATCGGGTACCGGGGCTACGACGCCAACGGCATCGCGCCTCAGTATCCGTTCGGTGCCGGTCTCGGCTTCACTAGCTGGTCGTATGAGTCGCTTGACTGCCCGGCGGCCGTCGCGGAAGGCGAGGACCTCGTTGTCGCCGTCACCGTGCGGAACACCGGGGACCGGCCGGGCAAGGAGGTCGTGCAAGCGTACGTGGCGCAGGAGGATGGTGCACGCGGCCGGGGCAGGCCGGTTCGCGTGCTTGCTGCTTTCGCCGTGGTGAGGGCCGCGCCAGGGGAGGTGGTCAGGGCAGAGGTCACGATCAGGGCGCGAACGTTCGCCCGTTACGACGAGCACCTGGCGAGCTGGATCTGGCCGGGCGGTCCTTACACTGTCCAGGTCGGTGCCTCTTCGCGCGACCTGCGCCTTGCCGCGTCCGTGCGCTCAGGAATACCGCGATTACCTGGTGCCGGGCACCGTAGGCGGCGGGGCCGGCCAGATCTGGGTCACTGATGCAGGATCGGCTCGTGGTCGCGGTGACCTGGCGGCTCGATCTGGAAAGTGGAATGCTCGATGTCGAAGTGATCGGACAGGCAGGCGCCTAGCTGGTCGAGCAAGGGACCGCCTTCTGACCGGTGTTCGACCACCACGTGCGCGGACAGGACGTTGACGCCGCTGGTGATGGTCCAGGCATGCAGGTCGTGCACGTCGATCACGCCGCTGGTGTCCAGCATGTGACGGCGGACTTCCTCCAGGTCGACGCCCTCTGGCGTGGCTTCGAGCAGAACGTCCCCCGATTTCCTCAGCAGCTGCCAGGTGCGCGGGATGATCATGGCCGCTATCAGGAGCGACGCAATCGGGTCGGCGCGAGTGAAGCCGGTCAGCGAAATGATCATGGCCGCCGCGATCACGGCCGCCGCGCCGAGCAGGTCGGAGAGCACTTCGAGGAACGCGCCCCTGACGTTAAGGCTCTCGGCTTGGCCGTGCCGCAGCAGCAGGGCCGAGCAAGCATTTCCGCAGAGCGCGATGACGCCGAAGATGGCCATGAGGCCGCTGGTGACCGCTGGCGGGTGAATCAGCCGGTCGATGGCCTCGGCGATCACGAACAGCCCGACGCTGAATAGCAGAAGGGCATTCATCGCGGCGGCCAGGATCTCCATCCGCAGGTAGCCGAACGTGCGCGCCTGCGAGGCCGACCTGCTGGCGAGCCTGATGGCAAGCAGCGACAAGCCGATGCCGCCCGCGTCGGTAAGCATGTGCCCGGCATCGGCGAGCAGCGTCAGCGAGCCAGACAACAGCGCGCCGGCGGCCTCGGCGGCCAAGATGGCCACCGTGATGCCAAGGACTAGTGCCAGCCTGCCCTCATGAGCGGCCGCTGCGGTGGCTCCGTGGCCGTGGTCGCGCCCGCCCATTGTCAAAGTATGGCAGCAGGCTAGCCACCTAGATAGCGTCCAGGCCGTATCTGACTCCCCGGCCTTGACCTTGCCCTTGGGTCGCAACGTAGACACGTCCGGCTTGTGGTCGGCAAGGAGTTCGTCGCGCCGCGAGTAGCGATAAGGCAACGCTAGGCCTGGCACCGAAACCGGTGCCAGGCCAACGAGTTTCCGCACTTGTGGTGCGCGGGACTGCCAGGCGCCCAGCCGGAGTACGT
The DNA here is from genome assembly GCA_027313705.1 of Actinomycetota bacterium. Taxonomy (GTDB): domain Bacteria; phylum Actinomycetota; class Actinomycetes; order Streptosporangiales; family Streptosporangiaceae; genus Chersky-822. The sequence continues at coordinate 114,260 of DAHVDE010000118.1, read as the reverse complement.
CACGGCTGAGCCTGGTCGGTTCTTCCTGCCGCCCTATGGCCGTTGCGCCTGCCCGGCTGGTCGCCCGGTGGACAGCTGATCGGTGTCAGGGAGTCCTTGACGCCTATGTGCGTCAGGTATACCCTGACGACATGACAGCTTCAGCTAGCACCGCGGATGTCGCGGAGCCGAATAGGTCAGCGGACCTGTCCTGTTCCTTCTGCGGCAAGGACAAAGGCGCCATCGCGAAACTCATCGCGGGCCCTGGCGTCTACATATGCAACGAATGCGTAGACCTGTGCAACGAGATCCTGGGCGATCGGCAGATGGCGGGCTTCGGCGGGTGGCAGGATCGCCCCGACCAGGAACTGCTCGCGAACCTGCCCAAGATGCAGGCTGTGGTATCCCAGTCAGACCTCGCCATCCACGACCATGTCAGCCTGCTGCGTTCCCGCGGCGTGAGCTGGACGCGGATCGGCGAGGCGCTCGGCGTGTCCAAACAGGCCGCCTGGGAGCGATTCTCCGGCGAAGACTAACGTCCGGCTTCAGGTGTCGGTTCTGCGGCGTTCCGTGGCGGTCACCGCGATGGTCCTGCCCGTTCCATCGCTTCATGTCCGTTTCTCCGGGCGCACAGGGGGCAATGCCAGCGGCTTTAAGGCGAAACGGTCGAGGATTGGTTCTGTTGCCGGGGCAAAGAGCCAGGCCGGCGCCGCCTGACGTCCCGAGCCCAGACCATAGTTGCCCGGGCTCAATGAAGAAGGTAAGAAAATTGATCTTGGCTCTGGGCAGGGCGCTGCCTGGCTGACTGGAATCGCGTCGGTGCCAATCGCGCATGTGTTCAGGTCGAAGCGAGTGTACTTGATAGCGGCTAAACCCTCCGGCGGAACGTTTCCGATCGGCAGCATAGGCATTTCGTTCAGTGCGTCGCCGTTGCTCAAGCACGATCGAGGATAAGGCTCGCAGAATTGACCGGTACGGAATTCAGCATCTGCTTGAGCATCTTGTTGACAATTGTCCATGAAGGCGAGATGCTGTTTTATTACCTGACTTCGAGGCTGACGGGGAATCGTCATGGTTCAGCCGAGTGCGAGGAGGTCGGCGATGCGTGGACGCGTCTGGCTAGTCCAACTCCTTTCGCTTACGGTAGCGCTCGCTTTCTGCACGGCTGCGTATGCGGACCCAGTGCCTGGTGCCCGCGCTTCGGTACCCGACATCGTCTCGACTGTCGTCGGTAGTGGCACCCAGGGTGCGGAAACCTCAGGGCTGCCGTGGCGGTCGCAAGACTTCGACTTCCAGGGTTCCGGGGATGCCGCCGCAGTTACTGGTGGCTTCGTCATCGCTGATACCGGCAACAACATCGTGTCGATGGCGGCCAGTGTCAGCGGTGTCTTCTTCGGGATCCGCATGACGGCTGGCCACGTGTACGCGGTGGCCGGTACCGGAACTGCCGGGTACACCGGAGATGGCGGCCAGGCGACCGCTGCGGAGTTGAGTCAACCCGGCTCTGTGGCGGTGTCGAGGAGCGGTGATTTGTATATCGCCGACTCAGGCAACAATGTCATACGTGAAGTGACCCCGGCCGGAATCATATCTACTGTGGTCGGCACCGGCAGTCTCGGCGTGACACCCGACGGGACGCCCGCACTGGCAACCGAGTTGTATGACCCTGGGGTTGTTAGGTTCGGTCCCTCAGGAGCCATGTATATCGAAAGCAACCTCGCGGGCGGGAGCGCCTTGTGCGCCGTCTGGCTGCTGCCTGGCAAGTCCGGGCGTTATTTCAACGTCGCGATGACCGCAGGCGACACCTATATCGTGGCCGGCGGTGGTGCGTGTGCCAACGACGGAGGAGGCGCCGCTACCGGCATAGGCGCGGTCGCGGTAAAGGCCTCAATCTCGGGGGCCGGCGGGTTCGCCGTGGCGGCGGACGGCAGTGTTGTCATGACCGACACCGCTTACTGCTACGGTACCGGCTACTGCATCGCCCAGCCTACGAGCGTATCGATGATAGTCAAGGTTTCCGTCAGGACGGATCTTCTGACGCGCGTGGCCGGCGAGACCGATAACGGCGGGAATTTCACTGGTGACGGCAAGCCAGCTCTGGACGCCTCGCTCAACGGGCCCTACGGGCTAGCGATCGACAAGTACGGCGACATCGCATTCGATGATAGCGGTAACTATCGTATTCGCTTCATTCCGGCCGAGTCGGGCATATTTTTCGGCCAACCCATGACCGGCGGAGATATTTACACGATCGCTGGCAATGGCATGAACGGTTACACTGGTGACGGCGAAAAGGCAACGGTCGCGGAGATCTCGCAGCCAAGTTCCATGCTGTTCGAGCCAGGTGGCAACCTGTATCTCCTTGATTCAGGAAATGAAGTTTTCCGCGAGGTTACCAATATTTTGCCGCCTCCGCCGCCAACCCTGAAGGTCAGCGGCCTCGCTAAGCCGTTCCAGCTCTCTGACAGATTCTCGATCAGGTATTCCGCGAGTGGTGCCGGCAGCATCATGTATTCGGTGCGCTACCGCGTCGCTGGCTGGAACGGCAGATTCGGCTCCTATATTTATCCGCCAACCTGGCAGGATACGAAGCTCACAGGAGTAAGTCTCACCGGGACGCCGGGTCACGAATACTGCGTGAGCGTCGAGGCGACGAGCAGTGCTGGCATTTCGTCGCTCTGGTCGGCCGACCACTGCTCGGAGTATCCGCTGGGGGCGGATGCCCTCCTGCCCGCGACGCGGGGCTGGACCAGAGGGCGGGGCGCCGGCTACTACCTGGGCGGCTACCTAACGACGAATCGGCGGGGCGCCAAGCTGGTTCTCCGCAATGCCATAGCCGACCGTGCCGGGATCATCGTCATGTCCTGCCCTAGGTGCGGGCGCTTGGCCGTGTACCTGAACCGCATCTGGTTGGGAACATTCGTCACCTTTGCCAGGCGCGCCCATCGGGTGGATCTGCTCTTGTCGAGGTCAGTAGCAACGCGCCGGGGGACGATCACCTTGCAGGCGCTTTCCAAGGGACGAGAAGTGGTTGTGGAGGGCATCGGAGTCAGCGAAGGTGGATAGGCGTGCCGCTAAGATGGCCAACCCAGTCGCCCAGATATGATCCGGCCGGCACGGGCGGGGCTGTTGTGAGACGGTGATCAGGTGACGATTATCAAGATCAACGCGATAACGGTGCCGCCGGACAGCGGAGACGAACTCGCTCGCCGGTTCGCGGCGCGGGCGGGTGCCGTGGACAACCAGGACGGCTTCGAGGGTTTCGAACTGCTCAAGCCGGCTGATGAGCGCACCACCTGGCTGGTGGTGACTCGCTGGCGGGACGAGGCTGCCTTCCAGGCCTGGCTGCACTCGCCGGCCTTCGGGCACGGCCACCGTCCGGCCGGCGGAGGCGACGGCGGGACTGCGGCGCCTCCGGTGGGTGTCAGCAGCGAGTTGTGGTCCTACGAGATCGCGGGCGGGTCGGCCGTGCCTTAGTCCCGCTTGGCGTGCCCGGCCAGGGGGTGCCTGCTGCCGAGCAGGAAGATTGTCAGCAGGCCGGCCGCCAGGATGAGGATCGCCGAGAGAATCAGGGCATCGTGCAGGCCGGAGTAGAAGGCGTTGTAGGCGGCGTGGATCACCTGCTGCACGATCTTCTGCTCGCCGGCCGGTCCCACATGGCCGGATTTACTGCTGGCCGGGACGATGCCGGTTTCTATGGCGCTTATCACGATGGACTGGAAATTGGCCGGAATACCGAGGTAAGTGAGCTTGCTGACGAGCGATGCTCGTAGCTGGGAGTTGACAAGCATCCCGAGCATGGCCACCCCGAACACCGCGCCGACCTCGCGACTGGTGTTCGTGGCGGAAGCGGCCATTCCTGACCGCTGGGGCGGCACGGCGGACATCGCGGACGAGGTAATCGGCACGACGGTGCTCCCGATCCCGATTCCGGTGACCGCCAGTGCGCTGGCAAGCTGCGGGTAACTGGGACTCGGACTGATCGTGATGCCCGTGAGCAGCAAGCCGGCCCCGAAGACCGCGCAGCCGCCGGAGATGGACCACCGCGCCGCGACTGTCCCGGCCCATCTCCCGGCCATCAGGGCGGTGAGGACCATCAGCACGGTCATCGGCAAGAAGGCCAGCGCGATCTGATAGCCGGAATATCCGGCGACCTCGTCCAGGTACAGCGCGGTGAAGAAGAATACCGCGAAGGTGGCGAAGTATGCGCAGAAGGCCACGATGTTGGCGGTCAGGAACCGGGGAACCCTGAGGTAGCGCAGGTCAAGCAGCGGGTGCGCGGTGCGCGGTTCCCACCAGAAGAACGCGGCACCAGCGAGGACGCTGATGACAAGCAGGACCATGACTTCAGGGGAGGCAAAACCTGCGGTCTCGGCGGTGATGATCGCGAAGATCAGGGCACTCAGCGTCAGGGCGCCGAGCGCGAACCCTGGTATGTCCACCCGGTGCGCGTCGGGATCAGCGCTTTCCGGCAGGACGATGGCACCAACGGCTAGCGCGGCCAGCCCGAAGATCAGGTTGAACCAGAAGATGGCCCGCCAGTCCCACAGTCCCACCAATGCGCCCCCGATGACCGGTCCGAATGCCAGGGCCAGACCGCAGACCGCGGTCCACATGCCGATTGCCCTGGCCCGCTGACGCTCGCCTGGATAAAGATGGCGCAGCATGGAAAGCGTGCCTGGCTCACTGGCGGCGGCGCCTAGTCCCATCACGGCACGGCCAGCTATCAGCACCTGGACGCTCGGCGCGAGCGCGCTGAGCACCGATCCAGCGCAGAAGACGACGATGCCGATGAGCATGACGCGCTTGCGGCCGAATTCGTCTCCTACCATGCCGAACGCGAGCATCGCTGCGGCGAAGGTGAGCGCGTAGGCGCTCACGACCCACTGGAGATGCGCGACGCCGGCATGCAGCTGGCCCTGCACGCTTCCGAGTGCCACGCTTACGACGGTGTTGTCGAGGAAGGTCAGGAACAAGACGATCATCAGCACGGTCAGCGGCAGCGCCGTGCCGTTGCGCGCCTCTTCGGCAGCGGCAGTTAGCTGACTGCCGTTCTGCCTGATGTACGGAGATTTCGCCGAGACCACCCCGGTTGACGTCTGGTCGGCACGTCCGTCCGTGCCGCATCAACCACGCCTCTACCCGGTCAGCGGCCTGGCTTATCTCCCTGGCGCCGGTGATATAGCGCTACTCGGCATTTCCGTACTTAGCGATCTCTTCCTTCTCGGCCTCGGTCAGTTCGCGCGGCTGCTCGCCCTTGGCCACCTTCGTGCTCTGGACCTGCCGCCTGATCTTATCGACCACCTCAGGGTTGGCCAGCGTGGTGACGTCGCCCACGTCAGTGAAATTAGAGACCGAGGCGATGACCCGGCGCATGATCTTGCCTGACCTGGTCTTCGGCATGTCGGCCACGATCCAGACGTTCTTGGGCCTGGCGATCTTCCCGATCTCGACCTCGATGGCCCGGCTGACCTTGGCTTCCATGCCCTGCGGAGCCACTCCGGGTTTGAGCGAGACATACATCTCCACGATCCGGCCCCTGATGTCGTCCATGACGGGGACGGCTGCTGCCTCGGCGATCTCGTCGACGGTCAGCGCCGCCGATTCCAGTTCCTTGGTGCCTAGCCGGTGACCGGCCACGTTGATGACGTCGTCGACCCGGCCGAGGATCCTGATGTAGCCGTCAGCTGCCTGGAGTGCGCCGTCACCAGCGAAATATGGCCAGTCGCGCCAGTCCGTGCTTTCCTGGTCACGGTTGTACTTGCGGTAGTAGACATCGATGAAGCGTTCCGGCTGGCCCCAGATCGTCTCCATGATTCCCGGCCAGGGGTTCCTGATGCAGATGTTGCCCGCGCGGCCACTGCCTGGCGGCACAACCTCCCCGTCTTCGTCGTAGATGACCGGGTAGATGCCGAGCGCGCCAGGACCGCAGCTACCTGGCTTCATCGGCTGCAGGCCAGGCAGCGTGCTGCCGAGGAAGCCGCCGGTCTCGGTCTGCCACCAGGTGTCAGTGATCGCCGCCTCGCCCTTGCCCACCTCGGTGTAATACCAGCGCCACACCTCAGGCTCGATTGGCTCGCCCACCGTCGTCATGGTCTTGAAGTGGTAGTTGTACTTCCTCGGTTCCTCGGGACCGACCTTGCGCAGCATCCGGATCGAGGTCGGCGAGGTATGGAAGATGTTGACGCCGAGTTGCTCGGCTACCCGCCACGGCCTGCCCGCGTCCGGGTAGTTGGGCACGCCCTCGTAGATCACCGTGGTCGTGCCGAGCGCCAGCGGCCCGTAGACGATGTAAGAATGACCGGTAATCCAGCCGATGTCTGCCATGCACCAGTACACGTCGTCCGGATGAAGGTCCTGGTAGTACTTAGACGTCCCGGCTACGTAGGACAGGTAGCCGCCGGTCGAGTGCTGCGCCCCCTTTGGCCTGCCGGTAGTGCCCGAGGTGTACATCAGGAAGAGCGGGGCTTCGGCCGGCATGGACACGGGCTCGACCTTCGCGCCCTGATGCTCGGCTAGCAGTTCGTCGACGAAGAAGTCACGGCCAGGCGCCATCGGGGTCTGCGAAGCGTATTGCCCTGCGTGACGGCGCCAGACCAGTACTTTGTCGACTTCCTGGCCCTGGCGCAGTGCCTCGTCAAGCGCCTCGTCGGCCTTCACCTTGTGGTCGATGAGATCACCGGCCCGGTAATAGCCGTCCATCGTGATCAGGACCCTGCTGCCCGAGTCGGCGATCCTGGTACCGCAGGCGTTGCCTGAGAAGCCGCCGAAGACCTGCGAGTGGATGATGCCGAGCCGTGCGCAGGCCAGCATGGTCACCGGCAGGTCAGGCACCATCGGCATGTGCAGTGTCACCCGGTCGCCGGCCCCGAGTCCGCAGTAGTCGCGCAGCACCGCGGCGAACTCGTTGACGCGACGCAGCAGTTCCCCGTAGCTGATGTGCTCGTGCTCGTCGGACTCGAGCTCAGGCACCCAGATGATCGCGGTCTTTTCCGCGTCGCTTTGGGCGTGCCGGTCCACGCAGTTATACGAGGCATTGAGCTTGCCGCCGACGAACCACTTCCAGAACGGCGGCGTCGACGTGTCGAGCACGGTGCTCCAGCGCTCGTCCCAGGTCAGCAGGTCGGCATACTCGGTGAAGCAGCCGGGGAACTTGTCTTCGGCGAAACGGCCGAAAATGGCCGGGTCGCCGGCATTGGCCTGGGCGGCGAAGCCGGCCGGCGGCTGGTAGTAATCCTCTTCCCGCCAGTGAACGGCGATCTGAGCTTCTGACACGTCGGTCTGTGCGGCAGAGGCATCGTCATGGTCTGTCATGGCCCGACCTCCAGCAAAGAGGGATTCGACTGAATCGTATCGCCGGCGCCCAGGACCCGACAGGGCGAAGGCCGGCTGCCCGCCCGGGTTGACATCGCTGCCAGGGGCGGTATCTTCTAGCAAGTTACGCGCCTTATCGCTCCAGAGGCTCTGTGCCTAGGGCGGGCGATACGAGGGCCTGGAAGGGGCACAGTCACCAGTAGACAACGGAGTGCGAGCCAGCAGCCTGCTGGCAGCGTTCCGGTCCGAAGGATGACCGTGCCCCTTCCTTACTCGGGGCAGTCGGCGTGCTTTCAAAGTGTCCGTTGCGGTCCGCCTGCGCTACACCTGGCGTTCAGATCGGCTAATCTGGCTGCGGTCGTGATGTGCCGGCCGGCAGGCGAGGCGGATCGGGGGAACGGCCGGTGTCCGGGCATCGTTGTACTTTGATCACAGAGAAATCGTCGTATCGAGGCAGGATAGGTTGACATCATCTGAGCCGCTGACCGCCCCGCTTGGACCGGTGGCTGTCATAATCCCGACTTACAACGAGCGGGACAACCTCGAGCTGATCGTGACCAGGGTCAGGGCCTCGGTACCGAGCGTCGATGTCCTGATCGTGGATGACAACAGCCCGGACGGCACAGGGGAGATCGCGGACAAGCTGGCCGCCTCCGATACCCGGATACACGTCATGCACCGGCAGGGCAAGTCAGGCCTTGGCACCGCTTATATCGCCGGATTCCACTGGGCGCTCGACAAGGGCTACGGCGTGATGGTCGAAATGGACGCCGACGGGTCGCACGACCCGGCCGACCTGCCTAAGATGCTCGCCGCCCTGGAGTCGGCCGACCTGGTCATCGGGTCGCGCTACGTGCCTGGCGGCACGGTCGTGAACTGGCCGAAGTCCAGGGAAGCCCTGTCAAGGGGCGCGAACGTGTACGTGCGGCTGATGCTCGGCATCTCGGTGCACGACGCTACCGGCGGTTACCGCGCATACCGTGCGGACACCTTGCGCGGCCTTGGCCTCGATGATGTGGACTCGCAGGGTTACTGTTTCCAAATCGACCTGACGCGGCGCGTGGTCAATTCGGGCGGTACGGTCACCGAGGTCCCTATCACGTTCACCGAGCGTGCCAGGGGAGCAAGCAAGATGAGCAGGTCGATCATCATCGAGGCACTCTGGCGGGTCGCCAGGTGGGGCGTTGCCGCGCGACTGCTCGGCAAGCGGCGTGCCGCGAAGACCGCTAGCTAGCGCTCAGGCGCTCTTGCGCTGCCTGGCTTGCGCTAGGTCCGGCTCGGGCTCTTCGCCGCGCTGACCTCTGATAATCGCCAGCCGCTCGGCCAGCACTTCCTCAAGGTCCGCGATCGAACGGCGCTCCATGAGCATGTCCCAGTGGCTGCGCGGCGGCTTCGCCTTGGCCGCCGAGGGCTCGTCGCCCGTCGCCGTCACCGCGACCGCACCGCAGACCCGGCATTCCCACTTCGCCGGTACCTCTGCTTCGGCCGCGAAGGGCACACTGAACCTGTGGCCCTTCGGGCAATCGAAAGCGACCTCCTGGCGGGGAGCCAGGTCGGTGTTCCGGTCGTTCTCGTAGCTCGTGGCGCCAAGACGGGTTCCACGTAGTGCGCGTTCGGCCATAGGGTCTTTGCCTCCGGGCGCTTGACAGTCGTTCTATGTCAACGGCGAGTACGTTGACAAGATTCCCGTCTGGCGCTGGTGAAAAACCCGCTACGGCTTGCTGAGGTCCGGTGAGATCGGCTCAGGCAGGCTCTCCTGCCCTCGGATGCCACTGGCCGCGAGCCAGGAGAACCTCGCGCAGCAGCTCGGTCTGGTCGGTCATGATCCCGTCCACCCCAAGATCGAGAAGTGAGTTCATGACCTTGGCATCGTTGATCGTCCAGACATGCACGGCAAGTCCGGCATCGTGAGCACGGCCGATCAGCGGTGCCGTCGCGAGGCTGACCGGGATCTGGGCGCATCTGACCCACCGGCTGGCGAAACGCGCGGCGAGCATCGGGCCAGGGATGCCAGAGCGCAGGGCCGCCGCGCCCGCCGGCGACGTCGCCATGCACACCGGCCGGTCAAGCAGCTTCCTGGTGGCCCGCAGGCGCGCGGCAGAGAACGAGGTGATGTTCACCCGGTCCCACGCCCCGGTCCTGCGCAGCAGCTCGGCGAGCGGCCTGACCGCCGGCCAGTCTTTCACGTCGATGTTGAAGCGCATGTCAGGCCAGGCGCCGACCAGTTCCTCGAGCAGGGGTACCGGGTCGGTCCCGGCGATCTTCGCCGCCGCGACCTCCTTCGCGCTGCGGCTGGCGACAGCGCCGGTGCGGTCGGTCACCCGGTCGAGCGTCTTGTCGTGGAACGCGACGAGAACGCCGTCGCAGGTAGCTTGGGCGTCGGTTTCCAGGTAGGCGTACCCGAGCTTGACCGCATGCTCGAAGGCTCGCCATGAGTTCTCAGGGAAATGCGCTGGCCCGCCCCGGTGCGCGAAGGCGACCGGAGTCGGGTGATCGAGGAACTCAGTTGGCACGCTCGCCCTCCGTCAGGCTATTAAGGTCATCGCCGGGCATCAGCGCCCATTCTCTGCGCCGCGCCTCGGCAAGCGCGATCGCGGCGGCGGCCGCGACGTTAAGCGAACCGACCCGGCCTACCTGCGGAATATAGGCCACCTGATCAGCCGCCGCGAGCAGTGCGGGCGAGCAGCCGCGGTCCTCATGGCCAAGCGCCAGGCAGATGTCACCAGACAGGTTCGCCTCGTGGAGCGGAACAGCGCCGTCAGCAAGCTCGACCGCGACTAGCCGCAGCCCTGCCCCACTGATCTCGGCGGCCGCCTGCGGCAGGCTTCCGGCTTGGGAGAAGGTGAGGAATCTCGCCGTACCGAGTGAGGTCTTCCTGGCCGATGGGTGCATCGGGTCGGCAACCTCCCCGCACAGCCAGACCCGCTCGACTCCGAACGCCGCGGCGGTCCTCACGATCGAGCCGAGGTTGAACGGCTGGCTGACCGACTCGAGCAGCAGGCAGATGCCCGCCTGCGTGTGCCGGCGCCAGGCCCGGTTCAGCCGCTTGACCTCGGTAAGCCCTAGCTGCCTGGTCACGAGGACTCCTGCCGTACTTCAAGCACCCGGTAACCGGATCTGGCCGCGGTCCGCCTTACCGTCAAGCCTGACTCGGTCAGCCAGCGCGCAAGCGAGTCTGAGCCGAGGTTCCGCTGCACGACCAGGTAGGCCCGTGCTTCAGGCGCGAGCTTGCCGATCCAGCGGGCGAGCAGTTCGTGCAGTGCTTCCTTGCCGATCCTGATTGGCGGGTTGCTCATGATGAGCTGGAATCTGGCCGGCAGGCCAGGGTCGTCAGGGGTGGCGCAGGTGACGTTGCCGAGCCCGGCGCGGCTGGCGTTCGCGGCAGTGAGTGCGAGCGCGCGCTCGTTCACGTCGACCGCCCAGACCCTGGCAGCAGGCGAGCGTGCGGCCATCGTGAGGGCAATAGGGCCGTAGCCGCTGCCGAGGTCGAGCAGGTCGCCGCCGGCCGGGGCAGGCGGTGCCGTGTCGAGCAGTACTCGCGTGCCAGGGTCCAGCCGTCCTGCAGAGAAGACGCCTGCGTCGGTTTCCAGGTTCAGGTGCAGGTCGGGCAGGATGACATGGACGGAACCAGGACGGTGCGCGGCGCTCGGCTCGGTGGCGAAGTACTGCTCGCTCACTGGCTGACAGCCGCCTGCGTGGTGCTGGCCTGCGGGCTCGATGCCAGAGCCGGGTCGATGTAGCGGCGGCTTATCCACCGTTCTACCACGAACGTGAGGACGGGGATGGTCCCGGCGAGCAGCACGATGATCGTGGTGACGCTGGCCGTCTTGATCCGGACGAATCTCGTCATCGTGAAGGCCACTACCAGGTAGATGAGGTAAAGCACGCCGTGCAGCGTGCCGACGACCTTCTCAACGGCGTCGTAATGGGCCAGGAACTGGAGTGGTATCCCGACGAAACACAAGATGATCAGCATGGTGCCGGTCACGTAAGCCATCGTGCGGTAAGCGCGCACCACTACCGGGCGCAGCCGGTCAACGTCCACCTGGAAAGTCTCCTCTGCAGTCCGTGCCGGCCTGCCTAACGCAGGCCGTGCCAGCGACCATGACCCTTGACTTCCTTATGCAGCCTGGCCAGGTAGGCGTTGTATTCAGCGAGCTCAGTATCGGTCTTCTCCTCGGCCTCCGCCTTCGCCCCGTCGTCGCCGAGCGCCACGCGGGCCAGGCCGTTGATGCCCTCATCGGCCTCGTAAGCGGTGACCAGGTCCATGACCTGGGCTGCGGCGTCGGCGATGGCGTGCGGAAGCTTGACGTTCCTGGTCCCGGCCGGCTCGGGGGGGCGAAGCTCGTCCTTGAGTGTCTTCACCCAAAAGACCGCGCCGAACACCGCGAAGATCGGCCACTCGAAGGTATAAGCCCAGCTCAGGGAATTTCCAGCCAGAGCGCGGCGCAGTTGCCAGTCACCCAGCCACCACATGCCGATGAAGGCAGCCACCGCGAACAGATGCCAGCTGAGCCAGCGCGGGGTCACCAGCACTCGCCAGCGCGGCGCATCTGAATTCTCCGACATGACCTGAGCCTATCTCCGACACTGCGTAGTGAGCACTAGACCGCATGGCGCGGCCGCGGTGCCCGGCTACGGGCGCTTATCTGCGCGTCACCACAGACAGTAGCCGGGTACTCGGCAATAATGCAGGTTATGCCTATCGCAGACTTGCTGCCTTCAAGGTTCGGACCTGCTGGACGACTGCCTGGCAAGCTCGATGACCTCAAGGGGCCGGTCAAGGGAGTGGTCATGGTGCCGATGCACCTGTCCTGGCCCGGCATGCGCGAATGTGATGTCACTCACGACCGCACCAGGCGGAGCATGTACGGCATGCTCTTGTCGCAGGGCAAGCGCAATGACATCGTGCGGATCGTCAACGCGGGCCTGCTCGTCGCGGACTGGCCGGTGATCGCGGAGTCGCTCGATCCGCGGCTGCGGCGCTGGTGCGAGCGGCAGTTCGCGCTCGGAGCGCAGCCGCAAGAGCAAGACGGCGAGCACGCAGCCGCGGCCGAGCCGTCGGACGACGGCCGGGCGCAAGCCGCACGTTAGCCTGAGCACGTGCGCAAATACGTCATTCTCGGCGTCCAGGGTAGCGGCAAGGGCACCCAGGCGGCCATGCTCGCCGACGACCTGGGCATGGTGCATATCGCGTTCGGTGACATCTTCAGGTGGAACGTCAAGCATCACACCAAGCTCGGGGCCCAGGTGCGGCGCACGATGGCGGGCGGCCTGCTGATCAGCGACGACCTGGTTGAGGCCGTTGTCAGGCAGCGTCTTTCCGACCATGACTGGAATTACGGCTTCATCATCGACGGCTTCCCCCGCAACGAGCGGCAGGCCGGGTTCTTCCTCGAGAGTTACGACATCGACGGCGTGATCCACCTGGATTTGCCTGACAGCGAAGTGCGGCGCCGGGTGCTGGCGAGGCGGCTGTGCTCGGGGTGCGGCATGGACTACAACCTGATCGCCAGCAGCCCAGGGCAGGCAGGCCGCTGCGACGTCTGCGGTGCCGCCCTGGTGACCAGGGAAGACGACACGCAGGAAGCGCTGGCTGTCCGGCTGCGCGAGTACCACGAGAAGACAAACCCCGTGCTCGACATCTTCCGGCGCAAGGAATACGTGGTCACCATCGACGCCCGCCCGGGCAAGGATGCCGTGCAGCAGGAAATCAGGAAAAAACTCGGACTGCCGCCTTTCCCCGCGCGCGAGCCGGCGTCCCCTTCCTGACCTGGCGTTTCCTGAGTTTCCCCCCGAGCACCTGGTCTTTCCCCTGGCATAGCCGGGCCATGCTGCCTGGCGAGCACAGCTGATCACGAATCAGGAGACCAGAAATGAAACCAGCCTTCCGGCTCAGCCCGGCGCTCGCGCTGCGCGCGACTGCCGCCGCGGTGGCCGTCGGGGCACTGACCGCAGGCGCACTGGCGGTACTGCCTTCCGCCTTGGCCAGTGCCCGCTCAGGTGCGGCAGGCCGCCTCGCCGCGCGCGTCCACGACGGTTACGTATTCGCCACCTACGACAACAATGGCGACACCGCGTTCAACCAGTTGCTCGGCATCAACGACAACGACCAGATCGCCGGTTACTTCGGCTCGGGCGTTCAGGGCAGCCCCAACCAGGGCTACCGGCTCGTCCCGCCTTTCGGCCAGGCCAATTACACCGGCGAGGACTTCCCTGGCTCGGTCCAGACCCAGGTCACCGGCCTGAACGACAACGGCATCACGGTCGGGTTCTTTTCAAGGGAGAACACGGCCAGCCAGGCCAATAACAACTTCGGTTTCTACCAGGACGCCAAGGGCGGGTTCCACGAGGTCAACTACCCGACAAATGACCCCGCAGCCCCGCCGGTAGACCAGTTGCTCGGCGTCAACGGCCACAACGTGGCGGTCGGCTTCTTCACCAACGGCCAGGGCATCAACCGCAGTTACACGTACAACATCAAGTCTGGCGCCTTCGGCAGGGTATTTGAGCCCGGTCACGGGGGAGCGAACCTCACCGCGACCGGGATCAACAATGCCGGCGACATCTCTGGCTTCTACGCCGTGCACGGTACTACCAATGGTTTCCTGAAAACCAGGTACCGCTTCATCACGCTGAGAGCGCCTCGCTCCTCCTCGACGATGGCGTTCGGCCTGAACAACAGCGGCGAGGTAGTCGGCGACTACACCGTGGGGTCGGGCAGCAAGCAGGTCATGCACGGCTTCACCTGGACGCGCAAGCAAGGCTTCGTTACCGTTGACGACCCGAGAGGCAACGGCTCGACCACCGTCAACGGGATCAATAACGAGGGCGACCTGGTCGGTTTCTACACCACGCACGGCGGCAACATCACCGACGGGTTCCTCGCCATCCCGGCGAGGGATCAGGTGAAGAGCATCGTGCTCGACGCCATGCCCTCGGGCAGGGGCTATTTCGGTGTCAACGGCAGCGGCGACCCGTACGTGAAGATCAACGGCATGTACGGGCTGACCCCTGGTTCTTCGCACGAGGTCAAGCTTTTCGGGCCGCACGGCAGGCTCCTGGCCATATTCGGCATTCTTACCGCAGACGGCACAGGGCAGACCGGCAAGGTCACGCTGACGAGCCGTTCGGCGGTCACCGTCACGAAAGGCAGCAGAGTCGAGATACTGAACGGCACTAGTTTTACCACCGCCGACTTTGAGCTGATCGCGGTGAGCCCGCCAGTCAGCTCGGCTGGCCGTAACTTCTCGTTCACCTCGGTGGAGCAGAGCCTGAACGGCCAGAACTTCGGCACGCCGCAGGGCGTGGCCAAGGCCGTGTACAACCCGGTCAGGCAGACGCTGCAGATCACGGTAACCGCCAGGAACCTCACCCCTGGTGCTCACGCCGCTCACGTTCACCTCGGCAGTTGCATGAACCAGGGCCCGGTCCTTTACATGCTCAAGGACTTCGTCGTGGCCAAGCGGGGCAACTTCGTGAACGAGACCAGAACCCTGACCGGGGTCAACGCCCCGCTTCCCGCCGCTGGCTGGTACCTGAACCTGCACCAGGGCAACAGCGGCAACATCGTGGCCAACGGCGCTCCGACCATCAATTTCCGGCCGTTGCTCTGCCGTACCATCTGACGCACTGACTACTTGCCGGGGCGATGGCCAGCCAGGTCGTCGCCCCGGTGCTGGGGTTCGCGGGAATCGGCCGCCGGCCTGGCCATAATCTGGCCATGTGCGGGAAATCTCGATCTTCAGCGGCAGCGCGCATCATGATCTTGCGGCAGAGATCTGCGGCCATCTCGGGGTGCCATTGCACCCGGCGACGATCCGCAGATTCGCCACCGATTGCCTGGAAGTTCAGCTGCAGTCCAACTGCAGGGAACGGGATGTCTTCCTGATCCAGCCGCTGTCCGCCCCGGTACAGGAACACCTGGTGGAGCTGCTGCTCATGCTTGACGCGGCGCGCGGCGCCTCGGCGGCGAGGGTAACGGCGGTGATCCCGCATTACGCCTATGCCCGCTCGGACAAGAAGACCATGCCGAGGGTCTCCATCGGCGGCCGGCTTGTCGCCGACCTCCTGGTCACCGCGGGCGCAAGCAGGGTGCTCACGATGACGCTGCACTCGCCGCAGGTGCACGGCTTTTTCTCGGTGCCGGTAGACCACCTGCACGCACTGCGCGAGATAGCCGCTCATTTCCGCACCCAGGACCTGGCCAACTCGGTCGTGGTCTCACCCGACCTCGGCAACGCCAAGCAAGCCGCCGCGCTCGCCGCGATGCTCGGCCTTCCGGTGGCGGCGGGCGCAAAGCAGCGGCTGAGCGACGAGGCAGTGACGATCACCTCGATCATCGGCGAGGTGGCTGGCCGGGACGTCATTGTCCTCGACGACGAGATCGCCCGCGGCACCACGATCATCGAGATCCTCACCAAGCTCCGCGAGCAAGGCGCCAGGTCGGTCAGGATCGCGTGCACGCACGGGCTGTTCTGTGACGGAGCGCTCAAGCACATCGCGGCATGGCCGCAGGTGCGGCAGATCGTCTGTACCAATACCGTGGCACTCGCCGACTCAGAACGGGTCGAGAAACTGCACGTCATCTCGATCGCGCCGGCACTCGCCGAAGCGATCAGGCGGATACACGAAGGCGAGTCGGTAAGCGCACTGTTCGACCCGCACTAGCCGCTGGGCCGGCTGCATCGCTGACTGTGCTGTAACGCTAGCCGGGCCTCATTCGCTATGGGCGTGATATCAGCGCCTCGGGATACGAGGCTGGCCAGAAGGAGATGTCATGCGATCGATCCGATCGTCCCTGGCGGTGCGACTCGGCTCAGCGGCCGCAGTCACGGTTCTTGCCGCCGGCGGAATGGTGGCTACGGCGAGCGCGGCGAGCGCGGCCAAGAGCCACCACCCCAAGCTCCAGGAGACCAGGCTGTCCATCAGGAACAAGGCAATCGCGCACGGCAAGCACCACTCGGACATGATCAGCGGCACGCTGACCTCGCGCCGCAAGGGTGTCGCAGGGGAGACCGTCACGCTGGACAGCAGGACGGGCAAGAAGCCGCGGTGGGCCGCGGCGGGAACCGCGACCACGAGTGCCGCGGGATCGGTCAGTTTCAGCGTCGCGCCGACGGCCAGGACCCAGTACAAGCTGGTCTTCACCGGCGACTCGACCTACCGCAGGTGCCAGAGCAACGTCGTCACCCTCAAGGTCGTCAAGTCCTGACCCTCCCTGGTGACTCACCCCTGTTTCGCGTCGGCGGGCCGCAGACGGTGCGGTCCGGCCGGCGCGAGCCGGGCAGCACGGGCGGTGCCTTGCCATCGGCGCGGCTTGCCGCGGGCAGCTATCCCTGGCTGCCTTTCCCGTTGCTTTTATGCGGCCTGGCAGGGACCACGACCTGATTGCTGACCGCCTGGCCGTGGCCCGCGGTCGCCAGCAGCACGACCCGATAGGTCACGCTCACCCGGCGGAGCGCCACCGAGAACGTGATCTGCTCGCTCTTGTCGAGCCTGCGCGAGCGCAGTGCCTTCCACTGACCGCCGGTCCAGTCCTGCAGTTCGACCATGTCCCCTTGCTGCGCGAGCGGCGCGGACGCTAGCAGGTCAACTATCCCTTTGCCCGGACCTGGCGCCATGCCCAGCGTGACGGTCACCTGTGCCGCTGACCTCGAAGCCGACGGTGACGGTGCCGGAGTCGGCGACGTCGGCTGCGGTGTCGGTGACTGGCTGTGCCGGGGAGCAGGGTTCGGACTCGGGCCAGGTGATGCCGGGCTCGCCGAGCGCGAACCAGGTGCCGACGGTGACGGTGAACCCGATGGCCGACCGGCTGTCGCGCCGCGGCCCTTGCCCGCCCTGCCATGCACCCTGGACCCAGTGAACTGGTGCGACCCGCCCGGCGGGCGGCTCTGCGAGCCGGGAACCCCGGCGAAGCCGAGAATCTGGTGCGCGACCCGCTGCAGCGGTGGCGGGAGCACGGCGGCATAGGCGGCCGCGGCGAATCCGCCGCTGAGCACCAAGACGGTGGCCGCGGCGGTGAGGGCCGCACTGGCGAGGCGCCTCCTGCGGCGCGGTTGCGGCCTGGCTTCGCCAGGCGGCAAGGGCCGTGAGCGGCACACCGCGCGGAATGCCGTCAGGTCGGCGTCGAGGCCGGCCCGTTCCGCCGCTGTGGCGGGGCTGGTCAGGTCCGTGATCAGGGCCCGCAGGCCGGGGTCGTTGATCCGCAGGCCGTCGAAAGGCTCGCCAGTCATGGTCTCACCTCCTTGTTACCACGAGCGTTACCCTGGGCCTGATCCGCGCCCTGTCCTTGATCGGGTGCGGAAACCCGACCGGAACGCCGCGCTGCGGCGAGCGCCTGAACATCGGGACGCTTGGCGAGAGCGCGCAGGCCGCGGTGCACGCACACCCGGATCGCCCCTGGCGTCTTGCCGAGAATGCTTGCGATCGACGCGTTGTCGAGGCCGGCCAGCACGCGCAGGGCCACCGCCTCGGCCTGATCGGCAGGCAGCGTCGTGAGCAGCGCGATCGCCCTGGCCACCGCGAGCGAGTGCAGCACTTCCTCCTCGACACCCGATCCGTCAGGAACGGCGGCGATGACCTCAGGCACTCCGGTCGTCGGCCGGCGTGACCGGGCTCGCGCCGCGTCAATGGCCCGGTGGCGGGCGATCGTGAAGATCCAGCGCGGGAAGTCCTCGTCGCCGCCCCTGAATCTGGGCAGGTCGCGAAAGGCAGCCAGCCAGGTCTCGCTGGCGATGTCGTCAGGGTCGTCGCAATCGAGCACCCGCAAGTAGCGGAGCAAGCGGGGCTGAAGCCCGTGCCAGAGCTCAAGAAAGCCCGTCTCGTCGCCCGACCGGGCACGAGCAACCGCATCGCCCAACTAGCCCGCCCGTTCTTGATAAAGTTGTCGAAGTCGCATATTCATTATTAAAACATAAAATTCTATGATATCGGTTATCCGAGTACCGGGATGCAGGCTAGCCGGCCGGGTCCTGCCTGCAGGCAATCCAGTGGAACATGCGCTAAGCGTTCGGACCGGAAATTTCGTTACTGCCCGCCGTTGGCAGCCGGCGCCGGCACGGCACGCCCCCGCAAATGCGTGGCTGACAGTGACGGCGGTCAGGTACACTCGCGACCATGCAATCGCTCTGCTCGTAGCTGACGGGTGACGCCACAGGGTGGCGTCCGACATGCAGTGTCCCTTTTGTCGGAAATACCCGTGAGAAATCTGGAGCGAGTGGATTCCCATGATTACGGTTACTGACCTTGAGTTGCGCGCGGGCGCCAGGCTGCTGATGGATGGCGTCTCCTTTCAAGTCGCGCCTGGCGACAAGATCGGCTTGGTGGGCCGTAACGGCGCGGGCAAGACGACCTTGCTTAAGGTCCTTGCCGGAGAGGGCGAGCCTGCCGCGGGCGTCGCCGGTGGTTCTGGCATGATCGGCTATCTGCCGCAAGACACCAGGGTCGGTGATCTCGAGGTACTGGCCAGCGACCGCATCTTGCAGGCACGGGGCCTTGACGAGGTGCTGGCGGGCATGCGCCGGGCCGAAGCGGGCATGGCCGACCCTGACCCGGTGAAACGGGACGCGGCGGTACGCAGGTACGGCCAGCTCGAGGAAAGGCTCGCGGTGCTCGGCGGCTATGCGGCCGAGTCTGAGGCCGCCTCGCTGGCGTCAAGTCTCGGCTTGCCCGCCAAGGTTCTCAAGCAGCCGGTAGGCACCTTGTCGGGCGGGCAGCGCCGCCGGGTAGAACTCGCCAGGATCTTGTTCGGCGACTCCAAGACGCTCCTGCTCGACGAGCCAACCAACCACCTGGACGCCGATTCGGTGAACTGGCTGCGCGATCACCTCCGCACCTTCCGCGGCGGCCTGATCGTGATCAGCCACGACACCGGCCTGCTCGAGGCAATCGTCAACAAAGTGTTCCACCTTGACGCCGACAGGACAGCGATCGACATCTACAACGTCGGCTGGAAGGCATACCTGGACCAGCGGGAAACTGACGCCAGACGCCGCCGCAGGGAACGGACCAATGCCGAGCGCCAGGCCGCCGCCTTGAGCGCTCAGGCCGACAAGATGCGGGCCAAGGCCACGAAGGCCAAGGCGGCGCAGAACATGGCTAAGCGCGCCGAGAGACTGCTTGCCGGAGTGAGTGCCGACCGGGCTCCTGACCGGGTTGCTAAGCTGCGCTTTCCTGAGCCAGCGCACTGCGGCAAGGTGCCGCTGACCGCCGAGCGCCTGTCGAAATCCTATGGCAGCGCCGAGGTCTTCACCGACGTGGACATGGCGGTCGACAAGGGCGCCAGAATTGTGGTGCTCGGCCTGAATGGCGCCGGCAAGACCACGCTGCTTCGGCTGCTTGCCGGGGTCGAGGAACCGGACACCGGGGAAGTGCTTGCCGGTCATGGCCTGCGGATCGGTTACTACGCACAGGAACATGAAACTCTCGATAATGCCCGAACGGTGCTCGAGAACATGCGGACCGCCGCTCCTGAGCTGACCGACGCAGAACAGCGCCGCATTCTCGGTTCGTTCCTATTCTCCGGCGACGATGTCGCCAAGCCGGCCGGGGTGCTTTCCGGAGGCGAGAAGACCAGGCTTGCGCTCGCCTTGCTAGTGGTGTCCGGCGCGAATGTCCTGTTGCTTGACGAGCCGACTAACAACCTTGATCCGGGCAGCCGGGCAGAAATCCTGTCCGCGCTTCGCCGCTTTGCCGGAGCGATCGTGCTGGTGACCCACGACGAGGGAGCGGTAGAGGCACTTGGCCCGCAGCGAGTGCTCCTGCTGCCTGACGGGGTAGAAGACCTGTGGAGTCCCGATCTGGCCGACCTGGTCGCGCTGGCCTGACCAATTACCTCCTGACCAGCGCCGTCTATGCCGCAAGAGCAACATGATGCCTGCCTTGAGGTGACCGGTGATCAGATGGCAGGTAAATGTCCTAATTTTTTTGCTGGCGTGTGGGTAGCCGATCACGAGTTCATGCGTGATCATGGCGAGATACGGCAGCGCAGCGGCGGCCTGAGTTCACCGGGAGGAAGGCGTGACCGAAACTCTCAAGAAGGGCACCAGAGTGACTGGTGCCGACCGCGCCAAGCTGGCGTCTGAACTGCAGAAGCGGTACAGCGCCGGAGAGAGCATCCGTGCATTGGCCGCGTCGACAGGAAGGTCGTACGGATTCATTCATCGCATACTCGCCGAGTCAGGCGTTCCGCTGCGCAGTCGCGGCGGCGCTACCAGGGGCCGGGGCAAGAGCACAGGCTAGCTCCGCCGGTGTGACAGACTGCCGAGATGACCGAGCAGCTTAAGCTGGCCGCGGGCGCGGTCGGCCTGGCCATCGCCGACCAGGTGGCCACCATAACCCTGAGCAGGCCCGAGCGCAGGAACGCGCTGACACCAGCGATCTGGCACGCGCTCGCGAGCATCGGTGCTGACCTGCCCGAGCAGGTGAGGGTGGTGGTGATACGCGGTGAGGGCCCCTCATTCTGCGCCGGGATCGACCTCAGCTTGCTTTCGGCGGCCAGCGGCGCCGAGGGAACGGAAGAGACCGGGCAGGCAGCAGTCGCGAGGGCGGACGACGCCGACTTCGACCGGCAGGTAGCCGGGTACCAGGCCGGCTACCTGTGGCTGCGCGACCCGCGCATCGTGTCGATCGCGGCCGTGCACGGGCATGCGATCGGCGCCGGGTTCCAGCTCGCACTCTCCTGTGACCTTCGCATCCTGGCCGATGATGCCAAGTTCGCCATGAAGGAGCCCGCGCTCGGGCTGGTGCCCGACCTGACAGGCACTAAGCCGCTGGTGGACATCGTGGGCTTGCCGAGGGCGATCGAGTTGTGCCTGACGGCAAGGACGGTCACGGCTCAGGAGGCGATGCTGCTTCGGCTTGCCGAGCTTGTGGTGCCCGCTGGCGAACTGGACGAGGCGGTCGAGGACCTGGTCGCGGCATTGCTGTCGACCGAAGTGAAGGCGGCGCGGGCTACGAAGGCGCTGCTTTGCCAGGCGGCAGGGAACACGCTCGACGAGCAGGCCGCAGCCGAGCGACTGGCTCAGCGCGACCTGCTGCGAACTCTCGAGCGCGAGTCGATGCGGGGCGCCAGGTTACGCCCTGAGCGGAGCAGGGAACTGCGGGAAGGCCCGGCTGGTTCTGGTACGTCATGACGTATGCCAACTGGCACTCCATGCGATCGTTCTCGCGGGACAGGTCGGTCACCCGCCAGCGGCTTAAGCCAGGCACGGTAAAGCGCATTTTTTCTTACGCCCAGCCGTACCGCCGTGACCTGATCGTATTCCTGCTGATCGTATCGCTCGACGCGGTGGTGACGATCGCGGTACCACTGATGCTGCGCGGGCTGATCGATGACGGCATCTTGCCGCGCAAGACCGGCGTCGTGCTGGCCATCGGTGCCGCCGTCGCCGGGCTTGCGCTGCTCGACGCGCTGCTGACGATCGGGCAGCGCTGGTTTTCCGCCAGGATAGGCGAGGGCCTCATCTACGACCTGCGCACCGAGGTGTTCGCTCATGTGCAGCGCCAGCCCATCGCATTCTTCACCAGAACGCAGACCGGTTCCCTGGTGAGCAGGCTCAACAGCGATGTCATCGGCGCCCAGCAGGCGCTGACCTCGACGCTGTCCTCCGTGGTGGCGAACGTGCTCTCGCTCGCGCTAGTGCTCGGGGCGATGATCTTGCTGTCCTGGCAGGTCACGCTCGTGGCCCTGGTGCTGATCCCGGCCTTCATCCTCCCCGCCAGGTTCGTCGGCCGCAGGCTGCAGCGGCTGACCAGGGAGTCGATGCAACTCGATGCGGCGATGGGCTCGACGATGACCGAGCGGTTCAACGTGGCGGGAGCCATGCTGGTCAAGCTGTTCGGGCGGCCAGGTGAGGAGATCGGCACGTTCCGCGACCGGGCCGGGCGGGTGCGCGACATCGGCGTGACCACCGCGATGTACGGATCGACCCTGGTCATCTCGCTGATGCTGCTGGCTTCGCTGGCGACGGCCGTGATCTACGGGCTCGGCGGCGTGCTCGTCATCGACAACTTCTTCAAGATCGGGACGCTGGTGGCGCTTGCCGCGCTGATCGGCAGGCTGTACGGGCCGATTACCTCGCTCTCCAACGTCCAGGTCGATGTCATGACGGCGCTGGTCAGCTTTGACCGGGTTTTCGAGGTGCTCGATCTTAAGCCCTTGATCGCCGACGCGCCCGACGCGGTTTCGCTCGGCTCAGGACCGGCCGCGCCCACCGTCGACTTTGACGATGTCTGGTTCAGGTACCCGGTCGCGAGCGAGATCTCGCTTGCGTCGCTCGAGTCGATAGCGCTGCCTGTGCCTGAACGGACCGACGCGAACGCCGATGTGCTGCGCGCGGTTTCCTTCCACGCCCCCGCCGGGCGGCTCACCGCGCTTGTCGGCCCGTCAGGGGCAGGCAAGACCACGATCACCGCGCTGGTGGCCAGGCTCTACGACCCGCGCCGCGGCCGGGTGCTTATCGACGGAACCGACATCAGGGAGGTGACCCAGGATTCGCTGCACGACGTGGTCGGCGTGGTGACTCAGGACGCGCACATGTTCCACGACACGATCAGGGCGAACCTGGCTTACGCCAAGCCGGGCGCGACAGAGGAAGAACTGATCGAGGCCTGCGGGGCGGCGCAGATCTGGTCGCTGATCTCCGTGCTGCCCGACGGGCTCGATACGGTCGTGGGGGACAGGGGCTACCGGTTGTCAGGCGGGGAAAAGCAACGGATCGCACTGGCGAGGCTGCTGCTCAAGGCGCCTTCCGTGGTGGTGCTCGACGAGGCGACCGCGCACCTGGACTCCGAGTCCGAGGCCGCCGTGCAAGGCGCGCTGAGGTCCGCATTGGCCGGCCGTACCTCGCTGGTGATCGCGCACCGGCTGTCCACGATCATCGCGGCCGACCAGATCCTGGTCATCGACGACGGGCGGGTCGTCGAGCGTGGCACGCACCCAGAACTACTCGCCGCCTGCGGGCTTTACCGTGACCTGTACCTGACTCAGTTCGCCAGCCAGGAGGGCCGGGCTGGCGAACTGTCAGACACGCCGGCGACGGCGGTCTAGGCCGGTCCTCCGCATGATCAGCAAGACTACGATGGCGCCGATGATCGAGCCGGCGACGCCGAGCACGATCGTGCCTGGCACGCCGGTGCGGCACGCCGGCCGCCAATGCCTCGCCCGGCCGCCCGCAGTGCCACACTTAGTCCCAGCCATGCCAACACGCTCCTACGTACTCGTCATCAACGGACAAAAGGTCCGCCAGCCGGTCTTCGTGATCGGCGCGCCGCATTCGGGGGCGGACCTGATCGCGCGTGCCCTGAACTGCGGCGGAGGGTTTCACTTCACGACCAGCAAGCCCTCCGTGGCCAGCGTCGTCTACGCCTTCGCGAGAACGCCCTCTATCCAGCTAGGCCGCGGCGAGGCTGCGGCTTCCGTGCTGCGTGACGCGTTCGCCCAGGCCTGGCGGGTCACAGCGGAAGCGTGCCGCATGTGCACCGCGCAGTGCCAGCACGCCAGGAACGGTCCTGGGACCTGCGTGGACGAGCGGGAGATAACGCGCTACGGTGACGCGACGCCGGCCTTGATGTACTGCGCGGAAGCTCTGGTCGAGGCGTTTCCTGACGCGAAGATCGTGCAGATCATCAGAGACGGCAGGGACGTGGTCGCCGCGATGCTGTCCGACCCGGCCGAGCTTGCCTGGTTCAGGAAGGGCATCGCCAACGTGGACACCGAGTTCCCCAGTCCTTTCTTCGGCACGGAAACGGAGGAAGACCGGGACGGCTGGGCGAGGCTCTCTCCGGCGGGCAAGTGCGCGATGCGCTGGCGCGGTGCCGTGCACAAGATGGCCAGGCTGCGCAACTCGATGAGCGCCGAGCAGCTCACGACATTCAGGTTCGAGCAGGTCGTCGCCCAGCCCGCGGTCGCGAGGGCGGCGCTGTCCCAGTTCGTGGACGCCGAGGTCGGCCAGTTCGAGTTGCCGCGCGCAGGAGACACGACGACCTGGCGGCGGTTGCTGAGCCCGGCCCAGCTTGCCGAGGTTCAGCGTGTCGCGGGACCGCAACTCGGCCGGGTCGGTTACGGCACCTGATTTGGTATGATCATGGGGACCGTTGGCAGAGATGGAGAGGATAGGGGAAAGGGCGGTGGGAAACCGTCCGTACTCGTCTTAGGCAGCGACTCCTACGTGATGCGTGCCTGCGGACTCCATGATGTGCTGCGGCTTGGTAACGGCCAGCCGTGCGGCGTGCGAAGCCCTCGCAGAGGCGGCCTTGCTATGCGCGATCGGCCGACGTCCGGCACTTGAGGTCAAGGTGCACCCGAAGGTGGTCGGAACTGTCGGCCTCTACGGCCCGGCCGGCACAGTGGCCAGCTACCGGTACCCGATGAGCCGCTCAGCCTGCCTAACGTGCGGTACGTCCAGATGTGGGTGCCACCGGGCGCGAACCTGAACACCAAATTCTCGGCATCGGCGGACATGCTCGGCGCGCTGTTGCTGATCACTGACTCGGTGGCGGAGTTCGGCGAGCGAGTTACGCAGGTGCGCGACTGGTTCGGCGAGCGGCTAGCTGTTGCCGAGCCCGGCCTGACCCAGGGTGAGCGGTGGCGAGGCGCCTGGCCACATAATGAAGGACTGAGCAATGCCCGACCTCACCGAGTGCGCCAGGAAGGTACACGATCAATGGCCGCCGCAGATCCGGGACAAGCGGGTCAATTTCGACAAGATCAAGACCCTGCTCGACGGCACGTATGCAGCCTTCGCCTCATCCGAGGTGGCCGAGCGACTGGCTGGGACGCCGGTCGGCACGATCCCGCCGTTCTCGTTTGACGACCGGCTCGAACTGCTTATCGAGCCCGAGTTGCTGCAGCATGCTGAGATCTACTTCAACGCGGCCAGGCCCGACCGCACGATCGCACTGGCGACGGCGGACTACCAGTCTATCGCCAAACCCAGGGTGGAGCCGATCGACAAACGCGCCGGCCGCGGGCGATCCGGCACTGCACGCAGCAGCGCTTAGCCTGCTGAGCGCTTGACTGCCGAAGGAGCCTGCGGCGAAGTGATCCGGCCGCACGCCTAAGCTGTAGGCGTGCATAACCTCGCCCGACTCGCCGCGCTTGGCACCGTCGCGCTCGCGCTCGTCGTCGGCATCAGCGGCTGCGCCAAGTTCGACAAGGCCCTCGGGCAGCAGTGGATCCAGGTCACGTTCGCGCCGAATACGTCGATCGCGACGGCGCGCCATGTCGTCTCTGTGTGCTCGCACATTCCCAACCTGCCGCTCATGGGCCAGGTCAGGCAGGACACCGGTCAGCCAGGAGTGGTCGACCAGGTGAACTTCAACTCCACCAATGCCACCGCCGGCGAAATGGCCCAGCTAGAGCAGTGTCTCAGCAAGTTCCCGAACATCGTGCAGGGCTTCACGCAGATGGACCAGGGCAACAACTAACGTCCAGGCGAGCTAGCCGGACGTCACGACGCGCCGCGGCTCGGCGTAGACGTTCATCGAGCCACCGCGCAAGAACCCGACGAGCGTAAGGCCGTTTTGCTCGGCCAGGTCAGCAGCCAGCGACGATGGTGCTGACACGGCCGCGAGTACCGGACAGCCAGCAAGCACCGCCTTGCTGACTAGCTCGAACGAGGCACGGCCGCTGACCAGCAGTACACAACCGCTCAGCGGTAGCCTGCCAGACCGCAGCGCCCAGCCGATTACCTTGTCTACCGCGTTGTGCCTGCCCACGTCCTCCCGTGCGCAGGCTAGATCACCTGCCGGGGTGAACAATCCGGCGGCATGCAGGCCGCCGGTGCTTGCAAACACCCGCTGGGTGGCTCGCAACCGGTCAGGCATGGCCGCGAGGGCGCTCGCCAGAATTACCCCGTGATCTCTGGCGAGATCAAAAGATTTTCTGACATAGAGCTCCGCGGCACTCGCCTTGCCGCACACGCCGCACGCGCTCGTCGTGAGGAAGTTCCGGCGCGGGTCCGGCCTGCCGCCGGAGGCCAGGCGGACGTCGGCGATGTTGCCCAGGCCCTCGTGACCGGCGTGGCCGCATGCGGTGCCGTCGCAGATCCTGATTTCCGCGATGTCGGCCGGGCCGGTGACGATGCCCTCGGTGAACAGGAAGCCGGCGACCAGGTCCAGGTCGTCGCCGGGGGTGCGCATGGTCAGGCTGACGGCCGAGCCGCCGATCCTGATGCCGAGCGGCTCCTCGGTGGCGAGCAGGTCCGCGCGCTCCATGCTGCCAGGTTCCTGGTCCAGCCTGATGCGGGTTACTAGTCGGCGCACCGATTTGCCGCTCATCGCATCCTTTCGCCGGCCGGCTTCCGCAGTGCAGAGCGTACGTGCTTGGATAAAAGGCGTGGAACGACCGGGGTGGCTGGTCAACTGGCCGGTGTACCGGCAGTTGACCGGTGCGGACAGGCTCGGCCGCGGTTTCGCGGTCAGGTCGCCGCATACCGAGCATGCCGCGCCGCGCACCGAGGCGGCCGCGCGAGTGGTGTCGTCCGTGTGCCCGTACTGCGCTGTCGGCTGCGGGCAGAAGGTCTACGTGGGCATGGTCGGCGGACGCGAGGCGGTCACGCAGATCGAAGGCGATCCTGACTCGCCGGTGTCACGCGGCAGGCTCTGCCCGAAGGGAGCGGCAAGCAAGCAACTCGTGACCCACTCAGGGCGGCAGGACAAGGTGCTTTACCGGCGCCCGTTCGCCGCCTCGTGGGAGTCGCTCGACCTGGCGACGGCGATGGACATGATTGCCGACCGGGTGCTCGCGACGCGGGCGGCAACCTGGGAGGAGTCGGTCGATGGCAAGCGCGTCGCCCGGACGCTCGGGTTCGCCTCGCTCGGCGGGGCGACGCTGGACAACGAAGAGAATTACCTGATCAACAAGCTCTGGACGGCGCTGGGCGCGATCCAGATCGAGAACCAGGCGCGGATTTGACACTCCGCGACTGTCCCCGGTCTGGGGACTAGCTTCGGGCGCGGTGGCGCCACCACTTTCCCGCGTGACCTGGTCAACTCCGATTGCATTATCATTTGCGGGTCCAACATGGCCGAATGCCATCCGGTGGCGTTCCAATGGGTGGTGCAGGCCAAGCAGCGCGGTGCGACGGTGCTGCACGTGGACCCGAGGTTCACCAGGACGAGCGCGCTCGCATCAGCGCACGTGCCGACCAGGGCCGGCGGCGACATCGTGTTCCTCGGCGCCCTGATCAACTACGTGCTGGCTGGCGGGCACGAGTTCCGTGAGTACGTGACCGCGTACACGAACGCGGCCGACATGCTGCCTGCCGACTTCGTCGACGCAGAGGACGGGGACGGGCTGTTCTCCGGCTACGACCAGGAGACCAGGACCTACGACAACGCGACCTGGCAGCCCACCGGCGAGCGTGATCTCACGCTGAGCCATCCCAGGTGCGTGTTCCAGGTGCTCAAGAGGCACTTCGCCAGGTACACGCCGGAACTGGTCGACGAGGTATGCGGGATCGCGCCCGCCGATTTCGAGCGGATCGCTTCGACCCTCGTCGCATGCAGCGGGCGGGAAAAGACTACGGCCTGGGTGTACGCGGTTGGCTGGACCCAGCACTCGACCGGGGTGCAGCACATCAGGACCGCGTCGATCCTGCAGACGCTGCTCGGGAACATGGGACGGCCTGGCGGCGGGATCATGGCGCTGCGCGGGCACGCCAACATCCAGGGTGCGACCGACATCCCGACGCTTTTCCACCTGCTTGGCGGCTATCTGCCGATGCCGGCCGCCGGAGAGAGCATGGAGGCCTACCTCCGCCGTATTCCCGACACCGGGTTCTGGGGCAACAAGCGCGCCTATCTCGTCAGCATGCTGAAAGCCTGGTTCGGTGA
Organism: Actinomycetota bacterium; assembly: GCA_027313705.1. Lineage (GTDB taxonomy): Bacteria > Actinomycetota > Actinomycetes > Streptosporangiales > Streptosporangiaceae > Chersky-822. The sequence goes on along the minus strand of DAHVDE010000118.1, from coordinate 86,129 downwards.
CGCGGCCAGCGCGGCGAACGACTACTGCTTCGGCTACCTGCCGAGGATCACCGGTGACCACGGGACGTACCGGACCACGCTAGACATGATCGACGGGAAGGTAAAGGGCTACTTCCTGCTCGGCGAGAATCCGGCCGTCGGCTCGGCAGGCGGGCGGTTGCAGCGGCTGGCGCTCGCCAACCTCGACTGGCTGGTTGTCAAGGACCTGGCCATGATCGAGTCGGCCACATTCTGGCAAAAGGGCCCGGAGATCGAGAGCGGCGAACTGGTGACCGAGCGGATCGGCACCGAGGTGTTTTTCCTGCCCGCGGCGGCGCACGTGGAGAAGGACGGGAGTTTCACCAATACCCAGCGGCTGCTCCAGTGGCACGAAAAGGCTCTTGACCCGCCGGGAGATGCCAGGAGCGACCTGTCCTTCATCTATCACCTCGGCCGGAAGATCAGGGCGAAGCTGGCCTCCTCTTCCGATCCGCGTGACCGGCCGGTGCTCGACCTGACCTGGGACTATCCGGTCGAGGGCGAGCAGGAGGAGCCTTCTGCGGTCGCGGTGCTTGCCGAGATCAACGGGCACGCGGCCGATGGATCGCCGCTGTCCGCGTTCACTCAGCTGGCCGGCGACGGTTCGACTTCGTGCGGTTCCTGGATTCACGCCGGGGTGTTCGCCGGAGGCGTGAACCAGAGCGCCAGGCGGAAGCCGGATGCCGAGCAGTCCTGGGTGGCGCTTGAGTGGGGCTGGGCCTGGCCGGCTAACCGGCGGATCCTGTATAACCGGGCCTCCGCCGACCCGCAGGGACGGCCGTGGAGCGAGGCCAAGGCCTACATCTGGTGGGACGCCGACGCGGGCGAATGGACCGGGCATGACGTGCCTGACATCGAGAAGACCAAGCCGCCCTCGTTCCGGCCGCAGCCAGGTGCCAGGGCCCAGGCGGCGCTGAGCGGTGCGGACGCCTTCATCATGCAGGCCGACGGGAAGGCTGCCCTGTTCGTGCCCAGCGGCCTGGCTGACGGGCCGTTGCCTGTTCATTTCGAACCGGCCGAGTCGCCGCTGCGGAACCGGGTATACGGGCAGGACACCAGCCCGGTTTCCGTGCAGTACCGTGACAGGCTTCCGGTCAGGGCACAGGTAGCCGGGCACGCGGCCACCTACCCTTACGTGGTGACAACGTACCGGCTCACCGAGCACCACACAGCCGGGTCCATGAGCCGGACGCTCGGACGGCTGGCCGAGTTGCAGCCTGAGCTTTTCTGCGAGGTGTCACCTGGTCTCGCGGCCGAGCGGGGCCTGGCGAACGGCGGCTGGGCCACGATCATCACGGCGCGGGCGGCGATCGAGGCCAGGGTGCTCGTGACCAGGCGGAACCGGCCGCTGCGTATCCCTGGCGAAGGCGTGATCCACCAGGTCGGCCTGCCCTATCACTGGGGTTCTGAAGGCATCGTGACCGGTGATTCCGTCAACGACCTGCTGCCCGTCGTGCTCGACCCGAACGTGTACATACAGGAAAGCAAGGTCGCCACCTGCGACATCCGGCCAGGCCGCAGGCCGCGCGGGCCAGCCAGGCTAGAACTAGTGCGGCAGTACCGCGAGCAGGCCGGCCTTGGCGCCGAGTGGGAGCCGCAGCAGGGCGACGCCGGGCCAGACGCCGAGCCAGCGGCCGGGCCAGACGCCGAGCCAGACGCCGAGCCAGCGGCCGGGCCAGACGCCGGGCCAGCGCAGACCGGTCACCCGGCGGCGCCCGGCGGAACGGAACACCATGACCAGTAACAGCCTGTACGGGCCGCTCGAGGACGTTTCCGGTGACGCCGGGTACGTGGCCGGGCATCCCGAGCGTGTCGGGTTCTTCACCGACACCAGCGTCTGCATCGGCTGCAAGGCATGCGAGGTCGCCTGCAAGGAATGGAATGGCCTGCCTGATCCCGACGCCGACCTGCTCAAGCTGACCGGGATGTCCTACGACAACACCGCCGAGCTCGGATCGAACGCGTGGCGACACGTGGCCTTCATCGAGCAGGCCGTCCCCCAGGTGTCCGTGTTGTCGCGGGACGGCGCTGGCCAGTTGATCATCTCCGCTTCGGCCGGCGATACCGATGACTCGGGTCAGGCCACTCGATGGCTGATGGCTTCTGACGTCTGCAAGCACTGCACGCACGCCGGCTGCCTTGACGTGTGCCCGACCGGCGCACTGGTGCGGACCGAATTCGGCACGGTGATCGTGCAGCCCGATGTGTGCAATGGCTGTGCCTACTGTGTCTCGGCGTGTCCTTTCGGTGTCATAGACCGGCGTGAGGACGATGGCCGGGCCTGGAAGTGCACGATGTGCTACGACCGGCTGCGCGGCGGACTCGAGCCCGCCTGCGCGAAGGCATGCCCGACCGACTCGATCCAGTTCGGGCGGCTCGACGAGCTGAGGGTGACCGCGCAGGCACGGCTGGCCGAACTGCACGAGGCAGGGATAACGCAAGCCAGGCTGTACGGTGCCGACCCGGAAGACGGAATCGGGGGGGCCGGGGCGTTCTTCCTGCTGCTCGACGAGCCGCAGGTGTACGGTCTTCCGCCCGACCCTGTGGTCACGACCAGGGACCTGCCTGCCATGTGGCGGTGGGCAGGGCTGGCGGCAGGCGCGCTCGCGGCTGGTGTCGCTGTGGCCTTCGCTGGGAGGCGGGCATGAGCGCCGAGCAGCTTCAGGTGCCAGCGGCGCAGTTCGAGTCGTACTACGGGCGGCCGATCCTGAAGGTCACCAGGTGGCGAGAGCCGCACTTGCCTGCCTACCTGTTTCTCGGCGAACTGTCCGGCGCGGCCGCGGTCATGGGGGTTGCGGCCGGGGCGACCGGCCGGCCAGGACTGGTCAGAACCGGGCGAGTGGTGGCCGCTGCGGCCGCGGCAGCCGGAGCGGCGTTCCTGACCGCTGAGCTTGGCCGTCCTGAGCGATTCCTGCATATGCTGCGGGTTGCCAAGCTGACCTCGCCGATGAGCATCGGATCGTGGATCCTGGTCAGTCACAGCGCGCTGACCTCGGCTGCGGCCGCGAGCAGCGTCACCGGGTTGCTCGGACCGCTTGGCACTGCGGCTGCCGCGGGCTCGGCCGTCACCGGGCCGCTGCTCGCGGCCTATCCAGGGGTGCTCCTGGCCAACACCGCCGTGCCTGCCTGGCACAGTTCTTACCGTGAACTGCCGCTGCTGTTCACCGGGGGCGCGCTCACGGCTGCTGCTGCGGCTGGTCTCGCGGTGGCTGCATTGACCGGCGACCAGGCTGACGTCAGTCCTTCCCAGCGGCTCGCGCTGGCCGGGGCGGCGCTCGAGTGCGGCGCCGAATTCATGCTCGAGCGGCGATCTGACCTCGTGGCCGAGCCCTACCACACCGGTGAAGGCGGCAAGTTGCTGAAATACGCCCGCGCGGCGACGATGTCAGGCGCCTTGCTCGGCCTCGCCGCGAGGCGCAGCCGCGCCGCGGCACTCGCCTCGGCGGCACTGCTGGCCGGAGGCGGCCTCGCCGCCAAGTTCGCCGTGCACCGGGCCGGAGTCGAGTCGGCCCGTGATCCCAAGTACGTCGTGCAATCTCAGGCAGCCAACCCCTAATCTGCTCGCCCGCAGAAAAAGACACACCCCCTGCCGCCCCCGCCCCCGCCCCCTGCCCCCCGGGCCAGGCAGCCACCCCCACGACGTCACAACGTGCGGTGCCGCCCGCTGGGCGGCAGCCCCCGCAACGTCACAACGTGCGCGCCATAGCGCCCGCGACGCCGCAACGCGGGTCCCGCCCGCTGGGCGCCAGCCCCCGCAACGTCAAAACGTGCGCGCCATAGCGCCCGCGACGCCGCAACGCGGGTCCGGGCCGTCCCGACGGCGGCAGCCTCCGCGACGTCACAACGTGGAGTCCGTCCGCCCGGACGAGGTCGAGTGCGTGCTGGTGAAGGCAGGCTGTGCCTAGTCGGGCTGGGCTGCGAGGACTGGCGGCTGGGGTGCGGTTGCGAGGTATTCCTCGCTCAGCCCGGTGATCAGGGGTGAGCGGGCCAGTACGGCTATGCCCAGGCACAAGATCGCGATGGACAGTACGTCAAGTGCGATGAACAGGCCGCCTGACCGAAGGCGCTCGCCGAACGCGGTGAGGCCGATGACGATGCTGACCAGGGGGTTGACGACGACGTTCGCGGTGCGGGACGCGGTAACCGGGCCAGAGTGCAGTGCGCCCTGGAGCACGAAGAGGCCGCAGGCGCCTGACAGGGCGATCAGATAGGGATCGGGCGTCTCGAAGAGACTGATGATGCCGCCATGGCCGAGTATCCAGGTCATGGTCTTGGCGAGCGCGGCGTTGTAGGCGAAGATCGTGGCGGCGCTTGCGCCGAGGGCCGTGGCTCGCCACCAGCGCGGCCCGATCCGGCCTGCCGTCACGAGCAGGAGTGCGCCGGCTATTACAGCGGCGGAAACGGCGATCCAGCCGGTGCTGCCCGGCTGACCGGTGCCTACGGCAGGAGAGGCTGAGGCAAAGAAGCCGGCCAGCCCGGCCACGATGGCGACTATCCCGAGCACCTCGCGACGGCCAACGCTGCGGTGAAACCCGATCACCAAGATCGCGACGAGGAAGACCAGTTCCATGGTCAGGACCGGCTGGACCAGGCTGAGCTGACCGAAATGCAGTGCCGAGGCTTGCAGGACGAACGTGCCGAGCAGCAGCGCGAACCCGGCCAGCCAGCCGCGCTTTTGCAGTGCATGCACGATCAGGCGGGGACTGAGTGCGCCGGTGTCCGGGGCTGACTCGAGCGCGACCCGCTGGAAGACGACGGCGAGTGCCGACAGGAAGGCAGCTCCGGCCGCTAGCAGGACGGCGACTGCCATTGGGTTTTCCTTTCCGCAGCTAGCCGCTAGTCATAATGTGGCTGACGGCCGTTGTCAACCTGAGGTTTGTGCAGCACTATGACTTGATGGCCTCGACAGTGCGCGGGCATGGCCAGCACCGCAGCAAATACCACCACGGTGACCTCTCCAACGCCCTGACCGACGTGGCGACCGAGATGGCCAGGCAAGGCGGCCCAGACGCGGTGGTTCTGCGAGCCGCTGCCCGGGCGACCGGGGTGTCGGCAGCGGCCGCATACCGGCACTTCACCGATCATGGCGACCTGCTTCATGCCGTCAGGCAGCGCGCGCTTGACGCACTCGCCGACGCGATGCGAGCGAGCCTGGCCTCCGCTGAGCCTCTTCCCGATCCTGCGCAGGAGTCGGTACGCCGGCTGCGGGCGCTTGGCCGGGCCTACATACGGTTTGCCCTCGACGACCCTGGCTTGTTCCGTACCGCGTTCTGCCGGCCTGACCGGCCGATCCCCGACGTCAACGACCGGCTCGCGCAGGAAGGGCCATTCACCCTGGTCAGCGGCGTACTCGACGACCTCGTGCGGAACGGCGTGCTCGAGGAGCACAGACGACCAGGTGCCGAGGTCGCGGCCTGGGCGACCGTGCACGGGCTGGCTACCCTGCTGCTCGACGGCCCGCTTGCCCTGCTGAACGAGCAGGAAAGGGCCGCTGCCATTGCCAAGGTCAGCGAGTTTGTGCTGGTCGGGATCACCGGGCGCGAGTCCGGCGGCGTCGAGGGTGAAGAGCACGCTCAGTAACGGCAGGTTCGGGCGGAAAAGAACTCTGCCCTAATGTTGACAACGTTCACTTCGGGACGGCATTATGGATATGTAAACAACGTGCACATCGGTTCCGCTGAAGGAACCTGGCGGAAGCAGACTTGAGTAGGTGGACGAGATGGTGGATGCGCACCTGATCAACATCGCATTGGCAGGACTTGGCATCAGCGCAGGCGCGGCGATCGTGATCGCGGCCGCGATTATCGGGATCAGCGCGATTGTGCTGCACGGCCGTAGTCGGCGGACCACGCCTTACGGGACCGGGCTGCGGGCAGCGCAGGGTGCGTCAGGAGATCGCGTGACCTCCGCCGAGCGGAACCTGATCGCGGCAGGTGAGCGGCACGCCGCCTGAGCCTCAGCCTCAGTCGGGGCCTGGCTTCCCGGCCGACGGCAGATAGCCGTCGGCCGGTTTCGCTGCGTGGTGCTGCTTGCCAAACAGCGACTCAGGCGACTTGAGTACCGCGTCCGCGCGGGCGAGCAGTGCGGCGAGTGGGCTGCCGGTCTCCGGTTCAGTGGCTTGCGTGGGCTTAGCAGGCTTGCGCCGCCTGTCCGGCAGGGCAGCGACCAGCATCACCACGAAGACAACCAGGCCAGCGATGACGAACAGGTTGTAGGTAAGCAACTGCCAGCCATGCAGCGCGGTCACCAGATAGGAGATCGGCGGCTTGACGAACCAGCCGAGCAGTCCGCGCTGCGGCACGAAGGCGAGCGGACCGCTGTAGTTCCATGGCCAGGAGCCGAAGACCGCCGCCGCGGCGAGCGCCGCGATCACGAGCAGCCAGCGACGCAGGCCGCGGCTATCCGCGGCGAGTCCGGTGATCATCGCGAGCACCGGCACGATCCACACCCAATGGTGGTCCCAGCTGATGGGGGAGACGAGCACGCTGGTGACGCCGACGAGCACCCAGCTTTGCACCGGCTTGCCGGTCCGGCTCAGCAGCGCACCGCCCGCGATACCGCCGACGGCAACCGCGAGCGCTACCGGCAGCCAGATGGGCTGGGCCGCGTTGCCGCTGCCCGCGTGCCTGGCCAGCATGCCGAGCAGGGACTGGTTCACGAGCGAGTCGACCCCGCCGGTGCGGCCCGGCCTGATGAAGTATCCGGTCAGCCAGTAAGAAACCGAAGGCCCTGGCAGCAGGATAAAGCCGAGTAGCGCAGTCGCCGCGAAGGCGCCGGCGGCCACGACTGCCTGCCTGATCTTCCCTGAGATCAGCAAGTAAGGTATGAACAGCAAGGGAACCAGCTTGATGCCGGCCGCGATGCCGATGGCGGCACCCTTCCACGGACGGCTGTCTGGCCTGGTGAGGTCCCACACCACGAGCACCAGCAACAGCGGCTCGATCTGGCCGAGGAACAACGCCTTGGTCACCGGCTCCAGCCAGAGCGAAATGGCGGCTACGGCAAGCGCCATCGCCGCTCGCCCGGTTCCGCGCCTGCCCATCTGGCCAAGGGTCAGCCACACCGTGACCGGGATGGCCGCCAGGCTGGCGATGGTCATGGCCCATCGCAGCCAGGCCCAGCTCAGGAAGGAGCAGCCCGCGAACACGATGGCCGCGAACGGCGTGTAGGTGAACTTCACCGTCGAAGACAATTGCCATACATACAGGTAGGCGGGCAGTTGCCTGGTGACAAGACCGGCGTCGTTGTAGACGTTAAGGTCGAACCAGTTGAGCAGCTGACCAGGATGGACCACCGCGTCGTCCAGGTACGCGATGAGCGCGGTCGCGAAGAACAGGGCGGCCACGATCAGGCTCGCGATGCCGAGTGCACGGTGCCACGGCAGCGGCTGGCGCCGCGGCTGACTAGGCACGCCAGTCAGTTCCGCCTCAACCTGCAATGAGGAAGCCTCCAGTGCTCAGGAATCCACGGCACTAGCTCGTGGGCAGTTGGCCACGGTGAAGGTCAACTACGATGCTAGTTCCGCTACTTAGGGTAAGCCTTACTTCACTGTAAGTATTGCGTTTGACCGTGCAACAAGTTCGCCGATCACGGGAGCTCCGGGAATTTCGCCGGCCACGAGCAGGCCGCCTGACGTCTGCGCGTCGGCGAGCAGCAGCAGCTCCTCGTCAGGCAGGCAGGAAAGATCCGAGTGCGGGGCAACCCAGGAAAGATTACGCCGGCTACCGCCAGGTATGTATCCATTCCTGGCGGCTTCCCTGGCTCCTTCGATGAATGGCACCGCCTTGTGGTCGATGATGGCCGTGACACCGCTTGCCCTTGCCAGCTTGAAGGCATGCCCGAGCAGCCCGAACCCGGTGACGTCGGTAGCGCAGCGGACTCCTGCCGCCAGTGCCGCGCGACTGGCGTCCGCGTTCAGCGTGGTCATCACGTCGACCGCGGCCTGGAAGATCTCGCCGGTCGCCTTGTGCCGCGCGTTAAGCACGCCAGTGCCAAGCGGCTTGGTCAAGCTGAGCGGCACGCCAGGCTGGCCGGCGTCAATCCGCAGCAGGCGGTCGGGATCGGCGAGTCCGGTCACCGCCATGCCGTATTTCGGCTCGGGGTCGTCGATGCTATGACCGCCGGCCACGTGGCAGCCGGCTTGGCTGGCGATGTCGAGCCCGCCGGCCAGTACTTCGGCGGCCAGGTCGGTGCTGAGCGCTTCTCGTGGCCAGCCAAGCAGGTTGAGCGCGATCAGTGGTTCGCCGCCGACCGCGTAAACGTCTGACAGCGCGTTCGCCGCCGCGATCCGGCCGAACGTGCGGGCGTCGTCGACGACGGGGGTGAAGAAGTCGGCTGTGGCGACCACCGCCCGGCCAGCGGAAATCCTGACCACGGCCGCGTCGTCGCCGTGCTCTACTCCGATCAGCAGGTCAGGGGCACGGTGCTCAGGGATAAGCCTGGCGACTGCCTCTTCTAGCTCGCCTGGCGGGATCTTGCAGGCACAGCCGCCGCCGTGCGCGTACTGGGTCAGCCGAATGGTCACGAGTGAACCTTAGTCCGGTAAACCATGCCAGGCTTGCGTGCTTAGCTATGCCGTGGTGGCATATCCCACGGGGTTTTATGCACATGGGGTGCTAAGCACACGGTGTCCAGACGCATGGAGGCGACGGGTGAGCGGTTCAGTCCTGGAAGAACGGGCAGCAATAGAGGCCGAGGTCAGCGGCCGTACGGTGTGCGACGTACTGGCGGCGACGGTAGCCGAGTTCGGTGAGCTTCCTGCCTATTCCGACAGGGATGGCGACGCGCCCTGGCAGTCGCTGACCTGGCGCGAGTTCAGCGACATGGTGCAAAAGCTGGCTGCGGGCCTGGTGCAACTCGGGCTCGAGCCAGGCGAGCGCGTCGCGATGATGCTGCCCAACCGGCTCGAGCACCTGCTCACCGACCAGGCGGCCGTGCATGCGGGCGGTGTTCCCGTCACCTTCTATGCGACGCTGGCCACCGACCAGATCAAGTACGTGGCGGGCGATTGTGGCGTGCGCATTGCCGTTATCGATGGTGCGGGGGAAGTCGCCAGGTGGCAGCCGCTGCTCAGCGACCTGGCCGGCCTTGAGAAGATCATCGTCCGAGATGCTGCCGCATGCCCCGCCGACGACGACAGGTTCCTCACCTGGGCCGCGTTTACCGAACTGAGCGAGGCGGCCGCGCGCGGCGACGCCGCGGCCGAGGTGATCAACCGGGTAGGCGCGATTACGCCTTCTGACCCGGTCGCTCTGCTGTACACCTCGGGCACGACGGGCAATCCCAAGGGCGTCGTGGTCACCCATCGGGGCGTGCTTTACGAATGCGTGACCGCTACCAGGTCTGGCGCTGCCACGCTCCACACCAGATGGGTGTCCTACCTTCCGCTGGCACATATCGCGGAGCGCATGTTCTCGGTGTACCTGGCCGTATTCAACGCCGGGCACACCTACTTCTGCCACAACGCCACGACCGACCTGGTGAAGACAGTAGGCGAGGTCAAGCCGACGGCGTTTTTCGGCGTGCCGAGAGTGTGGGAGAAGATCCAGGCCGGCATCCAGGCGCTGCTCGCCGCCGAGCAGGACGAGTCGAGGAAGGCGGCCGTGGCGGCGGCGATGGCCGTCGGGCGTCGCTACGTCGAGAGCCGCCAGTACGGCCGCACTACTTCTGCGGAACTCGCCGCCGAGTTCGACGCTGCTGATGCTGGCGTGCTCAACCTGATCAAGAGCCTGCTCGGCCTGGGCGAAGCGCGGGTCGTGGTCAGCGCTGCCGCCCCGCTGCCGCCCGAGGTCGGCGCCTTTTTCGCCGGCCTGGGCATGGCGATACTCGATGTGTACGGCATGACAGAAACCACCGGGGCTTTCACCACCAATACGCCGACGGTGTTCAAGCTCGGCACGGTCGGCCGGGCTTTGGACGGCATCGAGGTGAAGGTCGCCGACGATGGCGAGATCCTGGTGCGCGGGCCGCTCAACACGCCCGGATACTGGAACTTGCCCGCCCAGACCGCCGAACTGGTTGACCAGGACGGCTGGCTGCACACCGGTGACATCGGCTCGATCGACGACGACGGCTTCGTGTCCGTTGTCGACAGGAAGAAAGAGCTGATCATCACCTCTGGCGGGGAGAACATCTCGCCAGCCGCAGTGGAGAACGCACTGGTCGCGAACCCGCTGATCGGCCAGGCCCTCGCGTTCGGCGACCGCCGCAACTACGTGGTGGCGCTGCTTGCCCTGGACGGCGAGGTCGCCCCCGTCTGGGCCAGATCCCGCGGCATCGAGGCGTCCTCGCTGGCGGAACTGGCTGAAAACTCCGAAATCATGGCGGCCGTCGCCGCCGCGGTCGAGGAGGCCAACGGGCACCTGGCGCGGGTGCAGCAGGTCAAGCGCTGGCGGCTGCTGCCGGTCGAGTGGACGGCGGAAAGCGAGGAGCTGACACCTACGTTCAAGCTCAAGCGCCGGGTAATCCACCGTAAGTACGCCGATGTCATCGACGCGCTCTATGCGGAGGCCGGCGACTAGCTGATCCTGGTCAGGCGTGCGGTTGCCGGCACCCAGATCGAGCCGCGGACAAAGTAGACCTGGGAGCACGGCTGGCCGCAGGATCCGATATCGGTGCCGGAGCCCTGCGGCCTTCCGGTGCTCGCGAAGGCCCGTAGCGCGCCGGCGGCATAGCTGAGCGAGTTCATGTAGGCGAAGAACACCGGGTAGCCGGGGTTGTCGACTGACTTGTTTCTTAGCTTGCCGTTGTCAGCGATGAAGCCGCCAAGACCCGAGGCGTTCGTGTACCGGACGGCATCAGTCGTGGCGACGATGTTGAATACTTCTGGCCAGCCACAGGGTGGTGCCCGCGGTCGCGACCTGACCGTTGTCACACGGGCGCGAGAGCGAGAAGGCGGCGAGCGCAAGCTGCCTGCGGGAACGATGTTGCCTTGACCGCAGGCGCTGGCGGTTGAGCCGGCGCGAGGACTCGGCCTGGTCGCCCCGATGGCTGGCATAACTCGCGAACAGGTCGCTGAGCCGGTTCGGGCACGCCGGGACATCAGTCCAGGTAAGGTGCGAGCCGGAGGCGTCTGGGCACCTGGTGGTCCTCCCGGTCTTCAAAACCGGCGGACGGCGCGCAGCGTCGTCGGCGGGTTCGATTCCCGTCCGCCTCCGCCAAACCGCTGCGGTGGGGAAATGCGGCAGGCCACGCCTGCAAACAACTTCGCCGAGGTGTGCGTCGCTACGTAGGTGACGTCATCGAACACTCTGAAGCCCGCCGCCATCGAATCGAAGCTGGCCTGCTCGCCCATGCCAGCCTGCTGCTCGACGACATCGACCGCCCGGCAGCCTCGGCTACCCACGCCCAGACCGCGATGTTTTGCGCCGATGAAGCAGGAACCAACCCGGTCCTGGCGCTGAGCGCCCAGGCGAAGACCGCCCGCTGGCAAGGCACACGCCGCCAGGGCCGCGAACGCGCGCTGTATTTCGCGCGTTCGGCTCGCGGCGAGCCCTGGCTGCAGGAGTATGGTCACTGGTCAGGGTCGGCACCGCCATCGCGTGGGTGATGAAAGGCGAAGTCGCCGCTGCCGCCAGCCAGTTCGGCGGGGTCCTGGCGCTGGCGCCGGCGTTCCGTATCACCACCGTGACCGGGTATCTCGCCGACCTGGACTCCCGCCTCGCGCAACGCCGCTTCGCCAGCAGCACCACCGCCAGCCAGATCCGCGAACAGATCGCCTCGTTCACCGCTGCGGCTAGCCAGGCAGCCGCGACCAGCAGCCAGGAGGCCGGGTGAGCCCGCTGCCCGCTCAGATGCAAGACCACTGGGCGCTAGAGCCCGGGGCACGCCCTGCACGGGCACAGCTCATCTGGTTCATCCCCGTCAGCGGCTGCCAGCAGATCACCGAGCTGGCGCGCCTGGGTCAGGAACGGCTCGCGGACCTGGACGGACTTGACTTCGTGCCGGCCGAATGGCTGCACATCACTACGCGGCTGGCCACCGGCCGCGAGGGAAGACTGCACACCGACCCGTGGACACCGCACGTCACGATCGCCTACGGCAACTCTGTCCGCCCTGCCAAGCCAGCCATCGACGCCCCGGGGCTCAAACTGCCCGCCCGGCAGGCCGTGATCAGCTCGGTCAGCCTGACATCCCAGACCCCCGAGCAGCGGTGGACCTGGGACCTAATTGGCACCGCCGCGCTAGGAACTCGCACAAGTATTCGATGACATGGGTGAATGCAGGGGTTAACCGAAGTGACTGACTTAAGCGGAGTTCCTCGGTACAGTACCGGGGAATTTTGTCTGGCCGGCCGAGTAGGTGATCGGGCCAGGCGGGTCTTCGTCCGCTGGGTGACCGGAGGTCGCCGGGTCGTGGGGGGCGAACGAGTCCGGGTACTGGCTGGGGAACTGGGATTGCCCGCCCACGACCGGCTGAGAACTGGTAACCGGCTCAGCGGGCCCGTCAGCCGCCATCGACCCGCTCGGCCCGAATTTCGCCGTGGTCTGGGTGGCGGGCCAGGATTGGCCCTCAGTCTGATAGTCGCCGGCCTGGTACTCGGTCGGCTGATACCCCGCTGGCCGAAACTCCGTTGGCTGATACCCCGTTGGCTGATACCCCGTTGGCTGGTACTCGGCCGGCTGGTATGCCGTTGCCTGATCCTGGTCGTAGCCGGGCGCCGTCATGCCGAGGCCGACGCTGGCCAGGCCACCAGTTTTGCCGGTCGCGGCTTCCTTGTCGCCGAACTTCAGGTGGTCCTTGTGCGCGGCGATCGACTGCCTGCCAAGTGCCAGCGCCGCGAAGAAGATGATCAGCACTCCTGTCCCTGTGAAGCAGGCGAGGTTAGTCAGGAGGATCAGTTTTTGCGCGGTCGCAACCGGTGCGCCATCGGTGTAAGTGGTGCCTGTGACGACCAGCAGCGTGGTCTGCCCGCCGACGAACCACGCGCCGCCCAGAGCCGCGAGTAGCGCAGAAAGCCCGCAGAACCAGCGGCTCTTAGTGATCACCACCACGAGGCCGGCCAGGAGCACTACGCCACCTGGGATCAGCGACAAGAACAGTCGGCCCATGCTGTAGTGCCAGGGCTGGGTCGGCTGGAACCCGAAGCGGAAATACGGTCCGATCAGCGGCCCGAGCCCGCCCCAGGCACCGAGCAGGACCAGCATGAGTCCCGACAAGCTGCCCCGGCTACGCGACATTCGCACTCCAGCGCCCATTTCTGCTCCCCGCCTTTACACCATCAGCTCATCAAGCGTGGCACACCAGCGCGGATGCCGCGTGAATTGAGATAACGGATGCGATCCGTGTCGCCATCTGCTTCGGTTTCGCGGAGCCGGAGGTATGTTCGCGGTCGTGGATAAAGCCCGCCGGCTGGTGCCAAAGACCGACGCGGTGCTTGCTGACCCCAGGCTCGCCGCCGCCGAGCGGCTACTCGGGCGAACCCTGGTCAAGGACGCGGTGCACCGGGCTCAGCAACGAGCCAGGGAGGGCGTCATCGAGCCGTCCGCGGTGTGTGACGAGGCGGTGGCAGAACTACCCGAACTCGCGGCCAGCCTGACCCCGGTGCTGAACGCGACGGGCGTGCTCTTGCACACTAACCTCGGCCGCGCGCCGCTGTCGGCCGCGGCCGTGCAAGCTGTCGGCGCCGCAGCCGGTTACACCGACCTGGAGTTCGATCTCACCACAGGCTCACGAGGCAAGCGGGGCGCGGCGATGCTCGCCGCGCTTGGCCGGGCGGTGCCTGACGCGCAGGCCGTGCACGTGGTCAACAACAATGCGGCCGCGCTCGTGCTGACCGCGACCGCGCTCGCGGCAGGGAAGGAGATCGTGCTCAGCCGGGGGGAGATGATCGAGATCGGGGCCGGGTTCCGGCTGCCTGAACTTCTCGCCAGCACCGGGGCGACGATCCGCGAGGTCGGCAGCACCAACCGGACGACGGTCGCTGACTATGCGGCCGCGATCGGCCCGCGCACTGGATTCCTGCTCAAGGTGCACCCCTCCAACTACCTGATTCAAGGCTTCACCGCCAGCGCCGGCATTGCGGAGCTAGCTGAGCTTGGCGTGCCCGTTGTCGGCGACATCGGCTCAGGGCTGCTCGCGCCCCATCCGGTCTTGCCTGCCGAGCCTGACGCGGCGACCTGGCTCAAGGCCGGAGCGGCGCTGGTCACGGCAAGTGGCGACAAGCTGCTCGGCGGACCTCAGGCCGGCCTGCTGTTCGGCAAGGCCGACCTGATCGGTGCTCTGGCCACGCACCCGCTGGCCAGAGCACTGCGGGTAGACAAGCTGACCGCGGCCGCGCTTGAGGCGACCCTGCTTGGTCCGCCGCCGCCCGTCCTGATGGCGCTGGCCAGTGACAAGGATGTGCTCATGGAGCGGGCCAGGCGGCTAGCGAGCACGCTGGCTGGCGGCGGAGTCGACGCCGTCGCGGTCTGGTCACAGGCGGCCGCGGGCGGCGGCGGAGCGCCAGGTGTCGCGCTGGCCAGCGCCGCGGTGAGCTTGCCCGCCGAGTTCGCCAAGCCGCTGCGCGCCAGCCGCCCGGCGGTGATCGGCCGCGTCGGGGACGGCCGTCTCCTGCTTGACCTCTACGCCATCGACCAGGCCGACGACGAGGCCCTTGGCGCCGCCGTGCTCGCCGTTGCGATGCCGCCATGCAGGTGATCGCCACCGCCGGGCACGTGGATCACGGGAAGTCCGCATTGCTCAGGTCGCTGACCGGCATGGAGCCCGACCGGTGGGCCGAAGAACAGCGGCGCGGAATGACCATCGACCTCGGCTACGTGTGGATGGAGCTGCCTTCCGGCGAGAAACTGGCGTTCGTCGATGTCCCTGGGCATGCCAGGTTCGTGCCCAACATGCTCGCCGGAGTCGGGCCGGTGCCCGCCGTGCTCTTCGTTGTCGCCGCCGACGGCGGGTGGATGCCGCAGTCGGCCGAGCACCTCGCGGCGATCGACGCGCTCGGCATAGACCACGGGCTGCTTGCCGTGTCCAGGTCCGACCTGGCCGACCCGGCACCCGCGATGGCGCAGGCCAGGGAGATCATCGGGCGGAGCAGCCTAGGCGAAGTCCCTGCCCTTGCGGTCAGCGCGGTATCCGGCCTCGGAATTGCCGAGCTAGCAGGCGCGCTCGGCCGGCTAGCCGCCGCGCTGCCCAGGCCTGATCCTCGGGCGCGGGCCAGGATGTGGGTGGACCGGGCGTTCAGCATCACTGGCGCAGGGACCGTGCTTACCGGCACGCTGCCTGCCGGGCAGATCAGCCGCGGTGACGAGTTGCTGATCACTCCTTCGATGCGGCCCGTGAAGGTGCGCGGGCTTCAGTCGCTCGGCGAGGACGTGGCGTCGGCCTTCGGTGTCGCAAGAGTGGCCGTCAACGTTCGCGGGATCGAGGCCAGGGAGGCGGTCAGGGGGATGGCGCTGGTCAGGCCAGGCCAGTGGACGCTGACCAAGGTTGTCGACGTCAGGCTGAGAGCCGGCCAGCCTGCTGCGATGCCCAGGCTGGTGACCGCGCACATCGGGTCGGCACGAGTGCAATGCCGGGTTCGGCTGCTCGGCCAGGACGTGGCGAGGCTGACACTGCGCGAGGCGGTGCCGCTGCACGCCGGCGAGCGAGTACTGCTCAGGGATCCTGGCGCGGCCGAAGGCGGGCTGGCCGCAGCGATCGTGCTTGACCTTGGACCGCCTCAGGTAAGCAGGCGCGGCGCGGCGGCGGCGGCCGTCGCCCGGCTTGCCTCCTGGCCAGATCATCCGGCGGCCGCCGACCTGCTCGGCAGGCACAAGCTGATGCGGGTCGCCGACCTGGACGCCATGGGGATCACCGACGTGCCTGCCCAGGCAGTACCTGGCTGGGCGGCGGACGCCGACTACCTCGGCGAGCTCAGGTCAGCGCTCGCGCGGCTGGTCAGCTCGCACGCAGCGGAGAATCCGCTGGCGGGCGGCATGCCTGCGGAGGCAGCCAGGTCGGCGCTCGGGCTGCCAGACAGGGAATTCGTTCGTGCTCTCTTGCCGGAAGGCACGGAGCTTTCCCGCGGACTGATCGTGACGGCGGCAAGCTCGCCCGCGGCGCACGCCAGCCTGCCAGGCGCGCTTGCCGCTCCGGTTGCCTTGTTGCTTGCCGATCTGGAGAAATCCCCGTTCAGCGCCCCTGATGCCGGCCGGCTACGCGAGCTCGGGCTTGACCACCGCGCCCTCGCGGCGGCGGCGCGGCACGGGGCGCTGCTGCGGATCGCCGACCAGGTCGTGCTGGCTCCCGGTGCGGATGCCGCCGCCGGACGCGTGCTCGCCGGACTCCCTCAGCCGTTCACCGCGGCGCAGGCACGGGCGGCGCTTGGCACGAGCAGGCGGACCTTGATCCCGCTGCTTGAGCACCTGGACAGGGAGCGGATCACCAGGCGGCTGCCCGATGACCGGAGGGAAGTGCGCTAGTGCGCGGTCCTGGCGAACCTGGTGGCGCTCCAGGCGCCGGTCTCCGGGGGCGGCTGGCCGGCCGAGATCCAGCGGGCCAGTGCCATCCCGGTGGCCGGGGCGTTGAGTATGCCGGTGCGGAAGTGGCCTGAGGTCAGCCAGGCGTTCCGAAGTCCTGGCATCCGGTCGATGACCGGGCGGCCGTCTGGGTGGCGCGGCCGGAAACAGCACCACTGGTGCGACACCTTCAGCGCCCGCAGCCCGGGCAGCGCGGCTCGGAGACCGGCCACGATCGCGTCGATCACCTCTTCGCGCACCGCCGGGCTCTCGTCGCCGTAGTCGAGCGTGCCGCCCGCGAGCAGCCTGCCGTCCTCGAGCGGGGTGGCGACAGGGACAATCGTGCAGGGGAGGTGGATGTTCGCTGGCTCGGTTACCACCAGGTGGCCCTTGACCCGGTCGGCGGGAATGTCCAGGTCGAGACCGTCGACGACCGGAGGCTGACCGGTGGCGAAGACGACCGCGCCAGGGCTTATCGTTCCGGCCGAGGTACTGACCGCCTCTATCTTGTCGCCCTTGACGGTCACGGCGGTCGCGGCCACGCCCGTTCCGATCGACGGGACGTTCTGGGCCAGGCCGATGATTGCCCTGAGCGGGTTGACCCTGGCCTGGTGCCTGATCAGCGCTCCGCCCAGGTGCCAGGCCAGGCCGGGCACCAGCGCCGTGATCTTGGCCGCGTCCAGCCATTCAACGTTCTTCGGCTGGTGCGCGGCAAGACCGCCTGGGTCGGGGGCGAGGCCGATCCAGTCGAGCTCAACCAGGCCGAGACCGCCGGGAGTCACCTGGTCGAGGTATCGCCAGCGTTCCAGGCTGGCGCGTTCCAGGTCGACGAAGGTCTCGGGGTCGCTCCATTGATGCGGCTCAGGGACCAGGAGTCCGGTCGCGCCACCGGTCGCGCCCGAGCCAAGCCTGCCTGCTTCGATGAGCTGGACTGAGCCGAGTCCTGAGTCCATGATCGCGGCGGCCGTGGCCACGCCGAGGATGCCGCCGCCGACCACGAGGACGTCGGGCCTTGGGTCCGCGATGTGCCCCGCGTCGCGACCAAGCATCGCCCGTTGCTCGCTGGTGAGCTGATCGCGCCAGATCGCGCCCGTCACTGTCACAGGCAAACAATAAGCTTGTTACCGGTGGGACCTTAGTAGGCTAGGCCGGATACGCGATGAGGAGGTGGCTTGATGCTCGCCGACTCTTATGGTCGCGTTGCCACTGACCTGCGAGTCTCGCTCACCGACAGGTGCAATCTGCGGTGCACGTACTGCATGCCGCCCGAGGGGCTTGACTGGCTGCCAAGCGCCGAGCAGTTGACCGACGACGAACTGATCAGGCTGCTCGGCATCGCGGTCGGGCAACTGGGGATCACCGAAGTCAGGTTCACCGGGGGAGAGCCGCTGCTGCGGCGTGGCCTGCCGGGCATCGTGGCCAGGACCGCGTCGCTTTCACCGCGGCCGGAGATCTCGCTGACCACGAACGGGATCGGGCTGACCAGGCTGGCCGGGCCGCTGCGCGATGCCGGGCTTGACCGGATCAACGTCTCGCTTGACACGCTCAATGCCGAGACTTTCGTGAAGCTGGCCAGGCGGGACCGGCTCGACGACGTGCTGGCCGGACTGGCCGCCGCCGCAGACGCGGGCCTCATACCGGTGAAGGTCAACGCGGTCCTGATGCGCGACATCAATGGCAACGAGGCGGTTGACCTGCTCCAGTTCTGCCTGGATCGGGGGTACCAGCTGCGGTTCATCGAGCAGATGCCGCTTGACGCGCAGCATGGCTGGCGGCGGGACGACATGGTGACCGCCGACGAGATCCTGACGGCACTTTCGGCCAAGTTCTCGCTCACGCCTGACGATCCGGCCGGCCGGGGGTCGGCACCCGCCGAGGCTTTCCTGGTGGATGGCGGTCCCGCGCGCGTCGGCGTGATCGGTTCCGTGACCAGGCCGTTCTGCGGATCGTGCGATCGCGTGCGGCTCACCGCCGACGGGCAGGTTCGTAACTGCCTGTTCGCGCGGCAGGAAAGTGACCTGCGTACTCCGCTGCGGGCCGGTGCCGACGACCTGGAGCTAGCCGACCGGTGGCGGTTGGCGGTGGCCGCTAAGCTGCCAGGTCACGGCATTAACGACCCCGGATTCTTGCAGCCGGCCCGGCCGATGTCAGCCATCGGCGGCTAGCCGGTGGCTAGCCGCCGGCTAGCCGCCGCGGTGCGGCCAGCTGCCGCCCGCGGCTTTGCGGCCATCGTCCTGGCGGGAGGTGCTGGCCGGCGGCTCGGCGGAATCGACAAGCCCGGCCTCGTGGTGGGAGGACGGCCAATGGTCGAGACGGTCGTGTCGGCCGCCACTCGTGCCGGGGCGAGGAGCGTGGTCGTCGTGGGGCCAGTCAGGGCTGAACTGGCGGCGCCAGGGGTCTCGTTCACCTCAGAGGAGCCGGCGGGCGGAGGGCCATTGCCTGCCTTGCGGGCAGGCCTTCGCCTGGTCAGCGAGCCCTGGATGCTGCTGCTCGCAGGTGACCTGCCGTTCTTGACCTCGGAGGTGCTTGAGCTGATCGTCGCGGCGGCTCGGCCGGCCGGCGGTGCCGTTCTCGGCGACGATGGTGGCCGGCCGCAGTGGCTGGCGAGTTGCTGGCAGACCGGAGAACTGCGTGCCGCGCTCGGGTCATACATGGGAAACTCGTTGCGCGGCGTGCTTTCTTCGCTGCCCTACGCGGAGGTCACGATGGCCACCCAGGCTGGCGCGCTGCCATGCTGGACCGATTGCGATACTCCTGAGGACCTGGCCACCATCCGGTCACTGACCGGAGATCCTGGCTGAGTCGCGGCTAACGTTGATGAGGTGCGTTCATGTCGGTGCTCGACGACTGGATCGACTCGGCCTGCGCGGAACTCGGCATCGACCGGGCCGTCGTGGACGAGCGCGTAGTGCTTGACCTGGCCCGTGAGGTGGCGCATCAGGTGGACAGGCCGGCGGCACCTCTCACGTCCTTCCTGATCGGCGTGGCCGTCGGGTCCGGCCTGCCGCTCGCCGAGGCGGCCGCCCGTCTTTCCTTGCTTGCGTCCCGCTGGGGCGGGGATTCCGCTTCCGGCTGACCTTTGGCTGGTCGCCTCGTTCACCTCGGCTCTTCACCGCGCCAGACAAGTCGCCTGCGCGGTCTTCCTTTCTGCTGGCTGACGCCGCCCCGGCCGCACGCACTCCGCGGCGGTCGCCCCGCTACCTGCCGCCGTCCTTGCCAACGCGAAGTTAACGATATATCGTTACAGTATCGCGAAATTCAAAAGAAGACGCGAACTTCGCAATGAGGAGAGAGCAATGGATGAGCAAAACGCCGGCGGGCGGAGGCATGAGCAGCCGCACCACCACGATGGCCGCAGGCGGTCAAGGGCCGAGCGGTTCAGCGCGATGCAGGGTTTCCCTGGAGTGCACGGGTTCGAGCCGGAGTCTGGTGATTCTGAGTTCGGCGGCCCTGGCTTCGGGCGCATAGGCTTCCACAGCGGGCCGGGCGGGCCGGCCGGATTCGGCGGCCATGGCGGCCGCAGCATGCCAGGGCCGCTTAGCGGCGCGCCGGAGTTCGGTCCCTGGGCCAGGAGCAGGCGGCGGTTCGGCCGTGCCAAGCGCGGCAACGTGCGTGCGGCTGCGCTCGCGTTGCTCGCCGAGGATCCGATGAACGGCTACCAGATTATTCAGCAGATCAGCGAGCGCAGCGGTGGCCTGTGGCAGCCGAGTCCTGGGTCGGTATATCCGGCGCTGGCGCAACTCGAAGACGAGGGCCTGATTGTCCAGCAGAACGGCGGGGGGGCACGCCGCGCCTATACGCTGACCGACGAGGGGCGTGCCTATGTCGAGGCCCATCCTGACGAGATCGCAGAGCCGTGGTCGGCGATGGCGGGCGGCGCCGCGAACGCCGTGGTGGAGATCCGGATGCTCGAGCATCAGGTGCACATGGCCGCGACCCAGGTCCTCACTGCGGGCACGGAAGACCAGTTGAACGAGGCACGTAAGGTGCTGACCCAGACCCGCCGTGCGCTGTACCGCATCCTGGCAGAAGACGAGCCTGCCGCAGCGAGCGAGGCCGCGCCGCCGCAATCTTAGGCCGCCCTATTTCCCGCTTCCGCGCCAATGTCCTTCAGGGGACCATACCGTGAATAGCAAAAGGATCGGCCAAAAGGGCGACGCCGGGTGGCTACGGGGGCAAACCACCCGGCGTCGCGATCATCGGCGCTCCGACGGGGGCCCGGAACGCCGGCAACGGTGCCCCAGCGGGGGACCAGAGCACCGGTAAGCATGTTACACCGAACCTCCCCCATGTGCGTCAAGAGCGGATTGAAAGCGAATCTGCGGATCGAGAGGGTAGTGACTAGCGACCTGCTTCGCCGTTTTGCCACCGGCATTGGTGCCTAGCTGCTCCGTTACGAAGAAACACGCCGACGTTGACCGCTACGTCTGCCTCGCCAGGCAAGAACGCGCGGTTATTTACCTATCGTCATGCGTATGGGACGGATCTGCGGGTTTGTCGTGCGCTGAGTTCTGGTCCGCGTTCTGGCCCGCACGGTAGCGCTCGGGCAGCCTCGGCTCATACGCGCGGAAGCCCGAGGAGGTTCCTGGCTGCTTGCTGTTGGCGATAACCACGGCAAAGTACGGCAGCGCGATCGCTCCGGCAGCCGGGATCACGGTCAGCCAGCCGGCGTGATTGACGAAAAGGACGACGGTCACCACAAAGCAGACCACCCGCAGGCCCATCATCAGCAGGTACCTGCGCTGCCGCTGATTTATCTCAGCGGATCGCGACTGCTGTGCCTCGGTGACCAGATATGCCTGGTCGCGGCCGGCGCTTTGATGACTTCGCACCCTCTCACGTTAGGCCCGAACCGGGCATGATGCTAATCGCGCCCCCGGCCGTGTGCCAGGGCCCCGGTGCGCTGGACAGGGATACGGGGTACGAACAGGAGGACGACATGACCGACCGTACTTACCGAGTTACCGAAATAGTGGGCACGTCACCGGAAAGCGTCGAGGCGGCGGTGCGCAACGGATTGCGGCGGGCGGCGCAGACGCTCCGTCACCTGGACTGGTTCGAGGTCACTGAGATTCGCGGCCAGCTCGACGGCGGCGAAATCGCCCACTTCCAGGTCGGCATGAAGGTCGGCTTCCGGCTTGAGGATTCCTGATCGGTGAGTTCGTGCCGTCCCGGTGAGCTGGGCGCTGACGTTCCGGCTATGAGCTTGCTGACCGCAGGCCGGCCGGTCTGACATACTTACGCGATCAGTCCTCGTCAGCCCCCGGAGGTACGCAGATGGGCCGGTCCGTGCTAGTGACAGGCGGCAACAGAGGACTTGGGCTGGCGATTGCCAGGCGACTCGCCGCGGCGGGAGACGGCGTCACCGTCACGTCGCGATCGGGTGAGCAGATCGAGGGCCTGACCGTGGCCAAATGCGATGTGCGGGACGCGGCTGAGGTCGACGAGGCGTTCAAGATCGCGGAAGAGGCACATGGCCCTGTCGAGATCGCCGTGGCCAACGCCGGCATCACGCGTGACCAGTTGCTGGCGCTGATGAGCGAGGACGCCTTTACCAGCGTGCTCGACACGAACCTGACCGGCGCCTACCGGGTGGCCAAGCGCGCGGTGCGCCCGATGATGAGACTGCGCCGCGGGCGCATCATCTTCGTCTCCTCGGTCGTCGGCCTGCTCGGGCAGGCAGGCCAGGCCAACTACGCGGCCTCCAAGGCTGGCCTGGTCGGCCTGGCCAGGTCTTTGGCCAGAGAACTTGGCAGCAGGAACATCACGGTCAACGTGGTCGCGCCAGGCTTCGCCGACACCGATATGACCGCCGCGCTTAACGAGGAACTGCAAAGCGCGATCAAGAGCCGTATCCCGCTGGGCCGCACCGCGTCGCCTGACGAGGTGGCCGGGGTGGTGCAGTTCCTCGCCGGACCTGACGCGGCTTACATCACTGGCGCGGTGATTCCGGTGGACGGCGGCCTTGGCATGGGCCACTGACCGGCAGGCGAGAGCCGGCGCAGGCACGGCTGGCTGCTAGAAAAGCTAGGTTCTTATCTTCCAGAGGGCAGGTGGGCGATGGGTCTGCTAGAGGGCAAGCGAATCCTGGTGACGGGCGTGCTCACGGATTCGTCTATCGCCTTTCATGTCGCGAAGATCGCGCAGGAGCAGGGAGCTACCGTCGTGCTCACAGGGTTCGGGCGGCTGAGCCTGGTGGAGAGGATCGCGCGGCGCCTGCCTGACCCGCCGCCGGTGCTCGAGCTGGATGTCACCAGCGAGGAGCAACTTGCTTCGCTTGCCGACCGGATCAGCGAGCACGTCGACGGGCTCGACGGGGTGGTGCACAGCATAGGGAACGCGCCGGCCGGCGCCCTTGGCGGCAATTTCCTCAGCACGCCGTGGCCAGAGGTGTCGATGGCACTGCACGTCTCGACCTACTCGCTCAAGGCACTCGCGGTGGCGGCTTTGCCGCTGATGAAGGAAGGCGGCGGCGCGGTTGTCGGGCTTGACTTCGACGCGGCGCTCGCCTGGCCGTCGTACGACTGGATGGGCGTCGCCAAGGCTGGCCTCGAGTCATGCGCCCGCTACCTGGCCAGGTACCTGGGCGAGCATCAGATCAGGGTCAACCTGGTCGCCGCAGGGCCGCTGCGCACCATGGCGGCGAAATCCATTCCCGGCTTCGAGCGGTTCGAGGAGATGTGGGGCGACAGGGCGCCGCTCGGCTGGGACCTGGCGAACCAGGTGCCCGCCGCTAAGGCCTGCGTGGCACTGCTTTCCGACTGGTTCCCTGCCACGACCGGTGAGATCGTGCACGTTGACGGCGGCGTGCATGCGATCGGGGGCTGAGTTGCCCGTACCGTCCGCCGTCCTCACGCTAGCGTGAGGACGGTCGTTACCTCAGGACCCGAATCCGCAGATCAGGTGCGGTATCGGGGGTAATTCGCTGCCAAACGACCGATCGGGCAAACGTGCATCGATAACAAGTTGTGACAGTTTCGGCCTAGGAACTCTACCGCTTCGAATCTACGCTTCCCCCAACCCCGCAGTACACGTACCGGTCATCTTGACTAGTACGCGGGCGGCGAGGCCAAGACAACATGAGGCGGCGAGCGAGTTGCTCCGCTGCGGAGTATCAAGGGCGACACTCACATCCCGGCTTGCCGGGTCGGCGGGCGATCGCTCGCGATCCAGGAGGATTGACAATGACATTTGCCCGTACGGCCACGAAGATGGCGGTCTTGGCCGCCGTCGGCGTGACCGCGCTGGCCGCCTGCGCCAAGAGCAGCACCAGCGCAGCCAATCATGCAGGGGCCAGCGGGTATGGCTCGATCCCTGCCCCGGCCGCGAAGAAGGTGTCTGGCGGCACGGTCACCTTCGGCATGCCAGCGGGAAGCACCCCCACGTACATCTTCCCGATCGTGCCGGGAGCCAACTCATCGGTTTACACCATCAGCTTCTTCCAGGACCTGATGTGGAAGCCGCTCTACTGGACTCCGGTTGGCCACTCGCTGAACATCAACTATCCCCTCAGCCTGGCGAGCGCACCGAAGTTCAGCAACAACAACAAGACCGTCGTGATCAACATGAAGACCAACTACAAGTGGTCCAACGGCGCGCCGGTGGACGCCCAGGACCTGGTGTTCATGATTGATCTGGCCAAGGCTGCGGTCAAGCTGAGCGCGGCCAACTACGGCAACTTCTCGCCTGGCTTCTTCCCGCAGAACGTGGCGAGCGCGACCGCTACGGGCAAGTACCAGTTGACCATGCAGTTCACCAAGAGCTACAACCCTGGTTACCTGCTTTACGACCAGGTCCTGTTGCTCCAGCCGCTGCCGAGCACGTCGTGGAACATCGACGCCGCGGGCGGCAAGCCGGTCAACTACAACACGCTCGCTAACGCCGAGAAGATCTACACCTACCTCAACGGGCAGTCAACCAAGCTGGCGACCTACGCCACCAACCCGCTCTGGCAGGTGGTCGACGGTCCGTTCAAGCTGGCCGCCTTCGACCCGAGCACCGACTCGAACACCTTGGTGCCTAACCCGAACTACAGCGGCACCAAGGCAACGATCAGCAAGTTCGAGGAAGTCGCCTACACCTCGGACGCCGCCGAGTACAACGCGCTGCGCACTGGCCAGCTGACCGTCGGCCTGATTCCCTCGACCGACTACCCGCAGATCCCGACGCTTGCCAAGCAGGGCTTCAACGTCTTCGGCGAAGCGGACTTCGGCTGGGACTACCTTGTCTTCAACTTCAAGGACAAGACCAACAACTGGGACAAGATCATCGGCCAGCTTTACGTCAGGCAGGCGCTCGCGCACCTTGTCGACGAGTCTGGCTATGTCACAGGCGTGTTCCACGGTTATGCAGCCGCTGCCGACGGCCCTGTGCCGCCGGTGCCGCCTAGCCCGTTCACCCCGGCGAACGCGCTGCACCCGGTGTACGCGTTCAGTGTCTCGGCCGCGAAGTCGCTGCTCGCGTCGCACGGCTGGAAGGAAGTCAACGGCGTGCAGACCTGCGAGACCCCTGGTACCGGCAGCGCCGATTGCGGTGCCGGCATTCCCAAGGGCGCCACGCTGGCGTTCACGCTGGTCTACAACAACGGCTCACCCGCCATTCAGCAAGAGGACACCGCGTTCGCTTCCGACGCGAACCAGGCAGGCGTCAAGGTAAGCCTGGTCGGCAAGTCGTTCAACTTCATCCTCTCGAACTACTACGACCTCGCCGCGCCCGCCAACATCAACAAGTGGGCCGCTGAGGACTTCGGCGGGTTCAGCACCTCGCTGTACCCGACCACCAACTTCATCTTCAACACCGGCGGTTCGTTCAACATCGGTGACTACAGCAACCCGACCGCGGACAAGCTGATCAACAACTCGGTCTACGGCCCGAACGAGTCAGCGGTAAAGACCGAGGCCGGCTTCATCGCGGACAACCTGCCCGCGCTGTTCCAGCCGGACTCCGACCACGTGTACGCGTGGAAGAACACCCTGTCCGGTCCGCAGTCCTCGTTCTGGGAAGTGCCCCAGTTCTCCATGAACCCGGAACTGTGGTACTTCACCAAGTAATTAGCTAGAAAACCCTGGTGCCTGCCGGTGGTCTTTCCGGCCATCGGCAGGCATCCTGGCAAGCAGGGATGAATAGTCGCCGAGGAGAACCACGATGGCCACGTACCTGATCCGCCGGGCTGCCACTTCGGTGATCATCCTGTTCGGCATCTCGGTGCTCGCGTTCTGGATGTTGCACGTGATCGGCGGCCCGCCTGGCCGGGCCGTTCTCGGCTTGCGGGCATCGCAAGCATCGGTTAATGCCTGGGATAAGGCAAACGGCTTTGACCGGCCGGTACCGTTCCAGTACCTCACTTACATCGGCCAGTTGCTGCGCGGCAATCTCGGCCAGTCATACAAGCTCAACGAGTCCGTCGACGCCGTGCTCGCACAGCACGCGCCGATCTCCGCTTACCTGTCAGGACTCGGCCTGTTCTTCGCGATCGCCATCGCCTTCCCGCTCGGCATCTACCAGGCCGTCAAGCGCAACACCCTCGGCGACAACCTGGCCACGACCGCCGCGTTCATCACTTACTCGATGCCGGTGTTCCTGCTCGGCCTGCTGCTGATCCAGATCTTCGCGATCACGTTGCCGATCTTCCCGGTTGGCGCGCCCGCCGCGGTGAGCCAGAACAGTTCGCTCATGGGGGCGATTGCCGACCCGCGCGCGATGGTGCTGCCCGTGGCCACGCTCACCATGGTCTCGGTAGCGAACTACTCGAGGTTCATGCGCTCCTCGGCGCTCGACGCGCTGGCACAGGATTACATCAAGGCGGCGCGCGCCAAGGGCCTGCCCGAGCGACTGGTGCTGCTGCGGCACCTGGTGCGTAATGCCTGCCTGCCGATGGTCACGCTGATCGGCCTGAGCATCCCGTTGCTGCTCGCGGGCAACCTGATCACCGAGAACGTTTTCAACTACCCCGGTCTCGGCATCATGTTCATCAATGCCCTGCAAAACGAGGACTACCCCGTTCTTCTTGCTTACACCTTGATGGGCGGTGTGCTGACCGTGATAGGCAACTACGTCGCGGACATAGCGCTGACGGTAGCCGATCCGCGAATCAGACTGGCATAACGGGCTGCTGGAGGCTCAGATGTTCGAAGTACCGCTGCTCACCCCAGTCTCGCCAGGGTCAGCGCCTGAGGGCGGCGAGGTTACCAACATCCAGAGCGGCTGGCGGCTCGGCCTCCGGTCGTTCACGGAGAACAAGCTGGCCGTCATGGGAGTCGGCATCTTGCTGTTCTTCGTGCTCTTCTGCTGGGCTGGCCCGCTCGTCTACCACGGTGACGTGACCGTGGCCAACATAGTCCAGTCCAACTCCCCGCCGGTGCAGGGCCATCCGCTCGGCACCGACCAGGACGGTTTCGACGTCCTCGGTCAGATGATGGTCGGCGGTCAGGCCTCGCTGGAGATCGGCTTCCTGGCCGCGGTCATCGCCACGGTGGTCGGCACGCTCTGGGGCGCCATCGCAGGCCTGGCCGGCGGTCTCATCGACGGCATCATGATGCGGATCGTCGACGTGATCTTGTCTATCCCGCTCTTGTTCGTGGTGCTGATCGTCGGTGCCAAGTGGGGCTCGAGCGTGGTGTCCCTTGCCCTTATCATCGGCATCTTCTCGTGGCTGGTTCCGTCCAGGCTGGTGCGCGGTGAGGTGCTGACGCTGCGGGTGCGCGACTTCGTGGCCGCGGCGCGAGCTGCGGGTGCGCGCCAGTCCAGGCTCGTGCTCAGGCACTTGATACCAAACGCACTGAGCGTGGTCGTGGTGAATATCACCTTCCAGGTTGCCGACGCCATTTTGCTTGTCGCGGCACTCGGCTTCCTAGGGTTCGGCTTGAACTACCCCACGTTTGACTGGGGCGACCAGTTGTCGAGCGGCACTAGCTATCTGCTTGACGGCTACTGGTGGCAGATCTATCCGGTCGGGCTCTGCATCGTGCTCACGGTCATGGCGATGAACCTGATCGGAGACGCACTCAGAGACGCGCTCGACGTCCGGCTCAGGCGCAGGTAGACACCCCCTAGCCGGCCCTAGCACTCACTACCAAGGAGCACCCCCGTGGCCCCTGTGCTCGAGATCAAGGATCTCTCTACGCACATCAAGCAGAGCAGCACCACGATTCAGGCTGTCGGCAATGTCGACATGTACCTAGATCCTGGCGAGACTCTCGGCTTGGTCGGAGAGTCTGGCTGCGGCAAGTCGATGACCGGCTTGTCGATCATGGGCCTGCTGCCGCCAGGCGGACATATCGTGGGCGGCTCCATCAAGCTCCAGGACAGGGAACTAGTCGGCCTCCCTGACCGCGAACTTCGCAAGGTTCGCGGCAACGAGATCGCAATGATCTTCCAGGACCCGCTCACCTCGCTCGACCCGACTAAGACCATCGGCTTCCAGGTCGCCGAGCCGGTGACGCTGCACAGGGGTGCCAACAAAAAGGAAGCCTACGAACGAGCGGCCGAAGTACTCTCCCTGGTCGGCTTGCCGCGCCCGAAAGAGCGGCTTAATGACTATCCGCACCAATTGTCGGGCGGACTGCGACAGCGCGTGATGATCGCGATGGCGCTGTCCTGCGAGCCTAAGGTGCTGATTGCCGACGAGCCCACCACGGCACTCGACGTCACGATCCAGGCCCAGATCCTTGACCTGCTCGATGACTTGCGCAGCAGGCTGCACATGGCGATGGTCCTGATCACCCACGACATGGGAGTGATCGCCGGGCACGCGGACCGCGTGAACGTCATGTACGCGGGCCGGATCGTGGAAACGACAGAGACCTCTGAACTGTTCGCGCACATGCATCACCCGTACACTCAGGCGCTGCTCGCCTCGATACCCCGGCTGACCCAGGACCGGAACCAGCGGCTGCTCAACATCCCCGGCCTGCCGCCCGACCTTGGCCACCCGCCGGCGGGCTGCCGGTTCGCGGCCAGGTGCGGCATGGCGACAGATAAGTGCAGGACAGAGGAGCCGTCACTGATCGGCGAGACCGCCGGTCACCTCTATTCATGCTGGCACCCGGTTAACGGCCCGCTTGCGGCCGAGGAGATCGATGCCGTGGCCCGTGCCGCCATGGCGGCGGCTCAGGCCGCCGCAGGACCTGAGGTCGCAGAACTAGGAGCCACGGGGATAGCAGAACTCAGCGTCACCGACCGGCCGGTGATCGCGGACAGGGCACCACTGACGGCATCGGAGACGCTGCTCGAGATCAAGGACCTGGTGAAGGAGTTCCCGGTCACTTCTGGCATACTGCAGCGCTCGCTCGGTTCGGTGAAGGCGGTGTCAGGAGTCACGTTCTCGGTCGCGGCCGGGGAGACCTTCGGCCTGGTCGGGGAGTCTGGCTGCGGCAAGACGACGATCGGCCGCATGGTCGTCGCGCTCGAGCACCCGACCGCCGGCGAGGTAACGTTGCGCGGCGTCAACATCTCCAGGCTGCGTGGCGGCGAGTTGCGCAGGCGGCGGCGCGACCTGCAGTTGATGTTCCAGGACCCTTATTCCTCGCTCGATCCCCGGATGCGAGTCGGCGCCATCATCAGGGAGCCGCTGGCCATCCAGGGTCTCGGCTCGGGCCGTGAACAGCAGGAGCGGGTATTCGAACTGCTTAACGAGGTCGGCCTGCCGCGCAACGCGGTCGAACGGTTCCCGCATGAGTTCTCCGGCGGCCAGCGCCAGCGCATCGGGCTGGCCAGGGCACTTACCCTGAACCCTCAGGTGATCGTGGCCGACGAGCCGGTGAGCGCGCTCGACGTATCGATCAGGGCGCAGGTGCTCAATCTCATGAAGCGGCTTCAGACCGCGCACGGCCTCACCTACGTGGTGATCTCGCACGACTTGGCCGTGGTGAAGTACATGGCCGACCGGATCGGGGTCATGTACCTGGGCAAGCTGGTCGAGCTAGGCAACAGCGACGACATCTACGAACGTCACGCGCATCCGTATACGGCCGGCCTGATCGGCGCCATCCCTGTGCCAGAGCCGGCTATCGCGCGCTCGAGACGCGGCATCGGCATCACCGGTGAACTGCCCAGTCCGATCAACCCGCCCTCAGGATGCCGGTTTCGCACCAGGTGCCCGCTCGCACAGGACATCTGCGCACAGGTGGAGCCGGCGCTGCGGTCGTTCGGACCTGGCCACGTGGCCGCCTGCCACTTTCCGCTCCAGACCGCCGCGGCCGGAGGCGGCACTGCCGCGACGCAGGCAGCGGTGCCGTCGGCAGGTGCTGTCTGAGCCGGTGAATTCGAGCGCGCTCCTGGTGTGCTTGTGCGCGACGTCCGCACATGGGGAGCCCGATCAACTTGTGCGCATTGCGGCTTAGACCGATACTTTCGCTATGTGGGCGTCGTCAAGCGACCGGCTGGCGCTAGGTAAACGCGGGCCAGGCAGGCCTGTGCCTGGCCCGGCTGCGCCAGGCGGCGAGGAGTTGCGTGCCTCCGATGCCGACAGGGACCAGGCCATCGGCAAGCTGCGTGACCGGTTTGCCGAAGGTCGGCTGAGCCAGGAGACTTTCCTTTACCGCATGGACGTCGCCTTCAATGCCAAGTTCCCTTCCGAACTGTCTGAGCTGTTCACCGACCTGCCGCGGGACGAGCCCTGCGGCCATCAGCCAAGGTCTGGCTTCTGGCGCCGGCTGTGGCGGCTGTGGCCGGCGGCCGGCGGGCGGGCTAACCTGCCGCCTGCGGCGTGGCAGCCGCCTGACCCAGCTGCCACGCCGGCGCAAGCGATGGCGCCTCACCAGTGGGCGCCGCCCGCCAGGTTCCCGCCGCCCGCCGGTCCTGCCAGGGAGCCGGTACGGCTGCGCGAGTCGGCGGCCGTGATAGCCGACCTGCGCCCGCTGTTCCTGCCGAGACAAGAAGATCGCAGGTTCAGCATCGGCCGGGCGCCGTCTTGCGACTTCACGGTGGCCGACATCAGCGTGTCGCGCTGGCATGCCAGGCTGCAGAAGCAAGACGACAACTGGCTGCTGTCCGATCTCGGCTCGACGAACGGCACCAGGCTGAACGGCTGGCGCGTCACCGGGGCTGTGCCCGTGCGGCCAGGTGATCAGATCACGTTCGGTAATGCATCTTTCCTGGTCAAAGACAATCCAGGCCAGGGCAAGGCGGTGGCGGTGGCCGATCCGCCGAAGGCCGCTCCGGCCGGGCAGAGGGCCGGGCCAGCCGACGCTGCTGCCGCCGATCCGCCCGCCCCTGACCCGGCCTGACCCACCTGGCGGCGGTTGCCACGCAATCTGCCGCTGGCTCAGGTACGAGCGCCCCATGCGTGGCCGTAGAGTCAGTGCGTGACCTTGGTGCTTGTAGTGCGGCACGGCCTTACGGCAGCGACCGGCTCTGCCCTCACCGGCAGGACTCCTGGTGTGTCGCTTGACGACCGCGGCCGTGCACAGGCAAAAGCGGTGGCCGCCAGGCTCGCCGATGTCAGGCTGGACGCGATCGTCTCCAGTCCGCTTGAGCGTTGCTTCCAGACCGCCGAGGCGATCGCGGCCGATCAGCGTTCACCTGGTCTTGCCGCGCAGACCGACGCCCGGCTGATCGAGGTGGGTTACGGTGACTGGACAGGCAAGTCACTGCGCAAGCTCTCCCGCGAGCCGCTCTGGAAGGTCGTGCAAGCTCACCCGAGCGCGGTCACGTTTCCAGGCGCGGACGGAGAAGCGCTGGCCGACGTGCAGCGCCGGGTGGTAGCTGCGGTCAGGGACTGGAATCAGAAAGTCGGTCCGGACGGGGTGTACCTGATCTGCTCGCACGGTGACGTGATCAAGGCGCTCCTGGCCGATAGCCTTGGACTGCACCTTGACTTGTACCAGCGGATCATCATCGATCCTTGCTCGCTGAGCGTCATCCGCTTCACACCGCTTCGTCCGTTCATCGAACGGCAGAACGACACCGGTGGCAGCGTGGCGGCTCTCGTCAGATCAAGCAAGAGTCCGGCCGGGCCTGCTGGCCTGCGTCCGGGTGATGCGCCTGTGGGCGGCGGCGCGGGAGGATAAGTCTTATGCCGGTCTACACGTACGACCCGCCGGACAGGTTCGTTGCCGGAACCGTCGGCCAGCCTGGTGAGCGCACTTTCTATCTGCAGGCCGCGGGCGGCGGCCGTACTACCAGCGTGGCGCTGGAGAAAGGTCAGGTAAGCCAGCTTGCCGAGCGTCTCGATGAACTGCTCGACGAGGTCAGGCGGCGGACCGGGGGATCGCCGTCGGTTCCCGCTTCCGCGCCTGAGTCGCTGGCCGACGACGGGCCGCTCGAACAGCCGCTGATGGAGGACTTCAGGGTCGGTGCCATCGCGCTGGCCTGGGATGGCGAGAGCGAACGGGTCATCATCGAGGCACAGGAGCTCAGCGACGAGCCGATCGAGCCGCTGAGCGAAGATCTGCCTGACGATGGCCCGGCTATTCTCCGGGTGACGATCACAGCGGCCGCGGCCAGGGCCTTCGCCAAGAGAGCGACGCAACTGGTCGTCGCCGGACGCCCGCCCTGCCCGCTCTGCGGTTTGCCGCTTGACGCTTCCGGTCACGTCTGCCCGCGCCAGAACGGACACCGGGTTGGCCGCAACTGAAAGATCGCCTGACCGGCCGGCCAGGCGGGTCAGGCAAAGCAAAGACCAGGCACCGGCCGTGATCAGCGAGGAAGATGCCATCGCGCTGCTGACCGAGGGCGAGCTTAAGGTCGCCGGGCGGCTGGTCGAGGCTTCGAACGCCACGCTGTACTGCCTGGTGAGTCGCGGCGACCAGGAGGCGGCGTGCGTCTACAAGCCGGTAGCGGGGGAGCGCCCGCTCTGGGATTTCCCGACCGGCACGCTGGCCGGGCGTGAGCTTTGCGCCTACCTCGTTTCCAGGGCGTCAGGCTGGGATATAGTCCCGCCCACGGTCTACCGCGAGGGCCCGTTCGGTCCTGGCATGTGCCAGCTCTGGATCGACATCGACCCCGAGCGTGACCTGGTCGCCCTGGCCAGGAACCGGCACAATGCCAGCCTGCGGGCCATGGCAGTGTTTGATGCCGTGATCAACAACGCCGACCGCAAGATCGGCCATCTGCTGCCCACGGCCGCCGGCCGCCTCTACGGCTGCGATCACGGCGTCTGCTTCTCAGCGGAATACAAACTGCGCACCGTGCTCTGGCAGTGGCGTGGCAGCCAGCTCACGGGTACCGATGTCGAGGCGCTTAGCCGGCTGAGCGACGGTCTCACCGGGGGTGACCTGACCGGCGAGCTCGGCCAGTGGCTGACAGAAGAGGAAGTCCAGGCCACCTCGATCAGGGTCGACCTGCTCCGCGAGCACCAAGTCCATCCCTACCCCCCGGACGACTGGCCCGCCGTCCCCTGGCCCCCGATCTAGCGACCTGCGATCTAGGCCGGTTTGACCCGTGAACTTACCCAGGGGCAGCGCGCTATCTGGTGCCGCCGTGTTCGCCGCGGCGGCGCAGATAGCGCTCGAACTCCCTGGCTATCGCGTCGCCGCTGGCCTCGGGCAGGTCGGTCGCGTCCTTGGCTTCCTCAAGCGCCCTGACGTACTCGGCCACTTCCGCGTCCTGCTCAGCCAGTTCGTCTACGCCGCGCTCCCAGGCACGGGCCTCGTCAGGCAGGTCTCCGAGTGGCATGGGCGCGTCAAGTATGTCCTCTATGCCGCGGAGCAAGGCCAGCGTCGCCTTGGGGCTCGGCGGCTGGGCTACATAGTGCGGCACGGCCGCCCACAGGGACACTGACGGGATGCTCGCGGCGGAGCAGGCGTCCTGAAGGACGTTCACGATTCCGGTCGGGCCCTGATAATCAACCGGGTCGATTTGCAGGGCAACGGCAAGCTTCTCATCGGAAGCGGCAATTGTCACCGGCACCGGCCTGGTGTGCGGCGAGTCGGCGAGCAGCGCTCCGGTCAGTATCACCATCTCGACGCCAAGCTTGGTAAAACCATCGACCAGGTCGCGGCAGAAGCCACGCCAGCGCATGTTCGGCTCGATCCCGTGCAGAAGCACGATGTCCCTGCCAAGGCCGGGCGGGTGGGCCACTGCCAGCCTCGTCGTCGGCCAGGTGAGCCGCCTGGTTTGCCCGTCGGCAACCTCGAGCACCGGCCTGGTGACCTGGAAGTCGTAGAAGTCCTCAGGATCGATCTCGCCGATCGCGGTCGCGTCCCAGGTGGTACTGAGATGAGCGATGGCGGCACTAGCCGCCTCTCCCGCGTCGTTCCAGCCTTCGAAGGCTGCGATGACGGCTGGCGAGTTCAGTGCTGAGATGCCGTCGAACTCGATCTGAAGCCACCTCCACGACCCGTTACGTGCATCGACCTGCGGCCGGCGCCGTCTGCTTTCAGCACCGCGTTATGGCCTCCAGCCTACGTGCCCGGCACGCCGCCTGGGATCGCGACGCCGCTCGGATCGCGACCCCCTTAGAATAGAGCCACCATGGCGCAAGAAGCAGATCAGTCCCCGGGGCATCGCACTGCTATTCGAGCTGCGCTGGAACAGCATGTCATTATCGCAGATGGCGCGATGGGGGTCATGCTCCAGAGCAGCCCGGCGACTCTCGACGACTTCGACGGCTACGAGGGCTGCAACGAGATACTCAACCTCACCAGGCCAGACATCGTGCGCTCGGTCCACGACGGCTACCTTGAGGCCGGCTCGGATTGCGTTACGACCAACACGTTCGGCGCTAATCTCGGCAACCTGGGCGAATACGGCATACCCGAGCGGATTTACGAGCTCAGCCTGGCCGGCGCGCGACTCGCGCGGGCGGCCGCGGATGAAGCGAGCACGGCGAGTCATCCCAGGTGGGTGCTCGGCTCGATTGGTCCTGGCACCAAGCTGCCGACGCTCGGGCATGTTTCCTACGCTGAACTGCGCGATGCATATGAACTCAACGCCAAGGGCCTGCTCGATGGCGGTTCCGACGCGCTCATCGTCGAGACTTGCCAGGATCTGCTCCAGGCCAAGGCCGCCATCGTCGGGGCCAGGCGGGCGATCCAGGCAGCGGATCGCGACATCCTGCTGATCGGCCAGGTCACCATAGAGACGACCGGGTCGATGCTGCTCGGCACGGAAATCGGCGCGGCGCTTACGGCGCTCGAGCCGCTTGGCATCGACGTCATCGGGCTCAACTGCGCGACCGGCCCGGCCGAGATGAGCGAGCACCTGCGCTACCTGGCCGCGCACGCGCGGATACCGTTGTCCTGCATGCCGAACGCCGGCCTGCCGGAACTGACCTCGAGCGGCGCGTTCTACCCGGTCACTCCGGACGAACTGGCCAGAGCTCACGAGACCTTCGTCAAGGATTTCGGACTGGCGATCGTGGGTGGCTGCTGCGGCACCACGCCGGCGCACCTAGCCGAGGTGGCGGCGCGTCTCGCGCGTCGGCCGCTGACCAAGCGCAAGCCACGGCCAGAACCTGGTATCTCCTCGCTCTACCAGCACGTGCCCTTCCGGCAGGACACCGCCTTCCTGGCGATCGGCGAGCGCACGAACGCGAACGGGTCCAAGGCATTCAGGGAAGCCATGATCGCAGGCGATCTTGACGGCTGCGTGGAGATAGCGAGGTCGCAGACCAGGGACGGCGCGCACCTGCTCGACCTTTGCATCGACTACGTCGGTCGCGACGGCGTTGCCGACATGCGGGAAGTGGCGAGCAGGCTGGCGACCGCAGCCACGCTTCCGCTGATGCTCGATTCCACCGAGCCTGACGTGATCAAGGCCGGCCTTGAACTGCTCGGGGGCCGCGCGGTCGTCAACTCGGTGAACTATGAGGACGGCGACGGCCCGAAGTCGCGGATCGCCCAGATGATGCCGATCGTGACTGAGCACGGGGCCGCCGTGGTCGCGCTGACCATCGACGAGCAAGGTCAGGCCAGGACAGCCGACTGGAAAGTAGCGGTGGCCGCCAGGCTGATCGAGGACCTCACAGGGAACTGGGGCATGCGCGAGTCGGACATTATCGTCGACTGCCTGACGTTCCCGATCGCGACCGGGCAAGAAGAGACCAGGCGCGACGCGATCGCGACGATCGAGGCGATCAGGGAGGTCAAGCGGCGCTACCCGGCCGTGCAGACCACGCTAGGCGTCTCCAACGTTTCCTTCGGCCTGAACCCCGCCGCCCGCGCCGTGCTCAACTCGGTCTTCCTGAACGAGTGCGTACGGGCCGGACTCGACTCGGCAATCGTGCATGCCGCGAGGATCATGCCGATCTCGCGCATCCCTGACGAGCAGCTTCAGGTCGCGCTTGACCTCGTCTACGATCGCCGCAGAGATGGCTATGACCCGCTCAGCACGCTGCTGGAACTCTTCGCTGGCGTCGACACCAAGTCGCTGAAGGCCAGCCGGGCGGCCGAACTGGCCGGACTGCCGCTTGCCGAGCGGCTTAAGCGCCGGATCATCGACGGCGAGCGGCAGGGGCTGGAAGCCGACCTGGAGGAGGCGCTGCGAGGACGGCCCGCGCTGGAGATCGTCAACGACATCTTGCTCGACGGAATGAGAACGGTAGGCGATCTCTTCGGCTCGGGCCAGATGCAGCTTCCTTTCGTGCTCACCTCTGCCGAGGTCATGAAGGCGGCGGTTGGCTACCTTGAGCCGCACATGGAACGGACCGACGAGTCAGGCAAGGGCAAGATCGTGCTCGCGACGGTCAAGGGCGACGTGCACGATATCGGCAAGAACCTGGTCGACATCATTGTCTCCAACAACGGCTACGACGTGGTCAACCTGGGCATCAAGCAGCCGATTTCCGCGATCGTGCAGGCTGCCCTCGACCACGATGCAGACGTGATCGGCATGTCCGGCCTGCTGGTGAAGTCGACCGTGGTAATGAAGGACAACCTGGCGGAACTGAATTCACGCGGGCTGGCGCGGCGGTGGCCGGTGCTGCTCGGCGGTGCCGCGCTTACCAGGTCCTACGTCGAGCAGGACCTGGCCGAACTGTTCGAGGGTGAAGTGCGGTACGCGCGGGACGCTTTCGAGGGCCTGCGGCTGATGGATGCCGCGATGGCGGTCAAGCGGGGGGTCCCAGGGGCGACCTTGCCTGCGCTGCGACAGCGCCGGGTACGGCCGGCCGCGAAGCTGGCGACCGGCGCCGTGGCGGGAGGCACAGGCGGCGAGGGCGCCGGCGGTGATAGCTGGCGGTCCGATGTCAGGAAAGATGTGCCCGTGCCCACGCCGCCGTTCCTCGGCACCGCCGTGGTGAAGGGCATCGGGCTGGCCGAGTACGCCAGCTACCTGGACGAGCGGGCGCTGTTCCTCGGCCAATGGGGACTGAAGCCCGCACGGGGCGGCGACGGCGGCTCGCAGGAGGAACTCGCCGAGACGCAGGGGTGGCCGCGGCTGCGGATGTGGCTTGACCGGGCGCAGACCGAAGGCCTGCTGCAAGCAGCGGTTGCCTATGGCTACTTCCCCTGCGTCAGTGACGGCGATGACCTGATCGTGCTCGATGATGACGGGCGCGAGCGCGAGCGGTTCACTTTTCCCAGGCAGCGGCGGGACCGCCGGCTGTGCCTGGCCGACTTCTTTAAGGCCGCGTCCTCCGGCCAGACCGACGTGGTCGCCTTCCAGCTTGTGACGATCGGGCCGAGAATCAGCGAGGCCACAGCGGAGCTTTTCGCCAAGCACGCTTACCGTGACTATCTTGAGCTGCACGGACTTTCCGTGCAGCTAGCCGAGGCGCTGGCCGAGTACTGGCACACCCGGGTGCGGGAGGCGCTCGGATTCGGCGGAGCCGACCCGCAGGATCTTGACGAGATCCTGCGAGTCGGGTACCAGGGATGCCGTTACTCGTTCGGGTATCCGGCGTGCCCCGATCTAGAGGACCGGGCCAAGGTGATGCGGTTGCTCGACGCCGAGCGGATCGGGGTGCATTTGTCGGAGGAGTTCCAGCTCGCTCCTGAGCAGTCGACCGACGCGGTGATCGTGCACCATCCTGAAGCGAAATATTTCAGTACCTGATGGGATCCCTCATCGACGAGGCCGCGGGCGGCCGGGCGGCCGGGCACCAGACGCTGCAGGCCGTCCTTTTCGACATGGATGGCCTGCTGGTCGACACCGAGCCCATCTGGTTCGAAGTCGAGCGCTCGGTCATGGCCAGGCTCGGCGGCTCCTGGTCGGCCGCCGATCAGCACGCCCTAGTCGGCGGCTCGTTGCGGCGCAGCGTCGATTACCTGATCAGCAGATCCGATCGGCCCGAGCTGGCACCCGGATTCGAGGTGGTGGCCGGCTGGCTGGTTGACGGCATGGCCGAGAGGCTCACGTCGCGGGAGATCTATCCGATGCCAGGGGCTGTCGAGTTGATCGGCGCCGTGCGCGCGGCAGGCGTGCCTTATGCACTGGTGACCTCATCAGAGCGGCTGATCGCGGCAGCCGTGCTGAAGTCGCTGGCCAGATTCGGCGTGACGTTCGACGTGGTCGTATCGGGTGCGGACGTGCGCAAGCCGAAGCCAGATCCCGAGCCCTACCTGAAGGCGGCCGACCTGCTCGGAGCCGATCCGAGGCGCTGCGTGGCGCTCGAGGACTCGCCGAACGGGGTCGCATCCGCGCTGGCAGCGGGCTGCGTGACCATTGCGGTGCCGGGAATTGTGCCGATCGCCGAGCGCCAGGGGATGCTGATCGTGAACTCGCTGGCTCAGCTTGACCTGGCGATCCTGCGCGGGCTTGCGGCCGGCTCGATCGGCTAGCCGGCCGCAAGCCCGCGTCAGGCGTTTTCCTTGATGAAGGCACGACTGGCCAGCCAGAGGCACGCGATGGCAAGGCCCACTGCTACGCAGACTCCCTCGAGCATGATCATGGTCACGTAGTGCCCGGCGAAGGCTCCGCGCATGGCGTTGATGATGTAGCCGAACGGCGTGCACTTCGATGCGATGCGCAGCCAGTGCGGACCGAGCGTCATCGGCAGCATGATTCCCGATAGCAGCATCAGCGGCACCATGACCATGTTGAGCAGCGGCGCCAGCGCGTCCTCGCTTTTCAGCAGCAAGCCGACAGCATAGGAGACTGCGGAAAGGCTGACCGCGACCACGGCGACGAAGCCGAGGCTCACGAGCACGCCGGCGACCGGCGCGCGCAAGCCGAACGCGAGCCCGGCAAGCACGAGCACGATCGCCTGCACGGTCAAGGTGATCACGTCGCGCATCACCCGTCCGGCCAGCAGTGCCATCCGGCTGACCGGCGTGACCCTGAACCGCTCGATCACGCCGGCGCGCCAGTCAGAAATGATCGTGAACCCGACGAACGCTGCGCCGAATAGGCCGAGCTGGATCAGCAGGCCGGGGACGAAGAAGCTGTAAGGATTGTCGGCAGGCACGCCGAGCGCACCGGTCTGGGCGATCTTGGCGAGCAGCGGTCCGAAGAACGCCAGGTACAAGATCGGCTGGATGAGACCGATGATGACCCATGCGGGATTCCGCAGCGACAGCCGCATGTGCCTGGTGAAGATGAGCCAGGTATCGCTGAAGAAGGTCAGTGCCCTGTTGTCTGGCCTCGGCTCGGGCGCGACCGGCCTTTCTGACTGCTCAGATAGTGACCCGGCTGCATCGGACGCGGTCGTTACAGTGGTCATTGCTAACTCCGTCCCTTGTTGCCTGCGCCAGCGAGCGCGTCCTTCGCGGTGCTGTCTTCTGAACTCTCGCCGCCCTCATGAGGCTCACCGCCGCCTGCCGCAAAGTCAGGACCTGGGTCGGCCGAAGACGAGTCGTCGCGAAGCGACCGGCCGGTCAGGGTGAGGAAGACATCATCCAGCGTTGGCCTGGCTAGCTGGATCGAGGCGAGCGCGATGCCCTGGCCGTCGAGCGCACGCAGCATGGCGGGCAGGGCTTCCTCGCCGTGCTCGACAGTCATCCTGATCGAGCGGCCGTCGAGTGCGATCTCGCGCACGCTCGGGTGGCCGGCCAGGATGTCCTTCGCCTGAGCATGGTCGCCGGTCACCGACAAGGTGACCACGTCGCCAGCTATCTGCCGCTTCAGTTCTTCAGGGACGCCCGACGCGATGATCTTGCCGTTGTCGATGATAAGCACCCGGTCGCACAGCGCGTCCGCCTCTTCCAGGTAGTGCGTTGTCAGGAAGATCGTGGTGCCAAGCTTTTCCCGCAGGCTGGTGATGTGCTCCCACATGTTGCTGCGGCTCTGCGGGTCAAGACCTGTGGTCGGCTCGTCGAGGAAGACCACGCCGGGGGAGTGGATCAGGCCGAGCGAGATGTCGAGCCTGCGGCGCTGGCCGCCTGAAAGGGTCTTGCATAGTCTTGGCTCCAGGCCGGTCAGGTCGAGTTGCCTGGTCAGTAGGCCGACCCGGGCCGCAGTATCGGCAGCAGACAAGCGGTAGGCCCGGCCCTGGATGGCCAGTTCCTCGGCGACCGTGCAGTTCGGATCGGTGCCGCCGGCGGTAACGCCGATTGCCTGCGGCACGTAGCCGATCCGGCGCCTGACTCCGAGCGGGTCGCGGAGCAGATCGCAGCCGGCTACAGTCGCGGTTCCCGCTGTCGGGCGGAGCAGGGTCGTCAGCATTCGCAGCGTGGTGGTCTTGCCAGCCCCGTTCGGGCCGAGAAAACCGACGATCTCGCCGCTGTGCACGGTAAGGTCCACGCCGCGCACCGCCTCGACCTTCCGTCTCCTGCTGCTGAACGTCCTGGCCAGCCCGCTGGCTTCAATTATCGGCATGTCTCCTCGATATGGTTAGTGAGGCAGTGACGGCTAGTCAAGCACTGACGGCTAGTCAAGCACTATCGCGATTGCTTGTTAAGTAGTATCGCGTCTTGCGATGTTTGGGGCAAGGGCGGGCGGGCGGTGGCCTCGTCCTCTGGTAGAGCGCGTCGACGCTGACCCCGCCCCACTCGCCCACATTGGAGGCCGGCGTAGCACATCCAGGGAGTTACAAGTCGACCAGATCGGCAAGGTGCGCTAGCGTGCCAGCGTCTTCCTGCCCTGGTGCCTGGCTGACCAGCGGAACTCCTGCCACCGGCAAGGGCGGGGGGGTGCCGCCGAATTCTGGGCACAGGTGCTGGTGCGCGCACCAGCCGCAAAGCCGCCCGCGACGGGGACGCCAGTCTCCAGCCTCGCGTGCCTTGCGGATCGCGCGCCAGAGCGCCTCAATCTTGCGCTCGGTCGCCAACAGGTCCGCCTCGTCGGGCGCGTACCGCACGATCTCGCCGTTGCCGAGGTACATGAGCTGCAGCATCCTCGGCACCTTGCCTTCGCTGCGCCAGATGACCAGGGCGTAGAACTTCATCTGAAACAGCGCGCGTGCCTCGAATTCCGCACGGGGCGCGGTGCCGGTCTTGTAGTCGACGATCCTCACCTCACCGGCAGGCGAGACGTCAAGCCGGTCGATGTAACCGCGCAGTCGCAGGCCTGAGGCGAGCACGGCCTCGACGTGAAGTTCCCTGTGCGCGGGTTCCAGTCTGGTCGGGTCCTCGAGCGTGAAGTACCTGTGAACCATGGAGCGTGCCTGGTCAAGCCAGGACGACAGGGTGGCTTCCGCGCCGAAGATCCCGGCGAGTTCAGGCTCTGCCGCAACCAGGCGGTCCCACTCCGGCTCGATCAGGCCGGCCGCCGCTTCCCGGCTGCGCGCCATGGCCGGGGCATCGAACAACCGCTCGAGCACGGCGTGCACCAGGGTGCCGCGCGCGGCCGCCGGGCTCGGGGCCTCAGGCAGTTTGTCGATGACACGGAACCGGTAAAGCAGCGGGCAGGTCATGAAGTCCGCCGCCCGCGACGGCGACAGTGACCGCTCATGCGGCCCGGCGAGTGTCGCGACTGCTGCCTGGCTATCGTCCACGCTTGGCAGCGTAGGCCAGGGGACCGACAAAGCGCCCGGCATTGACCGGGGCCTTTGACGCCGCGGTACCTGTTCGATCACGTAACCACGCGGCAAGACCGCGTAGCATCGTGTCGTGGCAACTAGTGCGCCAGACCGCGGTACAGCCGACCCCGGGCAAGACCAGCCAGGCGGCCGGCGGCGTCGTGACCCGAGGCTCGGCCTGGTCGTGGCCAGGCCATTCGGGATACCTGTATATATATCGCCTTACTGGTTGATTTTCGCCGTCGTCCTGATCGTGATGTACGCGACGGGGGTCGAGTCAGGCCTGGCCAAGACCTCAGATCGGTACATCGTCGCTACCGCCTTCGTCTTGCTGCTTTACGTATCGGTGCTTGTGCATGAACTTGCGCACTGCGTGGTGGCCAGGGGATTCGGCCTGCCAGTGCGCCGGGTGCTGCTCTACCCGCTCGGCGGTTACTCGGAGATCGAGAAAGAGGCGCAGACCCCGGCCCGCGAGGCGCTGATCTCAGGCGCGGGGCCCGCGATCTCCCTGGTGCTGGCCGGGATCGGGTACTTGCTGGCCAAGGTGGTTCATAGTGGCCTGCCGCACGACCTGATCGTGCAGTTGTTCGCTGCCAACCTGATTGTCGGGATCTTCAACCTGCTCCCTGGCTTGCCGCTTGACGGCGGACGTATCTTTCGCGCAGGTGTCTGGAAGCTCACCGGCAAGCCGCTCAGCGCCACGATCGCCGCCGCCTGGGCGGGCAGGGTCCTGGCCATCATCCTGGTCGGGCTGACGATCTACGGCCAGCAGAGCTCGTCAGGCTCGCTGCTGAACCTGTCCTGGCTCTGGCTGCTGGTCATCGCTGGATTCATGTGGATACAGTCCACTCAGGCGATCAAGGCGGCGAAGATCAGGGAGCGGCTGCCGGCCGTGAGCGCGCGGCGGCTGGCCAGGCGGGCAATTCCCGTCTCCGCCAGCGTGCCGCTGGCAGAGGCGGTAAGGCGTGCTCAGGCCGCTGGCGCGCGGGCGCTGGTCGTCGTGGACCACGAGAATACCCCGACGGCGATCGTCAGCGAGGCCGCCGTGCAGGCCACACCGCCGGAGCGGCGGCCATGGATCGAGGTCAGCTCGCTCGCCAGAACACTCGATCCGCAGATGGTCCTGTCGGCTGACCTGACCGGCATGGAGCTGCTCCAGGCTGTGCAGCAGCACCCGGCGACTGAGTACCTGCTGACCGAGCGGAGCGGTCAGGTGTACGGGGTGCTTGCCGCCGCCGACCTGGACGTCGCGTTCGCTGGTGTCTGAGCAAGGCATTCACCTGGCCGCGGTGAGTGTTCTGTTCGCCCCGCGGGCGGCAGGCGCTAACCTGTGCCGGTGATCAAGCCTTGCCGCGGCCCCTTCCAGCCAGGAGACCAGGTCCAGCTGACCGATGAGAAGGGCCGCAAGCACCGGCTGGTGCTCACGGCGGGCCTTGCGTTCCATACCCATCGCGGTTCAGTCGCGCATGACGACCTGATCGGCAAGCCGGAGGGCAGCGTCGTCAGGGCGTCGGGTGGCGCGCAGTACATCGCGCTCCGGCCGCTGCTCGCGGACTACACGGTGTCCATGGCCAGGGGCGCGGCCGTGGTCTACCCGAAGGACGCCGCCCAGATCATCGCCATGGCGGATATCTTTCCTGGAGCCAGGGTCATCGAAGCCGGGGCAGGCTCAGGCGCCCTGAGCTGCTGGCTGCTCCGCGCCATCGGCGAGAGCGGCACGCTGCGCTCTTACGAGCGCCGAGCGGATTTCGCCCAGATCGCGCGAAAGAACGTGGAGGCCTATTTTGCCGGGCCGCACCCGGCGTGGGAACTGGTCACAGGCGACTTGCCAGGCGAAGAGGCTGACCACGGGCTAGTCGACTTCGACCGGGTCGTGCTCGACATGCTGTCGCCGTGGGAACACGTGGCAGGCGCGGCTGGCTGGCTGATGGCTGGCGGACTGATCTGCGTCTACGTGGCAACCACTACTCAGTTGTCTCGTGTGGTAGAAGAACTGCGCGGGCATGGCGGCTTCGACGAGCCGGCCTCGTCAGAGACACTGGTCCGAGGCTGGCACGTGGAAGGGCTTGCCGTGCGGCCCGAGCACCGTATGGTCGGTCATACCGGCTTCCTGGTCACCGCGAGGCGGCTCGCGGCCGGGGTGGTCGCGCCGCCTCGCCGCCGCCGTCCGGCCAAGGGCGCCCAAGAGTAAGGAGATTGTTACATGGAGTCGCGGCTGCTGGCATCGACGGCACCGGTCGGCTTAAATAGAGCATGCCTTGTGATAACAGATATGGTGGAAAAATATAGATATCGGGCAGCGTCAGGTTTAGCCGCGGAAAACCACGAAATGCTACTAGCTGGGACACAAGCCAGGTCCCCGGACCCTCAGGCGGGGCGACGCGGTCGGGAGATCGCAGCGTACCGCGGCGGAACCTCGTGACCGTCTTTGCATAAAAGACGGGAAGGATGTCCCGCGCGAGGTTACGGGATGACCGAGGCTAGGTAGGGTCTAGGTAAGTCCGCTCTAAGGAGGGGGTGAGGGGCATGGCCTCTCGTGACGACAGCGCTCGCGCCGCGCGCCATGATGATGAGGTCAGGGTCAAGGTCCTGACGGACCAGGTCTCCTTCCTTGAGGAGGAGGTGGCGGCGCTGCGCGGTAAGCTCGCCGATTCTCCTAGGACATCCCGGCTGCTTGAGGACAGGCTG
Organism: Actinomycetota bacterium; assembly: GCA_027313705.1. Classification (GTDB taxonomy): domain Bacteria; phylum Actinomycetota; class Actinomycetes; order Streptosporangiales; family Streptosporangiaceae; genus Chersky-822. The sequence continues at coordinate 42,215 of DAHVDE010000118.1, read as the reverse complement.
ACCCAATCCGAGGCGTCGCTCGCCAGCGTTACCAGCCAGAACGAGCGCATGACCGCGACCTTGCGCGAAGCCAGGGACCAGATCATCGCGCTGAAGGAAGAGGTTGACCGGCTGGCGCAGCCGCCTTCAGGATTCGGCATCTTCCTCCAGGCCAACGCGGACGGCACGGCCGACGTGTTTACTGGCGGCCGCAAGATGCGGGTATCGGTCAGCCCGGGCGTCGAGCTCGAGGACATCCGTCCCGGCCAGGAACTGGTACTCAACGAGGCGCTCAACGTGGTCGTCGCCCTCGGATACGAGACCGTCGGCGAAGTCGTCATGCTGAAGGAACTGCTCGAGGGCGGGGACCGTGCCCTGGTGATCTCGCACGCGGACGAAGAGCGGATTGTCAGGCTGGCCGAGCCGCTGCTGTCAGGCACGCTGCGCGCCGGTGATTCCCTGCTGCTCGAGTCCAGGTCCGGCTATGTGTACGAGCGGATACCCAAGGCCGAGGTCGAAGAACTGATACTCGAAGAAGTGCCCGACATCACCTATGAGCAGATTGGCGGGCTCGGCCCGCAGATCGAGCAGATCAGGGACGCGATCGAGTTGCCTTACCTGCACGCCGACCTGTTCAGGGAGCACAAGCTGCGCCCGCCGAAGGGTGTGCTGCTCTACGGCCCGCCTGGCTGCGGCAAGACTCTCATCGCCAAGGCGGTCGCCAACTCCCTTGCCAAGCAGGTCGCGCGGCGCACCGCGGAGCTTGCCAGTGCGGACGGCGGCACGAGCGCGGTCAGGGAAGGCAAGAGCTTCTTCCTCAACATCAAGGGCCCCGAGCTGCTGAACAAATATGTCGGCGAGACCGAGCGGCACATCAGGCTGGTGTTCCAGCGGGCCAGGGAGAAGGCCAGTGAGGGCATGCCGGTCATCGTGTTCTTCGACGAGATGGACTCGATCTTCCGCACCAGGGGCTCGGGCGTGTCGAGCGACGTGGAGAACACGATCGTTCCTCAGCTGCTGAGCGAGATCGATGGCGTCGAGGGCCTGGAAAACGTGATCGTGATCGGCGCGTCCAACCGCGAGGACATGATCGACCCGGCGATCCTGCGGCCAGGCAGGCTAGACGTGAAGATCAAGATCGAGCGGCCCGATGCCGAGGCCGCCCGCGAGATCTTCTCCAAGTACGTGGTGACCGGGCTGCCGCTGCATCGCGATGATATCGCCGAGCACGGCGGTTCCGAAGACGCCACGGTGGCCGAGATGATCCAGCGGGTCGTCGAGCGGATGTACAGCGAGACGCAGGAGAACCGGTTCCTTGAAGTCACCTACGCCAACGGCGACAAGGAAGTGCTCTATTTCAAGGACTTCAACTCCGGCGCCATGATCCAGAACATCGTGGACCGGGCAAAGAAGATGGCGATCAAGGAATTCCTCGAGACCGGCAGGAAAGGCTTGCGGGTCGCGCACCTGCTGTCCGCGTGCGTTGACGAGTTCAGCGAGAACGAGGACCTCCCGAACACCACGAACCCGGACGACTGGGCGCGGATCTCAGGAAAGAAGGGCGAGCGCATCGTCTACATCAGGACGCTGGTGTCCGGCAAGAGCGGCAACGAGGCAGGCAGGTCCATCGACACCGTGGCGAACACCGGCCAGTACCTGTGAGGTTTCCCCATGTGTCAGCAAGCGCGACACGTTCCCGCACAGTCGCGCTGAGCCACCGGGCTGACTATGACGCGGCACTAGTGTGGGAGTCATGAGCGTTCGCCGAGTGATGGGCATCGAGACCGAATACGGCGTCTCCGTGCCTGGCCAGCCTGGCGCCAATGCGATGGTCACCTCCTCTCAGGTGGTCAACGCGTACCACTCGGCCACGGCGGCGCGAGCCCGCCGCACGAGGTGGGATTTCGAAGAGGAGAATCCGCTGCGGGATGCTCGCGGGTTCGATCTGTCCAGGGACACTGCCGATGCCAGTCAGCTGACCGACGAGGACCTTGGCCTGGCCAACGTCATTCTCACCAACGGCGCGAGGCTCTACGTCGACCACGCGCATCCGGAGTACTCAGGTCCGGAGTGCACCGAGCCGATGGCCGCCGTGCTCTGGGACAAGGCGGGGGAGCGGGTGATGGAAGAGGCGGCAGTGCGCGCCGCGGCTATTCCTGGTACCCCCCCGATCCAGCTCTACAAGAACAACACTGACAACAAGGGCGCCTCCTACGGGTGTCATGAGAACTACCTGATGAGCAGGTCTACCCCGTTCGCTGAGATTGTCAGGCACCTCACGCCGTTTTTCGTGACCAGGCAGGTCGTCTGCGGAGCTGGCCGGGTAGGCATCGGTGCCGATGGCAGGGAAGACGGCTTCCAGATCAGCCAGCGTGCAGACTTCTTCGAGGTCGAGGTCGGCCTGGAGACGACACTCAAGCGCCCGATCATCAATACTCGCGACGAGCCGCACGCTGATCCGGAGAAATACCGCAGGCTGCACGTGATCATCGGCGACGCGAACATGAGCGAGATTTCCACGTTCCTTAAGCTCGGCTCGACGGCGCTGGTGCTCTCGATGATCGAGGACAGGTTCCTCGGCGCGGACCTGGCCATCGAGATGCCCGTGGCCGAGTTGCGCACGATCTCGCACGATCCGACCTGCAGGCACCTGGTGCCGCTCCGCGACGGCAGGAAGCTCACCGCGATCCAGATTCAGATGGAGTACGCCGAGCTAGCGCGCAAGTACACGCAGAACAAGTTCGGTGCCGATGTCGACGACCTGACCGCCGACGTGCTCGATCGCTGGGAATCTGTGCTCACCAGGCTCGCTGATGATCCTATGCAACTGGCGGGCGAGCTTGACTGGGTCACCAAGCTCCAGCTCATGGACGGATACAGGGGCAGGGACAACCTGGCGTGGAACCACCCCAGGCTGCAGCTCGTTGACCTGCAGTACTCAGACGTCCGCTCCGACCGCGGCCTGTACAACAAGCTGGTCGCCTCAGGCCGGTTCAAGCGCCTGCTCAGGGAAGAAGACGTGCGGCGGGCCGTCACAGAACCGCCGCAGGACACCAGGGCCTATTTCCGCGGCAGGTGCCTGGCGAAGTACCAGGAGGCGGTCGCCGCTGCCTCCTGGGACTCGGTCATCTTCGACATTCCCGGCCGCGATTCGCTTCAGCGAGTACCGACCCTCGAGCCGCTGCGCGGCACCAAGGCGCACGTAGGCGACCTGATCGATCGCTGCGCGACGGCGGCGGAGCTTGTCACCGCGCTGACTGGCAAGTAGCCGGGCCACTCGCCGGAGCCTGCATGCTCCCGTGCTGCTTAGCTGACGCGTTTGAGCGGACGTGATTAGCTTGGGCACGCGTGGGCGAGGATAGCTTTAGGGTTCGGGCAAGAGTATGGAGGGCGTCGGTATGGCGACTAAGGATACAGGCGGACAGCGGCATACCTCTCGGCGTGGCCAGGACGAGGAGGCCGAGGTCGAGCAGGGCACCGAGGAAGTCAGGGAAAGGCAGGAGAAGCTGTCTGACGATGTCGACGCGATCCTTGACGAGATCGACGAGGTACTCGAGGAGAATGCCGAGGAGTTCGTGCGGTCCTACGTGCAGAAGGGCGGCCAGTGACCGGACGTCCGCGGCCGGGCGCGGTGCGGTGGCAGTAGGGTCTGGTGAGTACCCGCTCGGCGGATGAGCGGACAAGGAAAGGATCGCGTTGGCTGACTCCAATGCAAGGCTGACGGCTGCGGCGTACCTGACCGCGAGGACGTCGTCGTTCACCGACCTCCTCGCCGCGGCCGCGCCGGATCTGCTGCCGGGAGCGCGAGGCCTGCAAGTGCGGGCGGACCTGGCAAAAGAGCTACCGCATGGCACGACGATAGTCGCCGCCGCGTTCGCCGGCGGCGTTGTGATGGCCGGTGACCGACGGGCCACCGTAGGGAACATGATCTCGCAGCGCGACATCGAGAAGGTGTTCCGCAGCGACGAGCACTCCTGCATTGGCATCGCTGGTGTCGCCGGCATCGCCTTTGAGCTTGTCAGATTGTTCCAGCTTGAGCTTGAGCACTACGAGAAGCTAGAGGGAAGGCAGCTTTCGCTTGAAGGCAAGGCGAACCGGCTGGCCGGCCTGGTGCGCGGCAACCTCGGCGGCGCGATGCAAGGACTCGCGGTTGTGCCGATATTCGCTGGCTATGACACGGAAAAGGAGACCGGCCGGATCTTCAGCTATGACGTGACCGGCGGACGGTACGAAGAGCAGAGGTTCTACTCGATCGGCTCAGGCTCTGTGTTCGCGCGCGGGTCGCTGAAGAAGCTGTACTCGGACGGCATGGACGAAGCCGATGCGGTCACGGCTTGCATGGAAGCTCTCTACGATGCCGCCGATGACGATTCGGCGACTGGCGGACCCGACATGAGCAGGCGCATTTACCCGATCGTCGCTACCGTGACCGCGGATGGGTACCGGCGGCTCACCGGCGCCCAGGCAGGCAGCTATGCGGAGGCCGTGGTGGCGAGCCGGATGACCGTTCCTGACGGGCCGCAGGCTTCGCTGCGCGACGTTCACGGCCGCGCCGAATAACCGCCCGCGCGGAATGACGCGAGGCAGCGGTCCCACCAGCAGACAACTCAAGTTAGGAAGCGCCAGCGGTGTCGATGCCGTTCTACGTGTCGCCTGAACAGGCGATGAAGGACAAGGCTGATTATGCGCGCAAGAACATCGCGCGTGGTCGTGACGGAGTGGTGATCCAGTACGCGGACGGCATCTTGTTCGTCGCTCCGAACCCGTCGCGTGCCTTGAACAAGATCAGCGAGATCTACGACAGGATCGCGTTCGCGGCGGTCGGCCGCTACAACGAGTACGAGATCCTGCGCAAGGCCGGAGTCAGGTACGCCGACCTGACCGGCTTCCAGTACGACCGCCAGGATGTGACGGCGCGCGGGCTGGCCAACTGGTACGCCCAGACACTTGGCAGCATCTTCACCGACAGTCCCAAGCCGTTCGAGGTCGAGATTGTCGTCGCCGAGGTGGGTTCATCGGCGGCTGAAGATCAGATTTACCGGATTACCTTTGATGGCTCGGTCAACGAAGAACATGGTTACGTGGCGGTGGGCGGGCGCGCCGACCGGATCAGCGCCGTGCTTAAGGAGCATTACTCAGACAGCATGTCGCTGCCTGCCGCGCTGGCCACCGCGATCGCCGGCCTGGCCGCGTCGGCGAACGGTGACCGGATTGAGATTGCGGCCAGCCAGCTTGAAGTAGCCGTACTCGACCGTACCAGGGCGCATCGCACTTTCCGGCGGCTCAGCGGGAGCAGGCTCGAGAGCCTGCTTGCCGAGGTAGCTCAGGTGGGCGCAGCGGCCGAGGCCGTCCAGGAGGCTGCGGCACCGCCCGGTGAACAGTCGTCAGCCGGATCTGGCTCGGCAGAGTCAGGCGTGGCCGAATCAGGAGAATCCGGTGAGGTCAGCGGGGGAAGCACGGCCTGACCGGCTCTGGAAAAACCCCCGCGCGCTGCCCAGGCCCTGAGGTCCACGTCGCGCGGCTGCGGCGGGTACGCAGACAGCGTAAAGCGTTACGTGCCATACTTTGACGTCCTGTCAGTAAAGGCGTCAGGATATTAGGGAATCCGCCTCCGCATGCGGCAATACCGGGCCTGGGTCGAGGCGGATGTTATGGGGAGGGGCTGACCCAGCGTTGAGTGGCATGGATATCCACTACCAGCCGACTAAGTCCGTCATGCCGGGCGGTGGCGTGGCCCGTCGTCCGCTGCACGTGATCCTGCTTGCCGACTGCTCCGGCTCCATGATGGGCGCGAAGATCAAGGCATTGAACTTCGCGATAGGCGATATGTTGCAACATTTCGCATCCTGGGAGCGCGAGCAGGAAAAGACGATACTCGTCCGCGCCGTCGCCTTCGCCGACGAACCACGCTGGCATATCCGGGAACCCACTCCGGCGAACAGCATGAGATGGCGCGAGTTGTCAGCGGTTGACCGCGGCCGCACGTTCATGGCTCCGGCGTTCCGCATGGTCGGTGATGCACTCGTTGCCGGCCAGGCAAGTCGCGGGCTTCGCCCGGTCCTTGTGCTGATCACCGATGGATTGCCGACCGACAAGCCCGCCGACTTCAACGCCGGACTCGCCGCCCTGCTTTCCGTCCCAGCCGCCCGCGAAGGCATGCGGATCGCGGTCGCGATCGGAAATACCGCGCGGTCAGAAGCGCTCACTAAGTTCATCGGCAACTCAAGCCTGCCCGTGCTTGTCGCCAGCGATGTGGAGCAGATCGCCGACCAGTTGCACCGGGCGTCACTGTGGGTCACGAACCCGAATGTGAGGTCGACGCCGATACTCGGCGATGACGACCGTCAAGGCCCTCTCATCGCCGACATCTCTGACGTGGTGTTCTAAATCATGGCAGGTCATGGCCTGGGAAGCGGGACGGCGCGGGCAGCCGGGGATGCGGATTCGTGGGAAATCTACTCCGCCAGTGCTATCGGCGCGGATCATGTGCGCGCGCGGATGCCCAATCAAGACGGAGTCCGCACCGAGCGACTTGACCGCGCGGACGGTTCAAGCTTGCCGGTTTTCGCGGTGGCGGACGGTCATGGCCACATCCGTCACTTCCGCAGCGACCGCGGTTCTCGTTTCGCGGTCACCGCTGCCTGTTCAGTGGCCGGGGAGTGGGCGGCTGCGCTGCCTGCGGGCGAAGCTCCAGCCGCCGCTGCCGCTAGCAGGCTGGTGTCGCAGATCGTCGTCCGCTGGCGGGAACTGGTCGCCGGGGATCTGGCGAGTGATCCGATCACCGCTGTCGAGGCAGTCGCGGTCATGCCTGACGATCCGCCGGAGATCCCCTATGGTTCCACGCTGCTTATCGGCGTGCTGACGCCGCAGGTGGCCGTGCTCGGCCAGATCGGCGATGGCGAGATCGTTCTCGTACTGCCCGACGGCAGGGAACTGTCTCCGGTACCCACGGACAGCAGGCTTGACGGCACGGCCACTACTAGCCTGTGCCAGCCAGACGCCGTCTCTTCGTTCAGGGTCGCGCTCGTGCCCCTGACGAGAACCCCGGTGTTCGGCGTCTTCGCCTCGACCGACGGCTACAGCAACGCGCAGGCGGAGGCAAACTGGCGGCAGTCCCTGGCAGCCGATCTAGTTCACCTCGCGAGCACGAACGGGACCGCCTGGATCGGCCGGGAATTGCCCGGCTGGGCGGCGACCTGCGCGTCGTCCGATGGCAGCGGTGACGATACTACGGTCGCGCTGATGCTCAACGCCTCAGTGCGCCTGGCACCTCCGGCGGAGCAGTGGCCGGAGCCGCGTTCGCCGTTCGCCGACGGCGACGCGACCCTGGCCTATGAGACGATTCCGGCCGCGGCCGGAACGCCTCAGGACGGGCGAGACACAGCTGGCGCCACTTCGCGGGTGCCGGTCTCTGCCGAACCGCCGACCAGGCCAATCCGGGCGGCGGCGGGCACCGGTTATAGCCCTGGGGCCGCACCGGCGAATGCGCCGTTTGCCGCCGGGTCAACTCGGCCACGCCGGGGGCGTGACGGGCAGGGGCCGCGGGGTCAGCCGCCGGGGGCGGCCGGCCTGGTCATGCGGCCGCAGGTCTGGCTGCCTGCCCTGCTTGTGCTCGGGCTCGCCGTGGTCATGGTCGTGATCTTCTCCTCCCACCTTGGCGCCGGCAAGTCGCCGATACCGCGAACTGGCGCGACAACCTTTCCGTCCTCGCAGCACAAGCGGTCGGCCAGTCCGAGTGCCAGCCCGGCGACCAGGAACTCGGCGATTCCCGCACCGACTCCTACGTCTGCTCCTGCGCCGCCGGTGAATCCGGCCACCGGCCGCGAAGTGGGCGAGCCGATGGCCAACCACGGCGGATTCTCACTGCCGCTGCCGCCGGTGAGCTTCCCGGTACCCTTGCCTTCAGGCGTGACTATCCCGCCTCGCGTTCTTAATGCCGGATCGGCAGAGTTCTCTGCTGCCTGGTTGCCGGCGTCGTTCGGCACCGAGCTCTGGCCTTGGCCGACGTACCTTTACTGGAGATGGCCGCAAGTATGACTGATCTCAAAGAAGGCGACTCGGTATTCATGCGCTCGGCCGCCGATCCCCTGTTCATCGGCAATCGCCTCGGCCGCGGCGGGCAGGGTACGGTTTTCGCCACCGAATTGCATGGGTTGCCACTCGCCGTCAAATGGTACCGACCGTCGGCCAGCCGGGAGTTCGATGAGAAAATCTACACTGGCCTCGTCAAGCTCGTGGAGGGCGGCCGGCCGAAGAGCCATGCCTTCATCTGGCCGATTGATATGGTATCGAGTCCCGGCAGAGATGGGTTCGGCTATGTCATGCCTCGGATGGAACCGCGGTTCATTACGTGTTTCCAGATGCTGTCAAGCCGTGACGCTCCTGACTTCAGTATCAAGACCAAGATCGGCCTTAACCTGGTAGACGCCTTCGCCTCGCTGCACACCGATGGTCTGTGCTACCGGGACATCAGCTTTGGCAATCTCTATGTCGACCCATTGACTGGTGACGTCGCTATCATCGACAACGACAACGTAGGTACCACTGGCGCGGAGACGTTCATTAAGGGAACGCTTCAGTTCATGGCGCCTGAGGTGATGCTTAATGAGTCACCGCCGCGCACCGAGAGCGACCTGTACTCGCTCGCGCTGTTCTTGTTCTACCTGTTCTGTCACGGGCACCCGCTCGAAGGCTCCGCCGTCGACGAGTCGTATAACTCCGACGACAGGGAGCGGCTCTCAGACGAGGAACTGCTGCTCAAGCATTTCGCCAGGCAACCGCTGTTCATCTTCGATCCGGATGATCCGGCGAACCGGCCAGCTGCCGGCCATCCGGCCAACAGCTGGTGGCCCGTCTATCCGAGGTTTTTCCAGCAGATGTTCATCGCGTCGTTCACGACTGGCCTGCGGGACTACACGCTGACGGGGCGCATCATCGAAAGCCTGTGGCGCCGGGCGCTTTACCGGCTTGCTGACTGCATCTGGCAGTGCGCCAACTGCAATGCGGCACTCCTGTTCGATCCAGGGGACGCTGGCCGCGCCTGCTGGAACTGCGGCCGGGTGCCTGCGGCGCCTTTGCTGCTCAAGACGACGAGCTATGCCTTGGTGCTTACCGAGGGCGCGGTGCTCACTAACCGGCATCTGATGCTGCCTGGCCGGCCGGAAGAGCAATTGGCGGTAGCCGAGTTCGACCAGCGACTCCCAGGTCAGCTGCTGCTGCGCAACGTGACCACGCAGAACTGGGAGATCGAGACTCCCGGCGAGGATAGTCAGCAGGTAAAGCCGGGACACAAGGTGGTGGCAAGGCCAAGGAAAATCAAGATGGCCGGAAAGATCGCGTCGATCGTCCAGGCGCAAGACGACGCGAGAAGCTAAAGGCAAAGGACTGACCCAAGGCCCAAATCCAGAAGGACATCAGATGGATCAAGTGCAAGACCCGAATGGTCAGGCCAAGGCCGCTCTCGTCCGCGTGGTGCAAGGCTTCGGCGTGCCGGTGCTCGGGCAGGCTGACTTGCTGGAAGGCTTGCTGAACGACGACGTGCCTGCGTTGACTCGCCAGATCGCCATGCTTACCGAGGCCGCTCGCTGCGGCATGGCCGACTTGCTGGCCGAGCGGGTCAAGCAGGGCGTGTCAACGCAAGCCGCGATCGCCATGGTCGTATCCGAGGTAACGTCGCGGTCGGCCATGGACAGCGCGGGTGCTCTGTGGGCCGCCCAGGCCTTTGCTGCCGCGATCGGGTCCGATGTGACCAGCCAGCCCTCGCCCGCACCGGCACCGGAGGCGCCGCCGCAGGTAACTGCCGCGCCACCGACCAATGTGGTGAACCTAGGCGGCCAGGTGACGCCGGCTCCCGGCATGCCAGCCGGCGGAGAGGAGACGGTCAGGCCAGGCGCGCTCCCCTGGCCGACAAGTCCTGATGTGCCGTCCTCAGACCAGCCCACGACAGCGCAGCCGGTTCCGCAGGGATTCTCGGCACCGCAGGGATTCTCGGCGCCGCAGGTTCCTCCCGGACAGGTTCCGACCGCTCAGCAGTGGCCGCCGCAGGGCCAGCAGTGGCCGCCGCAGGGGCAGCAGCAGTGGCCGCAGCAGGGCCAGCAGCAGTGGCCGCAGCAGGGGCAGCAGCAGTGGCCGCAGCAGTGGCCGCCGCAGAGCCAGCCGCAGTGGCCGCCGCAGAGCCAGCCGCAGTGGGGCGTGCCGCAGTGGCAGACGGGTCCGCAGTGGGCACCGCAACTGGCAGCCGACCCGCACTGGCCAGTGGACCCGCAGGGCGCGCCGCTCGCTCCGATCGCTACCGGTGCCGCAGTGTGCGCGGCGCTAGCTGTCGGCCTGTCTGTGCTCTTGCAGTTGTTCTGGGCTACCGTGCACAGGACAACTGCGGGTACGGCCGTGTTCTGGCTGAGCACGGTGGTTCTGATTGTCGCCGGGATAGTCGCCGCCATCGTGACCGCGCAGGACAGGCGCACCGGGGCGGGCCTGGCGATGGTTATCGGCTTCGCGATACCGAGTGTTTCGTGGGATATTTACGAAGCGGCCTTCGCGCCGAACACTGGCGTGACGCAGACCCAGCGTCATGAGTTGCTTGGCACCTCGATGATTTCCCTGCTTGCCGCCCTGGTAGCTGCACTGATCGCTATCGCTGCGCTGGCCAGCCGGCGTCAGCTGGGAAAGCAGAAAACGGACCCGCTCTCGGTGGTAGTGCTCATACTCGGCCTGGCCTTCCCGCTGACTAACATCGTGGCCCAGGTGAAGTTTGAGGGCTTCGCCTTCGGTAATGTGCTCGGAGCGAACGTCAGAGGCTATTACATACTGTGGGGTGTCTTCTTCCTTGTATTGTTCGCGCTGCCGCCGGCGCTGTCGCTGTTTTTCTCGCCTGGCTCGCGGGCACAGCTTGCGCTTTGGGTCGGCTGGGTGATCGTGGTACTTGGCTGGCAGCTCTCCGACAGCCCGGTAAACGGCGAGAAGGTAGCGACCGGCCTGATCTTGTCCTGGCTCACCTGGGTGCTGGCTTTCGCCTGCACGCTCGTGCTGGCTGTTCGCGGTCCCTTGGCCAGGCCGGCGGCCGGCCAGCCAGGCAGTCCCGTCATGCCGGTGCCCGGTGCGCCATGGCCGGGAAACCCGGTGTAGGCCCCGGTGACTTAGTTCCCGACGGGGTATGAGATCTCGCATTGGTAATGTCTGGCTTTGGCGGGGCCGCAGCGGCCCGCGTGTGATCTTGGAGGAGACGTGGCTGCCGACCTTGCGAGCATTACCGGTATAGATGCGCCGACGCGACTGCTGATCGGCGGCCAGTGGTCGCCAGGCCGAGCGGGCGTGCTCGAGGTGATAGACCCCGCCACAGAAGAACCGATCGCCGAAGTAGCTGACGCTACCCCGGATGACGCGCTCGACGCTGTTGCCGCCGCACATCAGGCACTAGCTGGCTGGGCGGCGACGCCGCCGAGAGTCAGGGGAGAATGCCTGCGCCGCGCCTACGAGCTGATGATCGCCGACTCTGAGGCCCTGGCCAGGCTGATGGTGATGGAGAACGGCAAGGCACTGCGCGACGCCAGGGCCGAGGTCACCTATGCCGCAGAGTTCTTCCGCTGGTTCGCAGAAGAGGCGGTGCGCATCGACGGCAAGGTGACCATCGCGCCTTCTGGCGCGAATCGCATGCTCGTGCAGCACCAGCCGGTCGGCGTGGCCGTCCTCGTCACGCCGTGGAACTTCCCCGCCGCCATGGCCACCCGCAAGATCGGTCCCGCGCTCGCCGCCGGCTGCACGGTCGTGCTCAAGCCTGCCAAGGAGACGCCGCTGTCCGCGCTGGCCGTCGCCAGGATCCTGGCCGAAGCAGGAGTGCCCGACGGAGTGGTCAACGTGCTGCCGACAACTAAGCCTGGCCCGGTCGTCGGTGCGATGCTCGCCGACCAGCGAGTGCGCAAGCTTTCCTTTACCGGCTCCACCGAGGTAGGCCGGACGCTGCTCCGCACGGCCGCAGATACCGTGACGAACTGCTCGATGGAGCTTGGCGGCAACGCACCGTTCCTTGTCTTCGCCGACGCGGACATCGACGCGGCGGTCGACGGTGCCATGATCGCCAAGATGCGAAACGGCGGCGAGGCCTGTACAGCGGCCAACCGGTTCTACGTGCATGACGCCGTGGCGCAGGAGTTCACGCAGAAACTGGCCGCGCGGATGGCGGCGCTGCGCGTAGGTCCCGGCCTGGAAGACGGCGTGGATCTCGGACCGCTGGTCAACGCCGACACCAAGTCGAAGGTCGCGACCTTGGTAGCGGCGGCGGCCAGGGACGGCGGCAGGCTCGTGACCGGCGGCCTGGCACCTGACAGGCGCGGCTACTTCTATGCGCCGACCGTGCTCGACGAGGTGCCGGTCACTGCGGGGATTCTGGGCGAAGAGATCTTCGGCCCGGTGGCCCCCGTGGTCAGGTTCACCGACACCGACCAGGTGATCGCCATGGCCAACGGCACCGAGTACGGGCTGGTCTCCTACCTTTACACTGCAGATCTGCGGCACGGGCTCCAGGTCGCGGAGGCGCTTGAGTCCGGCATGGTGGGTATCAACCGCGGCGTGGTCAGCGATCCTGCGGCTCCGTTCGGCGGCGTCAAGCAGTCGGGTCTCGGCCGCGAGGGCGGTCACGAAGGATTGCTCGAGTTCACGGAAACCAAGTACATCGCGGTGGACTGGTAGGAGCGGGCGGACTGGCAGCAGCGGGCGGACTGGCAGCAGCGGGTGGCCAGGTAAGAGCGGCGGCGGGAACGCGGCGAAGGGAACCGAGTGGACAGGCGAATATTCGGCCTTGAGAACGAGTACGGCGTCACCTGCACGTTCCGCGGCCAGCGCAGGCTCTCGCCTGACGAGGTTGCCAGGTACCTGTTCCGTCGCGTGGTGTCCTGGGGTCGCAGCAGCAACGTGTTCCTGCGGAACGGCGCGAGGCTTTACCTGGACGTGGGCAGCCATCCTGAATACGCCACACCCGAGTGTGACAGTCTCGTCGACCTGGTCACGCACGACAAGGCGGGTGAGCGAATACTCGAAGGCCTGCTCGTAGACGCGGACCGGCGGCTGCGTGAAGAAGGCATCGCCGGTGACATCTATCTTTTCAAAAACAACACCGACTCGGCCGGGAACTCCTACGGCTGCCACGAGAACTACCTCGTCGCCAGGCACGGTGAGTTCGGGAGGCTGGCCGACATCCTGATCCCGTTCCTCGTCACCAGGCAGATCATCTGCGGCGCGGGCAAGGTGCTCCAGACCCCGCGCGGTGCCGTCTACTGTGTCAGCCAGCGCGCCGAGCACATCTGGGAAGGCGTCTCGTCCGCGACCACTAGATCACGTCCGATCATCAACACCCGCGACGAACCGCATGCGGACGCCGAGCGGTTCCGCCGGCTGCACGTCATCGTCGGCGATTCGAACATGAGCGAGACGACGTTGCTGCTCAAGGTCGGCTCGACCGACCTGGTGCTGCGAATGATCGAGGCGGGTACCGTGATGCGGGACCTGACTCTGGAGAACCCGATCAGGGCCATCAGGGACGTGAGCCACGACATGACCGGCCAGCGCAAGATCAGGCTGGCCAGCGGGCGCGAGATGAGCGCACTCGAGATCCAGCAGGAGTACCTCGCCAAGGCACGTGCTTTCGCCGATGCCAGGGGGGCAGACAAGATCACCAGCCGGGTACTCGAACTGTGGGAACGCGCCGTCCGCGCGGTGGAGACCGGCGACCTCGATCTAGTGGCCCGCGACATCGACTGGGTCACCAAGTATCAGCTGATCGAGCGCTACCGCGCCAAGCACGACCTGCAGCTAGCCTCGCCGCGGGTCGCCCAGCTCGACCTTGCTTATCACGATGTGCACCGCGGCCGGGGACTTTACTATCTGCTGCAAAAACGCGGTGCGGTCGAGCGGGTCTGCGAAGACCTGGCCATATTCGAGGCCAAATCCGTGCCACCGCAGACAACCAGGGCCAAGCTACGCGGCGACTTCATCAGGAGGGCACAGGAACGGCGCCGCGACTTCACCGTGGACTGGGTGCACCTGAAGCTCAACGACCAGGCGCAGCGTACCGTCCTTTGCAAGGATCCGTTCCGTTCGGTCGACGAGCGAGTCGAGAAGCTGATCGCCGGAATGTAACCCAGCGAGGGTCTGCGCGTGCGGTCGCGCGTGATCGGTCATCGCCAATTGGGGTTCGGCGACTACTCGGTGTTACTAAAGTCGGCCCTGTTCGCTGTGGCGCAGGGTCGGGGGACCATGATCACGGAGCGTTCGCCGGGGGAGCCGGCGGTTCGGCACCGCTTGCGCGCCTTGCTCTGGCGGCGGCGGGCGGTGGACCTGGCCAGGGAGAGGAGTGTGGCGGCGCTGCGGTATGCGGTCGCCGCGGCGGTCAAATCGCGGGCGGTGACCGTGGCCGCAGGGGTGTGGGCTGTCGTCGGGGTGACGTTGTTCGTCTGCTACCTGCAGGTCGCGAGCAGCACGCCAGTCACTTCAGACGGGGCGTCGAACGCGCTCCAGGCCTGGGACATGCTGCACGGGAACCTGCTGCTGCGCGGATGGCAATTGTCCGATGTGTCGTTTTACACCACCGAGCTTCCGCAGTACATGCTGATCGAGCGAGTACTCGGGCTCGGGCCCGAGGTTGTGCATGTCGCCAGCGCGATGACGTACACGCTGCTTGTACTGCTCGCCGCGCTGGCCGCCAGGGGGAAGGCAACGGGGCGCACGGTGATGCTGCGGTGCCTGATCGCGGCGGGCATAATGCTGGCTCCCCAGGTCGGCAACGGGATCGCGGTGCTGATGGGCTCGCCTGACCACGTGGGCAGCACGGTCCCCGTGCTGGCCCTGTTCGTGCTGATCGACCGGGCGGGGCGGCGCTGGTTTGTTCCTGTGGTGACCGGCGTGGCGCTCGCGCTCGCGCTGATCGCCGACAGCATCGTGATGTACACGGGCGTCCTGCCCGTCGTCGGGGTCTGCCTGGTCGCGGTGTACCAGGCCAGGTTCCTTCAGGCGGTGCGGGCTTCGTGGCGGCGGTGCTGGTTCGAGTTCGCGATGGCCGGTGCTGCGCTTGGCGCGGTGCTCGCCGCGTCGGTGATGCTGCACCTGGTCAGGGCATCTGGCGGGTTCATGGTGTGGCCGCTTCCCGCGACGCTGGCCGCGCCCGCCTTGGTGCCGCAGTACCTGATGACCACCGGGCGCGGGCTGCTGCTGCTGTTCGGCGCGAACTTCTTCAGTCACAATGCGGGCTTCGTGGCCGCGCTGGCTGCGGCTCACCTGACCGGCCTGGCCATGGTCATCGTCGCCACTTGCCTGGTGATCAGGAACTGGTCCGGCCTGGAGTTCGCGGTCAGGCTGCTTGCCGCGGGCATCGCGATCGTGATGGCTGCCTTCGCGTTCGGCACCCGCGCCGACAGCCTGCTGAGCGCGAGGGACATCGCGGCCGTGCTGCCGTTCGGCGCGGCGCTGGCCGGCCGGATGCTGGCCGGGCGGCTGGCCAGGGCCAGGCTGCTCCCTGCGCTAGCCGTCCTGCTCGCCGCGTACCTGTACAGCCTTGGCCGGGTCGTGACGCTGCCGCAGGCGCCGGCCGCGGGCGCGGACCTGGCACCATGGCTGGCCGCGCATCACCTGGACTACGGCCTGGCCGGCTACTGGAATGCCAACGTGACCACGCTCGACACGGGCGGAACCGTGACGCTGCGGTCCGTGCTCGCCGATGGCGGCCAGATCACCGGTGACTACTGGGAGGTACAGTCCGGCTGGTACGATCCGGCCGCCTATGACGCCAACTTCATCGTGCTCGTGCCTGCCCCGCCAGGGTTCAAGCGCTACCCGACCGTCGGATCTGTCCGCGCCACCTTCGGTCAGCCTTCCCGCATCTACGACGTGGGGACATACACGGTCATCGTGTACGACAAGAACCTCCTGACCTACCTGGGCAAGGGCGCGCCGCTCCCGCTGCGGGTGGCGCCGTCGGTTCCCGCACCAGCACCGCTGCCCGGGCCAGGCCGCCTCCAGGGGAGCTGAGTGTTTGCTGCTAACTTGCGGAAGGTTCTGGCGGGCAATGTGCTGGTCGGCGATTCCCTGTGCGCCGAGCCGGTAGGCTGTCCGAACCGACGTTCCCGACTCTGAGGATTCCCATGCGACGTATGGCCGTGGCGCTTCTCGCCCCGATCGCCATTACTTCCGCGCTGCTGGCCGGCTGCGGCAGCTCGAGTTCCACTCCTGGCGCCGGCGTGGCAGGCGGCGCCAATGGCGCGGTCAAGGTCACTGGCGCCGCTGGCACGACGCCTACGGTTGTGATCCCCGCGGCTAGTCCGAGTGCAAGCCTGGTCACCAAGACCCTGGTGATGGGCTCAGGACCGGTGCTCGCCTCAAGCGACTCTTACCTGGCGAACTTCCAGGTCTACATCTGGCGCGGAAAGACTCACAAACTGGTCTTCTCGAGTTACAGCAGTACACCTGAAGTGCTTCCGGTGACCATGGGGCTCAGCGGGCTGCAAAAGGCGATGTCGGGCCAGCATGTCGGCAGCCGGGTACTCGCCGTGCTGCCGCCGAAGTACGGCTATGGCAGCCAGGGCAACTCGCAGATCGGCGTACAGCCCAATGACACGCTGGTCTGGGAAATTGACGTGCTCCAGGCGTTTACCGCGAATCAGGCTGCGACCGGCAAGCAGATCACCAACGGCGGCGGCACGCTTCCCAAGGTTAGCGTGGGCGCGACTGGCGGGCCGACGATCGCGATTCCGAAGAGCGCGCCGCCGAGCAAGCTCGTGGTCAAGACGCTGATCAAGGGCACAGGCGCGCCGGTCAAGTCCGGTCAGGCGATCGTGGTCAGGTACGTTGGCTCGATCTGGCGCACCGGCAAGGTCTTCAACGACAACTGGCCAACCGTGCAGTCACCGACCTTGCCGCCGAACGTCTTCGTGCTCGGGCAGCTCATCCCGGCCTGGAACACCGGCCTGGTAGGCCTGCCTGTCGGCAGCCGGGTCATGCTCGTGGTGCCGCCCGCCGAGGGCTACGGCAAGACCGGGCAGTCGTCGGCGGGTATCAAGGCCACGGACACCCTGGTGTTCGTGATCGACATTCTCGCCACCGCCAACTCCGCGACCGCCGCGGGCTAGCGAGGCATGAGCGGCGGGTGACAACTGCATCAGCTGCCGGACGGATCGGCGTTCTCTGGCGAGGCGATCCTGGCGACCAGCGGCCCGCCCGGTCGCGCGGCCTCGACCCGCTTTTCGACGCGTTCGACGATCTCGCCGTCGAGATCGTTCCGCTGCCCTTCGGCGACGCGCGGACCGAACAGGTCCGCGCTGAGCTTGCTGGCCTCGATGCTCTCCTGGTCTGGGTCAACCCGATCCAAGATGGCGTCAACCGCAGCAAGGTCGATGATCTGGTCCGTGAGGCCTCAGCGCGTGGCATGTATGTCTCGGCCGACCCCGCTGTCCTGATGAAAATGGGAACCAAAGGGGTGCTCCACTCCACGCGCGATCTCGGCTGGGGCAGCGATACCGACATCTACCTTTCGCCCGCGGAATTCGGCGAGCGCTTCCCTGCTCGACTTGCGAGTCAGCGCCGTCTCGTCGTCAAGCAGGGTCGCGGCAACGGCGGCAAAGGTGTCTGGAAGGTAGAACTCGGCGAAGCCGGCAACGTCACCAGGGATAGCCTGGTCCGAGTGCAGAACGCGCAGCTTCGCGACGGCTCCTGCGAACGAATCTCGATCGGTGAGTTTCTCAGGCGTTGCGATGAGTACTTCGCCTGGTCGGGTTTCGTCATCCATCAGGCATTTCAGGACCGCCTCGCGGACGGGATGCTTCGCTGCTACTTCTCCCACGGCGAGGTCATCGGATTTTGTCACCAGTGGCCGAGAGGCCTGCTTGATTTCGACCCGGCCCGGCCGCCTTCCGATCCGCCGCCCTCGGTGATGGAGGGACCTGATGTGCCTGCGTACCAGCCGCTGCGCAGGCTCGCCGAGGGGCAGTGGATTCCTCAGATGGCCAGGCTCTTCGGCCTTGAGCTCACCGAATTGCCGGTCGTCTGGGACGCGGACTTCCTCTACGGCCCGCGGGATACGGCGGGAAACGACACCTTCGTGCTCTGCGAGATCAACGTGTCTGCGGTCTGGCCATTCCCGCCGATGGGCGCACCGACCGTCGCGGCGAACGCGGTCGCGCGCATGAGGGATCGGCGCGATGGGTAGCCGTGCCATGGCGCGACCAAATCCGGTGGATTATCAGAGGATGACGGCGAAGCCTGCGCTCAGCATGCTGTGGGAATCATCTGACGCAGCAGAAGCTCTTAGCCGGCGCTTCGGTTTCGCTGATGCCGCAGCCGCCGTCAGCTGGATGGTGGTGGGCGCGGCGGACCATCGCGATGCGCCACAGGGCGTTGCTGGCGTCGCGGTTCCCTGCGCGGTTGAGGCGATGCCGGGTTTATCTGTGGGCCCGCGAGGACTTGACCCTCGGACCGCTGCTTCATCAAGGTACCCGCATAACGGCCTGCGGCGCCTGCGGACAGGAAGTAGGCGAGGTCTTCGTCCAGGTTCCTGCCCATGGTTGACAGCGGCACCGGGCATTGCGCCAGGACCTCGCGCAGGCCGGCCACGCTGACGGTCACCAGGTTGTGCCGCTCGGCCAGTGCCTTGGCCGCTTCCGCGACGCCTGCGCCGAATTCGCCTGGCAGGCCGGGCACGACTACATCGGCCCTGGCCAGGGCGACCCGCCCGTAAGCGGTAAGGCTGTGATGGCTGATGCCCCTGTGCCTGGGCCTGCCGTCGGCTTGGCTGATGCGCAGGCTCGCTACCGGATGGCCGCCGAGCACGGCCGCCGCGTTGACGGCCTCCCCGGAGGCGACGCCGGAAAAACCCCACTTCGTGCCGGTGCCGAGGTTGCCTGGTCCCTGGGCGACGACGATGAGATCGGCGCCGAGCACGTGCCGCGCGGCCAGCAAGCCGCTGTGCACGGTGACCGTGTCGAGGTCACCGCCGAAGGCCTGCCCGACCGTGATGGTGCCAGCCAGCCAGCCATGGTCGCGCAGCAGCGCGACGGTACGCGAGAACCAGGCTGGCAGCGCACCTCCGTCGAGCATGACGTACGCCACCCGGGCTCCGCTGGCGTGGGCCTGCGCCCCGCCCGCCTGCGCCCTGCCCGCCTGCCCGGCCTCGTAGCAGCCGGCCAGGACCGCGGGCAGGGCTGAATGCAGGTCGGCGATCACCACGGGGACACCGTCAAGTGAGTCGGCATCGCGCAGCGTCTCGTAGTAAGGCGAGCCCTGCTCGTCGGCGCCGAGCACGGTGGCCTGCATCGGCGTGTAGCGGGCCTTGACCAGGTGTCCTGGCCCTTGCGGGTCGGGTGGCAGCCGGCCGGGTACCGCCACGACGAGGGCGTAGCCGCCGGTGCCGAGGCCGAGGTCGAGCGCGCCGGTGTTGAGCAGCACCTGGTCACCTGGCTCGGGCAGGCCAGTCAGCCTGGGGTAGGCGAGGGCGCGGACCGGGACGCCTGCGATGGTGACCTCAAGCTCGGCCGCGCCGTGCCACTGCCTTCTTATCGCGGTAACCTCACCGTGCCGCCACTTGATCACGGTGGCAGGCTAGCGTCTTTCCTGGCGTCAAGTGTCCGGCGTACGCGCACTTGCGGTCCGCGCAAGGTACCTTCAATGCGGGGACCCGGCACTTGCGGGAAAGGTGCGCGATGTCGAAGCAGAAGACCGAGCGGCTGCTGAGCCTGGTTGTCTGCCTGCTTTCCTCACGGCGCTACCTGACCGCCGGGCAGATCCGCGCGGCCGTTCCCGGTTACCCTGAGAGCTTCGATGCGTTCAAGCGGATGTTTGAACGGGACAAGGACGAGCTGCGGGAGCTCGGCATACCGCTGGAAACCGGCACCAACGCAGGCGCTGAGGAAGAAGTCGGTTACCGCATCTCGCGGCAGGCCTACGAGCTGCCGGAGATCATGTTCGAGCCAGACGAGGCGGCGGTGCTCGGCCTGGCCGCCAAGGTGTGGCAGCGGGCCGAGCTCGGCGGGGCGGCGGCCGGGGGACTGCTCAAGCTGCGCGCTGCGGGGATCGAGGCGGAAGAGACTGCGAGGCCAGGCATCGAGCCGCGGCTCACCACCGAGGACGCCTCGTTCGGGCCGCTGTGGCGCGCGGTCAGGGACCGCAGGCCGGTGACGTTCGGCTACCGCGCCGCTGGGCGCGAGGTCGCGCAGCAGCGCAGTGTCGAGCCTTGGGGCGTGGTTAACAGGAACGGCACCTGGTACGTGGTGGGCTTCGACGTCGAGCGCGGTGAGCAGCGGGTGTTCAGGCTCAGCCGGATCGAAGGGCAGGTCAGCTTCGCCGGGCCGGCCGGGTCCGTGGTAGTTCCCCCTGGCACCGACGTGCGCAAGGCGGTGCGGGACTGGGGTGCGGCGCCGCTTTCGTCCAGGCCTGCCGAGCTTAAGGTGCGGCCAGGTACCGGCTACGGGCTGCGCCGCCGGGCAGAGGCCGATGTCCCAGGCGGGGCCGGCCAGGGCTGGGATCTGGTGCGGACCTCGTTCTCTGACGCTGGCTGGTACGCCGACCAGATCGCCTCGTTCGGAGCTGACGTGGTCGTGCTCGAGCCGGTAGACCTCAGGGAAGCCGTGATCAGGAAGCTGAAAGGCGTACTGGCATGACCGGGTCAGGCCGGCCGACGGCCACCGGCCGGCTTCAGCGACTGCTCGCGCTCGTGCCCTACGTCGTGAACAGGAAGGTCGTCGGGCTTGCCGACACCGCCGAGGCGTTCGGGATCAGCGAGGCCGACCTGGTCGATGACCTGAACATGCTGTGGTGCGTGGAATTGCGGTCACCAGATCCTTACTGCCCGATCGACCTGTCCTATGAGGGCGGCGAGATCATGGTGACCGAGGCCGAGTCGATGTACCGGCCGCTGCGGCTCGGCACCGACGAGGCGAGCGCGCTGCTGATCGGGCTGCGGCTGCTGGCCGAGTTGCCAGGGCAGCAGGACCGGTCGGCGCTGCACCGCACCATCGCCAAGCTCGAGGCGGCGGCGGGAGAGGCTGCGGTGGTCAGCGAGCAGGTCGCGGTGCACATGGACGGGCGGGCACCGGCCGAGACACAGGCGCAGGTCGCGAAAGCGCTGGCCGATGGGCGCCGGCTGCATATGTCGTATTACGTTCCAGGCAGGGATGAAGCGACCGAGCGTGATGTCGATCCGATGCGGATCGTGGTCGTGCAGGGGCGGGCGTACCTGGAGGCATGGTGCCGGCGTGCCGAGGCGGTCAGGTTGTTTCGGCTTGACCGGGTGATCGCGCTGGAATCGCTCGACGTTCCTGCCGAGGTGCCGACGACTGCCGAGCGGGTGGACGTGGATTCCGGGCTGTTCAGGCCGTCGGCTGGCGACATCAAGGTCGAGTTCGAACTGAGCCCTGCGGCGCGCTGGGTGGCCGAGTACTACCCGTGCGAGGAAAGGGCCGACCTGGGCGAGGGGCGGCTTAAGGTGGTGCTGCGCACTCCTGACACGCGGTGGGTCAGGCGGCTTGCCTTGCGGCTCGGCGAGGACGGCAGGGTCGTGGCACCGGGGGAGCTAGCCGACCAGATCATGGCGGACGCGGCGCAGGCACTTGCCCAGTACTCGTAGAGTTGCCCTACTTGTAACCTTGTGTGAGTCGCAACCTTGCGCGATACCCCTCGCTGAGCCGACGTCATGTAGAATAACGTGCGGGCGAGGCTGATCCAGGGAAAAGCTCTACCGAGGGCGGATCGGCGACGCTTGCCTGGCGACTGAATTGGGGACCTAACATGTTTGATCCCAGCGCACCGCACATCATCATCCTGCTCGCGGTGGTGCTACTCCTGTTCGGTTCGAGCAGGCTTCCCGGCGCGGCTCGCGCGCTCGGCAAGTCCATGCACATCTTCAGGAACTCGGTCAAGGGCGCGGACGTAGACGATCCGTCGGAAGCGGACGGCACTTTCACCCAGGCGACCTTCATGCCGCAGAACCAGCTCGCTGCCCCGCAGGCCGACCCGGCGCAGCAGGCGCAGATCGACGAGCTCGCGCGGCAGCTAAGCGAACTGCAGCGTGCCTCGGCGGCAAACCAGGCGCAGGACGCGCCGCCTAGCGCACAGTCGAACTAAGCGCAGGGCCGGATGTCCGTCTCAGAGGACACGCCGGCGCAAGGCTATCCAAGCCAGAGCGCCGGTAGCCGCAAACCTCGAAAGCCACGCATCAAGAAAGAGCCGAACCCCGAAGCCCGAATGCCGCTGATCGAGCACATTCGCGAGTTGCGGAACCGGATCCTCAAGATCATGGTGCTGCTGCTCGTCGGCTCGGTGATCGCGTGGTTCTTTCTTTACCTGCCCGTGTGGAGGTTCATCGAGGCACCGTACTGCAAGCTGCCGACGTCCACGCTCGAGAAAGCCTATACGGGAGTTACCTCGATCAAGAACAACGGCGGCTGCACGCTGTTCGTCTCAAGTCTCTTCGATGGTTTTTTCCTCAAGCTGAAGCTGTCGATCATAATCGGCGTCGTCGTTACCTCGCCGTTGTGGATGTATCAGCTCTGGGCCTTCGTCGCACCCGGCCTGCGCATGAAGGAGAAGCGCTACGCCTACTTCTTCGCCGGCACGGCATTCCCGCTGTTCGCGATAGGCGGCATGGTCGCCTACTTCGCGATGACCAAGGGCCTGCGATTCCTGCTCGACCTGCTGCCGCCAGGCTCAGCTCCGCTGATCACTATCGACTCCTACATCAGCTACGCGCTGGCGATGCTGATGATCTTCGGCCTCGCGTTCGAATTGCCGCTGGTCATGGTGCTTTTCAACGTCATGGGACTGCTGACGCACAAGCGGTTCGCCAGGTGGCGGCGCATGATCATCTTCGGGGTTTTCGCGTTCGCGGCCGTGGCGACGCCTGCTCCCGATTTCATGAGCATGCTGCTGCTCGCGGTTCCCTGCGTGCTGCTTGTCGAACTGGCCGAGGTCTTTGCCTGGGCCAACGACCGGCGGCGGGCCAGGCTCGGCCCGGTCTACGCTGGCCTGACGCCCGAGGAAGTCTCGGCCTACGGGCTTGACGAGGATCTGACCACTGTCGGCTCAGACGATGATGACGCAGACTAACGCGCTGCAAACCAGGCGATAAGTCACGCGGTTCGCGTTCACGTAGTCTTGTCGGCATGACCACGTCGGCTGGCGCCGCTGACCGGTATGCCTCTTACATGCGGGCCGTGCGGGAGCAGGGCGCGGCCCTGGCCGCCTTCTTGGCCATGTATGACTTCGAGTTCGATGATTTCCAGCTTGAGGCGTGCCGAGCCCTCGCCGACGGGCACGGCGTACTCGTCGCCGCGCCCACCGGTTCTGGCAAGACCGTCATCGGCGAGTTCGCCGTGCACCTGGCCGTGACCAGCGGGTGTAAGTGCTTCTACACGACTCCGATCAAGGCGCTCTCGAACCAGAAGTACGGCGATCTGGTCAAGCGCTACGGCCCGGCCAAGGTCGGGCTGCTGACCGGCGACAACGCGGTCAATGGCGACGCACCGGTCGTCGTCATGACCACGGAAGTGCTCCGCAACATGCTCTACGCAGGCTCACCCGCCCTGGCCGGGCTCAGCCACGTGGTGCTTGACGAGGTGCACTACCTGGCCGACAGGTTCCGCGGCGCGGTATGGGAAGAGGTGATCATCCACCTGCCAGAGTCGGTCACGCTGGCCGCGCTTTCTGCGACGGTCAGCAATGCCGAGGAGTTCGGCGACTGGCTGAGGTCGGTCCGCGGCGGCACGAAGGTGATCGTGGACGAGCACCGGCCGGTACCGCTCTGGCAGCACATGATGGTCGCAAACCGCCTGTATGACATGTTCGCCGTCGAACCAGACCTGGACGCCGGGGAAATCGGCCGGCCGCAAGTCAACCCTGAGCTGATCAGGGTCGCGCAGCGCGACGCCACCAGGTGGCGCAGCCAGCCTTCTGGCGGGCCGCGCCGGCGCGGGCCGCGCGACGCGCGGCGGCGCGGCGGGCCTGGCCAGAGCGGCCCAGGTCAGCCCAGGTTCGTTCCCCCGCGCCGTGCGGACGTGATCGCACGGCTCGACCGGGCCGGGCTGCTCCCGGCGATCACGTTCATCTTCAGCCGGGCCGGGTGCGATGCCGCCGTGCAGCAATGCCTGGCCGCGAACCTGCGGCTCACCACGCCGGCCGAAGCGGCCGAAATCGAACGGGTGGCCACCGGACGTATTGCCGACATCCCCGACCGCGACCTCGCCGTCCTCGGCTACGACGACTGGCTGGCCGGCCTGACCAGGGGCGTCGCCGCCCATCACGCGGGCATGCTGCCGACGTTCAAGGAAGTGGTCGAGGAACTGTTCGCGGCCGGCCTGATTCAGGCGGTGTTCGCCACCGAGACGCTGGCGCTCGGCATCAACATGCCGGCCCGCACGGTCGTCGTCGAACGGCTGGACAAATGGAACGGCGAGACGCATGCGGCGCTGACTGCGGGGGAGTACACGCAGCTCACCGGGCGGGCCGGGAGGCGCGGCATCGACGTGGAAGGGCACGCGGTCGTGCTCTGGCAGCCAGGGGTTGACCCGGTGGCGGTGGCGGGGCTGGCCGGGACCAGAACCTACCCGCTGAACTCCAGTTTCCAGCCGTCCTACAACATGGCGGTCAACCTGGTCGGCCAGGTCGGTCGCGAGCGCGCCTCGGTGCTGCTTGAGTCCTCGTTCGCGCAGTTCCAGGCCGACCGGGCGGTCGTGGGGCTGATCAGGCAGGCAAGGAAGCTGGAAGACCAGATGGCGGGTCTTGCGGCTAGCTGTGATCGCGGTGACTTCCTTGAGTACGCGCGGATGCGTTCCGAGCTTTCCTGGCTCGAGAAGGAACAGTCCAAGAACCGGGCGGCCGCCCGCCGGGCGGCCGTGATCGGCTCGCTCGCCCGGCTCGGCCGTGGCGACATCATCGTGGTGCCTGGCGGCAGGCGCGCGGGCACCGCGGTGGTGCTCGAGCCTGGTACCGATCCCGCCTCGCCTGTGCCGCTGCTGCTGACCGAGCACCACCAGCTCAAGCGCCTGTCACCGGAGCAGTGCCCTGACCCGGTGGTGCCGGTCATGCGCATCACGATCTCAGCCAAGTTCAGCCCCAGGTCGCCGCAGCAGCGCAAGGACCTGGCCGGGGCGATGCGAAACAAGCTCGCCGGGGTTGACGCGGCGAAGCTGAGCCGTTCGGCTTCGGCGCGGTCAAGTTCAGGCAATGACTTGTTCCGCCAAGAAGCCGGGCAAGAGATCGCTGAACTACGCAGGCGGCTGCGCCAGCATCCGTGCCATGGCTGCCAGGACGAGCAAGCGCACACCAGGCAGTCAGAGAAGTACCTGCGCCTCGAGCGCGAGGCACAGGCACTCGAGCGCCGGGTGGGCGGGCGCGCCCACGTGATCGCGAGGACCTTCGACCGGGTTTGCGCTTTGCTCGGCAAGCTCGGGTACCTGGCGGAAGACGAGGTGAGCCCTGATGGGCGGATGCTGGCTGGCATCTACTCAGAGCTTGACCTGCTTGCAGCCGAGTGCCTGCGGCGCGGGGTGTGGGACGGCCTTAACCCGGCCGAACTTGCCGCCAGCGTGTCCGGCCTCACATTCGAGACGCGGCGTGCCGATGACGCGGGACCGCCCAGGCTGCCAGGCAGCAAGGTTTCCGCCGTCGTCGCGACCATGACCAGGCTGTGGGGCGAGCTGGCCGGAGCCGAGCACGAGCACAGGCTGTCCTTCCTGCGTGAGCCGGACTTCGGTTTCGCCTGGACGTCGCATGCCTGGGCCTGCGGACGGCCGCTTGAGTACCTGCTGTCAGAGAACCTGACCGCAGGTGACTTCGTCCGCGCCGTAAAGCAGCTGATCGACCTGCTCGACCAGGTGCGGGCGGCAGCCGGGGAGACCGAGCTGGCGAAGGTGGCAGGCGCCGCGGTATCCGCCTTGCGGCGCGGCGTGGTCGCATATACCTCTGTTCAGTAACGTGGCCAGTGGCTCGCCTTAATGCGTTGCGGTTCCTGGCCAGCCGGGTCATTCTGCGGTAGTGGCTAACGAGACAAGCATCGTGGAAGTCAGGCAGGCTGATCCCGACGACTGGGCTGTCTACCGCGAGGTGCGCCTCGCCGCGCTGGCCGACACGCCTGCGGCGTTCGCCTCGACGCTGGAACGTGAGCTTGCCTTCGGCGAGGACGTCTGGCGTGACCGGCTCGGCTCGGCGGTGACCTACCTGGCCTGGCGGGATGGTGCCCCGGTCGGCACCGTGACCGTGCTCGCCTACCACGAGAGCCACAATCACCCGTTCCGCGGCGCCGCGCACCTGGTGGCCATGTGGGTCAGCAAGGACACGCGCGGGCTCGGCATCGGCAGGCGGCTTGTCCAGGCCGCGCTCGACCAGGCGCGTTCGGCCGGGGCGCCGGCCATGGTGCTCTGGGTCTTCCAGGACAACGAGCGGGCACGGGCACTGTACGAGCGTATGGGGTTCGTCGCGACCGAATTGCGCGACAGCAGGCCAGGCAAACCTGAGGATGTCGAGTTGCTGATGATCGCCGGCCTGCGCTAGGAGCGCCGGTTTCTGGCAGTATCACCAGGGTGGCTTCACTGATGCTGCTCGACTCGGCTTCGATGTACTTTCGCGCCTTCTACGGCGTGCCGGAAACCATGACGGCGCCCGACGGCACCCCAGTGAACGCGGTACGCGGCTTCCTCGACATGATCGCCAGGCTGGTGCGTGACCGGCGCCCGGCCAGGCTTGTCGCCTGCCTCGACGTGAGCTGGCGGCCTGCCTTCCGGGTCGCGGCGATCAGTTCCTATAAGGAGCACCGGGCCAATCCTGACGGCTCTGAGCAGGTACCAGAAGCGCTGATGGCGCAGATACCCGTGATCTTGCAGGTGCTGGCGGCGGCGGGAATCGCCACGGCGGGAGCCGAAGGCTACGAGGCCGACGACGTCATCGGCACGCTGGCCGCCGAGGCTGACCTACCCGTCGAGGTGGTCACCGGTGACAGGGACCTGTTCCAGGTGGTGGACGATGAACGCGGCGTCCGGGTGCTCTACATCGGGCGCGGCCTGGCCAAGCTCGAGATCATGGACGAGGCTGCGGTGACCGCGAAATATCAGATCCCCGGCCGGAGTTACGCCGCCTTCGCGGCGCTGCGCGGTGACCCGAGCGACGGGCTGCCTGGCGTGCCAGGTGTCGGTGCGAAGACCGCTGCCGCGCTGGTCAGGTCGTTCGGCTCGATCGAGGGCATGCTCGCGGCGATCGACGCGGGACACGGCGGCTGGCCGGCGGGCAGCAGGGCCAGGCTGGTCGCCGCGCGGGCTTACCTCGACGCCTGCGTGCCCGTTGTCGAGGTGGCGAGGGACGCGCCAGTGCGGCAGGCGGACGGCCGGCTGCCGGTCAGGCCGCCTGACCCGGCGGCGCTGGCCGGGCTCGACGAGCGCTTTGACCTGTCGAGCTCACTCGGCCGGCTGATGTCGGCCCTCGCGCTGCGCCCGGCCGAGCACTAACCCGGACGCGTGCGATCGTGCTTGCCGTCGAGGTCAACCCGCCAGAAGAGCTCGTAACCGAGTTTTTCCGGCTGGCACGCGAGATCTTCGCCGCGAAGCCGGAGAGCGGCGGCCTGACTGCGGTAGGCACCGATGATCCTGGTCTTGAGTTCGCGCCCGGCCGGGCGCAGGCTGACTACGCCCGCCGTGCCGGCGGAAATGGCCAGGCCCGCGGCAGTGAGCTCATGCGCGAGCCAGGGTTCGGCGTCCAGGTAAGTACTGGCCGGCTGGCCGGTAACGAAGGCCGGCCAGCCGTAGGTGATCACGTAAGGAAAGTCAGCGTAAAGGACGACGTGCCGGTGGCCGGCCAGCCTGGCTGCGCGCAGCCCTGCTTCCCTGGCGATGACATGATCACCGTGCCTGCCTATCGCGGCGGGAAGCCAGGCCTCGTCGGCGCCGGTCAGGTGCGCGGCGATCCGCCCGGCGAGGGCGTCGAGGTCCAGGTCAGCCCTCGCTTCCCTGTACTGTGCCTCTCGTTCGTCCAGGTAACATCCGCGCGCCCCGAGCAGGCGCATCACCTCCGCGTCCTCGGCCAGGCGCTCGGCCTGCCGCTCGGCCGAGTTCGTGGCCCCGGTGACCTGGTCCCACAGGCTCACTCCGAACCCTGGCGCGGGCATCCCGGCGAACACGGTCAGCACCGTCGCACCAGCACCGCTCAGGCTCGCGCTCGCCGAGAGCGCCGCGTCGTCCAGATGCGCTGAGATAG
This sequence comes from Actinomycetota bacterium, assembly GCA_027313705.1. Taxonomy (GTDB): domain Bacteria; phylum Actinomycetota; class Actinomycetes; order Streptosporangiales; family Streptosporangiaceae; genus Chersky-822. Next base: position 14,027 of record DAHVDE010000118.1, on the reverse strand, counting down.
CGACGATTGCCAACGTGCCTCCAGAAGCAGGATAGGACTGTCACGCCATCGCGCATACTGACCCATCGCGGCGCGCCACGCTACTACTGCGGGCATCAGACATGATGAGATAGTGCGGATGGCGAGGTGCGAAACCAGCCGATGCGGGCAGCCACAGCGAAGTGGAGCGTGAACATGTCGGACGAGCTTTACCCGGCGAGCAGGCTAGGTGACGCCGCGGCGGCGGCAGGCCGGGCGGGCCTGGACGCGCTGCTCCTGACGCCAGGGCCGGACCTGCGTTATGTCGTGGGCTACGACGCGCACGCGCTCGAACGCCTGACCTGCCTTGCCGTGCCCGCGGAAGGCGACCCTTTCCTGGTCGTGCCAAGGCTGGAGCTGCCGGCCGCGCAGGCATCTCCGGCGGGAGGGCTCGGCCTGGAACTCGTGCCGTGGGACGAGACCGACGATCCTTACGCGCTCGTCGCGCGGCGCCTCGGCGGTACGGCGGCAGTCGGCTTGTCTGACCGGATGTGGGCGCTGATGGTGCTGAGGTTCCGTGCCGCGCTGCCAAGCGCCAGGCAGGAACTGGCAAGCGCCGCGCTCGGGCCGCTGCGGGCACGCAAGTCGGCTGCGGAAATTGCCGCGCTGCGCGAGGCCGGGCAGGCGATCGACCGGGTGCATGCTCAGGTCCCCGGCTGGCTGCTCGCGGGCAGGACCGAAGCGCAGGTCGCGGCCGACATCGCCGAGGCGATCATCGCCGAAGGTCACTCCAGGGCGGACTTCACGATCGTCGCCTCTGGCCCGAACGCGGCGAGCCCGCACCACGCGGCCAGTGACCGGATACTGCGGGCGGGCGATGCGGTAGTCGTCGACATCGGCGGCACGATGCCGACCGGCTACTGCTCGGACTGCACTAGGACGTACGTCATCGGGTCGCCGCCAGCGGACTTCCTCGTTTACTACCAGGTGCTGAAGGACGCGCAAGACGCGGCCTGCGCGGCCGTGCGGCCAGGCGCCAGCGCCGAGTCGATTGACGCAGCCGCGCGCGAGCCGATCACCGAGGCGGGCTACGGCGAGTTCTTCGTGCACAGGACCGGGCACGGCATCGGCCTGGAATCCCACGAAGACCCTTACATCGTCGCGGGCAACGTGACGAGGCTGAGCCAGGGCCACGCCTTTTCCATCGAGCCGGGAATCTACCCTGGGCCGCACGGCGCGCGGATCGAGGACATCGTGGTCTGCACAGATACCGGCGTCGAACGGCTGAACCTGGTGACCCGCGAGCTCGTCGAGGTTCCGGCCTGACATGCGCGGTACCGAGCGGGAAGCTCGCGACGAGGACGCACGGGCGCTGTTCGAGCTGACAGCGGAACTCGCCGGGAATGAGCTGCGTCCTGCGGCCGCCGCCATGGAGCGCGAAGGGAAGTTTCCGCGCGAGACGTTCAGGTTAATAGGCCGGGCCGGGCTGCTCGGCCTGCCTTATCCGGCCGAGTTCGGCGGTGGCGGGCAGCCTTACGAGACTTACCTTCAGGTCGTGGAAGAACTAGCCGGAGCCTGGCTCACCGTCGGGCTCGGCGTGTGCGTGCACGTGCTCAGCTGCTTCCCTATCGTGACCGCAGGCACCAGCGAGCAGCGGGAGAGGTGGCTGCCCGCCATGCTCAGCGGAGAGCTGCTCGGTGCTTACTGCCTGTCTGAGCCCGGCAGCGGGTCTGACGCCGCCTCGCTGCGTACCAGCGCGCTACCCGACGGCGCCGTATATATCTGCCGGGGGACTAAGGCGTGGATCTCGCACGCCGGGCAGGCTGACTTCTACGCGCTGTTCGCTCGTACCTCTGGCGACCCGGCGGCCAGGGACCGGGCCAAGGGCATCAGCTGTTTCCACGTCGAAGCGGACACGCCAGGCGTTACTGCGGCGAGTCCTGAACACAAGATGGGCATGCGCGGTTCGGTCACCGCCCAGGTCGTGTTCGACAACGCCGCGATACCGGCCGGCCAGCTGATCGGCGACCAGGACAGGGGATTCTCGATCGCGCTTGCCGCGCTCGACGCGGGGCGCCTTGGCATCGCGGCCTGCGCGACAGGGGTGGCCCAGGCCGCGCTCGGCGCGGCGGTCAGTTACGCCACCCAGCGCCGCCAGTTCGGCCGCCCGATCATCGAGTTCCAGGGCCTGGCCTTCATGCTCGCCGACATGGCGACCTCGGTGGCGGCGGCGCGGGCGCTGTACCTGGCCGCTGCGAGGCGCAAAGACGCGGGCCTGCCTTACGGCCAGCAGGCCGCGATGGCGAAGTTGTTCGCTACCGACACCGCGATGAAGGTGACCACCGACGCCGTCCAGGTGCTCGGTGGGTACGGTTACGTGGAAGACTTCCCTGTCGAGCGATTGATGCGGGAGGCTAAGGTGCTTCAGATCGTCGAGGGCACCAACCAGATCCAGCGGGTGGTAATCAGCCGCTCGCTCGCCAGTCAGGCTGATTGACGCTCGCGAACGCGACTGATAGCCGTAGGGCAGGGCCTCGCGGCCAGCACCAGCGCAGGCGCGGCTCTGGGCAAGGCGGCGCCGCGGCTGCGGGCCAGCACGCCCGCGGCCGGATCACTGCGTTCGGCACTGCTGAGCGGTGTGGTCGTCTGAGCGCAAGCGCTCCCGGTATCACTGACTCGGGGAAGGCAGGCTAGGTTGGCGGCCGTGGAGGACATTAACCAGCAGATCCTGCGGCTGCTTGCCGCGGACGGCAGGCTAAGCTTCACCGAGTTGGCCAGGCATACCGGGCTATCGGTGTCTGCCGTCCAGCAGCGAGTCCGCAGGCTAGAAGAGCGGGGGGCGATCCGCGGGTATTCGGCCACCATCGACCCGGAAGCCGCGGGCTTGCCGCTGACCGCGTTCGTATCGATCAAGCCGTTCGACCCGGCGGCGCCCGATGACGCTCCCGACCGGCTGGCCCACCTGCAGGCCATCGAGGCCTGCCATAGCGTGGCCGGGGAAGAAAGCTACATACTGAAAGTCCGGGTGCCAGGCCCGGCTGAGCTAGAGGAACTACTTCAGCAGATCCGGGCGGCCGCCAACGTCTCGACCCGTACCACGATCGTGCTGAGCACGCCGTATGAGGGTCGGCCGCCGATGATCTAGGCTGAGCCGACCTTGAGCACGCGTACCCCGTCAGGTACGACCGCGACCGCATCGCCTGGCACGATCGCGGCCGTGCCCTGGTGGGTGATGGCTGCGATTGCCACGTCCTGCTTCCGCACCGCGACGACGGTCGCTCCGGCGAGCAGTGCGCTGTCGAGCAGCGTCGCGTATTCCAGTCCGTCACCCGCTGGCGGCATGGTCAGCACGAGATCATCGCCCGTGAGCCGCGCGGCTTCTCCTGAGTGCCGAAGCGCTTCCGAGTACTCCCTATGCGTGACCGGGACCGGTCTGAGCCTGTCGTCTTGGCCGCGCGAGAACGGGAGCATGGCCGCATCTTCAGGGCGGCCCCTGGACGGTCTGATCAGGTCAAGTCCAAGCAAGTCGCCGAACCTTGTCGTGCCGGCCGCGTCGGCGAAAGAAAAAACCTGCCGGACCCAGGAACGATCGGCCGCGGCGAGGGCGACCTCGGCGAGCGGTGGCGAGGTGAGCACCATCCGCGCGCCGCTCTCGGCAAGCTGGCCGGCGGTCTCTACCGCGCACAGCTTCGAGTTCACCGGTGAAGGGACGCCGCCGGCCACCCGGATGGCATGCATGGAGATGGCGAAGCTCACCGCATCAGGCGCAAGCACGCCGACTACATCACGGGCGCGGAGCCCGCGCCAGGTCAGGCCTGCGGCCGCCGCCTGAATGGTTTCGGCGAAGCTCGCATAGGTGTACGTTTCGCCGCCGGGCCAGTCGTCATGCCTCGCCCCCCCGACGAATGCGATCCGGTCGGCCCGGTCGGCCACTGCGCAGACCAGCCGCCTCGTCACCGAAACCTCGGCGGTCAGGTCATCCACCGTCAACATGCCTTTCCCCAAGCCCCGCCCGTCCTCACCTCGGCACCGCGGGCCTGGCCATCGCTTAACCTCGCCCTGCCCGCTTCGTCTGACGCTCTGTCCACCCCAATGCGTCAAAGGTATGCCACGCGAACGTGATTACGCATCGTCAGTTCTATGCAACTCACTGTGCAGTTCTGGGGATGGGTCTATGTAGGGCTGGACATGTATGTATGTAGTGCATGGCGCGCTATGCAGATCGGCGTGCAGCTGGCTAGTCAGGCCCCGGGTGACTCATCCGGGCCGGTGCTGAGCACCCACGCGGTGAGCTGGGCGCGGGAGGTGAAGCCGAGCTTGCGGTAGATATTGGCGATGTGCCGGGAAGCGGTGGCATGCGTGACGGCCAGGCGCTCGCCGATCTCCTTGTTCGGCAGGCCGCGCGCCACCAGCACGGCGACCTGGCGCTCGCGCTCGGTCAGCGACCCGGCCGCGGTCGCCGGCTTCGCCGCTGCGGACATCGGCCGCGCTTGCCTTGCGGCTGGCTGGCCGGCGTCCGGCCGGGCGTACCTGTGGCGCAGCCAGTTCATCGCCTGCCTGGCCACCTGATCGGGAGGCAGTTGCCTGCCTTCCGCGATCGCGGCGGCCACCAGGTCAGGACCAAGCGAGGCTGTTGCCTCAGTGACCACTACGTCAAGGCCGGCCATGGCCGGCGTGTTCTGCGGTCCGAGCGTCTGGAACACCTGGCGGGCCGCACTTGCCACCCTTACTGCACAGGCGGCATCTCCGGCTGCGGCCATGACGGCCGCGAGCGCGGCCAGGCCGCGGGCGATGACCGGGCGCCTGCCAGTCAGCAGGCTGAGTTCCACGCACTCGGCCACGTACTCGCTCGCCGTGCCGAGATCCGCGCGCCTGACCTCGACCTGCGTAAGCGCGGCCAGGCACCTGGCCATCTCCACTCGGGCGCCGATGTCGCGGTTCAGTGCGAGCGCCCCGGTAAAGTACCTGCTCGCCCCGGTCAGGTCGGCGCCGGCCAAGGCCAGCCTGCCAAGCCCGAAGCGCACGTTGGCCACGGCCCAGCCGCGGCTCTCGCCGAGGGTCTCGAGCGCCTCAAGGTAGGCGCGCTCGGCGGCCCGCTCGCCGCTCGCAGCGAGAATCGCCGCCCTGACCGCGTAGGCGACACCGCGTTCCCATGAGTTGGCCGCCGTGATGGCGGCCGTGACGGCCGCATTCGCGTGGGCCATGGCGTCGTCGGCTCGCCCGGCCGCGAGCGCGGCGATGGCCAGCATGCGCTCGGCGCCCGCCCGGTTACCGCCTGAGCTCGCCTTGGCCAGGCTAAGCGCCTCGCCCGCAAAGCCGCCGACCGCCTGGTAGTCCTGCTGCGTGAAGGCGACCTCCGCCCTGACCACAAGCGCGTGCGACCTGACGTCAGGTGATAGCGGCGACTGGCTGTTCAGGAACTTGTCGAGCCAGGCGGAGCCGCTCAGGTCCCCGGTCACCATCCAGCCGATCCGCATCGCGTTGCACAGTCGAAGCCCTTGCTCGGCGTCGCCTTGCTCGGCGCAGTAGTCAAGCGCGAGCCTGAAGTTCGCGAAGTCCGCCATCGCCCTGCGGTACGTGCGGACTCGTTCTGGCCAGGGCACGTCATCGCGAAGCAGTGCGCTGTCGACCATCGATTCCACCAGCGCGACAATCCAGTCCCGGTGCGCCCTGCGCATCCTGTCCGTGTCGGCCGCGTCCGCGCGTTCAGCCGCGAACTGCCTGACTGTGCTGAGCAGGCGGTACCTGGTGGCAGCGTCGAGTTCGCCGTCGACGGTGACCAGCGACTTGTCGATCAGGGCGGTGAGCAAGTCAAGCACCTCGGCCGAGAAGATCTGCTGGTCACCGCAGATCTGCTCGGCCATCTCCAGGCTCCACCCATGGAACACCGCAAGCCGGCTCAGCAGCAGGCGCTCAGGCTTAGACAGCAGGTCATAGCTCCATTCGACCGTCGCCCGCAGGGTCTGCTGCCTTCGCGGCGCGGTGCGGTCGCCCACCGCGAGCAACTCGAACCGGCCGGCAAGCCGCCGCCTGATCTGCTCGACGGACAGCGTGCGAAGGCGAGCCGCGGCCAGTTCGATAGCCAGCGGAACCCCGTCGATGGTCGCGCAGATCTCGGTGACCGCGGCGACGTTTCCCTGCGTGAGCTCGAACCCCGGCCGTGCAGAGGCTGCGCGGGCGACGAACAACCGGACCGCGTCGCTGCTCTCCGCCTCCGGTATTGAGCGGCTGTCATCAAGCGCGCCACTGCCTGGCGAGGGCAGGCCGAGCGGCGGCACGCGCCAGATGACTTCGCCACGCGCCCTGAGCGGCTCGGTGCTTGTAGCGATCACCTGCAGTCCGCGGCACTGGCCGAGCAGCCACTCGGTGAGCGATGCCGACCTGGCGACCAGGTGCTCACAGGTGTCGAGGATGAGCAGCATGACCCTCGGGCGTAGCGCCTCGGCGAGCGTGTCGGCCAGCGGGCGGCCAGGCTCGGCATGGACGCCGAGCGATGCGCAGACCAGCGCCGTGAGCTGGTCAGGCGACTCGGTCTCGGCCAGGTCGGCGATCCACGCCCCGTCCGGGTAGCGGCCAGGGAAGCGGGTGCCCAACTGGATCGCTAGCCTCGTCTTCCCGATGCCGCCCGGTCCGCACAGGGTCAGCATCCGGGCGCGATCAAGAATGCCGTCAAGATCAGCGAGGTCACGCTCGCGGCCGACAAAAGCGTTTGACTCAGCCGGGAGATTACCTTTGGTCATAATGAGCCGCACGATTCGGTGTCACGCTTGCCGTACTTGGCCAGGACTGAACCCGGATCATTATTGCACCAGGCACGCCGGAACATCAGGTATGCCAGGACTGTGCTACCCAGGCGATGACCTGAGACCTTGAGCTGAAGCCCAGCTTGCCGAAGATGTTGGCTACATGCCGCGCGGCCGTCGCCGAGCTGATGAACAGCGCCTGTCCGATGTCCCTGTTCGACATGCCGAGCGCGATCAGCCGGGCGACTTCGCGCTCGCGCTCGGTCAGCGGCCCCGGCCAGGCTGCCTGCCCGCCGCCTGCGTCGGTGATCGCGAGTTCCAGGGCGAGGTGCGGGGCCATGACCCTGCCAGCAGCGGCGAGCTCAGATGTCTGCGGCCGGCCTAGCTGCTCCGCCGCAGTGCCGAGCAACTGCTCGAGCCGGCGGGCCGATGAGGCTGCCTGCGCCCCGCCGATGACCTCGAAGAGCGCAAGCGCTGTGCCGGCGATCCTGACCGCGCGCTCCGCATCGCCCTGCGCGGCGGCGAGTGTCGCGAGCGCGGCCAGGCCGCGTGCGATGCCGAGCCGCTGGCCAGTGGCGAGGCTGAGGCGCACGCTGCGGGTCAGGTTCGCCCTGGCTGCGGGCAAGTCTGGCTGGGAGAGTGCCACCAGGCCCATCGCGCCGAGGCACCTGGCCATTTCCGGCCTGGCCTCGATCTGGCGGTATATTGCCAGCGCGTCACCGAAATAACCGACGGCGGCCTCGGCGTCGCCGCGCACCCTGGCCAGCTTGCCAAGCCCGTAAAGCACGTTCGCGACTCCCCACCCGTTGTTGGTGGCCAGCGATTCGAGCGCGTCATGAAACGCGGCCTGCGCGAGGTCGGTATCACCGCGGGCGGCGAGCACGGCCGCCCGTGCCGACAGGGCGACGCCCTCCTCCCAGTCGTCGCGCATCCGGTGAGCGGCCGCGACGGCCAGGTCGGCCAGGTTCAGGGCGCGGTCGGCTCCGCCGGTCATCAGCAGCACAAGCGCTTGCATGCGCAGGGCGCTCGCCGGATTGCCCTCGCCGCAGGCCAGGCTAAGCTCAAGACTCGCATCGGCGAACCTGGCCGCACCCAGGTAGTCCTCTTGCTCGAACGCTAGCTCGGCCCGCAGCGCGAGCGCCCTCGCCCGCAGCCCTTGACTGGCCTGCCAGGCCGGGGCAAGCAACTGGTCAACCCATTCGGTGCCAGCCGCCACCTCGCCGCTGGCCAGCCAGTACCCGCTGAGCGCGACGCACAAGCGAAGTCCCTGTTCGGATTCCTCGTGCTGCACGCAGTATCCGAGAGCCAGGCGGAAATTGGCTCGTTCGGCGAGCACCCTGTGATACATGACTACCCGTTGCGGCCAGGATGGCTCGCCGCGCACGAACGCGACTCCGGCAATCGCTTCGGCCATGGACAGCAGGCAGTCCCTGTGAGCCGCCCGCAGCGCGGGCAGCCCTGCGTCAGCTTCGGCCAGTTCGGTAGCGAGGTCCCTGACCGTGCCGAGCAGCCGGTACCTGGGCTCGCCTTCCGCATCGGCGTCCATGATGACCAAGGACTTGTCGATCAGCGCGGTGAGCAGGTCAAGCACCCCAGCCGCCTGGAGGTGGTCATCGACGCAGACCTGCTCGGCCATGTCCAGGCTCCAGCCGCTGAACACGGACAGCCGGCTGAGCAGCGTGCGCTCCTGCTCGGTCAGCAGGTCATAGCTCCACTCCACCGTGGCACGCAGCGTCTGCTGCCTAAGTGGCGCCGTTCGGTCGCCCTGCGCGAGCAACTGGAACTTGCCGGCCAGCCTGGACCTGATCTGCTCGGCCGACAAGGTGCGCACCCGGGCGGCGGCGAGCTCGATCGCCAGCGGCACGCCGTCCAGGGTGCGGCAGATCTGCGCGACCGCGCCGGCGTTGGCGGCATCGAGCAGGAAACCAGGACGCACTGCGGTCGCCCTGGCCAGGAACAACCTGACAGCCTCGCACTCGGCTATGTCAGAGTCCGGCATCGGGGCGGCGAGGTTAGCCGTCGCGGGCAGCCCGAGCGGCGGTACCCGCCAGATGACCTCGCCGCGCACCCGCAGAGCTTCCCTGCTCGTGCAGATGATCCGCAGGGCCGGGCAGCTGCCGAGCAGGTCACGCACCAGTTCGGCCGCCGCCTGGACCACAGGCTCGCAGGTGTCGAGCACGAGAAGCATGGCGCGCGGCCTGAGCGCCTCGACCAGGGTCTGCGCGATGGCGCGGTCAGGCTCGGCCCGGAGCGCAAGTGCGGAGCTGACCATCTGGGCTAGCCGTTCCGGTGAGTCCGCCTCGGCCAGGTCAGCGATCCAGGCACCGTCGGCGAAATCCGCTGCGAGCATTCTGGCCAGCCTGAGTGCCAGCCTGGTCTTGCCGATTCCGCCTGGCCCGCACAGGGTGAGCGCTCGCACCCGGTCAAGCATCGAGACAAGCTCGCTCAGGTCGCGCTCCCTGCCGATGAAGGCATTGGGCTCGGCGGGAAGGTTACCTGGCGGCTTGCGGCTGGGTGTCATGAGCTGGCATTACTTGCGTGACGCGATTTCGTGAATTGCAGCCATTATGCCAGTAAGTTGACGCTCGGGTCAGCGTCTTGCACGCTGATCCACACCGGCTGGCTGTACCTGAGCCTGCCGAAGTACATCACCTTGACCAGCGCCCACGAGCGCTGCCCTGGTCGCGCGTCGCCGGGAATATCGACGTCGAAGGCCATGGTGGCCGTGCCTCCTGGGGCGGCGGCGAAGGCCATGGTCCACGGCCCTGTCGCCCGCCAGGTGCCGTGCGAGGAGATCAGCTGAGCCTCGCCGCGCAGTTCGGACGCGGTGTGATTGGCGAGCCTGATCGCGATCTGCGCATGGTCGCCGGGGTGCGCGGTGACGTCGCCAGTAATCTCAGTAACCGAGACCTCAGCCGCCTCAGCTTCGTCCTCGCCGGTGGCGACCTGGCCGCCGACGGAGACGACCACGGCGTCTTCAAGCAACTGGCCGGCCTCGTCGATGATCATGGCGGTGACGAAATGCCGTCCGGCCTTGGCGCCTGGAGGTACCCCGATCACCAGGTCCCAGGCGGCAAAACCGCCGGCGTCCAGGTGATAGTGCAGCGGCGCTGACAGGGCCGGACCAGATTCGGTGAGCAACCCTGACTCGGCTGGGCCGGCTGGCCTGACCGACGCCAGGCGCAGGCCAGGCGGTATGCGCAGGGTCACGGTCCCGCCGGCGGGCTCGGCGCCGCACGCGACGGTGAGCCTGATCACCGTGCTCTCGCCGGGAGCAGGCTGGGCGAGACCAGGGGACAGGTGGACGGCGACGGGAAGATTGCCGGCCGGGGCCGGCCCTTTCCCGTGCAGCCAGTACCTGGTGAAAACTGGCTGTGCAGGTTCCGGGGCTTTTCCGTTGCCGAGCGCGACCGTGCCCGCCGCAGGCAGACCGCGGTAAATGCGGCCAGGTTCGGCCGGGTCGACCACGAGCGTTATCGTGCCGCACGGCGGCACCTCGACCCTGACGACGCCGTCCGGGCAGTTGAATGCCGCGCCTTCGCCTTGCTCGAGCACGCCGGTCACGACCGCCGCCGCAGCGCCGGGGAAGATCCGTATGGCGGCCTCGGTGACCGGCTCGGCCAGGCCGCGCAACCTAAGCGTGACTCCGTCAGAAATATCTGGCTGCGCTACCGGGACGACCGGGTTGCCGTGCGGCTTCCAGGTCATCAGGTCGACTCCGGCAGGCTCGACGCTGACGAGGCTGAGCGATGCGGGCAGCGGGCCAGGGTGGGACCCGGTCTCGAAGGCGAGCAACTGGTGGCTGTACTCCTGGCCGGTGACAGGGAACCTGGCCGTGCGCCAGTCGCCCGCGCCAGCCGCGAGCGCGTACTCGAAGGTGTGGCTCCAGTGCTGGAACGCGAAGCTGCTGCCGTCAGGCACGGTGCGCTTTTCTCCGTCCATCCACACACCGCTTGGCCAGGCACTGCAGGCCCGCATCAAGGCGATGGCGGCCTGTCCGGACGGCGTGACGATGCTTCCTGGCAAGCCACGGTTAAACAGCGCCACGCAATGACCGGCGAGCGGCGGGGAGTCATGGCCGGAAAATGCGGCGAGCGGATAGCTGATCTCGATCTCGGCGTCGGCCAGGTCGTCGATCAGCGCGGCAATCGCGGCGTCGTTGTCGTTGCCTGCCACGATGAGCACTGGCAAGTCGGCCGTGCCGCGCACGTCGGCGGCGGCGCCGAACGCCTGTTCGTGGTCGCACCGGCCTGGCACCCAGGCCCGCGCCATGCCGGTGTCAGCTAGCTGGCGGTGGAAGTCGGCGGCGATCGCCGGATCGGCGGTGTCGAGCACCGAGGCAGTGAATGCATTCTCCTGCCTGGCGCCGATCGTGATGCGCATGTCAGGCAGGTTCGAGTCGAGCTCGATGGAGCCGTACCTAGGGCCTTCAGGTGCCGTGCAGGTGGCGGTGACGCCCTGCCTGGCCAGCTCGATCAGCAGTTCCCTGATCGACTTCCGAGCTCCGCGCCCGATGAGGGTGTCCCTGGGAGCGAAGGGGTCGCTGGCGGGCCCGGCGGGCACGACCACCTCGGCCACGCCGATCGCTCGCCGCAGCCGCTCCCCGGCGGGCGAGGTCAGCGCGACCCGCGCGGTCGAGCCGATCCCGAACCACTCGTGCGCGGGATTGTCGAGCGTGAAGGTGTGCTCGGCCACGTCGACATCGGTCTGCCCGAGCGGCCGGCCGATCACGGAAAGCCCGGTCTGGTAGACGGGCAGGCCGCCGGGAACGTTGGCATCGAACCGCACCCGAAGCAGCTGGTCCTGGCCGATCGAGCCGTCCGCGTGGGTGCGGAACTCGATCTTCTCATCGCCGTCCCAGAGCAGGGTTTCCTGCCTGAAATCCTGGTCACCGAGCGCGAATTCGGCGACCAGCCTCGAGCCGATCGGGCAGCGCTCGGCCCTGACCACCGCCTTGACGCCCGCCGAGGTGCGCGACTGACCGTTCTGGCAGAGCATCCACGGTCCTTCACCCCAGCGCGGATGCGAGGCGTACTCCTCCTGCAGCAGCAGTTCGTTGCCTGGACCGTCGAGCAGTTCGGTACCTGATTGCAGGTCAGTGATGGAGGTAAGCACTCCGCCGCGGGCCGGGTCAGCGCTGATGCGGAAAGTCTCGCTGGTGATCGTCTCGCCTTCGATGGCCCGCCAGCCCGCCGCAGCCCAGTCCGCGCCTGATGGCGCAGGGTCCGGGGTGACCAGGTAGGTGCGGTAACCGACGCCCGGCACCCTGCTGGCCGTGAACGTGAGCGTCACCGCCGCCAGCGAGCCGTCCGCGTGATGCCTGACACCCTCGGCCAGGAAGGGCACCCGGGTACTTCCGGTATCGGTCAGCCGCAGTCCGCTTGCCGCGCCCTGGTCGAATTTCAGCTCAATCCTGGCCCGTGCCGATCTCGGCCAGGCCAGGGTATTGAACACCACGATGACCCTGGCCTGGCCGGTCGCGCCGAGTGCGGCCGTGTCGGTCAGCCCGGCCAGGTAACTGCCCGCCTGGCGCCTGGCCTCGTCGCCCCGCTCGAAGGCTTCCCGCCAGCCGGCCAGGAGGTCCAGGTAGACCTGGTCGCCTTCGGTGCCGGTGATCGCATCGTGATGCGCACCGTAAGCCATCAGGCGCCAGGCCTTGTCCAGGCTGGCCAGCGGATACCTGGCGCCGGCCAGCCAGGCGGCGGTGCCGAGCCGCTCGGCGTCGAGCAGTGCGATCTCCGCATCACGCTGTGCCTGCTTGGTGTCGATGTAGCTGACGTCCTTGCCTGGATAGACCGGGTTCATGTCCCTGGTCTGCGGCATGATCCAGGCGCCGGTGGCAATCGCTTCCGCCCGCACGGCGGCGAAGAACTCGCGTGGCACCGCGGTCACGAACCTTGGCCACACGTAGCGGGAATTCCAGTCCCTGTGAATCGCGGTGGCCCAGCGGGATGGCACCACGTGGTCACCGCCGACAGGAAGCATCACGTTGCGGGTCGCGGCGACCTGAGCTAGCTGGCGGAACTGGGTGAACGCGTCCTGTTCAGCCGCTGCCAGATCGGCGGCGTGCTGGGTGATCCAGCCCGCGGAATAGTGATTGGCCATGTAGCTGGTGAGCAGGCTGTCTCCGGCTGGCGACAGCCATTCGAACTCGGCGGGGAACTGCATCTTGCTGTTACCGCCCGCTGCCTTGCTCGGACCCCACTGATGGTAGGGACCGCGTGCCCAGGACGACTCGCTCAGCCCCGCCTGCGCCATCAGCCCCGGGTAGGCGGGATCAAAGCCGAAGGCGTCAAGCATCCAGGCGGTGGTCGGCTCGGCCCCGAGCACCCCCCGCTGGTAGTTCAGCCCGTGCACCGCATTGCGGATCGTGGATTCCGCGCAGGTCAGGTTGGTGTTCGGCTCGTTGTAGCTGCCGCCGACGATCTCGACCCGGCCGGCCTCGATCAGCTCCTTCAGTTCGGCGCGGTCTTCCGGGTGAACGTCGAAGTACGGCTTGAGGTAGTCGATCTCGGCTAGCACGAACTTGTAGTCCGGATCGGACCTGGCCTCGGCCAGGTGCAGCCTGACAAGCTCGAATACGGTCCTGACTTCAGGCATCGAGCCGTCGTCGGCCGGCGCGAGCGGCCAGGTTTGCGCGAACCGCCCCTGAGTGTTCCACCACACGGGGTCGTAGTGGAAGTGAGAGACCATGAACATGGTCCAGCCGGGTTCGGCTACGGTGATCTTGCCGGGCACCTCCCACCGGCCAGAGGCACTGTCGGCGACGACCGTGACCAGGCGGGTGCCGCCGGGCACGGCGGTCGCCGCGATGTCCACGGGGACCTCGGCGATCCGCTGCTCCCCGTGGACCAGGTCGCCGACCTCGGCGGGTTCAGGTGTCGTGACCCCGGTGCCGCGGACACTGACCTTGACCACGGCCGCGGGGTCGCGGATCATGCCTGGCCCGTCGTTGGCCAGGGTGACTCGCACGATCTGCAGTGGGTGCTCGCTCGTGCCGCAGAACAACTCGGTCGAGGCTACCTCGGTGATCCGCATGCCTCATCGTGGCACGCATCCGCCGGGTCGATCTACCTCAAGACGGCTCCCGCCCGCGCTGTCGTTCCGCGGCCAGAATGTTTCGATAGAGTCTCAGGTTGGCCCAGGGGTCAACACGTGCAAGCACTTTGACGCCATGGCGACTGCGGCTCGATACTATGTCGCGCTATGGCGGTGTTGTTCAGGAGGATCATCCCGATTCTGTTCGTCAGCGATCTGCGAGCTGAGCGGGATTTTTACCTCCGGCTCGGGTTCAGGGTCACCTACGAGGGCCCTGAGTACCCATAT
>DAHVDE010000108.1 GCA_027313705.1 Actinomycetota bacterium | reverse complement strand
CTGACCTTGGTAGCGGGGGCAGGATTTGAACCTGCGACCTCTGGGTTATGAGCCCAGCGAGCTACCGAGCTGCTCCACCCCGCGTCGATGACCTAATACTACGGTGCCGATGGATCGCAGGCAAATTGAGCGCCGCGGCCCGGCCATCTGACCGACGAAGCACCGGATCAGCGGCACTGGCCGAGCCCCCACGCTGTTGAGGCGAGCCCCCACGTTGAGGCGGTGTGGGGCACAGGGCACCCACTGATGAACATCGTGGGGGTTCGGCCCGCAAGGAGATCAGAGAACATAGGCGCACAAAGGCACTGAAACTAGAGCAATCGTTCGGCTTGGCCGCAGGAAGCGTTAGATTCCCACGGCCGGCGAGTCGTCCACCGCCATCCAGATCACGTACCTCACCGGCCACGGGGCACCCGGCGCCTGCGTCAGCACATGCGGATCTTGGGTCGTTGCCAGGTTCATGACCAGGGTCGGCGACCCGCCGAACCCGCTGACCTCGACTGGCTCGGCGCCGAGCAGGACCGGGCGGCGGCCGGCCTTGGCGATGCCGGAAAGTACCGCGTCGACCGAGGACGCCTGACTTGCTTGCGGCATCCAGGCGACAGGCACGTCGCACATCCCCCTGATTACCTGGGTGAAATCGGCGGCCACCCGCCGATCGAGTATCACCACAGCGGAGTTCCTGCCGATGGCTGAGCACAGGTCGCGCACCGCGGCTATCTGGCCGGTTCCTACCGCGCGCTGGGCGAGCCCTCCGGTACTCGGGCGGAGACCGCCGCCGGTGCCCGAGTGCGTGAGGCCGATGCCGAACGAGGTTGCGATGGCGGGCACGGCCATCGCGGCGACGCAGAGCAGGCTGACGAAGAAGGCGGTCAGAAGGCCGGCGCCGCGGTCCTTGGCCCGGCGGGTCAGCCAGGCGGCCGCCCAGATCGCGAGCAAGATGAGGCCTGGGATGACTACGGGTACCAGCCGGCGGCTGGCCCAGGGCTGGTCGGGGATGGTGAATGGCTGCCACAAGACGGCGGCCGAGCCGCCGAGCACGATCGCGACAGGCAGCGCCCAGCTGAGGGTGGCGGCGGAATCGTCCCGCCAGGTGATCAGCGCTCGCACGCAGCGCCTGACGAGCAGCACCGCGCCGAATCCGCCGAGCAGGACCGTGGCCAGCCCGGCATACCAGATCACCCAGTACAGCGTGTCCTCTGAGTAGAGCCTGGTCGGGTCGACCTTCAGGTGGGCCAGGTGCTGCAGGTATGCCACATAATCGGCCTCGGCGTGGCTGAAGCTACCGCGCACCGTCAGGCTGGGGATATACGGCCTTGCGATCAGGAAGCTGAGGGCCGCGATCACGACGAGGCTGGCCAGGCCGGGCAGCCAGCGCAGCGGCGGCCTGGCCAAGATCTTGCGCATCACCTTCCTGACGCTCGCCGCACGCAGCCACAAGATCACCACTACGGTCCCGGCCGCGACCCCTCCCGCGTCAAGTGCGATCACTCGCAAGATGGACGACACCGAGTCGGCGAGGGGCCGCGCCAGCACGTAACCGGCCGTAAGGCCGTAGCCGCAGCCGATGACCAGGCCAGCGCAGAAAGCGACGCCGACCTTGCGCCTGGCGACCATAAGAATCCCCGCCACCGCGATCACCGGGATCAGGTACGCCAGCGATCCGAGCGTGAGCAGCGAGGTCAGCCCGAGCGCAAGCCCGCCGATCCCGGCAAGCAGTGGCTCGGTCAAGACGGCCGCGACGAATCTCGCTGACAGGTCGCGCCAGGAAGCTGCGCCTGGCCAGCGCCCAGCCGGGCCGTTAACTCCAGCGGCTCCGTTCGGGTTCGGCTCGGCCAATGAGCCCTGATCACCCGCTTCGCCGCCGGTCACGGGCACTGCGAACCGCAGCGTCGACGCGACCTGATCGCCGACCGCCGGCTTGGCCGGGATGACAACCGCCTTGATCAGCTCGGCCGGGCTCTTTCCTGTACTTGCCGTCAGTGCGTCAAGCACCAGGCATAGCCCGCCAAAGAGCAGCACCTGAACGGCAGGTTCGCTGAAAGCGTCCCTGCTCGTATATAGCTCGGGGGCGGTAGCGGCAAGCACCAGGGCGCCTGCCGGAGCCCATTGCCGCCCGGCCAGCCGTCCGACCAGTCCGGCAAACGTGAAAATGGCGAGGCCGCCCAGCACCGGCCCGAGATAGGCACCGCCGCTGATCCCGCTGGTCCAAAAACCGCCGGCGAGCAACATGGGCAGTCCGGCGCTGACGGCCGGCACCACGTAATGCCCGGAAGCGAAGAAACCGATGCTGGACACGTGCAGCCCTGGGTGGGCGCCGCCGAACGCGGCAAGCGAGCCAGGGATCGGCAGCGACCCGTGCTGCGCGATCCAGTATCCGGTCTGGAAATACGCACCCGGCGTTCTGGTCACGATGACAGAGGCCGAGTTCTTGGCAAGCTGCCAGCCGGTAAACCCGCCAGCCGAGAATCCGGAGCCGAGCAGCCCGAACCAGGGCATCCAGCCGCGGTCCCTGGCCTTGCCCGGCAGTTCTGACGGCCACCAGCCTGGTGTTCGCGCCAGCACGTTGACCACGACGGCCGTGGCGAGCGGCGCCGAGATAAGCAGCACGGGTACCGGCAGGAACTCACCGGCAAGCAGCAGGGGAAGACCGGTAAGAAGCCAGGCGATCATGCAGATGACCGGCAGCACGGTAAGCCTGCCGAAAGCCCGGCCGACCGCCTCGCCAGCCAGCACCTGCGGTGCGGCAATCCTGATGCGCTTCGTACTGGCCAGGGTCCTTGCCACGGTGTGAACCGCGGTCACCATCAGCGTCGAAGCCCGGTCGGCCGGCGGCCTCTTCTCCGGCTCGCTCTTCTCCGGCTCGCCCGTCTCCGGCTCGCCCGTCTCCGGCCGTGACTTCGCCGGCTCGCGCGGCGAGTCCCGCGATTCGGCGGCGGGCGGCTGGAACGAGGTCACGCGCTCCACTGTAAGTCGATCCAGACCTGACGCAAATGACACCTGGCTACCTCAATCACGGCCCGAAGTCAGCTAGCGCGCGAAACCCGGATCCACCAGACGGCGAAGTCACCCGATCGTTACGGGCCTGATTTCGGCCCTGAACCGCGTAGCATGTGCGCAGACCGCCGCCGACGGCTGACGTCAGCCGCCCACGTATTCGCGGAAGTGGACTTGCCCGGAGGATTTCGATGTCGCGCTTGCGCCTGAACGGCGCCTGGGACGATTCCCGCGGTCGCAGTCGCAGTCGCGGTCGTGGCCATGGCGCGAGCCGACCTGGCTTCTGGCACCACGTACTCGAACTGGCCGGAGGCGCGCAGTACCCGCGCCGTACCCTGGTCACCGGCTGGGCTTGCATCGGACTTACCGCCGCGCTCGTGGCGGGAACACTGTTCGGCTATGTCGAGTACCGCACTTTGTGGGATGGCATCAAGCACATCGCCATCACCGACCTCGGCAAGCGCCCGCCCAAGTACAACAACGCGCTGAACCTGCTGCTGATCGGCTCGGACAGCCGTTCGGGCAAGAACGGCGCGATCGGCGGGCGTGCAGGTATCTACGGCCAGCGCTCGGACACGGTCATGATCGTGCACATCTCCCCTGGCCGTAAGCGCATCTACGTGCTGAGCTTCCCCCGCGACTCGGTGGTCCCGATCTACCAGTGCAATAAGGACCCCAAGGACGGTTTCCCTGACGGCCAGATCGCCGCACCTGGCCAGCTTGAGCAGCTGAATTCCACCTTCGCCTACGGCGGCCCGAGTTGCCTGTGGAAGACGCTCGAGCACACAACCCACATCAGGATCGACGACTTCGTCCAGGTCAACTTCACCGGGTTCATCAGCGTCATCAACGCGCTCGGCGGGGTCGAGGTCTGCCTGCCGACCGCGATCCACCCTTCGCCTTACGATCACCTGAGCCTGACGGCCGGCCGGCACTTCCTTTACGGCCAGAAGGCACTAGATTTCTGGCGGCTGCGCGAGGACTTCGGCCTCGGCTCCGACCTGCAGCGAATCCAGCGTGATCAACTGCTCATGGTGGCGCTGGTGCAGCGGATACTGAAGACCGGCGTCTTGCACAGCCCGACCAAGACCCTTTCGATCGTCTCCGCGATCGTCAAGGCGCACGCCCTGACCACAGACAACGGCCTGACCGCGCAGCGGCTGATCGGCATCGGCGAGAGCATGAGCGGCATCTCGCGCAAGGACATCCAGTTCATCGAGATACCGGTCATCCAGTACTCAGGTAACGCGAACTGGGTCCAGTTTGACCCGACTCAGGCGCCTAAATTGTTCGCCGCAGTCGCCCATGACATCAAGCTGCCCAAGCTGCACAAGTCCAAAAAGCATCATAAGACCGGCAAGAAATCACCTAACGGCAAGTCGTCTAGCGGGTCAGGCGGGGTCCAGGCCGATGCCAAGTCGCCGAAGCTGCTCAGTCCTTCCCAGGTCAGCGTCGAGGTGCTCAATGGTTCTGGCGTAACCGGCATCGCGGGGACCACGGCGACCGCACTGACCGTCAGGGGTTTCCACGTGCTTGGCGCGGCATCGGCGCTGACATCGGCAGGCACGCCTGACTTCAACTACGTGCAGTCGGTGGTGGAGTACAGCTCGACCGCCGACCTCGCCGCCGCCCAGACCGTCGCGGCCCAGCTCACCAACGTGACGCTGCGGCTGAACTCTTCGGTCACTCCGGGCACGATCAGCCTGATACTCGGATCGGACTTCAAGACACTGTCAAGCGGCACGCACGGCAAGGGCCACCATTCCACCTCGCCCGGCAACCTGGCCAGCAAGTACAACGGCTACACGGCCACCACGAACGTGTGCAGGGGCTACGGCAGCGCGTTCGCCAGCTAGCTCCCGGTCAGGTAAAGCTTGGTCACCCGGCGCGGTTCCCGCCGGTTAAGGCGGCCCGCGCTGGCTAGGAATTCCCCGAGCCATGGATCACGGGGACGAGCAGCAGCTATCGAGGGAGCGCCAGCGCAAGCGGCGCGCCTCGCGCCTGATCGGCTCGATGTCCCTCGCGGCGCTGCTCCTGCTGGTCGCGGTGGCGCTGACCGGCTATGCGGCTTACCGCGATCTCTTCGCCAAGATTCATCATCTGCAAGTAAGCGGCCTCGGTAATCGCCCCCCCAAGTTCAACAATTCGCTCAATATCCTCGTCATCGGCTCAGACAGCCGCCAGGGCAAGAACGCCAGGTTCGGCCGGCGCATCTGGGGGCAGCGCTCGGACACGATCATGGTGCTGCACCTGTCGCCAGGCCTGAAACACGCCATCGTGCTCAGCATCCCCAGAGACTCGGTCGTCCCCGTCCTGAGCTGCCCGCCAGAGCCGGGGGCCTCCGGTCAGATCGCCCAGCCAGGCCAGGTCGAGCAGATCAACGCGACGTTCGCGTTCGGCGGTCCCGGCTGCCTGTGGAAGACCATCGAGCACACCGCGCATCTTCGGATCGACCACTTCATCGAACTCAACTTCACCGGATTCGAGCATGTCATCAACGATCTCGGCGGAGTCGACATCTGCCTGCCTTACCCGATCAGGGATCCGCGCTCGAAGTTGCGCCTGAGCGCTGGCCTGCATCACGTCTGGGGCGCGCAGGCCCTCGCCTACTGGCGGGTCAGGTATATCGGCATGGGCTCTGACCTGGAGCGGATCCAGCGCGACCAGTACCTCATGGCCTCGCTGGCGCAGAAGATCAAGCACACCGGCTTGTTCGGCGACCCGGTCAGGCTCATCAAGGTTGTTTCCGACCTGGCCTCGTCGCTGACCACGGACAGCGGCCTTGCCCAGGGCACCCTGCTTTCCCTCGCGGAAAGCCTGCGCGCTATGAAGCTATCCGACGTGCATTTCATCCAGGTACCCGTGCTGCCTTACCAGCAGAACAACAACTGGGTGATCTGGGCGCCATCCGCCCGTACGCTGTTCAGCGCGATTGCGCACGACCGGCGGCTGCCGAAACAGGGCGAGCACCACTCCCCTGGCCGTGCCGCCACCCCGGCGGCAAGTCAGCCGGCGAGCCCGGCAGGCCTCAGGCACCTGACCAAGACCTACGGCGGCATCAATGCTCGCATCAACGTCTGCCGCGACCGCGGCGCCTTCACCGGACCGCTAGGCGGGCACTAGGTCCAAGGCACTGAACCGCTGGCGCCAGTCCGGCGGCCTTAGATCACTGGCGGGCGTCCCGCTGCTGTGAGCCGCCAGATGGCGCGAAGCGAGATCGGCCGGCGCGGCCCTGGATCGAGCCGCCAGCCGTCGGCGAACCCGGCAAACCAGGCTTTAAGCGCCGACCTTGAGCGCTCCCGCAGCAAGGTAAGCACCATCCAGTCGGCCAGGTACCAGATGGCTACTGGCCAGGGCAGGTTCCTCCTGGCCAGCCATACCCGGTTCCTTGCCTCGGTGCGGTACCAGATGGCATGCCTGGCGTTCTTCGCCGGCGGATGGCACATCACCGCCTCCGCGTCGTACTCGATGCGATAGCCGAGTTCGATCAGCTTCCACGACAAGTCGGTTTCCTCGTGTCCGAAGAAGAACGCATCGGGCAGTCCGCCCGCCTCATTAAATGCCGACCGCCTGATCGCGCACGCGCCGCCGGCAAACGTGGTGACCACGGAACTGCGGGTCGGATCGCCGGCTCGCAGCCTGGGAACGTGCCAGCGCGCCCCGGCACCACCCGCCGGATCGCTGACCATGAACCCGAGCACGGCCAGCCCGGGCTCGGCCGCGAACCGCGAGGCGACACGCTCCCCGAGTACGGCAGGCTCCGGGTACCAGCCGTCGTCATCGAGGAAGAGCACCACGTCGCCGGTGCACTCGCGGGCGCCAGCGTTGCGGCCGCCAGCTACGCCCGCGTTCTCCGCCAGCCGAAGCGCGATCGCCCCGGCAGGCACCGGCGGCGGATCGGTGCCGTTGCCGACCACGACGAGTTCCGCGCCGGCCGCGCGGAGCGGCCCGGTGGACTCGATCGCCCTCGCCACCTCGGCTGGCCGGTTGCCCATAGTCAAGATCACGATCGACAGTTTCACCGCAACCGCCTCGATGCCACGATGGCGACCAGGTGAGCAAGCACCATCAGCGCCGCCACCACCAGGCAGGCGAGCAACAGCACCCGCGTCGCGGTCAGCCCGCCGGCGGCCGTGTCTATGATCGCGGCGAGGAGGATCAGGACGGAAATCTCGACCGCCTGAGTGATCCGGTGCACCTTAAGTACGCTGGCAAGCTTCCTGGCCAGGGCCAGCCCGCTGCTCCTGGGCGCAAGCGCCTCGTCTTCGTGCCCGGCGGCCAGACCGGACTTGACCCGCGCCACCACCACGTTGTCGGTCTCCGCCTTGACCAGCATCGCAAGCAGGGCTGCGGCGAGGCCAGCGCTGACATAGCCGCCGGCCACGGTCAGGTGACCCTGGGCACGGAAGCCGAGACCGACGAGCAGCGCGCTTTCCCCCAGGTAGTGCCCGATCAGGTCGAGATAGACGCCGGCCGCGGACTTTCGCCCTGTCCACCTGGCCAGTTCGCCGTCCGAGCAATCAAAGATCAGGTAAAGCTGCACCAGGACCGCTCCGGCCACCGCAGTCGCCAGGCCACCGAACGCGATGACCACGCCGGCCGCGACGCCGCAGGCGATGAAGGCGAGCGTCACCGCGTTGGGTGACCAGCCTAGCCTGGCGAATACCCAGGTGGCGTAGGGCGAAAGCTTGCGCCCGTAGAGGCGGCCAAGCCAGTGCTCGTCATTTACCCGGTCGAGCACCCACTGCGGCTGGCCCTTTTCGCGCAGTTCAGCCAGCGACGGCCCGGACATAGTCCTCCACTGCTTCGGCGGCCTGCGCTGGGGTCATCGCGAGCCGCTCAAGTATGGTGTACCTGCCTGGCCTGGTCGCCGGGGCGCGGACCACCGCGCTGGCGAACTGCCCGGCCGACAGTCCTATCTGCTCAGGATGCCTTGGCAGGCCGTGCCGCCGCAGGCAAGCCGAGATCGCCGCGAACTGCTCATCGTCTTTTCGCAGGTAACCGCAGAAAAGGGCGCCGAGGCCGGCCAGCTCACCATGGCTGGCGGTGCCGGGAAACAGCTCGTTGATGGCGTGCATGATCTCATGGTCGCCTCCGCTCGCCGGGCGGCTGGAACCGGCGACGGTCATCGCCATGCCTGACATGATGAGCGCCTCGGCCAAGACGGTTCGGAACTTGTCAGAGGTAGCCTGATCGTCGCTGCACAGCACGGCGTGCGCCGCGGTCCTGGCCATCGCGACCGCGAGGCCGTCTACTGGCTCGCCCGTGTCGGCCGAACTCAGCTCCCAGTCGGCGATGGCTGACAAGTTGCTGACCACGTCGCCGATGCCGGCCGTGGCCATTCCCGCAGGTGCCCGCCTGACCCGGTCCAGGTCCACGACGACCGCTACCGGCGGCACCACGCCGTAAGAGCCGTTGCCTGACTCGTGCGCGAGCGTGCTTACCGGGGACGCGATCCCGTCGTGGGCGAGGCTGGTTGCCACCGAGACCATCGGAATGCCCGCCATGTGCGCTGCAAACTTGGTGACGTCGATGGTCTTGCCGCCGCCGATCCCGGCGACCGCCTCGTAGGCACCGGCCCGCAGGCTCTTTCCAAGCACCACAGCGGCATCGTGACTGCCGTCAGGCACGCGGAAGACCTCGGCCCGCGCCATATTGAGCTCGCCCGCGACGGACTCGCCCTGGCCAGGGCCGACAGCCACGGCGATCCGGCCCTCTGGCGCGATCCGCCGGTCGGCGAGCAGCGCGCCAAGGCCGCCGATGGCTCCGGCGGAAACCTCGACAAGCAGCGGCGCCGCGAGCATGCGCGCCAGCAGGGGCATAGCACTCCTTCGACCGCAGCTTCTCGGCGAGACCAGCGGTGCGGTTTATCACCCTATACAGTGGCGGGCTATTGTCCTGGCCCGTTCGAGGTCGGCGTGATTGTCAACTTCTACCCAGTCGACCACTCCGATCGGCGCCGCCAGCACCGCGCCGCTTCGCCTGGCGAACTCGGCGAACCCGTCCTCGTAGTACAGGCCGGGGTCCCGCCGCCAGGTGGCCTCAAGCGCGTCGGCCAGTGCGACCGCCGCGTCAGGCTCGATCAGCGTCACGCCCATGTATTCGCCGTGTGCTTGCCCCGGGTCCATCAGCTTGGTGATCCACGTGATCAGCCCGTCCCGGTCAAGGGTGACCTTCATCTCCTCCTCGGCCAGCGGCTTGACGTCGTCGACGGCGATGATGATCCGGCCGAGCGGCGGCGGCTCATGTCCTTCGCCGCGGCTGAGCACGCTTTCTTCCACGCACTTCGGGTGCACGGTGTCGCCGTTGACCAGGAGCGCGCCGCGGCAGAAATACTCGCGGGCCAGCCAGAGCGAGTACGCGTTGTTCCATTCCTCGGCACGGTCGTTGTAGACCAGGGTGATCTCGACGCCGAAGGTCCGCTCGAGTGCGGGTACCAGGTCGGCGATAGCCGTCGCCGCGTAGCCCACGATGATCACCACCTCGGTGATCCCCGTGCTGGCCAGGTTGCCGAGCGCGATGTCGAGAATCGTGGTATCGCCATGGACGGGGAGGAGCGCCTTGGGTAGCTGGTCGGTGTCCGGCCGCAATCGCCGGCCCGCGCCGGCAGCCAGCACCATTCCGATCACTGACGCCAGTCCTCTCGCTCAGGCTCGTCATCGGGTGGAAGCAGGTACCCGATCACCGCTTTACGGCAAAGCAGGATCGCAAGGTACGTTGCCAACCCAAGGTACCCGAACACCGCGAAGCCGAAGATGCCGGTCAGGCCAACCAGGCCGACCCGCACCTCCCAGCCGAGACCGTCCGCGCGGCGAGAGACGATCCTGTTCACCCGCTCCATACGGCTTGACAGCACGTCGGCGCGTGCGCTTGACCTTGCCATCGGGCTGGCGACCAGGCTCGCGTACCACACCGCGATCATGGCCACGGCGCAGAAGACAGCCGGGCCTGACACGGACTTGGCCAGGCCGAGCGCCACCAGGTAGCTGTACTGGGCCAGGCAAAGCAGCACCGGCACCAGCCAGTCGAAACGCCCGTCATGGGGGTGGCTAGCACCAGGGGTGGCCAGCAGCAGCACCACCACGGGGGCAAGGCCAATGACCCCTGGCAGGTGTCGCAGGCCAAGCATGGTGAGCAGGACGATGGCCAGGACGCCAAGCAGGGCGGGCGGCAGCGGCGCCAGGTTGCCCTGCACCAGCCGGCCGGCCAGGCGGGCCACAGGACCGTCATCACGGCAGGCCAGCAGGACCTCCTGCCCCTCGGAAAAGGCCGCGAGCGTCGAGCCTTCCGGCCTGCCGAGGCCCCGATCCGGCTTGAGGTCCGCCAGGCTGACGAGCGCGCGAGCGAGAGCCACCACCTCGACTGCGAGCACGGCGAACAGCGCGATCCTCGGCCCGTACCTAATCGTGATCAGCGTCGCCGTCAGCACCCGCAACGCCACCGGCGGCGGAAGCAGTGCCGCGCCGACCGCGCCGAAAATCTTCGGCACCCGCCGTGCCTGCCCCGCTGCTGCTGCCGCCTTCGCGCGCACGCAGGTACCGGCGATCTCAGCGACCGAGATCACGACCACCGCGACGATGGCCAGCGGCCAGGTACCTGTCCAGCCCGCGGCTTGCCCGCCGGCGGTGATGCCGCCATAGATGGCGCACTCTGCGGCTACCGTGGCGACCTCGGACAGCCAGGCGAAGCTCCGCTCACCAGCGCGTGGCTTGGTCACGGGGATCGTGCCAGGCGGCCTTCGACGGTCCGCTCCCGGCCAGTCGAAGCCGGGCAGGATCAGCCAGTCAGTGCGGGCTGGTTCGGTCACGCTTGCCTTTGCCTGCCCGGCTGACCGGGTACGCGGCACCGCGACCGCGTTCAGCCGCCGTGCACATACCCTGGCGACAGCCCAGCCGCAGACGGCCGTGAACCCGCGCAGGCAATCGGCCTCGGTGCCACCGCTCAGCCAGGCCGCACCGCAGAGCGCAAGCAAGAGCGAGAGTGCCGTCGCCGAGTTGGGCGCGACTCCGCGCTCCGCCGCCCAGCCGACGATCCACCCCGCCCCGCCCCGCCCCGCCTTGGTCAGGGCGATCACCAGGTCGCCGGCCCGACGGCGCGCGCGGCCTGCCTGCGGGCCGATCAGGCGCGCGGTATCCAGCCCTCCGTCCGGCAAGGCTCAAGCCCTCCAGGCGCCAGAAGTCAACATGACGCGTTGAGATCATCTGATCACGGTACGTTGTACTGGCTGCTCAGCGTACTATCGCCGGTCGTACCTCTGGCGTGGCGCGCAAACTAGGCGGGTCTTCCGCAACGCGGATCTGTCACCCGACAGCGAGCCAGGTGAAAGCAGCCAGGTCGCCTGGATAAAGTCCGATCATGCGAACAGTGGCCGTCGTGCTGGCGGGGGGTGCCGGGCTAAGGCTTGGCGGTACCCTGCCCAAGCAACTCCAGCTGCTGGCGGGCAAGACCCTGCTCGAGCACTCGGTCGCCGCCTTCGAAGCCGCACCTGGCATCGACGAGATCATCGTGGTCCTTCCCGCCGACTTCGTGCCCGCCTGGGCCGAACTGCTCGGCGGCCGCTACCGCAAGCTCAGCAAGGTCATCCCTGGCGGCACCGACCGGGCAGGCTCGACCCGGCGCGCGATCGACCAGCTGAGCTCCGGCGACAATGCGGACTGCAACGTGCTCTTCCACGACGCGGCCAGGCCCTTGGTCGGCCAGGAGATCATCGCCGACTGCGTGGCCGCCCTGGGCGATTGCGAGGCGGTAGGCGTGGTAGCGCCCACCGCCGACACGATCGTGCACCTAGCGGACGGCATCATGACCTCGATCCCGCCCCGCGAGTCTGTCGGGAGATGCCAGACCCCCCAGGGCTTCAGGCTCTCGGTGATCCGCCGCGCCCACGAACTGGCTGCCGCCGACCCGGATGCGCTCCAGGCCACCGACGACTGCGGCGTCGTGCTTCGGTATCTCCCCGGCGTCGCGGTCCGCACCATCGCGGGCAGCGAGCGTAACCTCAAGATCACTTACCCGGCCGACCTCCGCACCGCAGAGTCCTACCTGGCCGACCCGGCGACCGGCCGGCGCGGTGGCAAACCCGTACAGGGTTAAGGCTGCGGCGCGACCCTGCACGAGTTCACTTTCGTGACTTACGCAACCCCCCCCAGGAATTACCCTCGGTCGGGGTTCTCAGACTCTGCCATCTCAGGCACCGAGGGGGCCAGGTGCCGCGGGCTGGTAAGAAAGCCGGCACCCCAGGCAACGTGCATGGTGGCGATCACGCCAGGCAGGCAAGCAAGCGCCCGGCCGCGCAAGGCTCCGGCCGCGAACGCCGTGACGGCGAGCACGCCGAGCGCATAAAGCAGCGGTGCGGCAAAGCCGGCCACCAGCAGCCACGGCCACCAGGAACCAGCGCCCGATACCAGCGCGAGCAACCCGGCAAGGCCCGCCGCCGATCCGGCCGCCATCGTCAGGACGGCTGCGGGCGGTGCCAGGTAGCGCAGGTTGATCGTGCCCGCGTGCCTTCTGGCCACCACGTGCCGCCAGCGGCCATAGTGGAAGTACTGGGAGGCGAGCGCGCCGATCGTGGCGCGGGGGCGATAGCTGACCCGCATTTCCGGGGTGAACCAGATCAGGCCGCCCGCCTGCCTGATCCTGTGGTTCATCTCCCAGTCTTCGGCCCGCAGGTAACGCTCGTCGTAACCGCCGGCACCCGCGATGGCCGCACGGCTGAACGCGCCGAGGTAAACCGAGTCGGCTGCCCCGGCGCCGCCGCCCGTGTGGTACTTGGCCGAGCCGACTCCGAACGGAGATGTCATGGCCCAGGCGACCGCTCGCTGGAACGGCGTGATCCCCTCGGCGGCCATGATGCCGCCTACGTTGACCGCACCGGTTTCCCTGAGCGTCCGCACGGCGGTGGCGATGTATCCGGGCGGCAGCAGCGCGTGCCCGTCGACCCTGACAATGACGTCGTGCATGGTCGCCGCGAAGGCGCGGTTCAGTGCGGCAGGGATCTGGCCGGAGGGGTTCTCCACGACCCTCACCCGAGGGTCGGTCGTTGCGAGCCTGCTGGCGATATCAAGCGTGTGATCTTTCGAAGGACCGACCGCGAGCACGAGTTCGATCTCGCCCGCGTAGTCCTGGCCGAGCACGCTGCCGACCGCCTCGGCGAGATGCCGTTCCTCATTGCGTACCGGCATGATCACCGAGACGGGCAGTGCGGCAACGTGCCCTGTCGCAGTTGTCTGGGCTTGGGCGCCCGCGGTGTCGTTCATGTCGCTGGTCACGGTACCGCCAGTTGACCCGTGCGGGCGCCCGCAGCCGGGGATTCGCTAACCCGTCGTGTCCTCGAGCATCTCTGTGACCAGGGCGGCGATCGGCGACCGCTCCGACCTGACCAGCGTGACGTGGGCGAACAACGGGTGGCCCTTGAGTTTCTCGATCACCGCGACGACGCCGTCGTGCCTGCCGACGCGAAGGTTGTCGCGCTGGGCGATGTCGTGAGTGAGTACCACACGAGAGCCTGAGCCGATCCTGGAGAGCACCGTGAGGAGCACGCCGCGCTCAAGCGACTGGGCCTCGTCCACGATCACGAAGGAATCGTGCAGCGACCGGCCCCTGATGTGGGTCAGCGGCAGTACCTCGAGCATGTCCCTGGCCACGACCTCCTCGATCACGTTCTGGGTGGTGACGGCGCCAAGCGTGTCGAAGACGGCCTGAGCCCACGGGTTCATCTTGTCGGCCTCTGAGCCTGGCAGGTAGCCGAGTTCCTGGCCGCCGACCGGGTACAGCGGGCGGAAGACGACAACCTTGCGGTGCTGGCCGCGCTCGAGCACGGCTTCGAGACCGGCGCAGAGCGCCAGCGCCGACTTGCCCGTGCCTGCCCGGCCGCCGAGCGAGACAATGCCGACCTCCTGATCGAGCAGCAGGTCGAGCGCTATCCGCTGCTCTGCACTGCGACCGCGCAAGCCGAACACGTCCCGGTCGCAGCGAACCAGCTTGACCGACTTGTCCGGCTGCACCCGCGCGAGCGCGCTGCCTGACCCGGCCAGGCTCGAGTAGAGCACCAGGCCGGTGTGACAGGGCAGCTCACTGGCAGGCGCATAGTCGAGGGATCCTTCGGCGTAGAGCTGGTCAAGCTCGCCTGCCGTGATCTCGAACTCGCCCATGCCGGTCCAGCCGGAATCTGGTGGCAGCTCGGCCCGGTACTCCTCCGCCGCCAGGCCGATCGAGGCGGCCTTGATCCGCAGCGGAAGGTCCTTGCTGACCAGTACGACCTCGTCGCCCTCGACGGCCAGGCCGCGAGCCACGGACAAGATCCTGGTGTCGTTGTCCCCGAGACGGAAGCCGGCGGGCAGCACGGCGGGGTCGGTGTGGTTGAGCTCGACCCTGATCGTGCCGCCGAGGTCCCCGATCTCGACGTCGGCGTCCAGGCGACCGTAGCTGATCCGCAGGTCGTCCAGGTGGCGCAGCGCAGCGCGGGCAAAGAACCCAAGTTCTGGGTGATTTCTCTTGGCTTCAAGCTCGGTGATCACTACCAGCGGCAGCACGACTCTGTGTTCAGCGAACCTGCTGAAGGCGCCGGGGTCGGCGAGCAGGACGCTGGTGTCAAGCACGTAGGTGCGGCGGTCTGCGCCCTCCCCGTCACCGGCCGGCTTGCAGGCCGGCTGAGTTCGCCTTGATCGCGCTCCTTTCGGCTGCGGGTTAGCCGTGGCTGCCGTGGCCTTCGCTGGCTTTCCGGCCACCGCCTTGTCGTTCTTGCTGGCAGAAATCGTGCCCGCCGTACGGGCTGCTGCGGAACTGGCCACTCAGTCTCCAATGATCTGGCGATCGCTCCAGCCTGGACCCATGGCCAGGCAGGCCATGGACGCAAAGCTGTGGCAGGGGCCGGGGCCGGCCAGCTACGGGCCGGGACGCCGGCCCTTCGCTCGTCTCGCCAGCGTGCGCCGGCGTGGAGCTCGAGAATTCTCGAGGGCCTTCCCGTCGGGCGGCTATGCACCGCCTGTCAGTTTTCGACGGTACCTGGAGCAGCCAGTGCGCGAAAGTAGCGGCACGCTAAGAAACCGAGCTGACGCATGAAGTTCAGCAGGTGTTTAGGACAAAATATCAGGAAATCAAGCTCAAAATTCGAATGCCCGGATCGCGGGTCGCGCCTGGGATCAGCCGCCGAACCGGCGGTGCCGCGCGGCATAGGAGCGCAGCGCACGCAAGAAATCTACCTTGCGGAAGGCCGGCCAGTAGGCGTCGCAGAAATAAAACTCGGACTGGGTGCTCTGCCAGAGCAGGAACCCGCCGAGCCGCTGCTCACCCGAGGTCCTGATAACCAGGTCAGGGTCGGGCTGGCCAGCCGTGTAGAGGTGCTCGGCGATGTGCTCGACGTCAAGGATCTCGGCCAATTCCTCGATCGTGGTGCCCTTGGTGGCCTGCTCGAACAGCAGCGAGCGCACCGCATCGGCGATCTCACGCCGACCGCCGTAACAGACCGCGACATTCACCAGCAGTCCCGGCCGGTCGGCCGTCTCGTCGTGCGCGCTCTTGAGCACCTGGGCCATCTCGCCAGGCAGCATGTCGAGCGCTCCGACCGGCTTGACCCGCCAGTTCTGGGCAACGAGTTCCCTGACCGTGTCCTCGATGATCGCAAGCAAGGGCTCGATCTCGGACTCTGGCCTCGCCACCAGGTTGTCGGTCGAGAGCAGCCACAGGGTAACGACCTCGACGCCTGCGTCGCGGCACCAGTCGAGCAACTCGAAGATCTTGTCCGCGCCCTTGCGATGCCCGCTGCTGACGTCGGGGAACCCAGCCGACCTGGCCCAGCGGCGGTTGCCGTCGCACATCACCCCGACGTGCCTTGGCACCTGTGACTGAGTGAGCAAGTACTCAAGTCGCCGCTCGTAGACCTTGTACGCAAGACCGCGAAATGGGATCAGGTGCATCAGGCGCATCAGGCACCCTTCCTCGCTGCCGCCAACTGCCATTAATTCGGTGGAAATCGCCGAGTCGCCGGTACTCGGCCAAGAGCCGCGCGCGGCTAATGCTTGTTCAACGGTCGATCTGGCGCCGGCGTGCCAGCACCATCGACAGCACTACGCACGCTATCTCACGTTGCCAGGTGGGTCAGCACGATCTTGGCACCAGGAAGTGAAATATCCTGGACCGCCCGGCTTCAGCCGATGGGCTTGACGATCGCCTTTACCCGGCCAGAGAACGACGCCAGGTACTCGCGGCGCTCCTTCTTGAGCCGCTTCTTGAGCCGCTTCTTGAGCCGCGCCACCAGGCTCGCA
Organism: Actinomycetota bacterium; assembly: GCA_027313705.1. GTDB lineage: Bacteria > Actinomycetota > Actinomycetes > Streptosporangiales > Streptosporangiaceae > Chersky-822. Next base: position 65,393 of record DAHVDE010000108.1, on the reverse strand, counting down.
TACTCCTCGGCGCGGCCCTGGCGCGGGTAGCGATGGCCGGCGAGCAAGGAATCGTGACCTTTTTCGAGGTCTCCTCGTCATTGCCGCCGACGCGGCCGGGGCACCCGCATGAACTTGCCTTCCTGGAACTTGCCGCCCGCCGAGGTACCGGTCGTCTCGCCGAGCATGAAGTAGGCGGCGGCCTGGGCACGGTCCAGCCTGGCCACGACCTCCGTCCACCGGGTAGTAAAGCTGCTCTTGCCTGCAGGCCACGTTGGCGTTGCCGCCTCCATGATCAGCCGATGTAACCGTCGACTACCACCATCTGCTGGCCGGCGATGCAGGCGTCCTGCTCGGCAGAGATGCGGTCATGCTCCTCGCGGGTGATGGTCTGCTTGGCGGCACTAGTTGAGTCCGCTACGACGAAGGTCCACCTGGTGCTGCGAGAGTCAACCCGAGCCTTGACGACGACGTTGCCGAACTCGGTTACCTGGGAGTTGGGCATCTTCTCGGCGCCACGGGACAGGCAAGCGTCAAGCCGACCGGGGACCCTCCGACCGCACCTGCTCGACGTGCAGGAGAGCTTCTCGCAGGTCAGAGAGCCAAGAGTCCTCATGTTCGCCGACCAGGCGCACGCACCAGGCGAGCGCGTCGCTACGACTCCTTGCCACGCCCGCATCGACCAGCGTGTCGAGCACCATGCGCTCGCTCTGCCTCAGCCTGGTCATGACCGGCACAGAGAACGTGGTGAACATCACAACGCTCTCTCCTGACCGAACCCCCCACGAGACCTTGCGGCCGAAGGTGTGCTCGGCCTCGTGCGCGATCTCGATCCGCTGCTGCCTGGTGTCCTCGCGGAACCTGCGGCTGCGTCCCTCCCAGGCCGCGCCCTTCTCCCCAGCCGTCGCATCGCCAGCCACCTCAGGCGCCGTGATCGGCACAATGACCGTGATCTCCTCGCGGTCTAGCCTGACTTCAAGCGCACCATCCGCCCAGTCACCAGGCATCCGGCCAGTGAACCAGCCGCGCAGTCGATCCACCGGCGCACCATGCTCAACACCATCCGTATTCATGTAATAATGATTACACACCTACCCAGTTACATCAACCCCACCCCACCCCACCCCGCCCCAGCCCCGCCCCCCTCAACCCCGCAGCCCCGCACCCCCCCCTCAACCCCCGCAGCCCCGCACCCCCCCTCAACCCCCGCAGCCCCGCACCCCCCGCAGCCCAGTCCCCACGTTGTGACTTGGCAGGCACCCCAGCCCCCACGATGCGACCCCGTGGGCGTTGACCCGCGCAGCCCAGCACTCACGATGCGAGGTCGTCGGGGGCGGCCCGCGCTGTCCGCGCGGGCTCACGTTGTGACATCGCGGGGTTCGGCGTAGGGGCGGGGGCGGGGCGGGGGAACGGCGGAGGGGCGGGGGAACGGCGGAGGGCGGGCTTAGCCGGCGAGGGCGGCTACTTCCGCGGCGACCTTCGGGTATACCCGGATGGCTCCGGCGAAGCCGGCTCCGAAGTCGGCCTTCACTACCTGCACGCTCATGCCTGGCTCAGGCGCCTGGAGCATCTTGTCGTTGCCGAGGTAGATGGCTACGTGCGAAATGTAGCCGGGCGCCGTCGGATCGGTGTGGTAGAAGAGCAGGTCACCTGGCTGGAGCTGGCTGAGCGGCAGCAGCGGCCCTGTCCTTGCCTGGTCAGCCGCCACCCTCGGCATGGTGACTCCGGCCTGCCGCATCGCCCATTGCACCAGGCCTGAACAGTCGAACTCATTCGGCCCGTCGCCGCCCCACACATACGGCATGCCGACCCGGCTTATGGCGGCGGACAGGAACTTGGCGAGCTGCCGCGCAGTCAGCCCTGGTCCTTGCGACCCGGTACCCGCGCCGAGTGTCATGACCTCGCCGGCCGAGCCGCTGCCTGCGGTACCTGCGCTGCCGGAGATGATCTGGGTCACCAGTGCCACCACGGCCGCAGCCGGGGGAACTAGTTTCTTGATCTTGCGCATCAGGACGTCTAGCCGAGCGCCAGGCGCGCTGATGATGATCGCGTTGTCCTGCGGCAGCCCGAGCGACCTCGCCACCGACGATGACACCACGGCGTCAACCCCGCCGATTCCCACGGTGCCGAAACCTGCGACCGGCAAGCTGACCGTACGCGAGCCAGTCACCTTGACCGGCTTGCTCAGCGAAAGGCGGTCCTGCACGCCCATCGTGTAAGAGATCGCCATTCCCCCGGCGGCTACGTTGTTCCACAAGGTCGTCGACTTGGCCGTTGGCTTCGCCGCGAAGGGGCGGAACGAGTCCGGGTGGACGCCGAGCACGTTAACGAATACGCCGTTGACCTTGATCCGGCCCGCGTCTACCGGCACTGCGGCGGTCACGCCGGAGAGCTTAAGCAGCGCCGCGGTCACCGATGCGGGCATGGTTGCCGCGGCAATGACGAGGACATCGGCCTGACGCAGCTTTCCTGGCTTTCGCACCGAGGCGTGACGGGCGGCAGGCAGCGGCTTAGTGGCTACGGTCAGGGTGTACGGCCAAGCCGCGGTGCCCTGTCCTGACACGCCGGGAATCTCACCGACCTGGCCGCTCAACCCGGCGTTCGCGAAGCTGGCTTGACGCCCCGCTGCCCCTGAGCTCATGACACCAGAACCCGGGGCACCAGGACCTGGTACTCTGCCGCCGCCAAGGCTCAGCCCAGCCCGCGAATCGCGAAACGCTCCGCCGAGCACCAAGCCGAGAGCCAATGTGAAAACGACCACAGGTACGGTCACAGGGAGTAGCCGACGCGCCCAGATGCGCAATCTCGGAACCCTTCCGTTCGGGGGCGTTCCTGCCGCTAATCGGATTATGGCGTGCCCGGTCACGGGACGAAAGTGATCCTGGCAACGAGTAGCTGATTTCCTATCTCATCTCCGTGTTAGACGCACGAGGGCAGTGAAAGTTTCACAACTAGCGCCTAAGTGCTGTCTTACCAGGCCGAGAGGGAGGACGCCAGGTCACTTCCGGCGCTCTGACTCGCGTGATCGCGCAACGGCGGCCGCTCAGGAGCGCAACAACGCGAGCAGCTCCGCTGCCGTGGTGACCGGCAGCAGGCAGGCGAAATCGCGGCAGACATAAGCGGCAGGCTGCCCGCCGACCAGGTCACGCCCGGTGAGCAGCGGCACCATCCCGGTGCCGTGCCCGCCGCCAGGCCCGGTCGCGATCACGGCGCCAGGGCCGGCGCCGAGCCCGGCCGCCAGGTGCAAGGCCCTGGTCCGTTCGTCGTCGGCCGGCCCGATGATCGCGATCTCGGCAGGCCCTGCCACCACGGCCTCTGCCACTGCCAGCCCCCAGCCTGCGGCCTGCGGATACCTGGCGGCCAGGGCCGGAAGCGGCCTGAGCGCCTCGGCGGCGGCGGCCCGGTGCGCCGCGGAGCCGGTCAGTGCCGAGTAACTGAGCAGCGCCCCGGCGATGGCGAAGGTGCCTGAAGGTACAGGCCCGTCGGCCGGGTCGGCCGGGCGGTAGATGAGCTCTTCGCTGTCGTCCGCAGTGTCGTAGAACCCGCCGGCATCGGCACGGAACCGGTCAAGCGCCGTGTCGAGCAACGAGCCGGCCAGGCCCACCCACCTGTCCTCGCCAGTCACGCCAGACAGGGCCAGGAACCCGGCCGCGACGCACGCGTAGTCCTCGAGCACGCCGGCACTCGGTCCGGCCACGCCGTCACGCGACGTCCTCGCGAGCCTGCCTCCTGACATGTGGACAGCCTCGATAAGCTCGGCCGCCCGGCTGGCCGCCGCCACGTAGTCCAGACGAGCGAACAGGAGCCCAGCCTCGGCCAGGGCGGTGATCGCCAGCCCGTTCCAGGCCGCCACCACCTTGTCATCGCGGCCTGGCCACGTCCGCTTCGCCCGTGCCGACCGCAGCCGCGACCTGATGCTGTCGTATCTTTCCTGATCATCGGGGTCGGCAAGCAGTTGAAGCACCGACCGCCCGTGCTCAAAGGTGCCCGCCTTCGTGACGGAGAACAGTGACGCAGCGTAGGCGCCGTCATCGGCGCCGAGCACCTCAGCCAGTTCGCCGGGCGTCCACACGTAGAACGCGCCCTCTGTCCCTTCGCTGTCCGCGTCGAGTGCGCTCGCGAACCCGCCTTGGGGCGTTAGCAGGTCGGCGAGCATCCAGTCGCACGTCTGCACGGCGACCCGCCTCGCCAGTTCGCTGCTGCCGTCGGAGCGACGCCACCAGTGCGCGTAAACCCTGGCCAGCTGCGCGTTGTCATACAGCATCTTCTCGAAGTGCGGCACCACCCAGCCGTCGTCCACGCTGTACCTGGCGAAGCCGCCGCCAAGCTGGTCATAGATTCCGCCCCTGGCCATGGCCTGCGCCGTGCCTGCCACCATCGCGAGCGCCTCGCCGCCTGAACTTGCTGCCACGGCCCGCTCGGAATGCCTGAGCAGGAATTCGAGCACCGTGGATGGCGGGAACTTGGGCGCACCGCCGAAGCCGCCGCGCCTGGCGTCATACCTGCCTGCCAGCGATCCGACGGCGGTGTCACACAGTTCGGCCGCATCGGCGAGCACGGCCACGCCGTCGCCTGCCGATCCTTGCCCGGCGGTCTCCGCAATGGCGGCGGCGATCTGCCTGGCCCGTCCGCTCACCTCACCGCGGTTCTCCCGCCAGGCACCGGAAATGGCGAGCACCAGCCGCGCGAAGATCTCTTTCGGATAATAGGTGCCGCAATAGAACGGCTCACGGTCCGGAGTCAGGAAGACCGTCATCGGCCAGCCGCCCTGCCCGGTGAGCGCCTGGGTAACGGTCATGTAGACCGCGTCGACATCCGGCCGCTCTTCCCTGTCCACCTTGATTGCTACCAGGTGACTGTTTACCAGGTCGGCGGTCGCCTGATCCTCGAACGACTCGTGGGCCATCACATGGCACCAGTGACAGGCCGAGTATCCGATGGAGAGCAGCACGGCCACGTCCCTGCGCCGCGCCTCCGCGAACGCCTCGTCTCCCCACTGCCACCAGTCGACCGGATTACCGGCATGCTGTAGCAGGTAAGGACTTGTCGCGCCGCGCAGCCTTTCCGCCATAACTACATCTTCTCCCCCCTCGCAGCAGCGGGAACTCACCGGCCCGGCTGCTACCGTGCCAGATGTGAGTACCCCAGGACGCGCCGCCAGTGGCAGGCCGCACGGCACGAGGGTCAGCCGGACCAGGCAGGCCGAGGCGGTAGCCGCGGTACTCGACCGACTGCCTGGCTTCTGCAGCGCCCAGCAGATCCACGCCGAGTTGCGTGAAGGCGGCGAGCAAGTCGGCCTGACGACTGTATACCGGCATCTCCAGGCCCTGAGCGAGAGCGGCAGAATCGACGCGATCAGGGACGCTACCGGCGAGATCTTGTATCGCCGCTGCCAGACCAACGCCCACCACCATCACCTGACCTGCCGCAACTGCGGCCGCAGCGTGGAAGTAGAAGGGCGTGACGTGGAACGCTGGACCGAGCAGGTAGCCGAACAGGCGGGGTTCACCGAGGTCGGACATACCGTCGAACTCTTCGGCGTGTGCCCTGACTGCGGCCGGGCCTAAGCGCCCTGGCGCACAGCGGCTCTTCTTCTGGTAGCGAAGGCTGACCACATGCAACGGCAGGACTGGCCTGCCCGGCCCGCGAAGAGGCGCGTCTGACACCAAGATGTCCGGCCCGCCGCCGGTGACCGCGAGGCCATAGGCCGGGGTTACCTGCACGTATCCGCCGGTGGCCGTGCTCGCGGCGTAGGTGGCCGCCGTCGTGCTCCAGGTCAGCACGCCCGCGCCGAGGCCGAGGCCGGAAAACTCCGAGCCGGCCTGGAGCCTGAGCATCACCCGGGCTGGCCGACCAGGTTCAGATGAGTAGTACAGCGAGTTCAGGCCGGAGTCGAGGTAGGCCGTTCTGGTGCCGTCAGCTGCCACGAAGTCGGTGCCTCGCACCGTGCTCAGCGCGACAGGAAGCTGCGCCTGCCTGCGCGTGCGGAGACTGTAGGCGTGCAGTGACGTTTCCGCGCCCGGCCGGTCGGACGCCGGCCACACCAGCAGGCTCCCGGCGAAGAACGGCGCCTGCAAGTGCCCCTCGGCCACGACGGACACCCGCCCGCTCGCGAGGTCGGCCAGCCTGATCTGGACCAGCCCGCCAGGGCCGTAACCCTGCGCCCAGGCCGCGTAGTTCCCTTCGACCGCAGGAGCATGCCATGGGCTCGGCCAGAAAGCACCATTGGGTCCGGCCAGCGAGCGGCCGATCCGCACCACCTGGCGCAAATTCCGGCCAGAAGCGACGTTCCAGGCGTACACGGTGAAGTCATCGAGGCTCTGCAGAGAGTACGTCTGCTCCCAGACCAGCCACCGGCCACTGAACGCCCCGTCGGCCTGGTCCTTGGCCGGATCCGGGAACCGCCAGATCGGCCTGAAGGCCCCGGTATGCAGGTTCATCGCCGCCACGCCCGCGAAGGACCTGGCCCACAGCGACACGTAGCCGGTGCGCCCGTCCGCGGCAACCCCGAGCGGCACCACTTCCTCGCGGAGCGAGGCTGGTACCACGCGGGAGAGCCCAGTGGCCCTGACGCTCCCGGCGCAGAAGGCGCTGATCTCGGGGGCAGCGGGAACCGGCCGGGTGACGGGCGTAGCCGGACCGGTAACTGCCCGTCTGGGCGTCCCCGCTGACCTGCTGCACCCGGTGAGCGCGGCGAGACAGGTGATGATTATCCAGGCGCTGAGCAGGCGCGATCGAGTATCCACCGCCTGGCTACCAGACGTATCCTCGCGCGCCAAGAATGTATACGACCATCGGCGAGGGAAGTGCGGAGTAGGCTGGCACCGAACTGCTCCAGGCGATGCTCGGGGCTCCGTGCACCGAGTCTTCGTATGCGGTGACCGCGCCCGACCGCGCATAACCCCTGATGTCGAACCAGTGCAAGATCTCCTGACTTTCCGGGTGCCCGACCAGATGGGGGCCGCCAGGTACCTCGTACGCATCGCCGGCCAGGGGAACGCCCGCGCCGCGGTTCAGGTCAGTGACCAGGTCTCCTTCATAGGTCCTGATCTGGTTGCCGTCCGGCGTCCATGGCAGGCCGACCGCGACATAGCTGTTCTTTTTCTGATTGGCGTCGAGCACGCGCGGAACCGGGTAACCCGTCTTGTCCGACCAGTCGGTGCCGGCGCCGCTGGTGCCAAGTTCCCTGGCAGCGGCGCTCTGGCTCAGCCGCGCTCCCAGCTGCGCGAGCATCTCGGCAACGGTCGCCGGGCCGCAGAAGTAGTTGCGTATCTGTGGCTGCTGGGTCCTGGCCAGGTACCTGGCCGCAGCCGGGCGGGCAGCAGCCAGGTAGGCCGCGGCGGCCCGCTGCTTGCGGACGTTGGCGGCAAGCATTGCACGGCTCATGCGTGGTGCAGCAAGTCCCTGCTTGAACCTGGACCCGCCACCGGCATCGGACACCAGCGGGGCGGTCTGCGAAGGCGCCAGCCTGCTGCCCGCGTGCGACCGGCCCTGGGCCGCAGCGGCGGCCACCGGATGGGCGGCAAGCGCCCCGGTAATCGAAGTGACAAGTGCACCGACAGTTCCGACGGCGATGGTCACCGTAATGATCGGTACTCTCCAGCGAGCAGCCAGCATTTCCAAGCCCCCCGTATCGCCCAGGAAAATTCCTATTTAGGGCCACTTGCAGAAACCCCCAATCACGATTTTAGCCGAGCCGGACAGCATAACCTGCTGGCCGTACTAAAAGGACCGGAGAATGTCTGCCTGCCAGGGCGGCGTACCAGGCGCGATCCCCGCATCAGGGTTTGTTGCCAGAACCGAGCCCATCGCGGCCAGCGCTTATCTAGTGTGGATAACATGGCGGGGAGCCGTAGGAAGGTGACGGCCTGGTGACAGATCCCCCATGGCCCGGCGTTTTGCCCCCGTCGGCCACTTACCGGGTGCAATTCGGGCCCGGCTTCACCTTTGACGACGCCGCGGCGATCGTCAGGTACCTGGCCGCGCTCGGCGTCTCCCATCTGCATTGCTCGCCGGTTCAGCAGGCCGCGACGGCGGAACAGGCAAGTTACCGCATCGCGGACCACTCAAGGCTGGATGAGTCACTCGGCGGACCAGGGGGCTATCAGCGGCTGTCCGAGGCGCTGAGCGCAGCGGGCCTGAGCCAGCTGCTAGACATCGCTCCGCACCGGCTGACCCTGGCCGGCCGGGAAAGCGCCTGGTGGTGGGACGTGCTCGAGCACGGGCCGGCTAGTCGTTACGCCAGCTACTTTGACATCGACGCAAGTCCGCCTGATGGCCACCTGGCGGCCACCGTGATCATGCCCGTGCTTGCCGACAGGTACGGTCGCGTGCTCGACGCAGGCGAACTCAGGCTCCGCCGCGAAGGCGGCGCCTTCACGGTGACCTACCAGGAGATCGAGGCGCCGATTTCCCTGCCCGCTCTTGGCGACCTGCTGACGAGCGCTGCCGACGCGGCAGGATCGGCCGAGCTAAGGGCCGTCGCCACCAATCTTGGCAACCTTTCCCGCGCGATCCGCGCCGGACCGGCGCAGGCACGGGAGCGGCGCCTTGCGATCGGGGAACTGCGCGGCAGGCTGGCTGTGCTCTGCGAACGGGAAGCAGACCTGGCCCAGGCGATTGACGCCGAAATCGAGGCGGTCAACAGCGACGCCGACCGGCTAGACGAGCTGCTCGCGAGGCAGAACTACCGCCTGGCCTACCTGGGCATGGCGGCCGAGGAACCCGCAGGACGCCGGTTCCTCGGCGTCGGCAGCCTGGCTATCCTGCGCGTCGATCGGCCAGAGGTCTTCGACGACGTGCACGAACTTCCTCTTCGCCTGGTGCGGCAGGGCTCGGTAAGCGGCCTGCGCGTCGATCACGTGGACGGCCTCGCCGACCCAGAGGGATACCTGACCAGGCTGCGGACGGCCGCCGGGGACGCCATCTACATCGTGGCCGACAAGACACTGGGACCTGACGAGAAGCTGCCAGGATCCTGGCCCGTCGCGGGAACCACCGGCTATGACTTCCTCAACCTGGCCGGCGAGTTGTTCGTCGACCAGGATGGCCGCCAGCCGATACTCGACGGCTACGCCAGTTTCACCGGCCAGGACGCTGACCTCGCCGAGATCACCCGTGCGGCCAAGCTCCAGGTAATGGCCGAGGAGCTGGACGCCGAGGTCGAGCGCCTGACCTGGCAACTGGCAGGCATCTGCGAGCACCGCCGCCGCCAGCGCGACTACACCCGCCGCGAACTACGTGCGGCACTGGAAGAACTGCTGGCCGCTTTCGCGGTCTGCCGCTGCTATCCGCGCCCTGGCCAGGACGTGACGCTCGCAGACCGGGCGAAGGTCGCGGCCGCCGTGACCGCGGCGCGGCAGCGAAGGCAAGACCTGGACGCCGAGTTGTTCGACTTCATCGGCGGCCTGCTGCTACTGCGCCAAGGCGAGGCAGGAGAAGCCGAGTTCGCGGTCGGGTTCGCCCAGGTGAGCACGCCGGTCATGACCAAGGGCACCGAAGGCATCGCCTTCAGCCGCTACCTGCCGCTCGCCTGCCTGAACGAGGTCGGCGGTGACCCGGCCAGGTTCGGGGGTGACCTGCCTGACTTCCACGATGCGATGCGCTATGCCGCCCTGCACTGGCCAGACACGATGCTGACCCTGTCGACCCACGACACCAAGCGCAGCGGCGATGTCAGGGCCAGGATGAGCGTGCTTTCCGAACTGCCGCACGCCTGGAACGCGGCAATCAGGCAGTGGTCTGAGCACAATGCCAGGTACAAGAAGCGGGCCGGAAAACATGGCAGCCGGAACTGGCCAGATCGCGTCACCGAGTACCTGCTCTATCAGAGCATGGTCGGCGCCTGGCCGGTGCAAGCCGACCGGCTCAGGCGGTACCTGATCGCAGCGGTCAGGGACGCCAGACTGCACACCTCGTGGACGGACCCGCAGGCTGGCTACGAGGACGCGCTCGCCGGCTTCGTGGCAGCCGTGCTCTCCGACGCCGAGTTCGTCGCCGCAGTGGCGACCTTCCTGGCCAGGCACAGCATTGTCGCCAGGGGCAGGCTGAACTCACTCGCCTCGACCGCGCTGCTGCTGACCTGCCCTGGCGTACCCGATCTCTACCAGGGCACTGAGATATGGGACCTGTCACTGGCTGACCCAGACGGCCGGCAGCCTGTCGACTTCGCCGCCCGCGGGGAACTGCTAGCCGAACTCGCCGGCGCCGGCCCGCAGCAGGCGTTCGCCAGGGACGACGCCGGCGGCACCAAGCTGTGGCTGATCAGCAGGCTGCTCAATCACCGGCGCTCGAACCCGCACTGCTACAGCCGCTTGTCTGGGTACGAACCACTCGAAGTGAGCGGGCCTGGCGCCGGCCGGTTCGTCGCGTTCGCCAGGTCAGCAGGCCTGGTCGTGGTCGTGCCCAGGCTGGCGACCAGCGCCGCCGATCCTTGGACAGGCACCAGCGTCGGCCTGCCGCCTGGCCGGTGGGCAAGCGTACTTACCGGCGAGGCGCACCAGGGCGGCCAGGCTGCGGCGGCCGCTTTGCTGCGTTTCTTCCCGGTTCAGGTACTGGCCCGCGAGGATTAAGCGCCCTGGTCAGCAGAACGCGGGGTCAGCAGGCGCAGCTATGAGACGCCGGCATGTTGTCGTAGTAGCCGTAGAACGCGCTGTTCCGGCATTTGACGTTGGCCGTGATGCCACCGAAGCTGCTAGAAAGCCCCTTGATAGCTTGCGAGGTCGACGCCGGCTTCGCCAGCTTGGTGAAGCTCGATCCGAGAATGACCTGGATAGTGCCCGGCTGGAGCGCGGAATCTAGCTGCAGCATGGCCGAGTCGAACTGCTGCCTGACCGTCCTGGCCGCGGCGAGGTCGGCAGGCGAAGCGTACTGGATGACGGTATCTGTGTAACTGGTCGTGGCCGCGTAACCGGTGCCGACGACCGTGAACCCGCGACTGGTCAACTCGGTCTTAACGGTACTGGTCAGGTTGGTGCCAGCAGACCCGTCAAGCAGCATGACGTTGACTGCGGAAGGAGCGACCGTCAGCGGCTGCCCGCCGGCCGCCGGGCTCGCGCCAGGACCGGGGCTGGTGCTCGGCTTGGCACCGGTGCTTGCCACCGGGGTGACATTGACGCCGTGCCTGGCCCTGGCGGTCTTGGGCAGCTTGGTGTCGTGCGCGATCGCCCAGAACAGGGCGTCCGCCTGCGGCTGCTCGAACTGCACCTCATTGGGGTCGGGCTGGTAGGTGACCCACGGCGCGGTAATGAACTGCACGTTCCCTGTCGAGATGCCGCCCAGGCTGGTGGCGATGTGCAGCAGGTCTGAGTCGCTGGCGTCGGTCGTCAGGTTGCCTGCCACGTCACTTAGCACGCGGTAAAGCTTCAGCGGGCTGTGCAGCAGGCCGCTGTGCAGCACGCCCTTGACGATCTGGGCAAGCATGTACTGGTCACGGGCGATGCGCTCGATGTCCGAGCCGTTCGCGATGTTCTCCCTGGTACGCCAGAACTGGAGCGCCTGCCTGCCCCAGATGTGATGCCGGCCGGCCGTCAGCACAAGGCCGGTGCCGCCCGCGGCGGTGATCGCGTTGTTGATGGCGAAGGGCACGCAGACGTTGACCCCGCCGATGTCGTTGATCGCCTGCTCGAATCCGGTGAAGTCGAGTTCGAGCACGTCGTTGATGTACACCCCGGTCTGCTGCTCCACGGTCTCCCGCACGCACTCAGGCCCGCCTGCGGCCAGCGTGCCGTTGATCCGCTCGAGAGCGTTCGGGTTTGCCGTCTGACCAGGTAGCCCTTGCCAGGGCGAGCACGCGTAGTAAGGCACCACCGTGTCGCGTGGAATGCTGACGACCGTCACCATATGACGGCCAGGCGAAATGTGCGCCAGCATGAGCGTGTCCGAGCAATTGCAGCCGTAGCGTCCGCCGATTACCCCGTTGTGCCCGTGCCGGTTGTCAGAGCCGATCAGCAGCAGGTTGAGCGCATCGTTGTACCTGGGCGGGCGGTGCGCGGCATCGATCCGCGCGATATGGTCAACTTTGTCCAGCTTGAACCGCACGTCGAGGTAGACGGTGAGCACTCCGGCGACGAGAACCGCAGCGAGCGCGACCGACGTCCAGCGCAACACCTTGCCTCGCGTTGATCGCATGCGCTTCATGAGTCCTCCGGAACTCTGCGCTACCGTGCCCGAGATGATCTCAGCTCATGATCATTGACGCCAGGTTAATCGATTGCCCGATGTCCCCCATTGCCGGGCCAGTAGCAGTGGTAAATAACGATGTCGTTACGTTAAGACGCCACTAGCGCAGCTTCGGTTGACAAGGAAAACGGTCAGCCACCTCGATAAGTTCCCTCCAGTGAGAGATTCATGCCAGCAATGTCGGGCATGGCCCTACCGATTCACGCGGGACCAGTATCATTGGCGCCCGCACCAGCACATCGCGTTGCTCGCCGCCGTCAACCCGGCTGACGAGTGCGTCGACGGCGGCGCTTCCGAGTTCAGCCAGCGGCATCGCGACGCTGGTCACGGGAACCTCCAGGTAGGCCAGGCACTCGTCATCGTCGAAGCTGACCACCGACATCGCGCCAGGTACCGGCACATCCGCCTGGCGTAGCGCCGCGAGCACGCCGAATAGCTGGTTGAGACTGCCGACGGCGCATGCCGTCGGCCTGAGCGCCAGCCGGAGCATTTGCGCGGCGGCATCCCAGCCGCCGTCCTCGGTCGCGGCGGTGTGCAGCACGGTGAGGCCGAGGTCACGGCGCGCGCACAGGCGACGTGCCGCGATAGCACGCCGGTGCACGGTGTCGACAGCCGCCGGGCCATCGATAATGGCGAGGTTCCGGTGACCGAGCTTGGTCACGTGGTCGACGAACAGCCTGACCGCGCCGGCCTCGTCCATGATCACGTCGTTGCCGCGCCGCGGTCCGCGCCGGTTGACGTAGACATGCGGCGCCAGGGAAACCCCGTCGGCATGCTCTTTGACTCGCAGCGAGGTGGCGATCAGCAGGCCGTCCGCGCGGCTCTCCTCTACCAGATAGCGGTAGGCATCTGGCGGTCTCGGATCGTCGTCAGGCTCTTCCATGATCATGACGACGTATCCGAGTTCCGCGGCCCGCTGGAGAGCACCGCGCTGCAGCCGTACCCAGATCGGGTTGCGCAGCAGCGGAATCACGAAGGCGAACGCGCCGACCCTGCGCTGCTTGAGAGCGCGGGCCAGGGCATTTGGCCGGTAACCCTGCTGCCTGGCCACCGCGAGTATCCGCTGGTAGATCTCCGGGCGCACGGACTGAGCCGGGTCGCCGTTGAGCACGCGGGACACCGTCGAGGTGTGCACGCCGACCGCCTCGGCGATGTCGATCAGCCTGGAGACCCGGCGGTGTACGGGCGCGGCATGGCGCTGACTTGAGTCCTGCTCGTCGTCGTCCCGCGATGTCACGCGGTCACGCCGCCGTCGACCATCAGCACGGCGCCCTGCAGGTACCTGGCACCATCGCCGGCGAGGAAGGCGACGGCGTCCGCGACGTCGGCTGGCCTGCCGATTCGCCCGGCCGGGGTCCGCGCCGCGAAATCGGCCATGGCCGCCTCGTCGTTCCTGATCCAGTCGGCCATCTCGGTGTCGATCAGGCCAGGGCAGACACAGTTCACCCGGACGCCGTCGGGACCGTGGTCGATGGCGAGACTTCTGGTGAGCAGCACCACGCCGCCTTTGGACGCGCAGTACGCGGCCCGGCGCCTGCCACCCTTCACGCCCGCCGTGGACGCGATGTTGACCACGCAGCCGTCTTTCGCGGCGATCATCGCGGGCAGGAACTCGCGGCAGGTCAGGAAGGGGCCCTTCAGGTTCGTGTCGATTATCCGGTCCCACTCCGACAGTTCCAGGTCGACCAGGGCCTGGATGCTGAACACGCCGGCGGCGTTCACCAGCAGCCAGGGATTCCCGAGGTCGGCCCTGACCCGCTCGGCTAGCCGACGGACGGAGTCCTGGTCGCTCACGTCCGCTCCGTAGCCGACGGCAAGTCCGCCAGCACGCACCGCCAACTCGGCCGCGGCGTCTTCGCGGCGGTCAACGCAGGCGACGGCGAAGGCCGCCGCAGCCAGCCGGCGACAGATTGCGGCGCCGATCCCGCCCGCCGCCCCGGTCACTAGCGCGACTCGTGGCCTGCGTTCAGGCAGGCCGGCTTGCCCCGTCACGCTACTTCGGCGACGGACCTGGTAAGCAGGATCGCGGCGCAGAAAGAACGGTAGACCTCCAGCGGGGTGGCGCCGGTGAACCGCAGCTCACGGTCACCGGTGCGTTCCACCCCCCGCACCCAGCTCGCCGCCTCGGCGATGTCCGTCGTGCGCACGGAGACCTCGAGCACGGATGCGGCGAACGGCGGCGGAGCGGCCGCGGCTGCCCCGGCGACCGCGGCCTCGGCTTTCGCCGCGATAAGCGCGCACGCCTTGTCCGGGTGCAGGCTGTGCGCCGCGAGGCGGCTCACGGATTCCTTGACCACGGCGGAGTGCACGCCGGGAATGAGGGCCGAAGTCTCCTCGCACGCACTTGTATCACCGGTCACGAGCACCACAGGCACCCCGTAGTGGGCGGCCACGAGCGCGTTGATCCCCGCCTCCCCTGTCACCACGCCGTCGAGCCTGGCTTCCATCACAGCCCGCGGGTTGTAGGTGTGAGACAGGCCGGCGGGCGCGCCGATCGAGCCGTGGTAGGACACGAAAAGCACGGCGGCGAAGCTGTCGTCAAGACCCTGCATCATGTAAAGCGGCTTGTGACTGCCGGAGATATAGGAGGCTCCGCCCGCTAGCTCGCCCGGCGGCAGGTTCCGCATCGTCGAATGCGAGTCGTTCACGACGATCTCGTCGGCGCCGCCCGCGATCGCTCCCTTGATCGCCGCGTTGACCTCGGCCAGCAGGAGCTTGCGCCCGGCCACTGCCTCTGGCCCCTGACCAACGCACTGTTCCCAGTCGACGACGCCTGCCGTACCCTCCATGTCACTTGACAGGAAGACCTTCATAGCCGCTGCCGCTCCTTGATCTGATAGGTGTCGTCGTCCGCTGTCATCACGCTGTAAGTCGAACCTTCCCTGGTCGACGCCGCGCCGTGCCTGCCGTCCGGGGTCAGGCAAAGAGCCTGGACCGGGGCACGGAAATCGTCTGGCAACTCGGCCGTCTCCGCCAGTGCGGCCGCGCACGCCCGCGCGGGCTCCGCGCCCGCCTCGAGCGCACGCACCACGCTCCTGGCAGTGCTGGCGCGGATCGCAAGCTCGCCGCGCCCGGTGCAGGCCGCCGCGCCGTACCGGTTGTCGCAGTAGTTGCCCGCACCGATCACAGCCGAGTCGCCCACCCGCCCCGGATACTTCCACGGGTAACCGCTGGTGCTCACGGCGACGGCGAGATTCCCCGCCGCGTCAAGCGCGAGCACGTTCACCGTGCCCCACGGCCCGTCGTGCGGTCCCATGGCGGCCAGCCGGTCGATCGCCTGACGGCGGTACTCCACTTCGCCTGGCCCGAAGTTTTCCGCGGCCCTCAGCAGCCCGTCAGGGCCAAGTCCTTCACGCCACAGTTGCCTGGCCTCTTCGGTGAGCGTCTCACCGCGCTCGATCCCCACCTCGTCGGCGAACCGCTCGGCGCCGGCGCCGACCAGGAGCAAGTGCTGCGGCAGCCGGTCACAGACGGCGCGGGCAATGGAGATCGGGTGCGGAAACCCGGTCACCGCCGCGACCGCGCCCGCCCGCCTCGTCGCGCCGTCCATGATCGAGGCGTCAAGCTCGACGACGCCAAGTAGATTGGGCAGGCCGCCCACGCCCACATAGTGGTCGGCCTCGTTCGCCTCCACCAAGATGACGGCGGCTTCGACGGCGTCCATCGCGCTTCCGCCGGACCTGAGCAGTTCCATCCCGGCGGCGAGCCCGACTTCGCCGCGCTCGCTGGCGATCATGACTGGCGTAGCGATCGCTAGTCCCCTTTCTCTGTGAAGGCGAAATGGCAGGCGGCGAGATGCCCGGCACTCCCCGGCCCGGCCGCGAGTGCCGGGTCGTCAAGCTCGCACCGAGCCTGCGCGATCGGGCATCTGGTGCGGAACCGGCAGCCGGCCGGGATCCTCAGCGCGCTTGGCGGGTCACCCGTCACGGCCGGACCGCCGTCGGCTTCCCTGGCGGAATCGGCGCTCAGCCTCGGGATCGCGGCGAGCAGTCCCCTCGTGTACGGATGCCTGGGATCGCTGAACAACTGCTCGGCAGGCGCGACTTCGACGATGCGGCCAAGGTACATCACTGCGACCCGGTCGCACAGATGCCTGACCACGGCCAGGTTGTGCGAGATGAGCAGCAGCGAAAGCCCCAGCTCGGTGCGCAGTTCTGCCAGCAGGTTCAAGATCGTCGCCTGCACGCTCACGTCGAGTGCCGAGACCGGCTCGTCGGCGACAAGCACCTCCGGCTTGAGCACGAGTGCCCTGGCGATAGCCACCCGCTGCCGCTGCCCGCCAGAAAACTGCCTCGGGTAGGCCTTCATCGCATCTTCGCCCAGGCCGACAAGGCGCAGCAGTTCCCTGCAGTAGGCGTCCGCCTGGTTCGCAGGCACCACGTTGTGCACCCGGATCAGCTCGCGCAGCATGCTCCCCACGGTGAGCCTGGGGTTCAGCGAGGAGTACGGGTCCTGGAACACCATCTGAATGCGCCGCTGGTCGATCTTCGACCTGTGCTTGGGCAGCACCTTGCCCCGGAAGGTGACCTGACCGCTGTTGGCCGCCCGCAGCCCGGCCAGCGCGAGCGCGAACGTCGACTTGCCAGAACCTGACTCGCCGACCAGCGCCAGCGCCTCGCCCTTGCGCAGTTCCAGGTCCACCCCGTCGACGGCACGCAGGAACCGCTGCTCGTGCTTTGCCCTGGCGGCCAGCTTGGAGCCGACGGGGAAAAGCACGGTCATGTCCCTGACAGAAAGCTGCGTTTCCGCCAGGTCCGCTTGGGCGGTCATACCTCGGTCCGATCGGTCACGGCGGCTTCCTCGAGCCGCTCGTAGTGCAGGCAGGCGGTCGAGCGGCCACCAGGCAGCCGGCGCAGCGGAGTAGAAAGCACCTTGCAGTCCTCCTCGGCGAAAGCGCAGCGGGGATGGAACCGGCAGCCGGGCGGCGGGTTAACCAGGCTGGGCGGTGAACCGGGGATCGGCACCAGCGACTCGAGCACGACCTCGACGTCAGGCGCCGACTTGACCAGCCCGAGCGTGTACGGGTGCTTCGGGTTGAGCAGGACGTCATGTACGGCACCACGCTCCACGAGCTGGCCGCCGTACATGACCGCGACCTGCTGGCAGAGCTGAGCGACGACGGGAAGGTCGTGGGTGACGAAAACCAGGCTCACTCCGAAGTCGCGGCAGAGCCTGGCCAGCAGGCGCAGGATCTGGTCTTGGATGGTGACGTCGAGCGCGGTGGTCGGCTCGTCGCACAAGATGATCTCCGGATCGCAGGACAGCGCGATCGCGATCATCACGCGCTGCCGCATGCCGCCGGAGAACTCATGCGGGAACGCGCGGAACCGGCGCTCAGGATCGGGGATGCCGACTCGCCGCATCAGCTCAAGAGCCCGCTCCGCGGCCTTGGCCCGGCTGTACCCGAGGTGAATCCTCGGTCCTTCCGCTATCTGGTAACCGACTCGCATCACCGGGTTGAGCGCGCTCATGGGTTCTTGGAAGATCATGGAGATTTTCCGGCCGCGGATCTTGTTCAGATCGGACTGGCTGAGCGGCACCAGGTCCGTGCCGTCGAGCTGGATCTGCCCGGACGTGACCTTCGCTTCTGGCGGCAGCACGCCGAGGATCGCGCGCAACGTCATGCTCTTGCCAGAGCCCGACTCGCCGACCAGGCCAAGCGCCTCGCCCCTGGCCACGTCGAACGAGATCCCGTCGACGGCACGGACCACGCCGCGCCTGGTCGAGATCTGGACGCGGAGGTCGTCGACCGCCAGCATCGGCCCCGCAGGCCCGGTCAGGCCTTCCCCGCTCATGACGTGCCCGGCCTGATCAGGTCGGCGAGACCGTCGCCGATCAGCGAGAGCGACAGTCCGACGAGTACCACGGCGATGCCGGGGAACGTGGTGAGCTGCCACTGAGTTGTCATGAAATTCTGCCCGTTGTTGATCATCGTTCCCAGGTCGGGAGTGGGGGGCGGGATGCCGAGGCCGAAGTAACCCAACGTGACGATCGCCAGCATGTCCTGCACGATGTCGGACATCCCGTAGATGATGGCCTGGGTAATCACGTTAGGTATCAGGTGCCTGCCGATGATGCGGACACTGGACAGGCCGCCTGACTGGGCGGCGAGCACGTAGTCCTGGCGCTTGACGACCAGGATCTCCCCGCGCACGATCCTGGCGTATGAAACCCAGCCCACCAGCGTGATCGCGATGTAGATGCTGCGCTCGCCGGGGCCTAGCACGAAGACAAGCGCGATGATCAGCACGTAGAAAGGAAATGCGACGACGACGTCTACGAGGCGCATGATCACGGTGTCGACCCAGCCGCCGAAGTAGCCCGCGATGCTGCCGAGCACGGTGCCGATGCAGAAGGGCAGGAGCACGGCGATGAGGGCGATCCGCAGGTCATTGCGGAGGCCGTAGAGCAGGTTGGCGAACACGTCACGCCCGAGCTGATCGGTGCCGAGAAGGTGCTTGGAACTCGGCGGAAGCAAGGTGGCGTTCAGGTTTTGCGCGATCGGGTTCCAGTGCGTGATCAGCGGCGCGAAGACGGCCGAGGCCACGATGACCGCCAGCAGGATCGCGCCGGTGGCCAGGGCGGGCTGGGTATACCAGTGTCTGACCCGGCGCGGCTGCGCGTGTTCTTGCGGTTCGGCGATGAACTCAGGTGGCGGTGCGTCGCTTGGAAAGAGGACTGCGCTGCTCATCGGTCGAACCTGACTCTCGGGTCGAGCGCCGCGTAAGACAGGTCAGCGAGCAGGTTGACCAGGACCACGAGGACCCCGAAAGCCAGCGTCACGCCCTGCACGACGGGGAAGTCGCGCTCGAAGATGGAGTTGATCATTAGCTGGCCGATGCCGGGGATCGCGAAGACGTTCTCGATCACGACGGTGCCGCCGACCAGGAAGCCGATGTTGATGCCGAGAACGGTCACGGCCGGGATGACCGCGTTGCGCAGCACATGCCGCAGGAAAAGCCGGTGACCTGACACGCCCTTGGACTTGGCGGTGGTGATGTACTCGGCGCCGAGCACATTCAGCATGCTGGCCCGCAGGCTGCGGATCACCACAGGGGCCAGCGCGATCGCCACG
Source organism: Actinomycetota bacterium (assembly GCA_027313705.1). GTDB lineage: Bacteria > Actinomycetota > Actinomycetes > Streptosporangiales > Streptosporangiaceae > Chersky-822. The sequence goes on along the minus strand of DAHVDE010000108.1, from coordinate 46,159 downwards.
ACCAGCGCGGGCAGGAACATCGAGTGCAGGTGGCCGGTGAACCCGGTGCCGTATCCGCTGACCGGGAACCAGCGCACGTTGATAGCGAGGGCGTAGATCAGCAGTATGCCGAGCCAGAATGGCGGCATACCCAGGCCGACCAGCGGCACCGCGCGCACGATGTGATCGCGGATGCCGTCCTTGCGGCTGGCGGCGATCATGGCCAGCGGCACGCTGATGACCACGGCGAGCACGGCCGCGTAGACCACAAGCCAGAGGGTGGCGGGCAGCCGGCTCCAGATCAACGGCCCGGCGGGCACGCCGTAGTAAAGGCTCTGGCCGAGGTTGCCGTGCACCAGTCGGTCCATGAACAGCCAGTACTGGCTGATCAGCGGCCGGTCCAGGCCCCACTGGCGGTGCAGGATGGCGACCGCTCTCGGCGTGGCATGGATGCCGAGAATCGTCCTGGCCGGGTCGCCTGGGATCAGGTGGATCATGAAGAACACGATGATCGTCACGCCGATCGCTACCGGGATCAGCAGCAGCAGACGCTGAAAGACGAACGTCATCCGTCCCAACAGCCATCACCTCGGGGGTTCGGGACGACGTGCCGGGGGCAAGACCCCCGGCACGTCGCTGGTTTCATGGGGCTGAGTGAGTAAGGCCGATCGGCCCTACTTACTCAGCCAGACGTTCTCCATGTGCATGTTGCCCAATGGAGTCACGAAGAAGCCGTGCACGTTGCTTGTGGTCGCGTACGGGTAAGGGGAGTAGTACAGGAATGCCATGAAGGCATCCTGCGCCGAGGCGGCCTGGATGATGTTGTAGAGGTTCTGCCGCTGGGTCGGGTTCGACGTGACCTCGGCCGCGTGCGTGTCCTTGACCACAGTCGGGTTGTCGTACGCGGTGAAGAAGGACCGCGCTCCGGATTTCGGGTCGACCGCGAAGGTCGCCAGTTCGTCCGGGTCGGGAATGTCCATCGTCCACAACGTGAGCACCATGTCGTACTTGAGCGTCTGCTCGTCGTTGTTGACCGTGTTCGGGTCAAGCTGGGTGATGTTCAGCTTGATGTTAAGCGGCTTGAGCTCGGCCTGCAAGATCGTGGCGATCGTGACGTAGTCCGAGTTGCCAGCGGGCACCAGGATGGTGGTGGTGAAGCCGTGCGGAACGCTCGACTTCGCCATTTCCGCCTTCGCCGCCGCCAGGTTGTACTGCAAGCCAGGCGTGTTTGCCTGGTAGTAGGGCACCTGCGGCGGGAACAGCGAGTTGGCCGGCTTGCCGTTGCCGAACAGCACCGCCTTGACCAGGGCGGCCCTGTTGATCGCGTAGGAGATCGCGCGCCGCACGTGCACGTCCTGGAACGGCTTGCGCAACTCGTTGAAGGCCAGGTAGTTGGTCTGGGTCGACGGGAACAGGTACATGTCCACGCCCGGCGTGGTCTTCAGGCTGGCGACGGTCGCCCAGGCGGGCGTCTGGTCGATCTGGGCCTGACCGCCCTTCAGGTTCAGCTCCCTGGTGTTGTCGCTTGGCACGTCTTCCCAGGTGATGCTGTTCAGGTAGGGCTTGCCCTTTTGCCAGTAGTACGGGTTGCGCACCAACTTCAGCGCCTGGCCCTTGTGCCAGTAGTCCCACATGAACGGGCCGGTGCCGACCGGGTGGGTGTAGAACTGAGCTTCGGTCTGGCCGCCGTAGTTGTTCGGGATGATGCCGTTCGCGAAGATCGAAAGGTCGGCTAGCAGCGGCGCCCACGGGTACTTGAGGTGGATGACCACGGTGTCAGGACTCGGGTCGCCGACGGAGCTGATCGCGGTGTCCAGGTAGGCCCAGCCCTGGGTCGCCTTGCGGTTCTGGTCGATCGAGAACTTGACGTCGGCCGAGGTCATCGGCTTGCCGTTGGAGAACTTGACGCCCTTGCGCAGGGTGAACGTGTAGGTCTTCTTGTCAGGAGAAACCGTGTAGCTGGTGGCCAGCCAGGGCATCACGCCCTTGCCGCTGTTGGTCACCGTGTACAAGGGCTGGAAGATCTGCTCGAAGATCCAGATCGAGTTGTTGTCGAAGACGGTCGTGTTGTTCATGGACTGCGCGTCCTGGACGGCATCGAAGATGAGATTGCCGCCATGCACAGGGCCGCCGGCGCTGCCGCCTGAACTCCCGCCCGCAGAACTGCTGCCCCCTGATCCGCAAGCGGCCAGGACAACTACCGCGCTGGCCGCGATCGCCACCTTCGCCGCAGTGAGTCTGACTTTCACAAAAGCTCCCCTACTTCCGCCGGCCGGAGGGCCGGCCGTCCGCGCTGAACCCGTGACCGGGGATCCGGCCAGATGAGCCAACCAGCGACCGGAGATCAGCCGCTTTCGTTGAACTCGCGACCGAGGCCCGGCCGCTTGCGTTAGATCCGGCGACCGGGTGTGGACCCGGCCGCGCCGCCACGGCAAGCCCCGTCGCTCACCTAAGGCAAACCTTTGTTTTTCATAATCTGGCCGCAAACCGGCGACTTGTAAATAGTGGGTCGATACTAGACCGATGGTGTTACCGTGTTGTAACGTTCCCAGCCGTGCGCTATGTGATAGTTGGGAGCGGGGCGATCGGCGGCACGGTAGCGGCCGGCTTGGTGCGTGACGGGCACGACGTTCTCGTCGCCGACGCCGACGCCAGGGTGGTCAGTGCGATCAACGATGCGGGGCTGACGGTCACGGGGCCGGTCGAGAACTTCACCGTCAGCGTGCGCGCCGTGCGGCCCGCCGACCTGCCGGAGAAGCTCGACTGCCCGGTCCTTGTCGCGGTCAAGGCGCATCACACGGCGGCGGCCGCGGCCAGCCTGGCCGGGCGGCTTGACGGGTCAGGGTACGTGGTGTCGCTCCAGAACGGGCTCAACACGCGGGCTCTCGCCGACGCCGTCGGCGCGAGCCGTGTTGTCGAGGCGTGCGTGAACTTCGGCGCCGACGTGACCTCGCCAGGCGTGGTGCTGCGCGGCAACAGGGCCACGTTCGTGGTCGGCGAGACCGACGGCACGATTACCGACAGGGTGACCGCGCTGGCTGCGGACCTCGCCGACGCCGAAGTGACCGGCAACGTGCTCGGATACATCTGGGCCAAGGAGGCCTACGGGGCGATGCTCGCCGCGGGCGCGGTCAGCGACCTGCCGATCGCCGACACGCTCGATGACCCCGCGTACCGAGCGCTCATGATCGAGATAGCCAGGCAGGTGCTTGCGCAGGCACCGGTCAGGCCGGTGCCGCTTGACGGATTCGACCCCGATGACCTCGAAGGATCGCTCACCAGGCTGGCCGTTTTCAACAGGGGGTCAGCGAAGTCCCACTCAGGGATCTACCGCGACCTGGCTTTGCTGCACCGGCCGACCGAGGTGACCGCCATCCTCGGCGGCCTGGCCAGCGATCGCGCACCGCTGATCAGCCGGATCATCGAGCTTGTCACCGCCATCGAGCAGGGGCACCGGGTGTGCGAGCGGGCCAACCTCGACCTGCTCGCCGCCTACGAGCGGCTGGACCGGCTCGGCCGGCCGCTCAACGCCGTCGCGGCCGTGATCGGCGCGCCTGACCGCTCAGGTGACGGCGATCTGCGTGGCGAGCAGGTCGCGGTCAAGGACATCGTCTCGATCGCGGGCGTGCCGACCAGGTGCGGTAGCCCGGCCACCAGCGACGAGCCTGCGGTACAGGACGCCTTGATCGTCAGGCGGCTGCGGGAGGCAGGGGCCGATGTTTTCGCCGCGGCCCAGTGCCTGGAGTTCGCCGCCGGGTTCGCGCATCCGCAGGTCGGCGACACCCGTAACCCGAGGGATGTCTCCCGTACCTCAGGCGGCTCATCAGGAGGGTCGGCGGCGGTCGTCGCTGCCGGCGTCTGCGATCTGGCCCTCGGCACCGACACCGGCGGGTCGATCAGGATCCCCGCCGCTTACTGCGGCATCGTCGGGCTGAAGCCAACTTACGGCCTGGTGCCGGTGAGCGGCATCTTCCCGCTCTCGCCCAGGTGCGATCATGCCGGGACCCTGACCTCGACCGTGGCGGGAACGGCCAGGCTGCTCGCCGTGCTCGCCGGACGGGCGGCCCCCTCCGGCGGCGAGACTCGCAGAAAGAGGCACACCGTCGGCGTGCTCACCACTCAGCTTGACGACCCATCGGTCACCCCGGTGGTCAGGCAGGCCGTCCGCGCCGCGCTCGGTGCTCTTTCCGGCGCGGGCTGGGAGCTTCTGGACCTGACCGGCGCCTGGCTTGACCAGCTAGCCAGGTGGGAGCACGCGCTTGGCCTTATTGTCGGAAAGGAAGCTTGTGCCGTTCACGCCGGCCGCGATACCAGCCGTTACAGCGAAGGCACCAGGGCGCTGCTTGGCTTCGGAGCAGGTGTTACTCAGGCCCAGTTCGCGCGGGCACTTGACGACCAGGCGGAACTGACCGCCGCGGTCGACCTGAGCCTGGCTGGCGTGGATGCGCTCGTCGGGCCGACGGTCGGTTATCAGGCGCCGTTCGAGGACCCGCCTTTCGGAATCGGCGACGACAACGGCGAGGGCCGGTTCACCGGGCCTTACAACCTGACCGGGCATCCGGCGCTCTCGCTGCCCGTGCCAGTTCCGGCCGGCGACCTCCCCGCGGGAATCCAGTTCGCGGGCAGGCGCGATGGCGTCTTCGCGTTGCTTGAGGTCGCCGCCGCGGCCGAGTCGGTGTTCAACTCGATGGCCGTCCCGACGAGGAAGGACTGAAGCGATGCCAGTGACGGTTCGCCGCCATGCTGTCGAACTAGCCGGGCGGGACGTGCCCGTCGTGGAAATCACCGGATCAGCCGACGGGCCGAAGCTGACCGTGATCGCCGGGGTGCACGGCTGCGAGTACACCTCGATGGCAGGCGTCCGCAAGTGGGCAGGGACTCTCGGGTCAGGTGACCTGCGCGGATCCGTACTTGCCGTGCCCGTGCTCAACCTGGCCGCCTTCGAGGCGCGAAGTCCGTTCGTGATCCCGGCGGACGGCAAGAACCTGAACAGGTGCTTCCCTGGCGACCCGGCCGGGTCGGTGACCGAGCGGCTGGCCGCCGCCGCATTTGCCAAGCTGATCGTGGGCGCGGACGCCGTCATCGATGCTCACTGCGGTGACTTGCCTGAGGCGCTCGAGCCTTTCGCGATCTACGACGCGGGACCGGTCGAGGACCAGGCGCTCGGGCTGGCGCTTGCCTACGGGCTGCCTTACGTGATCAGGCAGGAGCCCGGACCTGACCGTGCCGTGGCAGGCACGACGAGCACGGCGGCGGCCCAGGCGGGTATCCCGGCGATCGTGGCCGAGGCCGGCGGGTGCGGGATCGTGGAAGCCGACAAGGTCGAGATGCACGTGCGGGGCCTGAACGGCGTGCTGGCGCACTTGGGAATGGTCCCGCCTGGAGCGGCGCAGGCGGCGGCCCCGCCCGAGCCGACCAGGCTGAACAGGTTCATCTGGCTGCGGAGCGAGCACGACGGCTGGTGGGAGCCGACGGTGGCGGTTGGCGAGTCAGTCGCAGCAGGTCAGCTGATCGGCACCGTAACCAGCCTGGACGGCGCAGTGGTCAGGGAGCGCGTCCACGCCCCGGCAGCGGGGGTTCCGATGTTCATCACAAGTTCGCCGGCCACGCAGGCCGGCGGCCTGCTGCTCGGCCTTGGTGCCTGAGGAGCGCCGGCCGTTTCTGCCGTGGCGAGCGCTAGGCGACGCGCGGCTCGGCACCGGTGTCGGTGACCATGGCGCGGCCCTGCGCTGCCCACTGGCACATGCCACCCGCCACGTTCACCGCATTCCAGCCTGCTCCGGTGAGCGCCGCGGTCGCCTGACCAGAGCGCTGGCCTGACCGGCAGATCACGTAGACGGTCTGATCGGCGGGGACCTCGGCTGCGCGGTAGCCAAGCTGACCAAGCGGAATGTGCATCGCGCCAGGCACGTGCCCTGCGTCCCACTCGTCGTCCTCCCTGACGTCGAGTATCCACCCGTCCGCCGGCACGGCAGACACGGTCACCTGCCGAGCCTGGTCGCCCATGGTCATCGCGTTCTCCCTGCTCTGGCTGATCAAGTCGCCCGTCAAGGCTAGTGCGCGGCGTCGTGCGCCGCACACGCAAGCCATGACTAGCAAGCGGATCGCATCTGGTTAGGCTTGCTTCATGCTGATTCGTGATGCCCGCCCCGAGGACATGCCGGCGGTCGGAGACCTTAGGGCCATCTCCTACCTGGCAGGTAACCACCTGTCAGCGAACTCAGGATACGAGCCAACGCTGCGCGCTCTCGGAGCCGACGGTAAGGGTGAGGTGCTGGTCGCGGTCGATTTCGATGTCATCAAGGGAACGGTGATGCTTCAGCACTGGCCCGACGCTGGCCACCTTGTGACCGGGCCAGGCGAGGCGGAGATCAGGGCGCTGGCAGTAACGCCCGCTTCGCAAGGTGCCGGTCTCGGCTCCGCCCTGCTCAAGGCCGTGATCGCCCGCGCGGAACGCCGGGGAGTCAGGCACTTGCTGCTGTACACCCAGCCGGACATGCGCGCGGCCGCCCATCTGTACGAGCGGGAGGGATTCGCCCGGATGCCCGAGCGCGACTGGGATCAGTTGCCGGACTTCAAGCTGCTCGCCTACTGCATGCGGCTGGCCGGCCAGCCGGCCAGCGGACCGCGCGGGTAAGCCGGCGTGCTGCCCCGCCGGTCAGGACTGGTTGCCAGGCGAAGCGGCTGAGGTGGTCACCCGGGCGGCGCCTTCCTTCGCCCTGGCCGCGTCGTTGACCTTGCGCAGATGCCGTGACATCGACCTGAACACGAAGTACAAGATCACGCCCATGCCGAATACCACCAGGAACCCGATAGTGCCAGGCTGGGCGAGCAAGCCGGTGTTGCCCGGCGCTGGCTTCGCCTTGGCGAGCTCGCTGCCAAGCTGGGCAGCGGCGAGCAGGGTCAAAACCGCACCTTCTCCCTTATTCCAGCAAAGAGATCGTCTTCCTGATCAACCGTGTCCACGATCGACCTAGCCAGATGATAGTCCTCGGTCGGCCATGCCTCTCGCTGCACGCTGACCGGGCAGGCGAACCAGCCGCCGTTCGGATCGACCTGGGTCTCGTGCGCCAGCAGTGCCTGGTCGCGGACTTCGAAGTAGTCGCCGCAGTGCACTCGCGCGGTGATCTCGAACTCCTTCCTGGCCTCAGCGTCGTCTGGCCTGGGCGCGAGGCGCTCTTCGTAAGGAGAGGGGAGTCCGAGTTCGAGCAGCCTCTCGTGCAGCGCGGTGAACTTGGCCCGGTGGAAGGTGACGAAGTAATAGAGCTTGAGCGGCTGCCAGGGATCACCGCAATCGGCATAGCGCTCGGGGTCGGCTGCGGCCTCGAACGCCTCGACGCTGACCCGGTGGGTCATGATGTGATCGGGATGCGGGTAACCGCCGTTCTCGTCGTAGGTGAGCAGCACATGCGGCCGGAACTCGCGCACCGCCTTGACCAGCGGCCTGGCCGCGACCTCGAGCGGCTGGACGGCGAAGCAGCCCTCAGGAAGCGGCGGCAGCGGATCACCCTGCGGCAGGCCTGAGTCGACGAAGCCGAGGAACCGCTGCTCGACGCCGAGTATCTCCCTCGCCCTGTCCATCTCGGCCCGGCGAACCGCGGGCAGGTTGGCCAGCACCTCTGGCCGCTCCATTGCCTTGTTGAGTATGTCGCCCCGCTCACCGCCAGTGAGCGTGCAGACCAGTACCTCGACGCCTTCACGAACATATTTCGCCATCGTGGCGGCGCCCTTGCTCGACTCATCGTCTGGATGGGCGTGCACCGCCATCAGGCGCAGCGCCTTCGACTCGGCCACCGAGGCGACGAGATCATAGCCCGGCTGCGCTGTGCTTGGGCTGGTTGCTGACATATAGAAGCTCCCCCTTGACGGGTTATCTGACCGTATGTACTCCCGCGCACGCGAAGAAGGTCAACAACCCGCGCTGCCCCCGGCATTCCTTGCGCCTGCCTGCCGACGACCGCCCAGCCTACCGGCGCCGGGCGAACACGACAGGAGATCGACGAGTACCGGCTGACTCACCGGGCAAGGTAGACGCAAGGTCAGGTACTGGGACACCAGTTCCCTTCGTTTCACCAGTTCGTCGGGCAACGGCAGGCATGCCGCGCCTGCTCTCTGGCATAACGCCGAGGAGTTATGTTATCTTTGATCCCCTTCTTGATCGGTACTGTATTCGAATTATTGCCTTGACCTGTAGATGGTTGAAGTGACTTGCGCTGACAAAGTAATCTCGATGAATTACCCCCCATGAAGGGGCCCGGCCGGGCCCTGCGGAGTAAGGCTCCGTACAGGCAAATACGAGGAGTGCTTGTGACCGAGACCCGTGACGACACTGTCACCTGGCTGACCCAGGAGGCGTACGACCGGCTCAAGGCCGAGCTGGATTACCTCTCCGGCCAGGGCAGGATCGACATCGCCAAGAAGATCGAGGCAGCTCGGGAAGAGGGCGACCTGCGCGAGAACGGCGGCTATCACGCTGCCAAGGAGGAGCAGGGCAAGCAGGAAGCCAGGATCCACCAGCTCACCCACATTCTCACGCACTCCAGAGTGGGCGAGCCACCGCGTACCGACGGTGTGGTCGGTCCAGGCATGACCGTCACGGTCAAGTTCGAGGGCGACGATGCCGAGAGCACCTTCCTGCTCGCGTCCCGCGAGGAAAGCGGCGCCCCGATCCCCGTTTACTCACCTAAGTCGCCGTTCGGCTCAGCGATCCTGGGCAAAAAGGTCGGCGAGTCGGCGAGCTACAACCTGCCCAACGGCAAGTCGGTGAACGTCGACATCATCGACGCCGTGGCATACGGCAGCTTCTAGGCTCCCTTTCGCGCAAGCAGGCAGGCCACGGGAACCTCGAGGTTCCCGTGGCCTGCGTCATCTGGTGCTTTCTTGCGGCCGAAGATCTTGGCCTTGAAGCGGATCAGGCCACCAGGGTTGGCTCGGGCTGCGACTGTGCCGCCGTATCAGGGGTCGCCGCGCGACCGCGGAGCGGGATTTCCTTCACCATCCAGGCCAGTACGAACACCAGTGCTGCCGTCGGGGCAGCCCAGATGAACACCGTGTCCAAGCCGTGGGCGATGCCGCCGTACACCGCGTCGCGGATGATCGCCGGATAGTGCTGCACGCTCGCCGGGTTGATTCCGCCGCCTGCGGCGAAGCTCACCCCATGCAGCCTGGCCGACAACGACGAGTTCAGCGCACGGAAGAAAACCACGCCGAAGACCGAGACACCGATCGAGCCGCCGATCTGCTGGAAGAACGACCGCGAACTGCTGGCAACGCCCATGTCCTTGGCTTCGACGCTGTTCTGGACGATCAGGGTGGTGATCTGCATCAAGAAGCCCATGCCGACACCGAAGACGACGAAGAAGCCCATCGAGACCAGCCGCGACGTGCTCGGTCCCAGCGTGGCAAGCAGCAGCATGCCTACGGTCATGATCGCGCTGCCGACGATCGGAAGGGCCTTGTACTTGCCGGTCTTGACCGTGATCTGCCCGGCCAGAAGCGAAGTCACCGTTGCGCCGAGCATCATCGGGATCAGGAGCAGGCCGCTGACCGTAGGCGAGGCGTGCTGCACGGTCTGCTGGTAAAGAGGAAGGAACGTCATCGCGCCGAACATCGCGAGGCCGAGCAGGAAGCTCATGCCGCTCGAGAGAGAGAAGTTGCGGTTCTTAAAGACGTGCAGCGGCAGGATCGGCTCGCTCGCGCGGAACTCCACCCAGATGAACGCCGCCACCGACACGACGGCGAGCGCGATCAGGAACATGATGATGCCGGAGCCCCACGCGTACTGGGTGCCGCCCCAGGTCGTGACGAGCACGATCGCGGTCGCGGCGATCGAGAGCACGGCCGCGCCGAGGTAGTCGATCTTGTGAGCGATCTTGTTTCGCTTCAAGTGCAGGGTGCCGATGATGTACAGCAGCGCGGCGCCGCCGACCGGCATGTTGATGTAGAAGATCCAGCGCCAGGACAAGCTGTCGGTGATGTAGCCGCCGACCAGGGGTCCGGCGATCATCGCGATCATCATCGCGGCCATCATGTAGCCCATGTACTGACCGCGCTCGCGAGGCGAGACCAGGTCACCGATCGTGGCGATGGCACCGACCATAAGCCCGCCCGCGCCGAGGCCCTGAAGCGCGCGGAACGCGATCAACTGGTCCATGGAGTGCGCCTGGCCGGAAAGGGCCGAGCCGATCAGGAAGATGACGATCGCCGCGATCAGCAGGCGCTTGCGGCCGTACAGGTCGCCAAGCTTGCCGTAGAGCGGCGTCGTGATCGTCGAGGCCAGCACGTAAGCGGTGACGACCCAGGACAGGTGGTTGAGCCCGCCGAGATCACCGACGATACGCGGCAGCGCCGTGGACACGACAAGCTGGTCAAGCATGGCCAGCATAAGCGCTAGCAGCAGGCCGGGCAGCACGATCATCACGTCGCGCCTGCGCCCGAACGGCTGGGAGCTCTCGCTAGCTGGTGGTTCGCCAGCAGCGGCTCCTCCGGCCACCGCGTCGACCTCTGACATGGTTAAACTCCTCATCCCGTCGCATCGGCCCCGGCTCGCCTGGCCTGGGCACCTGACCAGATACGCTGATCCGGCTGTTCAGCTGTCCCGCCCCTGCCTGAACTTCCGGCTTGATCAGGCCCCGTCTGCCGTGACAACCTACTTGCCGACCGGCTAGCATTCTCGCCATCGGTAGCCTAAGCTGTTTACTAACCGGTCGTCAAGTAGGTTAAGTCCAAGGTGGCGCAAAGAATGAATGGCCCTCACGGGGTCGGTCAAGGCGAGGCGGATTCACGGCACCGCTCAGACACCCGCGCCCGGATTCAGCAGGTAGCAGTCGAACTGTTTACCGAGCACGGGTACGACGGCACGTCGCTGCGGGAGATCGCCGAGCGGATTGACGTGACCAAGGCCGCCCTCTATTACCACTTCAAGTCCAAGGAAGACATCGTCGCCAGCCTGGTGCAGGACTACGCCGACCAGATGGACTCGCTGATTGCCTGGGGACGCGAGCAGCCGAGGACGGCGCAGACCAGGCGAGAGGTCCTGAGCAGGTACGTGGACATAGTCGCCAAGGGCGATCAGGTGTTCCGCATGCTGCATCAGAACCAGGCCTCGGCGAACATGCTCGGCTCCATGAAGCGACGTGGCGATCTGTTCAAGGAACGGATCGAGTTCTTGATCGACTTGCTGACCGAGCCTGACGCGGGGTTGCCTGAACGAGTCAGGGCGGCGATGGCCATCGGCGGCATTAGCGTCGGGTGGATGCTGTTCGCCAGCCGGGCTGACCGGAGCGAGCTGGTCAATGCGGTGACTGAGATAGCCGGCGAGATCGCCGAGCTGCCGTGCCCTAGAGCTGCGCGCTAGCCCGCACCAGCGGGGTCGTGCGGTACCTGACCGCGGTGGCGAGGGCGATCACCGTGGAGGTCCGCACCACGCCGGGCACTTCCACGATCGCGTCGATCACCCGCTGCAGGTCAGAGTTGTCACGGGCGACCACCCGGCAGAGCATGTCGCCTGAGCCGGTGATCGTGTGAGCCTCAAGTATCTCGTCGATCACCGCCAGCCTTTCTGCGACCACGCTCCGACCGCCCGCCTGAGTCAGCTCGAGCGTGATGAACGCGGTGACCGGGTGCCCGATCGCGGCCGGGTCAATTTCGGGGCCGTAGCCGGTGATCACGCCGCGTTCGGCCATCCGGTCAAGCCTGGCCTGGACGGTTCCCCTGGCCACGCTGAGCCGCCTCGATGCCTCCAGCACGCCGACCCGCGGTTCGCGGGCTAGCAGTTCGATCAGCCTGGCGTCGAGCGTATCGATCACCGGCTAACCTCCCGTCGTCTGTTAACTTGCGCAAATTGCCTAGCAGAAGACACAACAGTTGCACACCCTGTCCTCTTCGTTCGATCCTTCCATGACAGCCTGAATACCGACGCGAGGAGCTGACTTATGACCACGCAAACCGGAGCTCACCAGCGCACGGTCGCGCCGCACGACGAGTTCCCCGTCACCGGCATGGACGCGGTCGTGTTCGCCGTCGGCAACGCCAGGCAGGCCGCGCACTTCTACTCCACCGCCTTCGGCATGCGCTGCGTAGCTTACAAAGGCCCGGAGACCGGCTGCCGGGATGAGGTGGCTTACGTGCTCGAGTCCGGCTCCGCGCGATTCGTGCTGCGCGGGGCGCTCAGCCCTTCGAGTGAACTGGCCGGGCATGTGGCCGCGCACGGCGACGGTGTCATCGACCTCGCCATCGGCGTGCCTTCGGCCCGCGATGCCTTCAGCTATGCGGTGGCCAGGGGAGCCACACCCCTGGAGTGGCCGCATGTCGCGGAAGACGAGCACGGCAAGGTAGTGCGCGCCGCGATCTCCACCTTCGGCGACACCAGGCATAGCCTGGTCGAGCGGTCGGCGTATACCGGACCCTACCTGCCAGGGTATGTGGCCGCCGCTCCGCTGGTCGAGCCGAACGCGGCTCCGTTCTTCACCGCCGTCGATCACTGCGTGGGGAACGTGGAACTCGGCCTGATGGACAAGTGGGTCGACTTTTACCACCAGGTGATGGGCTTCACCAACATGAAGGAGTTCGTCGGTGACGACATCGCGACCGAGTACTCGGCGCTGATGAGCAAGGTCGTTGCCGACGGCAGCCGCAAGGTCAAGTTCCCCATCAACGAGCCCGCCATCGGCAAGAAGAAGTCGCAGATCGACGAGTACCTGGAGTTCTACGGCGGGCCAGGCGTACAGCACATCGCGCTCGAGACCGACGACATCGTCTGCGCCGTGCGCCGGATGAGCGCCGCGGGCGTCGCCTTCCTGCCCACCCCTGACAGCTATTACGACACTCTCGGCGACTGGGTCGGCGAGACCAGGGTCGGCGCCGAGGAACTGCGCGACCTGCGCATTCTCGCCGACCGCGACGAAGACGGCTACCTGCTTCAGATCTTCACCAAGCCGGCCCAAGACCGGCCGACCGTGTTCTTCGAACTGATCGAGCGGCACGGCTCTGAGGGGTTCGGCAAGGGCAACTTCAAGGCGCTGTTCGAGGCCATCGAGCGCGAGCAAGCCAGGCGCGGCAACCTGTAGCCACCTGCGCCCTGCCCGGTCCTGGCCTGCTCGGTACTCGCCGCTAGTCGCCGCTAGTCGCCGGTCCAGTACATGTGCCCGGCCATGACAAGCGCGGCCGCGCCGACTAGGCCCGTGTGCTGGCCGAGCGCGGCGGGCACCACCCGCACTTGCCTGGCGAAGTCCAGCTTCGTGTGCGCGGCGAGCGCCTCCTGCAATGGATCAAAGATCAGCGCCCCGGCTTGAGACAGGCCGCCGCCGACGGCTACGACCTCAAGGTCGCACAGGTTGGTCGCCGACGCTATCGCGATCCCGAGCGCCCGGCCAGCCCGCCGCATGGCCGCACGCGCGACACCATGGCCCTGGGCTGCATCGCCGGAAAGGTCCTGCCCTGTGACGTCCGGCTGCCCCGTCCGCCATCCCTGTTCCTGCGCCCACGCGGTCAGGGCAGGCCCTCGGGCGATCGCCTCGAGGCACCCGATGCCACCGCACGCGCAGACCGGCCCGTCGTCTGGGTCTACGACAACATGCCCGATGTGGCCGGCATTGCCTGACGCTCCGTTGATCAGGTGGTTGTCGAGGATCAGGCCGCCGCCGACTCCGGTAGATACCACCATCCCGAGCACGTTCCGCCGCCCGCGCCCGGCACCGCGCCAGTGCTCGCCGGCGGCCATGCAGACGGCGTCGTTGTGCAACCGGACAGGAATCCCGCCCTCGGCCGCCTGCCCGGCGACGCCGCCGAATCTTTCAGCCAGCCGGTCGCGCAGCGGGAACATCCGCCAGGCGGGAATGTTAAGCGGCGAGACCCGCCCGGCTGGCCACTCCATCGGCCCGCCGCACCCGCACCCGACCCCTGATAGCTCGCCCCGCTCAGCGACTTTCGCCGTCTTCAGCACCTGACATAGCAGCGACTCGAGCGTCCGCCACAGTTGCTCGGCATCGGTGACCCTTGGCGTCGGCACCTGCGCCCAGGTGATCAGCCGGCCGCCCGGCTCTGCCACGCCTGCGGCCAGCTTCGTGCCGCCGATGTCGATCACCAGGACCGGGCCCGGAGCAGTCATCGTGTGCCTCCAAAGATGCGGACCAGGCCGCAATGCACATAGTGTCGAATCGTGCAGCCACAACGCCAGTCCCCAGCAGCCACGACTACTTCATCAGCCCCAGACCTCCGCACACTCGGCCAGGTACGCGGCAGCGGGCACCGGCACCACTCGGTGAAAGACGAGATCAGGCAGAACCTGATCGGTTATCTGCGCGCGGGCGAAGACCCGTTCCCAGGGATACTCGGGTTCGAGGAAACCGTGCGGCCGCACCTGGAACGCGCCCTCATCGCCGGCCACGACGTAATCCTGCTCGGGGAGCGCGGCCAGGGTAAGACCCGCCTCATCCGCACCCTCACCGGCCTGCTCGACGAGTGGTCGCCCGCGATAGCGGGCTGCGAGATCAACGATCATCCTTACCAGCCGACCTGTGTAAGGTGTCGCCGTCTCGCCGCCGAACTCGGCGACGAACTTCCGGTCACCTGGCGGCACAGAAGCGATCGGTACGGCGAGAAACTGGCCACGCCTGACACCAGCGTGGGCGACCTGATCGGTGACATCGACCCGGTCAAGGTGGCAGAGGGGCGCACTCTAGGCGACCCGGAGACCATTCACTACGGTCTCGTACCGCGCACCAACCGCGGCGTGTTCTGCCTGAATGAATTGCCCGACCTGGCCGAGCGGATCCAGGTGTCGCTGCTCAACGTGCTCGAGGAGCGTGACATCGCGGTCCGCGGCTACGCACTCCGGCTGCCGCTCGATATCGTGCTCGTCGCAAGCGCCAATCCTGAGGACTACACCAACAGGGGCCGTATCATCACCCCGCTCAAGGACAGGTTCGGCGCCGAGATCCGCACCCATTACCCGTTGTCGCTCGATGACGAACTCGCGGTCATCAGTCAGGAAGCGGAGATCTCCCGGAACGGCGAGGGCGCCAAGGACGCAGTGCTTCCGCCGCACCTCACCGAGGTCATCGGCAGGTTCACCAGGCTGGTCCGCTCATCGCCCGCTGTCGACTCGCGTTCTGGGGTATCAGCCAGGTTCGCGATCGCGGCGGCAGAGGCCGTCGTGGCCGCCGCTGTCCGCCGCGCCGCCATCAGCGGTGAGGATCAGCCAGTGGCCAGGATCTGCGACCTGCCCGCCGTGGTGACCACGCTGCGCGGCAAGGTCGAGTTCGAGGTGAGCGAGGAAGGCAGGGAAGCTGAGGTACTCGAGCACTTGCTGCGTCGCGCTACGGCGGACACCTTCCGCGCCCGCCTTGGCAGCACCGACCTGTCAGGATTGGTCGCCAGGTTCGCCGATGGCGGCAGCGTGGAGTCATCGGATCTGCTGCCAGCCGCCGAATTGCTGCGCAGGATTGGCGAGGTGCCTGGCCTGGCCAGGATCATGGAGCGGCTGGACGGCAACGGCGGCGAGTCTTTCGGCCAGGCCGCGGCTGCCCTTGAGTTCGCGCTTGAGGGCCTCTACCTGATGCGCAGGCTGTCCAAGGATGTCGTGGACGGCGGCACCGTCTACCGGACCTGATCTAGGTGGCAGCATGACTCCATATCGTTACGGTCCGTTCGACGGCGGCCCCGATCCGCTCGAGCCGCCTTATGACGTGCGCGGAGCGGTGGACGCGCTTGGCGACTCCATCTTGAGCGGAGAAGACCCGGCCAGCGCGCTACGTGACCTGATCAAGCGCGGCCTGGCCGGCCGCCGCGGCCTCGACGACCTGCTCAGGCAGGTGCGCGAGCGGCAGCGCGAGTTGCGTCGCAGCGGCAGGCTTGACGGCATACTCGACCAGGCGAGGGCGCTGCTCGACACCGCCATCGGCCAGGAGCGGGCCGAGCTGTTCCCTGACCCAGGCGACGACGCCAGGATGCGCGAGGCCGAGCTCGATTCCCTGCCGGCCGACACCGCAGGCGCGATCAGGCAGCTGTCCGGCTATCAGTGGCGCAGCCAGGCCGCCGCTCAGACCTTCGAGCGACTCAGGGAACTGCTGAGGAAGGAGGTGCTGGACAGCCAGTTCCGCGGCATCAAGGACGCGGTGTCGGATTCAAACAGCGAGGCCATGGGCCGGGTCAAGGACATGATGGCCGCGCTGACCGACATGATCGAGGCCGACGCCCGCGGTGAGCACGCTCAGGCCGACTTCGACGCCTTCATGGAGCAGTACGGCGAGTTCTTTCCCGAACAGCCGCAGAACCTGGAGGAACTGGTCGACTCGCTAGTCAGGCGCATGTCGGCGGCGCAGCGGCTGCTGAATTCGCTGACCGAGGAGCAAAGGGACGAACTAGCTGGCCTGATGGCACAGACCTTTGATGACGCCGGGCTGGCGCAGGAAATGGCGAGGCTGGCGGCGGCGCTTAGGGAACGCAGGCCAGACGCCGACTGGGAGGGGTTGAGCGGCCGCAGAGAGCAGATGAGCGGCAGCGAACCCCTCGGACTCGGCGATGCGACCACGGCCGTTTCCGAACTGGCCGATCTCGCCGAGCTCGAGGAGTCGCTGCGCCAGGACTATCCGGGAGCGATGCTCGACGACGTCGACGAGGAAGCGGTCAGGCGTGCGCTCGGCCGGCAAGCCGTAGACGACATGGAGGCGCTCAAGCGGATCGAACGCGAGCTTGAGCGGCAGGGCTACCTGACCAACAACGAGGGCAAGCTCGAACTGACCCCCAAGGCCGTCCGCAGGCTCGGCGACACCGCGCTGCGCAAGGTGTTCGCCAAGCTCGCCGAGGGCGGGCACGGTGACCACGACCAGCATGACGTGGGGCAGGTGGGCGAACTGACCGGCGCCACGAGGCAGTGGCGCTTCGGTGACGAACAGCCGATCGACGCCGCCGCCACGGTCAGGAACGCACTGCTACGCGGCGGTACCTGGCGTACCGCCGTCAAGCTCAGTGTCAGCGACTTCGAGGTCGCCGAGACAGAACGCCGTGCCTGCGCCGCAGTGTGCTTGCTGGTCGATCTGTCGTACTCGATGGCGCTGCGCGGCACTTGGAGCGCGGCCAAGCAGACCGCACTGGCGCTTTACTCGCTGGTGCGCACCAGATTCCCGCAGGATGCCCTGCAGGTCATCGGCTTCTCCAACTACGCAAGGGAACTCAAGGAAACCGACCTGGCCGGCCTTGGCTGGGACATGGTGCAGGGCACTAACCTGCACCATGCGCTTGTGCTCGCCGGACGTTTCCTCGACCGGCGGCCCGAGCACAATCCGGTCGTGCTTGTCATCACCGACGGTGAGCCGACGGCGCACCTGCGCAGAGACGGCAGGTCCTGGTTCGACTGGCCGCCGTCGCCTGAAACACTCGAGCTGACCATGGCCGAGGTCGACAAGATGACCAGGCGGCAGGCCACGATGAACATTTTCATGCTTGCTGATGACGAACGGCTGACCTCGTTCGTTGACGAAGTGGCGAAACGGAACGGAGGCCGGGTACTGCGAGCAATGCCCGACAGCCTGGGCGAGTACGTCGTGAGCGACTTCCTGCGGTCCCGCCGGGCTCGCGGTCGGTGACCTCCTGAGGCCTTTCAGTATTAAAATCGGGCGCTTTCAGGAAGTAAGACTCGTCCTGGCTCAGTACGTAGTACGGTGCGGCACGTGGTCGCCTCCGGCGGAGATCC
Organism: Actinomycetota bacterium; assembly: GCA_027313705.1. GTDB lineage: Bacteria > Actinomycetota > Actinomycetes > Streptosporangiales > Streptosporangiaceae > Chersky-822. The sequence continues at coordinate 28,488 of DAHVDE010000108.1, read as the reverse complement.
GGGGTGTCCCGCCCGCCTGGCGGAGATCAAGCAAAGATTCCTTGAGGAGGAAGAAGTGAGCACAACAAGCGCGGCGTCCGGCAGCAAGAAGCCGGTAGTCCTGATCCTGGCCATCATCGGGGTCCTGGCCATCATCGTTGGCATCCTGTACATGGTTGGCGCCACGCCCGCGTTCCTTAACATCGGCAGCCACGTGCACAACAAGGGTGGCGGTCACCTGATCCGTGGCGCCGTTGCTATCGTCGTGGGCCTTGGCCTTGGCGTTTTCGCCTTTATCCAGAACAAGAAGTCCTAAGCAGCAACTGTCGTAAGCGCCGCCCGCGCGCCATCTGGGTTCCACGTCGGGTAGGCAGCGCCGCAGTCTTGGAGTGCCAGAGCCAGGGTTAGCCCTCTGGTTCTGGTATTTCCGGCAGACATCTACCCCAATAACGCGCTACATATCGTCTGCGGAAGGGCCGGGTTCTAGACTTCGGCCATGATCAAGACCTTCACGCAGCACCTAGTCCTCTGGCTGCACCTACTGTTCGTGGTCTTCACGATCGGCCCGGTCACGATCGCCATCTCGTCTACGCCGCGTTACATCAGGCAACGGGATGTCAAGGTCGTGCGATATCTCAGCCGGACCACGTTCATCTTCGCGCTAGCCTCACTCGGAGTGCTGATAGCGGGCGAGGCGCTTGCCTCGATGATCAAGGTGCACGGTAGTTCACTGGCTGGCCAGCCCTGGGTGATAATCTCGGCAACCCTTTTCATCGTGGCTCTTGCCCTGCTCGCGCTGATCATCCGCGACCAGCGCCGCGCCATCAAGGCACTCGACGGGGCCGCACTGCTCGCCGGCACCACAAGCGTGGTCCCCACGAGCGCTTCCACCGGCTCAGCCGTGGTCCCCGCCACCACTCCGGCCGACACCCCGTCGGCCGGTACGGTGCCATCCGACACCACAATCTCCGACACAGCACCAGCCGGCCCAGCCGAGGCCGGCCCAGCCGAGGCCGGCCCAGCACCAGCCGGCCCAGCACCAGCCGGCCCAGCTTCGGCCGGCCCGGCCTCGGCCGAGAGCGCACCGGCCGACACGCCTTCGGCCCAGCCGACGCCCGGCACCCCGACCCCGGTGGGCGCCGAAGCCGGGCACCTAGCCAATGTGGAGCAAAGCCGCATCGCCATGATGGGCGGTCTTGTCGGACTTATCTGGCTAGTGATCCTCGTACTGATGGTCTGGCACTAACCCCCGCCCCCGCCCCTACAACCCCGCAACGCAGGCGCCGCCGCCGGGGGCGCCCAGCCCCCACAACCCCGCAACGTGGGCGCCCCAGCCCCCACAACCCCGCAACGTGGGCGCCCCCGCCGGGGGCACCCAGCCCCCACCAACCCCCAACGCAGGCACCCAGGCCCACACCAACCCCCAACGCAGGCACCCAGCCCCCACAACCCCGCAACGTGGGCGCCCCCGCACCCACAACCCCGCAACGTGGGCGCCCCCGCCGGGGGCACCCAGCCCACACCAACCCCCAACGCAGGCGCCCAGCCCCCACAACCCCGCAACGTGGGCGCCCCCGCACCGCCGCCGGGGCGGGGGCGGGGCGGGGGTTGGGTCTTTTGGATGGGGCGGGCGTGGGTAGGTGGGTCAGAGCCGGCGGGCACGGGTGCGGGTGTGGGCGGGTGAGTGAGTGGGTGAGGTGGTAGCTGATGACAGGCGCGGCCGGCGCGATCGGGGCGGCCGAGTTCTCGCCGTTCCCGCAGATCGCCGACTACGGATTCCTTTCCGACGGCGAGGTTACGTCCCTGATCGCTCCGAGTGGGTCGGTGGAGTGGCTGTGCCTGCCGAGGATGGACGGGCCAAGCGTGTTCGGGTCGCTGCTTGACAGGGACGCGGGTTCGTTCAAACTCGGGCCTGCCGACGTCGATGTGCCCGCCGACCGCCGCTACCTGCCTGGCACCATGGTGCTTGAAACGACCTGGAGTTGCGGTGAAGGCTGGGTAATTGTCCACGATTGCCTGGTCATGGGTCCGTGGCGGCACGAGAACCCGCAGCGTGGCTCGCTGCGCAGGCCGCCTGCCGACTACGAGGCCGACAATATGCTGCTGCGCACCGTGAGCTGCACGAACGGGTCGGTGCAAGTGGTCATGGACTGCGATCCCGTATTCGATTACGGGCGGCGGCGAGCCCGATGGAACCACACCGAGCGGGGGTTTTACCAGGTCTCGATCACGCCAGAGGAACCAGCGGAGCCAGAGGAGCCAGAAGAACCGGCTGGCGAGGAGTCTGCGGCCAGGACATTGACGCTCAGTTCTGACATCAGGATCGGCGTCGAGGGCGGCAGCGCCCGGGCACGTACCTTGCTCAGGGAAGGCGACTCCAGATTCTGCGTGCTGTCCTGGGGCCGCCAGCCACCACCAGAGAGCTATGAAGAAGCCCAGCGCAGGCTGCTCTGGACGGTGCACCATTGGCGTCACTGGCTGGCCAGAGGCAACCTGCCCAACCATCGCTGGCGAACCTACCTGGCCAGGAGCGCCCTGACGCTGAAGGGCCTGGCTTACGCACCAACCGGGGCGATCGCGGCTGCGGCGACGACGTCGCTGCCTGAGGTTCAAGGCGGTAAGCGGAACTTTGACTACCGGTATAGCTGGATCAGGGATTCGACGTTCGCCCTGTGGGGTCTTTACACGCTCGGGTTCGAGTGGGAGGCCAGCGATTTCTTCGCGTTCATGACCGACTTGGTGGAAAGGGACCGTGACGATCTCCAGATCGTCTACCGTATCGACGGCACCAGGGACCTGGCCGAACGCGAAGTCGAACAACTTCGCGGCTATCAGGGCGCCCGGCCGGTCCGGGTCGGCAACGCCGCCTACAGCCAGCGCCAGAACGACGTCTGGGGCGCGGTACTCGACGCTCTCTACCTGCACACCAAGTCTCGCGACTGGCTCGACGAGCGCGTTTGGCAGATGGCCAGGCATCAGGTCGAGCAAGCGCTGGCCCACTGGCGCGAACCCGACCAGGGCATGTGGGAGGTAAGAGGCGAACCGCGGCAGTTCACTTCGTCGAAGCTGATGTGCTGGGTGGCCGCCGACCGGGGAGCGCGGCTGGCCAGGATCAGGGACGAACTAGACACCGCGGCGCAATGGCAGGAGGCGGCGAACGAGATCCACGCCGACATCTGTGCCAACGCGGTCGACAACCGCGGCGTGTTCTGCCAGCACTACGAGACGACGGCACTCGATGCCTCGCTGCTGCTCATGCCGTTGCTTCGATTCCTGCCGCCAACCGACGGCAGGATCAAGGCGACGGTGCTCGCCATCGCTGACGACCTGTCGCAAGACGGCCTGCTGCTCAGGTACCTCCCGGAGGAGACCGACGACGGATTCACCGGGGCGGAGAGCACCTTCACGATCTGCTCGTTCTGGCTGGTGTCCGCCCTCTGCGAGATCGGGGAGTTCACCCGCGCCCGCGACCTGTGCGAGAAGGTACTTTCCTACGCCAGCCCGCTCATGCTCTACGCCGAGCAGATCGACCCCAAGTCAGGCAGGCATCTGGGCAATTTCCCCCAGGCATTCACCCACCTGGCCCTGATCAACGCGGTCATGCACGTGATCGGCCACGAGCAGCATGCCGCGAGGGCGAGGCGTGGCTCGGACGCCACCATCGCACCGCGGCAACTGCCCTGGTAGGAAGCTCAGCCGAGCGCGGCTCTGATGTCCTGTACCAGGTCGTCGCTGTTCTCGATGCCGACGGAGAGCCTGACCAGGTCAGCGGGAACCTCAAGCGGCGAGCCCGCCGCAGCGGCGTGCGTCATGGAAGCCGGGTGCTCGATCAAAGACTCGACACCGCCGAGTGACTCGCCGAGGGTGAACAGCCTGGTGCGGCCGCACATCTCGATCGCCGCCCGCTCGCCTTCCGCGTGCCTGAAGGACACCATGCCGCCGAATGCGCGCATCTGCTTGGCGGCCACCTCGTGTCCAGGGTGCTCGGGCAGGCCGGGGTAGTAGACCGCGCTCACCTTGGCGTGCCCGGCCAGCATGAGCGCCACCTGAGCGGCGTTGTCGCAATGCCGTTCCATCCGGACGGCCAGGGTCTTGATGCCGCGCAGGGTCAGCCAGGCATCGAATGGACCGCCCGACGAGCCAGTCGAGTTCTGCAGGAAAGCGCACCTGGCGGCGAGGTCGGCGTCAGATGTCACGATCGCCCCGCCAACCACGTCGGAGTGCCCACCAAGGTACTTGGTCGTGGAGTGCACGACCGCGTCGGCGCCGTGCACCAATGGCTGCTGCAAGTAGGGCGAGGCGAACGTGTTGTCCACCGCGAGCATCGCGCCGGCCGAGTGAGCGATCTCCGCGAGCAGTCCGATGTCGGCGATCGAGAGCAGCGGATTCGTCGGCGACTCCACCCAGATCAGCTTCGGCCGGTGCTCGGCAACCGCGGCCCTGACGCCAGGCGGATCAGAAACCGCCACCGGGTGGTACGTGACGCCCCAGTGCGTGAGCACCTTGTCGAACAGCCGGTACGTGCCGCCGTAGGCATCGTGCGGTATGAGGACGTGATCGCCAGGACGGCAGATGGTGCGGAGCAGGCAGTCTTCCGCGGCCATGCCGGAGGCGAACGCCAGCGCCCTGGTCCCGCCTTCTAGCGCGGCCAGGCACTCCTCGAGCGCTCCCCGGGTGGGGTTGGCGGTTCGCGAGTACTCATAGCCCTCGATCCAGCGGCCAGGTCCTGACCCGATGCCTGCATGGGTGCCGCCGCGCAGGCCGCCGACGCCGTCCTGCTTGTAGGTGGATACCTGGTAGATCGGCGGCACGACCGCCCCAGTCAGCGGATCGGGGTCTTGGCCAGCGTGAATGGCCAAGGTCTCGAAACTGTCTGCCGCGCGGATCTGAGCCAATGCCTTCGCCTCCGGTAGATGTCTGCACCCGGTCGCCGTCAAGCGGCCGCGATGTGAAACTAGTCCGCCACGAGCGCCAAATTCTCGGTTTCTAGCCGGCCAGGTAAGTCAGCACGTCCTGCCTGGTGATCATTCCGGTCGGCTTTCCATCGACAAGTACGACAGCAGCGCCTGCCTTCTCCAGCGCGGCGACCGCGGCACTGATCGGCTCGCCTGAGCCGATCATCGGCAGCGGAGGTGACATGTGAGCGGAAACCGGTTCACCAGGCTCAGCGCGACCGCTGAGCAGGGCGTCGAGCAGTTCACGTTCAGTGATCGAGCCGATCACCTCCGCCGCCATCACCGGCGGTTCCTCCTTGAGTACGGGAAGTTGCGACACGTCGTACTCGCGCAAGGTCTCGATCACGGCCCGAACCGTCTCGCCGGGATGTGCGTGCACGAATAGCGGCAACTGGCCGCGCTTCCTTTCCAGCACGTCCGCGATCTTCGGCTCCTGCTCGGCTGAGGTCAGGAAACCGTAGTCGGCCATCCAGTCGTCGTTGAACACCTTGGACAGGTAGCCGCGCCCGCCGTCTGGCAACAGGACCACGATCACGTCGCCAGGCCGCGCCCCCCGCGCCACCTTGAGCGCGGCGACCACCGCCATCCCGCAGGATCCGCCAACAAGCAGCGCCTCCTCGCTCGCCAGGCGGCGGGTCATCAAGAACGAGTCGGCGTCGCTCACGGCGATGATCTCGTCGCAGACGCTCTTGTCGTAGGTCTGCGGCCAGAAGTCCTCGCCGACACCCTCGACCAGGTAAGGCCGGCCGGTTCCGCCCGAGTAGACCGACCCTTCAGGGTCGGCGCCGATGACCTTGACCCGGCCGCCAGACACCTCCTTGAGGTAGCGGCCGGTGCCCGAGATCGTGCCGCCGGTGCCGATGCCGGCTACGAAGTGGGTCACCTTGCCGTCAGTCTGGTTCCAGATCTCCGGCCCGGTCGCCAGGTAGTGCGAGCGAGGGTTGGCCGGGTTCGAATACTGGTCAGGTTTCCATCCGCCAGGGATCTCTGCGGCCAGCCGATCAGACACACTGTAGTAAGAGTCAGGCGATTCGGGCGATACCGTCGTCGGGCAGACCACGACCTCGGCACCGTAGGCGCGCAGTGTGGCGATCTTGTCTTGCGCCACCTTGTCAGGACAGACGAACACGCACTTGTAGCCCTTCTCCGCAGCCACGATGGCCAGCCCCACACCGGTGTTCCCGCTAGTCGGCTCCACGATCGTGCCGCCAGGCCGCAACGCGCCAGACTCCTCGGCGTCCTGCACCATGGCCAGCGCGATCCTGTCCTTGACCGAGCCGCCAGGGTTGACGTACTCGACCTTGGCAAGCACGGTAGGCGCGCCCGCGTGCTCGCCGCCGTGTCCGAGGCTCCTGGTGACCCTGCGCAGCCTGACCAGCGGCGTGTTGCCGATCAAATCCACCAGCGACTCGTGCACCTGCATGAAAACCCCTTGGTTCGGACGGCGGCGCGACGCTGCGCTCGCCTGAAGGTCTCAGCCTAGAGCCAGACCCAGGGCCACAGGACACCTCTTCATGGCCACGTACGCCCGAACGGGCCAGAAGGGATAGAGCGCTAAAGGCCACTACTGTTCGCAGTCGCGTTGTTACACTCTGTGCGCTGTACGGCTCGGCATTTCTTCGCATCCTGGGGGGACTACGTGACACTGTGGCTGGCTGACCAGGGCGTGGCGCGTAGCCGCCCGCCAGTACCCGATTTCGCGCCCTGCGAGCCGGATTTCGGTTCCTACCGCGCGGCAGTCGGCGAACTTGTCGCGGAACTCGCGCAGTTCGGTGTCTGCGACAACGAGTCCGCTGAGCACATCCTCAGCCACAGGCTCGGTGAGGGGCAATTCTCCGACGTGCTCGATGCGACGCCTGGCGGCAAGGACCAGACGATCACGAGGCTCTTGTTCGACGTCCGCAACTACGAGCCTGGCCAGCACGCCAACTCGACCGGTCGCGCCGGCTCAGACGGGCTGTCCGCGCTGGTCAGGATCTCGATGCTGGCCCAGATCGATGTGGTGTGGTGGGGACGCAAGCGCGGATACCTGACCGATAGGGAACTGCTCGTCGCGCCCGATCTCATCGACCTCGACGAACTGAGCGACGAAGGACAACTGCGGTTCAGGTACCGGCACCAGGCGGAGACGCTATTCGGCCGGGCCGCGCGCAAGGCAGAAAGGCGCACGCTGCCCGGCCGGGCGCCGAGGACCGCCGGAATGTGGCTGGCAAGGACCAGGCCGCAGGCGGTCACCTGGCTCAATCAGATCGCCGACGAGTTCGCGCGGCTGGCGCCTCCTGGAACGCCGCCCTTGTGGGTCACCAGCCTGGCGCGCAGCGTGGCACACCAGCGAAGGCTCAAGGAGCTTGGCTACCTGGCGCTGCTGCCGAGCGCCCATTGCGTCGGCTACGCGGCGGACGTGGAGATGGCCTGGTACCGCAGGTTCCACGCGCACCGTATCCTGCGCGGACTGCTGCTCGACCGGCAGCGCGCCGACGAAGTCAACGTAATCGACGAGGGTCAGGCCTGGCACGTGTGCTTCAGGCCGAAGGTCGTTCACGGACCGCGCGGCTCGCTACGCGGCCAGCCGGGCTACTGATTTCGATGTGCGGGATCGCGCTCGTCGCGGGTGGCAGTCCGAACCGTGCCCTCTGGCGGCTGATGCTGGAAGCTCTTGCGCCGCGCGGTGAAGTCGAAGAGGTCACGGTCGGCACCAGCCTGCTCGCGGGGGTTCAGCGGCTGAAGATCGTCGACGCGGCCCGCAGCGTGCAGCCCTGGAAATCGGCCGATGGCCGCTGGCTACTCTGCTACAACGGCGAGGTTTACAACTACCGCTCGCTGCGGGCCGAGCTTGAGCGGCTCGGCTGCGAGTTCCGCACCGGCGGCGACACAGAGGTGGTACTCGAAGCCTACGCAGCCTGGGGGGAGTCGGCCGCGAGGCGCCTGCGCGGTGAGTTCGCGTTCGCTATCTCCGATCGCGCGACCGGGCGGGTCTACCTGGCCAGGGACCCGCTTGGCGTCAAGCCGCTCTACTGGTCGCTGCGCGACGGGTGCCTGTACGTGGCCTCTGAGATCAAGGCCCTGGTGCCGGTCGGGGCGCCGGTGGCCGAGGTTCCCGCCGGATGCCACGGCTGGGCCGAGCCAGGCACCCAGCCGCTGCTCGTGCCCTACAGCGGCCTGCTCGCCACCGGAAGGCGCGACCCAGGGCAGGCAGGGACGTCGAGCGTGATCGACGACCCTGACGAGGCAATGGCCCTGCTGCGGGCGGCGCTGCTCGACGCAATCAGGGTCAGGGTGAGCACTGACCTGACGGTTGGCGTGATCTTGTCTGGGGGCCTTGACAGCTCACTGCTGCTAGCGCACGTTCGGGCGCTTCATCCCGATTGCGTGGCCTTCACGGTGGGGGCGCCAGGCAGCCAGGATCTGGACTATGCCAGCAGGCTCGCGGCTGACCTCGGCGTGCCGCACGAGGTGATCGAGATCTTGCCTCGGCAGATCAGGCTCGCCGAGGTCAGGGAGGCGATCAGGATCTCCGAGCTCACCGAGTACGGCGACATCATCAACGCGGTGGTCTCCGTTCCGCTATTCCGGCGAATTGCCGAGACCGGAGTCAAGGTGGTGCTGACCGGTGACGGTTCAGATGAGCTATTCGGCGGCTACCAGATGTACGGCGAGGCAAGCGACAGGCAGCAGCGAAGGCTCTTCCTGCACAAGATCGCCAACCTGGGGCGTACCGAGTTGCAGCGGATCGACAGGACCGCGATGGGCCAGGGGGTCGAGGCACGGGTGCCCTACCTTGACCCGGCCCTGGTGGAACTGGCCCTAAGGCTCCCGATGAGCCTGAAGATAAGAGACGGCGTGGAGAAATGGGTGTTGCGGCAGGCGTTTGCCGGAATGCTCCCCGACTACCTCAGGCTGCGGCCCAAGAACCCGATGTCGTACTCGTCAGGGCTGCACGAGCGAGCCAGGATGTACAAGCCACTGTTCGCGCGCATCCACCGCTCATTGGGCTACGACCTGCATCAGCCGGTGCGGCGTGACTTCTCGATCGTACTCGAGCGTTGCGGCAACGACCTGGACCTGGCGCTCGCCACGGCCGGATTGCGCGGCGACTACAGCCTGCGCGAGCACGCCAGGGATCTGGCCGGGGCGGCGAAGTGGAACGCGGCTTCCCTGGTCGGCGCGGTGTCCGCCAGCGCACGCAGCAGGTAGGTCATCGGTGACGTCAGGGCCGCTCGCCAGCGGCGGGAGCCCTGCTCCGTAAGCTACTGTTCAGTAAAAGCAGAGGTGTCACCGCCGGTCCAGGGAGCTTTCATGCCTGAGGCAGTCGTAGTCGCTACCGCACGCTCGCCGATCGGGCGCGCTTTCAAAGGTTCCATGGGCGGCATCCGCGCAGACGATCTTACGGTGCAGATGATCAGGGCGGCGCTGGCCAAGGTGCCGCAGCTTGACCCGGCCCAGGTCGAGGACATCATCCTCGGCTGCGGCCTGCCAGGCGGCGAGCAGGGTTACAACATGGCCCGCGTGGTCGCGGTCATGCTCGGCCTCGACACGGTGCCAGGGACGACGATCACCAGGTACTGCTCGTCGTCGCTTCAGTCGACTCGGATGGCCTACCACGCGATCAAGGCCGGCGAGGGCGATGTCTTCATCTCCGCGGGCGTGGAGATGGTGAGCAGGTTCAGCAAAGGCAGCAGCGACAGCTGGCCGGAAACGCGGAGCCCCGTCTTCGCCGCCGCGCAGGAGCGGACCGCGTCACGCTCGGACATCGGCGTGCCCGCCTGGCACGACCCGCGGGAAAACGGCGAGATTCCCGACATTTATATCGCGATGGGTCAAACCGCAGAGAACGTCGCCCAGATCCGCGGCATCAGCCGGCTAGAGCAGGACGAGTTCGGAGTCAGGTCGCAGAACCTGGCTGAGAAGGCAATCGCGAACGGGTTCTGGCAGCGCGACATCACTCCCGCGACCATGCCGGACGGTACGGTGGTAGCCGCGGACGACGGACCGCGCGCTGGGACCACGCTCGAGAAGGTGTCCGGGCTCCAGCCTGTCTTCAGGCCTGATGGCACGGTGACGGCAGGCAACTGTTGTCCGCTGAACGATGGCGCTGCCGCCGTGATCGTGATGAGCGACCGCAAGGCAGCCGAACTTGGCATCACGCCGATCGCCCGCATCGTCGCAACCGGCGTCACCGCTCTCTCACCTGAGATCATGGGCCTCGGGCCGGTGGGCGCCTCACGGCAGGCGCTGGCGCGGGCCGGCCTGACCATCGACGATATCGACCTGGTCGAGATCAACGAGGCGTTCGCGGCTCAGGTAGTTCCTTCCTATCGCGACCTCGGCATTGACCTCGACAAGCTGAACGTGAACGGCGGCGCGATCGCGGTCGGGCATCCCTTCGGCATGACGGGCGCCAGGATCACCTCGACGCTGCTGAACAGCTTGCAGTTCCACGACAAGACCTTCGGGCTCGAGACCATGTGCGTCGGCGGCGGCCAGGGCATGGCGATGATCTTCGAGCGGCTGTCCTAGTCTCACCCGTCTTTGCCCGGTCTCTGTCGCGTCTCTAGTTAGTCGCATGGACACGAGCAATGGCCTGTTTCATCCTAAGATCGCTGCTCGCCGGAAGATTTGCCATGGTCAATCCGGCATCAGTCCAAGGACGAACAGGAGACTACTCGGAATGAATACGCGTCAGCCGTTCCCGCTCAGGTCGATACGGCGGCTGTGGCTGCCAGCCGGCCTGCTGCTCGCCCTGGCTGGCAGCACCGCCGCTGCCGCCGCTCCGGCTCAGCCAGCCGGCCAGGCACCGGCGGTTGCGGGCAAGGCACAGGCGACCTTCAAGTGGCACACGATCAAGCTGTTCAGCGGATGGAAGAGCGCCTCGACTCGCTCTCTCGTCACAGGAACTCCCGCCTGGTCGCTGCATGACGGCGTGGTCTACCTGCGTGGCGCGGTCACGCAGCCCGCCAACCGCGATCTGATCTTCGGATATCTGCCGAAATACGCCAGTCCATCGAAAGACCTCTATATTCGGATTTATACTAAACATGAAATAGCGGGTACTTTGTACGTCGGCAGCAACGGTGAAATGTGGACCTACTCTGGCGACGCGACTGCCTTCAGCTCGCTGTCAGGGGTCTCCTTCCCGGCCGGCTCGATCAAGTCGCGCAAACTGACCCTGGAGAACGGCTGGAAGTCCGGCAACTCGGTGTACGGCACAGGCGACCCGGCCTGGGCGGTAAGCAACGGCGTGGTCTACCTGTCAGGCTCCATGACCACAGGCAAGACAGCATGGTCGGCATTCACGCTGCCCAAGGCCGCCAGACCTGCGAGCGAACTGATCGTCTCCGAGTACACCTTCGACTCAAGCACCGGCTGGGTCGAGATCATGCCGAGCGGCAAGGTCGAGGTCTTCGGGCCATATGCCTCTCAGTACACCTCACTGGCCAATCTCTCCTACCCGGTCGCCAGCACGAAGTGGCGGGCCTTCAAGCTCGTCGACGGCTGGAAGTCAGGCGCGACGCACTTCCGCACGGCGGCGCCGTCCTACGCGGTCATCAACGGCGTGGTGTACTTCAACGGCTCGATGTATCAGCCAAGCCCGACGAACGGCCTGTGGACCCGCCTGCCAGCCGCGGCGAAGGCCGCTGACGTACTCGAGATCGAAGTTGGCACCGCGAACGGCACGACAGGCAGCGTCGGCCTTGCTTCTGGCCTTGGCCTAGTCGCCAGCGCGCCGCCCGGCAACGCCGAGGCTTTCACCTCACTCGCCAGCATTGCGTACTCGCCGAGCGAGTAGCTGCGGCCGGTTCTGGGGAGTCCTCATCGTTTGTGGTGTCAGGTGAGGATTCCCCAAGGATGACGCCCGACTTACTATGATGGGTCGGGCATCGTCCAGTGACCTGGCGTTAATTCCTCGGTCAAGTAACAGAAGTGTCACGTTCAGGTCTTGCCAGGGGGGCTCCGCGTGGTGCAGTCTCGTCTCAGGAGAAGCCCCGGCCTGGAGGTGCCCGTTGTCACTGATCCACTCTCCGGAGATGCACAAGAACCTGATCGCCCGCATCCCCCGTGTCACCGGCAGTGACCTGCGAGAGTGGTTCCATCGCCTTGAATCTGGACCTTCCTTCATGCGGCACGCGGAACGCGCGACCTGGCTGGCCGAAGAGCACGGCCTGACGCACGCTTACGCCGCCGCGATTGTGCATGAGTATGAAGTGCAGCGCCTTGCCCGGCTGAACGGCGCTTGACGCCTCGATGGATGCCGAGCGCGCTCGCGAGTTCATGCGTGCCCATCATCGGGCAGTGCTGGCCACGGTGCGATCAGACGGACGACCTCAGCTTTCACCGGTTACCGTCGGCGTCGATGACGCGGGACGGGTGCTGATCAGCACCCGCGAGACCGCCGTCAAGACGAAGAACCTGGTTCGTGACCCGCGCGCCTCGCTGTGCGTGATGAACGACCAGTTCTACGGCGATTGGGTCCAGGCAGAAGGCGTCGCCGAGATTATCCATCTCCCCGAGGCGATGGAGTTGCTCGTGGACTACTACCGACTGGTCTCCGGCGAACATCCTGACTGGGATGACTACAGGAACGCGATGATCAGGGATCAGCGTGTGATCGTAGCGATCACCATCACCAGGGCAGGCCCCGACCGCAGCGGGTAGCAGGACGCCAGGCTCCGGTATCCAGGCTCCGGTATCCAGGCTCCGGTGTCCCGGTGCAGCGGCCCCGCTCCGCAGACCCGCGCCCGCCCCTCGGCACCGGCCCTCGCCTGCTACCGCCGCCGCCGGGTGCGCCGCTTAGTCTCGCGCTCTGGTGGTCACCTGACCGCATCGTACCTGGGCACTCCCCAGGTACGCCCCTCCGATGCCAGGCAACCTACGTGCACAAGGAGGGTGCACATAGCCGGCCGTGCGTCGGCAGCTTAACCTGGACGGCCGCCCGCACGAGGCCGGCCAGGTAGCGCTCGGTGACCCGCCGACCGGGCGTAGTAATTCTCTCGTCAAACGGTTCGGGTGAGTTTTGCCTGTCGGCCGCCTCGGCCCCCTGCGGAGTTCCAGCCAGCGCCAAACTAATTTACGTGCAGGTCAATACTAGTTAACTCGCGAGTAGTGAATCGCAAATCAGTAGTCGCAGATGGCCTGTGCAAATGCACAGCGCTTATGCGCATGGCAAGAGCGTCCTGACCTGCACGAACACAGTGTTTGACGAGAAAGTACGTCATAGTGAGCCAGACGTACCCCCGGTCGGGCTCGAACCGACACTGGTACCCTTTTAGGGGGTTTGCCTCTTCCTTTGGGCTACGGGGGCGCGGAAATCGTACCCCATGTGAGGCAGTTTATTCAAAGATTCTACGGAATCAGGTGGCTCGCCATTGTAAGCCACCAAGCTGATCATTCGTGACAGCTTGCGTCCTTCGCTCGCCGGAAACTTCGAGCCATTGTTACATCATGCATACACACGCTGCCGCTACGTGTCTTGAGTTCACCAGGCGAACGGGCGGCGGCGGTCATCGCAGGCCCGCGTAAGCGGCGGCTCGGCTGAACACGGCGTCGAGCATCGGCTCTGTGACCCTGCCAGTGAAGGTGTTCTGCTGGCTCGGGTGGTAGCACCCGATCACGAGCAGCCCGTCGAGTTCAGCTTCGGCGCCATGCCCGAAGGACGGACGCGACCGCGGCGGTCGGCCGTGCAGCTTGCCGAGCTCGCGCCAGGCCGATTGCCAGGCATAGTGGCCCAGGCAGACGACGACGCGCAGGCTCGCCGCAGTCAGCCTGAACTCTGCGGTCAGCCAGGGTGCGCAGGTGTCGCGCTCTGTCGTTGACGGCTTGTTCTGTGGCGGCGCGCACTTGACTGCCGCCACCACGCGAGTGCCGATCAGCCGCTGGCCATCTCCAGCGGAGACACTCGCCGCCTGCGCGGCCAGTCCGCATCGCCAAAGTGAAGCGAAGAGGAAATCACCGCTGCGGTCACCGGTGAAGATCCTGCCGGTCCTGTTGCCGCCGTGGGCCGCTGGCGCCAAGCCGACGATCAGCACCTTCGGAGCATCTGCGCCCCAGCCAGGTACTGGACGGCCCCAGTAGCGCTGGTCCGCGAACGCACGGCGGCGTTCGACTGCCACCTGCTCACGCCAGGTGACCAGGCGCGGGCACGCACGGCATACCGATTCCCGCGCGGTGACCTCGGCCAGGGTTTGCGCGCTGGCCGCGAGGCCGGCGACGCTGCCCGCGTCACCGGCGACGGGCGTCGCTGCGGTGGCCAGATCACCTGGCCAGCCCGTGCCTGGCGGCACGGGACCTGGCGGCTCGGGACCTGGCGGCTCGGGACCTGGCGGCTCGGGACCTGGCGGCTCGGGACCTGGCGGCTCGGGACCTGGCGGCTCGGGACTCGGTGACTCGAGACTCGGCAAGCCGGTGCGCTGCTGGCCGGGCGCACCGCTGGCCTGGGTCATGGCAGGCAGCCCGCCGGCTGATCACCGGTCAGCAGCGACCACGCGACTCCGTCGAGCAGGTCGTGCTCGCTGGTCACCATCTCGGCGAAGCCATACCTGTGCAGCACCCGGTCAAGAATCAGCGCTCCGGCGGCGATGACGTCGACCCGGCCGGGGTGGATTGCGGGGTTCCTGGTCCGCGCCGCGCGGCTCTGGCTGAGCAGCAGGCCGGCTATCTCGTGAACCCGTTCAGCGGCGATCCGCGCATGATGGGTGAGCGAGGGATCATAGCTATCCAGGCCGAGTGCGACCGCAGTTACCGTGGTGACCGAGCCAGCCACGCCGACCAGCGTCCTCGCCTCGGTGACAGGCACGGCGCGAGCGGCGGTGTCCAGCGCGGCGTCGATCTCCGCCTTCGCCTCGGCAATCTCTGGCTGGCTCGGCGGGTCGCCGTGCAGGTACCGCTCGGTCAGCCTGACACTGCCCAGATTCATCGAGATAGCCGCCAGCCCGCTGTCGCCTTCGCCCGCGCCCGCCATGCCAAGCACGAACTCGGTGGACCCGCCGCCGATGTCTACCACCAGATGAGGACCCACGTCTTCCAGGTCGGCCGTCGCGCCGTTAAAGGACAGGCGAGCCTCCTGGTCACCGGTCACCACTTCTGGATCGACGCCAAGTATCCGCCTGACTCCGGCGGTGAACTCAGCCGAGTTCGAAGCGTCCCTGGTAGCGCTGGTCGCCACCATGCGAACCGTGCGCACGCCGGATTCAGCGATGATCCGCTCATATTCCTCGAGCACAGCGAAGGTACGCCCGAGCGCTTCAGGCGCGAGCTTGCCTGTGGCGTCGACGCCCTGCCCGAGTCGCACGATCTCCATCCGCCTGTGCAGGTCAACTAGCTGACCACGGCCGGGATAGGCATCGGCCACGAGCAGCCGCAGCGAGTTGGTACCGCAGTCGATTGCCGCGACCCGCTGCGGCGCTATGTCAGCCATTTTCACTTCCGTCAACTAGCCCGCTCATGCATCGTCAGCCGGGAGCTACGCAAGGCCCGTCCGACCACCACTGACCCATGGCCAGTATGGCCGCATGTCCGATCGGGTTCGCCCCCGGCCGGGCTAGCTCGTGCGCTACCAGTGCGTGGAGGCACTTTACCCGGTCTGGCATTCCGCCCGCAGTCTGCGTGCCCGCGGGCAAGGGCGGCACCCCCGCCCCCGCAGCCACCGCGTCTCTCGCCCTCATGTAGTCCTGACTCGCAGCGTCATAGGCTGCACGCAAGCCGGCTTCAGCGGCCAGGCGCGCAGTCAGGTCGCGCATCATCCCGGCCGCTTCAAGCCTGCTTGCGGCCGCGCAAGCTCGCACGCAGGTGAGGTAGTACAAGGTCGGGAACGGGGTTCCGTCTGGCAGTCGCGGCGCGGTCTCCACCACGTCTGGCAGGCCGCACGGACACCGATGCGCAACGGCTGTGATCCCTCTCGGTTCCCGGCCAAGCTGCCTGGCGACCGCCGCCACGTCCTGCGGGTCAACGCTCGTCAAGAATGCGCCCGTTCAGCGCCCAGGTGACCGCCCCGGTGACCGCCACGGTGACCGCCACGATGCAGGGCGGTCCGCCCTGGCCTGGCTGGACGCACATTGGCTTGCCGCACCGAGGACCACACCTTGGCGTACCAGGGCATCGCGACCGCGCGAAGCTTGGTGCTCTTACGCCTGGGCTGGTCACCGATAATCTCGTAACAGACCTGCGTAGGCAAGCACATATGCAGCCGGTCACGTGCCTGTTCGGCGACGTAGTTCCTGCTGTGCAACTGACGGCTCTCCCGCTGCAACTCCTTGCGCTGCGCCTGGATCTGCGCATTCTGCGCCTCAAGCTGGTCGATTTGCCTGCGCTGCGAGATGTACTCCCGCACCGGGTACGCCAGGCTAAGGGCGATGCCGCAGAGCACGATCGCCACGAGAGCCGCGCGGCCAGTGAAGTGCGGCTTGCCATTCGGCGGCCTGCCAGCCCCCGGTCCCCCGGTCGCTAGTCTGGCCGAGGCAGGCCGCTGCCCGCGTGGTATCTCGGTCATCGATCGGCTAGGCTACTGACCGCCGGAAATGAACCTCGGGAACACGGCGGCGCCCGCATAGACGGCGCCGTCTTCCAAGCGCTCCTCGATTCGCAGTATCTGGTTGTACTTAGCGACCCGTTCGGACCTGGCCGGCGCACCCGTCTTGATCTGACCCAGGTTCATCGCTACTACCAGGTCCGCGATCGTGGTGTCCTCGGTCTCGCCCGACCGGTGACTCATCTGGCAGGAGTAGCCATTCCTGGTCGCCAAGTCGACGGCGCTGAACGTCTCTGTCAAGGTGCCGATCTGGTTGACCTTCACCAGCAGCGCGTTAGCCACCTTGGTCTCGATGCCTCGGCGAAGGCGTTCCGGGTTCGTGACGAAGATGTCGTCGCCGACAATCTGAACCCGGTCACCCAGGCGGGCAGTGAGTTCCTGCCAGCCGTTCCAGTCCTCTTCAGCGAGCGGATCTTCAAGCGAGACGATCGGGTATGCGTCGAGCCAGGTCGCGTAAACGCCGGTCATCTCGCTCGCGGACTTGAGGCTGCCTTCGAACTGGTAACCGTCCGCGCTGTGGAACTCGGTCGCGGCGGCATCGATCGCCAGCGCCACATCGCGGCCGGGCTCAAGACCGGCCTTGCCGATCGCCTCGAGCAGCAGGTCAAGCGCGGCCCGGTTGTTTTCTAGATCGGGCGCGAACCCGCCTTCGTCACCTACTCCGGTGCTAAGGCCGTGCTGCTTGAGCACCGACTTAAGCGCGTGGTAGGTCTCGGCGCCCCATCGCACGGCATCAGAGAAGGTAGTCGCGCCGATCGGCGCGATCATGAACTCCTGGATGTCGACATTCGTATCGGCATGCGCGCCGCCGTTCAGGATGTTCATTATCGGCACGGGCAGCAGATGCGCGTTAGGGCCGCCAAGATAGCGGAACAACGGCAATCGCGCCGACTCCGCCGCGGCACGGGCAGCGGCGAGACTCACTCCCAAAATGGCGTTGGCACCGAGCCTGGACTTGTCGGGAGTACCGTCCAAGTCGATCATCGCGAAGTCGATCAGTCGCTGCTCGTCGGCGTTCTCGCCGAGCAACTCGGGCTGGATCTCCTCGATCACGGCCCGCACCGCGTTCTCGACGCCCTTGCCGCCGTACTCCGCAGCTCCATCACGCAGTTCAACCGCCTCGAAGGCGCCAGTTGACGCTCCGCTGGGAACGGCGGCCCGCGCATGTGTGTCATCGTCGAGCACGATCTCGACCTCGACCGTCGGATTGCCGCGCGAATCCAGGATCTGCCTGGCATGGATGGCTTCGATAGAAGGCAAGAGACTCTCCCCGGCGCTAGTCGAATGCACCAGTAGGCGAGCCTAACCGACGGCCCCATCCAATACTCCTCGGCACGCCGGTCCAGGATCCGGTCATCTCGCGACCATCATGTCGGTCGGCACAGGGAAAGGGAACTTAGTGTGTCGTGCCAGATTCCCAGGCCCTGATCCGGTCACTGAAGACAAGCGCGGCGTTCCTGAGCTCAAGTTCAGGATTGAGCCCGGCCGCACGTGCCCTGGCTACCAGGGAGAAGAGCTCGGCACCGAGCTCGCTGACCGGCGCAGCGGCCCCTGCATCACCGGCGGCAGCGCGTTCGGGCAGGTTGGCCACCTCTGCCGGGACTCCGGCGGCCTCCGCGCGGCGCTGCAGCTGGGTGGCAAGGGCGAGGGCCGGCTGGGCCATTGGCACGCCGTCTAGCGCCGAGACGGCACTGGCGCCCGCTTCGGCTCGCTCGGTCGCCTTGATTTTGTCCCAGTTTCGTCGCACCTCGTCCGCGTCGGCCACCTGAACGTCGGCGAAGACGTGCGGATGGCGGCGGATCAGCTTGGTCGTGATGCCGCGTGCCACGTCGTCGATGTCGAAGCCGGTGCCGTCGGCGCGCTCGGCGGCGATCCGCGCATGGAAGATCACCTGCAGCAGCAGGTCGCCGAGTTCCCCGCGAAGTTCGGCCAGATCGCCGCGGTCGAGCGCGTCGAGCGTCTCGTAGGTCTCTTCCAGCAGGTAAGGGCGCAGCGAAAGGTGCGTCTGCTTCGCGTCCCACGGGCACTCGCGCCGCAGCCTGTCCATTACCCCGACAAGCTCGGCCAGCGCCTTGCCACGCTCAGGAGATCCACGCTCAGGAGAGCCGCGCCCGGGCGAAGGTTGGTCAGGCATGAGCCAGCGGCCTCAGCACTTGGGGGTCGTCTGAATCTTCTGGCTCGCGGACGGACCAGGCCCTGGCGAGGACGCCGACAGCGCCGCGGGCGCGGGCACGACCCCTAGCCGCGCGAAGTCGAAGACCCCATATTGCGGGTTGACCTTGATATTCAGGTTCTTGGCGGCCACGCACTGCAGGTGGATGACCTTCGCGGTGAGTGCGTTCGAGCCAGCGGCGCTCTTGGGCGCGACTCCGTTGTCAAGCTGATTGCGCAGCTCAGTCTCGATCGCGAACCAGGTGCCGAGTTCGTTGATCTGGTCGGGCGGCAGGCCGGCCGCCACGGCGGCTTCCGGCAGGGTGTCTCCGCTCCGGGCGACCTCCGCGGTCAGGGTGGCTATCTGCCGCTGCACCTGAGCGGGAGTGATCTTGATACCGCGGCTGGCGGCGATCTGGTCGAAGGCGGCGAAGCGCAGCAGCCAGGTCAGCACCTCCTGCGGCATCTCTGCCTTGGTGTAGCCGATCTGGACCCTGCCCTGGTACTTCTGATAGCCGGTATTGAGATTGGCGACCTCAGCGGCCAGTTCAGAACTCGAGATGCGCTGGTTTCCGTAGAGCGCGGCAGCACCGAGCCGAGTTTGACCGCATCCGCTCAGCGCTGCCGCACCGACCAGCCCGGCTACCGCAACGACCGCGTATCGCGACGCGGTCCATCTTCCGATCCGCCGCACCACTGCTCTCCTTATCGACTACTTCTCAGCCACTGGCGCAGTCGCCAAGATCGACTCGACCAGCTCTTCGCACCAGGCAAGCAACTCGCCGTCGCGCAGCGCCGGCGCACCGAGCGGCGAGGCCGACCCGGCGCTCGCGCTCTGACGGCCAGACCCGGCTCCGCGGGTTCCGGGACGGCTGCCCACTTTAGGTACCGGCACAAGCATGGTACGCACCGCCGGCTTGAGCAGTGTCCTCGGGTACAGCCGCTGCACTCGCATCTGCTTGGACTCGGGCAACTCTACGGGCGCGAACCTGATGTGATTGCCCTGCTGCCCGATATCGGTCAGCCCGGCCCGCCTGGCCTTGAACCGCAGCTTCGCCACCTCGAGCAGGTTGAGCACGGCGTTCGGCGGCGGGCCGAACCTGTCGCTCAGCTCTTCGAGCACGGACTTGATGTCGGCGTCCGAGTCGATCGCGGCGATCGCCGTGTAAGCCTCGAGCCGCACCCGCTCGCCAGGCACATAGTCGTGCGGGATGTGGGCGTCCACGGGAAGCTCGATCCTGACCTCGGGCCGCTCGGCCGCGCCGTCGCCGCGCATCTCCTGCACCGCCTCGCCGATCATGCGCACGTACAAGTCGAAGCCGACCCCGGCGATGTGGCCTGACTGCTCGCCGCCGAGCAGGTTGCCGGCGCCCCTGATCTCGAGGTCCTTCATCGCAACGAACATGCCCGCGCCTATCTCGGTGTGCTGGGCGACCGTGGCGAGACGCTCGTGCGCCGTCTCGGTCATCGGCTTCTCCGGCGGGTAAAGGAAATACGCGTAGCCGCGTTCCCTGCTCCGGCCGACCCTGCCGCGCAACTGATGCAGCTGGGAGAGCCCGTACATGTCGGCGCGGTCCACGATCAGCGTGTTCGCGTTCGGGATGTCGAGCCCTGACTCCACGATCGTGGTGCTGACAAGCACGTCGGACTCGCGGTTCCAGAAGTCGACCATGATCTTCTCAAGCTGGTGCTCGTTCATCTGGCCGTGCGCGACCGCGATCTTGGCCTCAGGCACAAGCTCGCCGATCCTGGCCGCGACCTTGCTGATGGAAGAGACCCTGTTGTGCACGAAGAAGGTCTGGCCATCACGCAGCAGCTCGCGCCTGATAGCGGCGGTGATCTGCTTCTCGTCGTACGGACCGACGAAGGTCAGGACCGGGTGCCGCTCCTCTGGCGGGGTCAAGATCGTGGACATTTCCCTGATTCCGGCGACGCCCATCTCGAGCGTGCGCGGGATCGGGGTGGCCGACATCGAGAGCACGTCGACCTGTGTCCGCATCGACTTCAGGTACTCCTTATGCTCGACGCCGAACCGCTGCTCCTCGTCAATGATGATCAGTCCGAGGTCCTTGAACCTGACCTCGGGAGAAAGCAGCCGGTGGGTGCCGATCACCACGTCGACCGTGCCCTCTGCCAGCCCTGACTGGGTAGCGGAGACTTCCTTATCTGACTGGAATCGCGACATGGCCCTGAGCACCACAGGGAACGGGCCGTAGCGCTCCCCGAACGTCGCCATGTGCTGCTGGACAAGCAGTGTGGTAGGCACAAGCACCGCGACCTGCTTGCCGTCCTGGACGGCCTTGAAGGCCGCCCGGACGGCAAGCTCCGTCTTTCCGTAACCCACGTCACCGCATACCAGCCGGTCCATCGGGATCGACTTCTCCATGTCGCGCTTGATCTCGTCGATCGCCGCAAGCTGGTCGGGCGTCTCGGCGTAGGGGAACGCGTCTTCGAGCTCGCGCTGCCAGGGAGAATCAGGGCCGAATGAGTGCCCGGGCGAGGCCACCCGTGCCGAGTAGAGCCTGATCAGCTGGGCGGCGATCTCGCGTACCGCCTTGCGTGCCCTGCCCTTGGTCTTCGCCCAGTCGGCACCGCCAAGCCTGTGCAGGCTCGGCGCCTCGCCACCGGAGTACCTCGTGACCTCGTCGAGCTGGTCGGTCGGCAGGTAGAGCCGGTCCGGCGGCTGGCCGCGCTTGCTTGGCGCGTACTCGATGACCAGGTACTCGCGGGTAGCGCCCTGTATGGTGCGACTGGTCATCTCCAGATAGCGGCCGACACCGTGCTGACTGTGCACGACGTAGTCGCCTGGCGTGAGCTGGAGTGGGTCGATGCCGCCACGGCGCCTGCTCGGCATCCGGCCGCGATCGCGCGATCCGGTGCGCTGCCCGGCCAGATCGGCTTCTGAGAGCACCGCGAGCTTGAGCCCTGGCCACACGAAGCCCGACTCGAGCACCCCGGTCGCCACCACGGCGACGCTCGGCTCGGACGGCTGGTCAAGGTCGCCGGTCCTGGCGCCGAGTTCGGCGCTCCGCAGCAATTCGGCGAGGCGCTGCGCCGGGCCATGCCCTTCGGTCACCAGCGCCACCCGCCAGCCGCCAGCCAGCCAGCCGCGGACATCGGAGATCACCTTGACGGTGTCGCCGTGGTAGGCGGTCGCCGGACGGGCACGGATGGTGAAGGGCTCGCGGTCATGGCCGTCGGCGGACGGCGCCGTGAAGGGGCGCGGGTGGTCCGCACCCGACTGCCGGTCACCGGCCAGGTTTTCTTCGGCCAGGTCGCTGGCCGCGCCGTGCTCTTCGGCCGAGCGGCGGGCAGCGGCGGCCTTGCCTAGCCAGCCGGGGACAGCCAGCAGATCACCTGGGTCGATGACCTCGCCTGGAGGAACGGCCGGCGGCCTGTCGCCGGGCCGGCTCGACTCGGCCGGGACAGACTCCGGCGTCGGCGAGGCCGGCGCAGTGCTTTCTGGCAGCAAGAAATCTTGTGGTTCTGCCGCGGCGAACGGGGTAATCGTCCACCATCTGATGCCGAGATCGGCCGCCGCCAGGCGAACATCTGTGACCGGGCGGAACGCCGCGCCACCGAGGTCGATGGGAACCTGGCCGCCGGCCGCCGCGTTGACCCACGAAGCTTCGAGGAACTCCTGGCTGGTGCGCACCAGGTCGGCGGCCCTGGTCCTGATCCGCTCGGGGTCGCAGGAGACCGCGACGGCGCCTGGCGGCAGCGATTCAAGCAGCAGTTCCATCCGGTCAGCCAGCAGGGGCGAGAAGGCCTCCATGCCCTCGACCGCGATGCCGTCGGCCAGCTTGCCAAGCACGTCGCCAAGACCTGGGTACTCCGCGGCGAGTTGCTTGGCCCGGTGCCTGACCGCGGGTGTGAGCAGCAATTCCCGGCAGGGCGGCGCCCAGAGCGAGGCCGCGCTTGTGCCGAGCGACCGCTGGTCGGCCGCCTTGAACGGCCTGATCTCCTCGACCTGCGAGCCGAAGAACTCGACTCGCAGCGGGTGCTCTTCTGTCGGCGGGAAGACGTCGAGTATGCCGCCGCGCACCGCGATCTCGCCTCGGTTCTGCACCAGGTCGACCCTGGCGTAGCCGATCTCGACCAGCCTGGTGACCAACTCGTCCATGTCGGCATGGTCATCGATGGCGAGGCGAACGGGCTCAAGCTGGCCAAGGCCGCCTACCAGCGGCTGTAGCACGCCGCGCACGGGGGTGGCGACGACCTTCAGCGGGCCTGACTTCGGATCGCCCGGATCGGGACTGGCCAGCCTGCGCAGGACGGCGAGGCGGCGGCCCGAGGTATCTGACCTGGGCGAGAGTCTTTCATGCGGCAGCGTCTCCCAGGCCGGAAAGTAGGCGACAGAATGGGGGTCAGGCAGCAGCGAGCCGAGCGCATCGGTCAGGTCCTCGGCCTCTCTGGCGGTGGCCGTGATCGCGAGCACAAACGGGGCGCTGGCGGGAACGCTTGCCAGCGCGGCAACGAGAATGGGACGCAGCGGCGCGGGTGCGATCAGGTCGGCGTCGCCCGCACCTGGCTGGCCCAGGTAGTCAAGAGCGCTTCGTAGCTGCGGGTCTTCGGCAGCGGTGCCGATGAGACCGGTCAGGCTCATAGCGAATTTCCCCTGAAGTTGGGTCCGTGGGGTATACCTGGCCGCGGGCCGAGGTCCGGTGCGGACGGCGGCGGGCAGCACGACTATCCCGCGTTCAGGCTTGAGCGCGGGATAACTCCAGTGTACGGGCCCGCCACGGGCGGCCATGCCAGCGGCGGCACGGGTACTCTCATGGATGCGTAACTGGTGGGCAGGATGGAGGAACTGTGACCGCTAGCGCCGAGGCGCAGCAGCCGGCCAAGGACGTGCCGCTGCCGTCGCTCACCTTGGACGGGAGGCAGCTAGGCGACCTTGAGCTGATCTTGTCTGGCGCGTTCGCGCCGCTGCGCGGCTTCATGGCTTGCGCCGATGTCAGCTCGGTGGAAACGGCGTGGACGCTGGCTGACGGCAGGCCCTGGCCGGTTCCTGTCACGCTTGACGTTCCTGCGCAGGCGGCAGTGACGTCGGGAGTTATGTCTCGGGTCATGCTGAGCGATCCTGAGGGCACGCCGCTTGCCGTGCTTGAGGTAGCGGCGCGGGAGATCCTGGCCGACGGGCGAGTGCGCCTGGCGGGTCAGGTCAGTTCGAACCGGCAAGCCGAGCACGGTTCCTTCCGGCGGCTGATGATCTCCCCTGAGCGGGCCAGGGCCGAGTTCGCCGGCGTGCCTGTGCTGGCGTTCGCCACCAGGGCACCGCTCGGCAAGCGGCAGATCGGACAGCTTAAGCACTTCGCCGGGCAGCTGAAGGCAAGAGTGCTCCTGCTGCCGCTCGCGGCCGGCCAGGCCGAAGTGGTGCGGCAGCCAGAGTCGCTGATCAGAGCGGTGCTTGCGGCGGCAAGGAGCCTGCCGTCCGGGACGATGGTCGTTCCCGTGCCGCTGGCGGCGCGGCCGGCGCAGACTGACCCGCGAAGGGAGATCGCCGCTGCGGCGATCGTGGCGGCTGCCTACGGCGCCACGCACCTGATGGCCTCGTCTTCTGAAGGGCTGCCGGTGACTCCCATTCCTGTGGTCGCCGCCGGGGACTGGGCTTACGACCAGCGGGCGCAGGTCTGGCGGCCGCACGCCCTGATCGAGGCGGGCACCGAGATCGAGGACCTCACCGCCGACCAGCTCGGCGACATGCTTGACACGGGCGCACCGGTTCCTGACTGGTTCGCGCCCGAGGCAGTGATCGACGAACTGCGCCACGCCAGGCCGCCACGATCAGAACGCGGCTTCGTGCTCTTTCTTACCGGGCTGTCAGGCTCGGGCAAGTCGACTATCGCCAGGGATCTGCGGGATTTGCTGGCCGAGCACGGCGGCAGACGCGTCTCGCTGCTTGACGGAGACCTCGTGCGGTCGCTGCTGTCCGCCGGACTGACCTTCAGCCGGGCGGACCGCGACCTGAACATCGCCAGGATCGGCTACGTGGCGACGGAAGTGGCCAGGCACCGCGGCATCGCGATTTGCGCGCCGATCGCGCCTTACGCACGGGCCAGGGAACGGGTCAGGGAGATGGTTTCCGAGGTCGGAGACTTCCTGCTGATCCATGTGGCCACGCCGGTGCAGGTGTGCGAGGCACGGGACCGTAAGGGCCTGTACGCCAAGGCCAGGGCCGGCCTCATTGACCACTTCACCGGGGTGTCAGATCCTTACGAGGAACCAGATGACGCCATGCTTGTGGTCGACACCTCGGTCGTCAGCAGGGACGACGCCACGGCGGCGATCATGAGGATGCTGACCGACGGCGGCTGGCTCCAGGCTCCCGCCTAGTCGTCGTCCTCTGCGCGGGTGCCTGCATCCAGGCGCTCGCGGAAGTCGGTCAGGCGGCGGCTCAGCACGCCCGACATCGCGGCTCGCTGACTGTTCAGCAAGAAATAGCTCAGCACTCCGCTGATCAAGATCGCCAGTGCCAGCAGCAGTACGCCGCTGACCCCGGCCACCCAAAGCAGGCCGAAGGTCACGATGAACAGGCCGAACCGCAATACGGTGTAAAAGAGGGTGGCACGCATAGCGGGTCCAAGCCTAGTCGCTGACCGGAGCAGGCACGTCACCAGACACGGGCGCACTGAGCACTCTGGCAAGCAGGAGCGGATCGATATTCCCGCCTGACAAGATCGCCACCGGATGCGCGGCGCCTTCCAGCAGGCCGCGCCTGAACATGCAGGCAGCCACCGCGACCGCGCCGCCCGGTTCGGCCACGAGCCTGGCACCGGTCGCCGCCAGGCGCATCGCGGCCATGATCTCGTCGTCGAGGACCGTGACTATGTCGTCCACGAGGCTGTTGAAATGCTCCATGGGCAGTTCACCGATCTGTTCGACCCTGAGCGCGTCGGCGATTGTCCTTGCCGTGGCCGACGGCTGCCAGGCGATAAGGTGACCCGCACGGAACGAATCCCTGGCATCGGCAGCGTACTCTGGTTCGACCCCGATGACGGTGACAGCCGGGTTCACGGCCTTGATGGCCGCCGCTATTCCCGATAGCAGGCCACCGCCGCCGACCGGGACCAGCACTAGGTCCACCTCGGGGTAATCTGCGCTGATTTCCAGGCCAATGGTGCCTTGCCCGGCGATGACTTGCCGGTTATCGAAAGGCGGAATCAGCGTATAGCCGTGAGCCTCAACCAGTTCGGCCACGGCCTCCATACGTGCCGCCAGCGTTGGTTCGCAGGTCACGATCGTCGCGCCATAAGAACGAGCCGCGTCCACCTTGACCGCAGGCGCGTTGACCGGTACCACGACGGTCGCCGGCACGCCGATGACGGCGGCTGCATATGCGACGGCATGTCCGTGATTGCCGCTAGAATGAGTGACAACCCCACGGTTGCCTACCTCAGATGGCAACGCGCTAATAGCGGCATAAGCACCACGAAGCTTGAACGCACCAGTCGGTTGCAGCGACTCAGCTTTTAGGAGTACCCGGGCGGAGCCAATACGGAGTGGCACCAGGGGTGTACGCAGAGCGATGCCGCTGAGTCGATTCGCTGCGGCTCGGATCTCGTCGAGCGACACAAGGTTAGACATGGCTCCAGGCTACGTGTACCTACCGCTGCAGACAGGTCTTGGGTCAAAGTGCGCGCAGAAGGTTTGTGAGCAAATTTTTACGGAATCTAACGGTATTAGTGATCTTTGTAATTAAGACTATGATGTGGGGAGGCACGAGGCGAACAAGTTGTGGGGGGCCAAGGCGAGCAACAAGGAGAAACGAATGGATGGGCACAGTGATCGACTGCTTACTCCAGGAGAGGTCGCGGCACTCTTCCGTGTTGATCCAAAGACGGTCACCAGGTGGGCTGCTTCTGGGCGTATCAGCAGTATCCGCACGCCAGGCGGTCATCGGCGGTACCGGGAAGTTGAGATAAGAGCATTGCTAGGCATCAACGACGGACCAGCCCCGACCTCAGAAGCAACTAACTGACTCCGGCCGGGCATCTGCCGACCGCGCGAGTCCCGCTAGCATGCGGGACCCGCGCGATGGTGCCTAAGAACGCAAGTGCGCGGAGAGCGCACTTGCAATGGCGCGTGCGGAGAGCGCACATCGGAGTGCTGCGCGAAGACACCATGAAGGCCAAGTGAAAACGTGCTAGATGACATGGCGCGAGAACAAGGTATACCGACGAGTATGCGGCAAGGCGCGGTGGCAAGGCCTTCGGGCGAGGCCGCCGGCCGGGCGTGCGGGCGCACGGCGATGGCGGATGGCGCACGAGGATGGCGCGTGATGGCGGCGCGCGAAGAGACTCGGCAAATGCTCTGCGCAATTGCAATTGGCCCGTCGGCCAGATCTAGCGCAGCGCTGGCAAGCCGTGCAATGACGCCGGCTTATGGCCTGTATCTGTGCTGGTAGACCTTGCCTGCGTTTTGGCAACCAAGATGGCCGGCAATTCAAACCGTCAGGCGGTGTCGCCTGATTGACCGCCCCTGGCGAGATAGTCAAGGAACTGCCGGCGTAGCCGGTCGTCCCCCTCGCGCCAGCTTTTTCTGCGCTCGGCCACCTCTTCCTCGGTCAGTGCACCGCCAGCGAGCCGTTCATAGTCCGCGTCGGCCGGGCCGATCTCGACATAAGCATCGCTTACCACCCTGCCGCCCTGGGCGGTCGCTGACTCAGGAACCAGCAGGTTTCCGTTGGGCAGCCGTATTACATACATCGCCGCATCATCACCAGCCCACTAGATGCCGTACCGCACGTTGAAGTAGAGCATGACCGAAAGTGCCGCCCGGGTGTTGCCGCCAACCATCTCCACCAGCGCCGGGCGCTGGCTCGATGCAATAGCCGCGAACGCGTCGGCGAAGAATTCCCTGCGTCCGAGCTGGCCGGCTTGCCGGTGGAAATCGCTGATCATCGAAGGCACGCACTGCGCGTACAGGTCAGTGAACTCTTCGCCATCAGACAGCCAGGTATCGCCTGGACCGTCGATGTCGTCGAGTGCATGGCCGATCTCGTGGCACATCACGTCGGGAGTCGGGGACGGACGCGAGCCGACCACCACCTTCCGCTCGCCATAGGCGCCGGCACAGATGTCCCAGGTAGCCCTTCCAGACGGTAGCGGCACTCCGCTCAGCGCACTCATGTCATCCAGGTCAGGAACACCGCCAGGACCTACATAGATGGCGTCGAGCCCGGTAACCAGGCGTTCCTTGATCAGTTGCGGCAACTCGGCCAGCCGGTCAACGGCCTGGACGATCTGCGGCGGCGGTTCGTCGCCAACGGCCCACTCACGGTGCAAGATACGCTCAAGGTGGCCGCAGTGCCTGCGGCCCGCGCCGACCCGACTGCTACGAGCACGCTCGAACCAGGGCACGGCGTCCGCGTCGGCCGCAACGGCCAAGGCGGCGGCGGAACTGGCGGCCCGAGCGGTGGCCGCCGCACTCGCGGAAGCGGCCGCGACCATCTCTGCGACCGCCGCACGGCTCGCATTGACCCGCGCGGAAGCGGACTCAGCGGCCGCACCCGCGGCCAGGCGGTTGCCCGCGCCACCGCCTGGCCGCGAGTCACCATCTGGCCGCCCGTCACCGCCTGACCGCCCGCCTGGCCGCACATTCGCGCCAGGACGCGACTTCGCGCCAGGGCCAGCCGCGCTACCTGGCCACGGACTCCCGCCCTGTCTCTGGTCAGCACCGTGCCGCTCACTGCCACTTCGCGGCTGCGCTCCTGGCCACGAGCTAACGCCGTGTCCAGGCTCATCACGTGGCCGCGGGCGGGCGTTAGCACCTGCCTGGGAGTCGGGTCTGGCCCTGATCGCGGCTCGTCCCGCGCCTCCGGCACTGATCAGGCCGCTCCCCGCCCGGTGCGCAGTTCCCGCAGCAGGCGCAGTTCCCGCA
>DAHVDE010000077.1 GCA_027313705.1 Actinomycetota bacterium | reverse complement strand
TGCCGTCGCCGGGATCGCAGCGGCGATCGTGCTGATAAACACCGCCTCATCCTCGCCAGCACCCCAGTATCAGTTGGCCGCGCTGGCGCTGGTCACCGGGGCGACGGCTATTTACGTCTGGCGTGGCCGACGGCTCGATAGCAAATCCGAGCGTACTCCCGAAGTTCTCGGCTGAGCGCCGTTCCGAAATCGTTTTCGGCCACCTTCTCGGCCTCGCTCGTTCTGGGCAGAAGTGCAACGCGCCGCGCGCAGCGATAGTCCGCGACCGCAACCGCGATCTGGGTCCGGCGTAGCCAGTTGGTTGGCCCTGATCTCGGGTATTGCCGCGCAACCTGCTCGTATGCGACCGCCTTTCCCCTCCCGCCGGTTACACGGTTGACGGCTCGGCCGTCTGTGCCTGGCTGCCGACGACCTCCGGCGCGGTGCCTGCTGGCTGTCTGGTGATCGTCCGCCAGACCGCCCACAGGCCGAGCGCGCCTGCCGGGGGCAGCATGACGATGGCGGGTAGCTGGTAGCGCCAGGAGAACTCGAACATGTCAGAGACCAGCAGTACGCCGACGATACTGGTGAAGATCAGCAGGCAGGCCATCGCCAGGCCGACCACCTCGTCGGCGCGCTCGGTGTCGCCGCCGCGCCCG
The DNA here is from genome assembly GCA_027313705.1 of Actinomycetota bacterium. Lineage (GTDB taxonomy): Bacteria > Actinomycetota > Actinomycetes > Streptosporangiales > Streptosporangiaceae > Chersky-822. Next base: position 56,218 of record DAHVDE010000077.1, on the reverse strand, counting down.
GCCAGCCTGCGGCCGATCACGGCCAGCACCGAGCCAGCCAGGCCGGCCAGGGTGAACAGCAGGAGCAGCGGGCCAGGGGTGTAGCCGCCGCGCAACTGGTAGGCGCGCAGGAAGGCGGCGATGGGCCGGTCAACCTGCGCACGTCCGCCGTAGGCCGGGTTCAGCTTCTCGAACCTGAATGGCCTGGTGGTCTTGACCTGGACGCCAAGAATGATCTGGCCGTCGCGGCGGGTATTGATTTCTGGCAGGTACTTCGGGTACGTGGCCTGGAATTGCCAGCGCGAGATCGGCGTGATGCCAGGCACCTGGTCCTTGGTCAGGGCGAAAATGCGGACCGAGTCGCGCAGGATGCCGACCGCGACCCTGACCACCTGCTGCTGCTCGACCGCCGAGTCGAAGTCGGAGAGCAGCACGTTTCTCGACATGCCCGCAGGCACCTTGAAGTGCTTCAACGGGGAAAGCCTTGAATGCTCAAGCCAGTCGACGCCGTTGGCTTGCTGCGTCTTAGTCGGGCAGATCGGCCGCACGTCTGCGGGCAGCGAGATGGTGGCGCAGTCGACCGAAGCGGCCAGGCGGCCGGCGATGCTGCCTTCGTCGGATAGCTGGAAGTGCCCGGTCGTTGCCTTCGAGATCGCGCTGTAGGTGACGATCGGTAGGCCGAATGCGAGCAGCAGGGCGAGCGCGCCGGCCGTGGCCTTCTTCCTGGCCGGGATCGCCACGGCCACGAAGAGGAACGCGGGCAGCACGAGGAACTCCCCGATTTGCCGCACGGTCGCCGAGATACCGAAGATCAGCCCGGCGAGCGCGATCATCCACGTTGGCGGCTGACGGCGCCAGAGCAGCACGACCAGCCCGGCCACGGCGAAGGCCTGGAACCACAGATCGGGCATGATCGTCTGCTCGCTCTGCAGCTGATAGGCGTCAAGCAGCACCGGGGCCATGGCAATGGCGGCCAGCCAGCGCGGCACGCCGCGCCTGCGCAAGAGCACGTAGATAGCGACCGCTATCGCCAGCCCGACGAGATGCTGTATCAGCGCGACGGTACCGAGGTCGCCGACCAGGAGAATCGGCCTCAGTATCGCCGTGTAACCGAGCGGATCCGCGCCCGGCCAGGCACCGTACAGGTACTTGAGCGTGTCCGTGTACAGCAGAGCCGGGTGATAGGCCATCCAGGCAAGCACCCTGAGCACCAGGCCGACGGCGAGCAACGCCGCCGCGACCCAGTGCTCGCGGATGAGCCTGATGACCGAAGTTAGGACCAAGTGATTGACCTGAGCGGGCCTCGCCACGTCGGCACTCTATTTCACGTCTGGCACTATTCGCCGAGTATTCGCAGTCGCAGCAGTTCCGGCATCGCCTCAAGCTGCCCGATCACGCTGGCAGGCAACTCGCGGGCATCGAGTTCCATGATGGAGTAGGCGTAGTCGCCGAGGCAGTCGTTGATCAGTTCGATGATGTTCAGGCCCGCGCTGCTCACGACGCGGGAGAACTGGGCGATCACGCCAGGGGCGTTCTTGTGGGCCAGGGTCAGCCTGGTGAAACCCCGGCGCGGCAGCGAGACGGCAGGGAAGTTCACCGAGAACCTGATGTTCCCGTTCTCCAGGAAGTCGGAAAGCTCGTCCGCGATCATGAGCGCGCAGTTGTCCTCTGCGCTGCTCGTGCTCGCCCCGAGGTGCGGGAGCACGATCACCTTGTCGTGCCGGTAGGTCGTCGCGTTGGGGAAGTCGGTGACGTAGCCGCGCAACTGCCCGGCGTCGAGCGCGGTGATCAGCGCCTGCTCGTCCACGAGTTCGTCCCTGGCGAAGTTGAGCAGCACGGCGTTCTTGCGCAGCAGCCCGATTCTGGTCGCGCTGATCAGTTCCCTGGTCTCGTCGAGCAGCGGGACGTGCAAGCTGACATAGTCGCTCTCGGCCAGCAGCCGTTCGAGGCTGCGCACCCGCTGCACCTGGGCAGAAAGCTGCGCCTCGGTCTGCAGTGACGGCGCCGGGTCGTAGCCGAGCACTCTCATGTCCAGGTCAGCCCCTGTGTTGGCGACGAGGTGCCCGATCGCGCCAAGCCCGATCACGCCGAGCGTGCTCCCGGCTAGCTCAAGGCCGGCGAACCGCTTCTTGCCTTGCTCGGTCGCCTTCTTGATGTCGTCGGCAGGCAGGTCCCTGGCGTAGGCGAGGGCCGCTGGCAGGTTACGCGCGGCAAGCAGCAGGCCGGCCACGACGAGTTCCTTGACCGAGTTGGCGTTCGCGCCAGGCGCGTTGAAAACGACCACGCCGCGATCGGCAAGTTCGGCGACCGGGATGTTGTTGACGCCCGCTCCAGCCCGGCCGACGGCAAGAACGGTGTCGCCGACCGGCTCGCTGTGCAGGTTAAAGGAGCGAAGCATAATGGCATCGGGACGGTCTATCTCCGGATTCACGGTGTAATCGGAGCTGAAGCGGTCAAGCCCGACCTGAGAGATCGAGTCGTAGGTCTTGACGTTGAACTTACCCATGCCGGTTCTCAAACTCCTTCATGAAGGAAACCAGGGCGTCTACCCCGGATTCTGGCATCGCGTTGTAAAGGCTGGCCCTGATGCCGCCCACGCTGCGGTGCCCGTTCAGGTACACCAGGCCGGCGTCCTTGGCCTCGGCCAGGAATTTCTTTTCCAGGTCGGGGCTGGCGGCACCGCTCGCGTCGGTCACGGAGTAGACAACGTTCATCCGTGACCTGTTCGGTACCGCAACCGGATTGGCGTAAATGCCCGACCCGTCGATGGCGGCGTAAAGCTTCTCCGCCTTGCGCTGGTTGACCTTGGCGATCTCGGTCACCCCGCCCTGGTCAGCCAGCCAGTCGAAGACCAGTCCGGCCAGGTACCAGGCGTAAGTGGGCGGGGTGTTGAGCATCGAGCCCGACTTCGCCATCTCGTACCAGTCCCAGACAGCCGGGGTGCGCGGCCTGGTCCTAGCCAGCAAGTCCTCGCGAACGATGACGACCGTGAGGCCGGCCGGGCCGATGTTCTTCTGCGCGCCCGCATAGAGCGCGCCGAACTTGGTGACGTCGATCGGCTCGCTCAAGATGATCGAGCTCACGTCGGCAACCAGGGGCACCTCACCGGTGTCGGGGATCGTCTCGAACACGACGCCGTTGACGGTCTCGTTAAGTGTGATGTGCACATATCCGGCGCTGCCCGACAGGTTCCACTCGCCCGGCGGCGGCACGTAAGTGTGCGGGTTGGTCTTGGCCGCGACGTTGATCCGGTCCAGGTACTTGCTGGCCTCGTTGTACGCCTTCTGGCCCCACTGGCCGGTGATGACGTAGTCGGCAACCCCGGTCGCGCTGGACAGGTTGGCAGGGACGGCGACGAACTGCCCGGTGGCGCCGCCCTGGAGAAACAGGACACGGTAATCGCCTGGAATGTCCATCAGCGCCCGCAGCCTGGTTTCTGCTGCTTCCGCGATGGCGATGAAGTCCTTGCCCCGGTGGCTCATCTCCATCACGCTCATGCCGGTGCCGTGCCAGTCGAGCATTTCCGCCGCGGCGCGGCGGAGCACCGGCTTGGGCAGCGCTCCAGGTCCGGCGCTGAAATTGTAGATGGTCTGAGCGATATCGAATTGGCTCATGTTTGTTAGCAGTCCCAGATTAGTAATCTGATCCGCGACGTAGTGTTCGCGGCGTTCGCGGCACCACGTGGCCCAGGCGGAAATTCGGCGGAGGCGGTGATGACCGCGCCGGTGCGGCCTGACGGGTTCAGGATACCGGCTGACTCAGGCTGCGTGGCTCTTGCCTTCGGCGACGAGAGCGAGAAGCTCGCCGAGCCGTTGCTCGGTGAGCGCATCGGAAGGCGAGTAGACGTGCAGCCTCGTGCCAGGACGCGGGCTCAGCCAGGTATTCATCGCATCCAGGCGCAATTCGCCGACCAGCGGGTTGAGTACGTGCTTGGTCTTGTTCTCTATGCTGCTCACCTCATGCCGTTCCCAGAGTTCCGCGAACTCTGGCGAGGCGATCCGCAGCCGCTTGACCAGCGACTTCCAGCTCGGCTCGGCGACGTGATCGGCCATCAGCCAGCGCAGGTTCGCCACCATCCTGGTGGCGCCGTCTTCCCAGTCGATGAGCGCCTTGCGCCATGCCGGGTCGGTAAAGCAGAGCCACATGCAGTTCCTGTCTTCCGGCGGAACCGCGTCGAGGTCATCGAAGAGCCGACTGTAAGTACAGTTATAAGCGAGGATGTCGTACTTTGCGTTGACGACGCTAGCTGGGAACGGCTCGAGTTGCTTGATCATCGCGCGGAGCTGCGGTGGCACGGCCGCGCACTTGTCCGCCACCCCCTGCTGGTCCACGGCACCCGCCAGGTTCAGCAGGTGCGAGCGCTCGTCCCTGTCGAGTTGCAGGGTCCTGGCGATCGCTTCGAGCACTTGCTCGGAGACCTTGATGTCGCGTCCCTGCTCGAGCCAGGTGTACCAGGTCAGGCCGACCCCGGCGAGCTGGGCGACTTCCTCACGGCGCAGACCTGGCGTGCGGCGCCGGCCGAGCGGGGTAACGCCGACCTGCTCTGGCACGATGCGTTCCCGGCGGCTGCGCAGGAAAGCGGCCAGTTCTGCCCGGCGGATCTCGTCCTGCGGCGCCAGCGTGCTCGTCATGTCCCCGACCTCTCACCTCTCGGCTCGGCTAACCAGGTGCTCCTAATACTAGGATAATCAGGCATCTGGTACTAGGTTAAGCGATCAACGACTATAGAGTCATGTCCGTTCACCTAGAACGCCAACCCACCCCGCAGAGATTTCTGACTGGCCGCGCGGCGAGTCGTTCTGGGGGCCGCTGTCCCGCCCGGCCTGCCCGGCCGGGCGGGCCCGTTCTGACCAGCACCGGTCTGGCGATCTTGCTGTGCGGCGGGTTCCTCACCCTGCTCGACTTCTTCATCGTCAACGTCGCGCTGCCGACCATGAGCACCACGCTGCATGCGTCAGGGCCCATGCTTGCCCTCGTCGTGGCCGGTTACGGTGTCGCCTACGCGCTGATGCTGGTCATCGGCGGGCGACTCGGCGACGCGAAGGGCCGGCGCAGGCTCTTCATCATCGGGGTCGCCGGGTTCACGCTCAGTTCTTTCCTCTGCGGAGTCGCGCCGAACATCGGCGCGCTTGTCGCGCTTCGCATCGTCCAGGGAATTTCCGCCGCGATGAGCCAGCCCCAAGTGCTGGCCACCATCCATGCCACGCTGGCCGGCCACCGGCGGTCGCGTGCCATCGGCCTGTACGCGTCGATGGGCGGCGTCGCCGCCTCGGTGGGCCAGTTGTTCGGCGGCGCACTGGTCCAGGCCAACATCGGCGGCCTGTCCTGGCGGCCCATCTTCCTGGTCAACGTGCCTGTCGGCATCGTGGTGCTGGCGCTCAGCCGCCGCTTCGTCCCTGCCACCAAGTCTCCAGAGCCGGCCGGAGTCGACCTGCTCGGCACTACTCTCATCGGGGTCGCGCTCGTCGCACTGCTCGTGCCGCTCACCGAGGGCCATGCACTCGGCTGGCCGGCCTGGACCTGGCTGCTTTTGGCGCTCGCTCCGGTCGCCGCCGCGACGGCGATCTACGTGGAGCGGCGGATCGAGCGCCGTGGCGGTGCCCCGCTCATCGCGCCTTCACTGGTGCGGCTGCCTTCGATGTGGCGCGGCCTGGCCCTGGTCGTTCCATTCTTCGCCGGGTTCGGCGCGTTCATGTTCGTGTTCGCGCTCGCGGTGCAAGATGGCCTCGGGTACTCGCCGCTGCGGTCAGGGCTGGCGCTCGCGCCGATGACCGGGGCATTCCTGGTCGGCTCGCTGGTGGCTCCGAGGCTGGTCAGCAGGTTCGGCGGCCGCGTGCTCTCGGTAGCCATGGCGTCTGAGTCCGTGGTCCTGGTCGCGCTGGCGATCCAGGTGATCAGGCAGTGGCCGCACATCGGGACGTTCAGCATGTCGCCGGAACTCATCGTCGGCGGCTTCGCGCAGGCGATCACCGTGGTGACGCTGTTCAGGTCAGTGCTTGCCGATGTGCCGCACCGGCTGTCAGGGATCGGCAGCGGAGTGCTGGTAACCGTGCAGCAGGCGGCGCTCGCGCTCGGCGTGGCCAGCCTGGGGTCGCTTTACCTGAGCGCGGCCGGCCATGGCCCGGCTGACGCGTTCGGGGTAATCTTCGTCGCGGAGGCGGCGTTGTTCGGCGTGGTCGCCCTGGGCGGATGGGTGCTGCTCGGCCGTCGCGCGACCGTGCCCGCCCATGCGGATGGTGGGCCGCAGTTCGCCGTCGAGCTGTAACGGGGCGGGGTCGAGGTCTTGAGTGTCTGAACTGGCAACGACTGCCGCGCCGCCGCTGCGGGGATCTGAGCCAGGGGTTGCCGCGCGGATCGGGGTCACGGCAGGCTTCTTCGTCAACGGCCTGTTGTTCGCCTCGTGGACCGCGCATATCCCGCACGTCAAGGAGGTGCTGCGGCTCAGCGACGGCACGCTCGGGCTCGCCTTGCTCGGGGCACCGGTCGGGTCCGTGCTCGCGATGCTGGTCGTGGCGCGGCTGCTGCCGAGGTTCGGCAGCAGGCTGCTCGTGCGCATCACGATGGCGGGCTACTGCCTGGCCGGGCCCTTGGTCGGGCTGGCCGGGTCGGCCGCCGGCCTGTTCTGCGCCCTCATGGCGTGGGGCGCCTTCCTCGGCACGATGGACGTGTCGGTGAACACGCAGGCGATCACGGTGGAGCGGCAGGCCGGCCGGGCGCTGATGCCGGGATTCCATGGCTGGTGGAGCATCGGCTCGTTCGCAGGGGCGGCGATCGGCGCCGCCGGGGTCGCGTTCGGGATTTCGCTGAGCGGCCAGCTGCTGTTGTTGTCTGCGCCGTGCCTGGTCATCGGGGGATGGCTGACAGCCGGGATGCTGCCAGACGCCCGCCAGCGCCCGGACAAGCACGAGGACAGGCATCACCCGCCGATCCCGCGTCAGGCCTTGGTGGCGATCGGGGTGCTCGGCGCGATAGCGATCGCGGACATGCTCTGCGAGGGAGCCGCCGCCGACTGGGCCGCCGTTTACCTCCGCACCTCGCTGCACACGGTGCAGGCCGTCGCCGCGCTCGGCTTCACCGGTTACCTGCTCGCCATGGTCGTGGTCCGGCTGGCAGGTAACCGGCTGGTCGGCAGGTTCTCGCCGGAGAAATTGCTGCCTGCCCTGGCCGGGCTCGCCACAGTACTGTTCGCGGTCGGGCTGGCCGTAGCTGACCTGCCCCTCGTGCTCCTCGGCTTCGCCGCACTCGGGGCCGGGCTCGGCTCGGTCATCCCTGTAGTGTTCAGCGCGGCCGGCCGGCTGAACGGCGTAGCCGCCGGAACGGCGGTAACCTTGGTTTCCGCCTGCGGCTGGGCGGGCTTCGTATGCGGCCCCGTAGTAATCGGCCAGCTAGCCAGCGCCACCTCGCTGCGCACGGCCCTGATCCTGATCCCGGTCCTCACCACGGTGATCACGGTATCCACCGCCACCTGCCGTGCCATCCGCCCCGCCTAGCGCCCGCCCCGCCTAGCGCCGGAGCATGAGCCCGGACCGCGCCCCCCTAGCTGCCTGCCAGGAACTGTCTCTTTCCGTATCGCGTACGTTGCAGAGAGTGACTATACGTCGTATAGTTGTTGGATGATGGCGCCAGCGGGAGCGGCGGAAGCCGAGCGGATTAAGCTCAGCCGGTCAGCCGTGGTAGACCGGGCGCTTCAGCTTGCCGACGCCGAGGGTGTCGAGGCCGTGACGATCAGGCGGCTCGCTCAGGAACAGTTCGGCGCCGACCTGTTTATTGCGGGCGTGCTCGCTATGGCTCCGGGCGGCTCATGACCGCACTCGAGCGGATCAACGGCGGACCCCCGCGAGGGCTCCGCGGTCGCTCACGGTGGACCGACATCGACGGTCCCGTTCACTACCTGGACTTCGGCGGACCTGCCAGCGGACCGCTGATCGTGGCGGTGCACGGGCTCGGCGGGGCCGCGGTCAACTGGACGGCGATCGCACCGCTGCTCACCCGCAAGTACCGGCTGCTAGCCCCCGATCTTGCCGGGCACGGCCTGACCAGATCGGACAGCAGGGGCGCCGACGTGTCGTCGAATCGTGCGCTGCTGCACCGCTTCATCAACCTGGTTTCCGGCCGGCCAGTGATCTTGATGGGCAACTCGATGGGCGGCATGATCGCGCTGCTGGAAGCCAGCGCCGAGCCCGCCGCCGTGGCCGGGCTGATCCTCGTCGACCCGGCGCTGCCGTTTCGGCCGATACGACCTGATCCGCTGGTCGCCGCGGTTTTCGCGATGTCGGCCGTGCCGGTACTCGGCCCGCTGCTCATCCACCAGCGCCGGTTCATGCCGGTCGAGTCCCTGGTGTCCTCGACGCTCGCGCTCTGCTGCGTCGACCCTAAACGGGTGCCGCAGGACATTGTCGACCGGCATATCGAGGTGGCCAGGCAGCGCGCGGAGATGACCGGTAACGCCAGGGACTTCGCCGACGCCGCCCGCTCCGTGCTCGAGACCGTCAGCCTGGTGCGCGGCCAGGCCTACCGGCGCGGCATCCGCGACCTGAAATGCCCGGTCCTGGTCATCCACGGCCAGCGTGACCGCCTCGTGCCCGTGTCGGTGGCCAGGATGGCCGCGCAAGCTCACCAGGACTGGGCACTGGTCGAACTGCCTGACATCGGCCATGTGCCACAGCTTGAAGCGCCGGCCGAGACCGGGCTGGCGATCAAGACCTGGCTTGCCACGACAGGCAAGGCAGTCGCCGCTGCCACGACTCCGCAGTTCAGCGACCTGCAGGTGAGGATTCCCTGCCCGCGCCCTGCGCCGGGATAGCGACTTGGCTGGCCGTCTCCGGCTCGTCGAGAATAAGAAAGGAAGGATCGGCCAGCATGGCACCGGAAAGGCCAAGCGGCTAGGTCCTGGTAGCTTCTGCGCGGTACGGCCGTGCCCATCCGGCGACCACGCCCGTCGGTTACCTGCTTCTAGGCGCAGGGAGTTTGTCGCTTGTCGCTCGCCGCGCCTACCCGGTGACGGTGCTCGGATTCACGCCGGTCACCTCGCTGCCCGCAGCCACGCTCGGTGCCAAGGCACCCTACCTCGCGCTCATCGTCGCGTTCTTGCCTGGCCGAGATTGCGTCGCCGGAAACGGGATCACGGGGATGACCGAGCGAGCGGATGCACTCGGCGGCAGCCTGCGGGCGGCGCGGCGCAGCGAAGGCGGGCTTCTGGTGGTGGCGACCTTGCCGCTGGACATCAGGATGCCCGGCCTCGACGGCATCTCAGCGACCCGCAGTCAAAACCCACGTCGCCCGCGCGCTTATGAAGCTAGCCGCCCGCAACCGTGCTCAGCTAGTAGTCCTCGCCTACCAGTCGGGCCTGGTCCGCCCCGGCTGGACTAGCTGATGACTAGCTGGCGTTCGCGCTTGAGCACGGTCAGGGCGAGGACTTCTAAGTCCCGCGTCGTATCGTTGCAGAATGCGGCATTCTGAGCTAGTGGCGCTGCGGCGCGAAGTCGCCCCGGCTTGCCGCGTGCTTGCTTGGTGCCGCGCAAGCCGGGGCTAATCCGCCAGACTTGTCACAGGCAGATATCGCCGGGTTTGCCCGACCTCGGCGGCACGCTAAACGAGGAGAGTGTATGGCGCTATCACGTGACCAGGCTCGCTGCGGCCGGATTCGGCCTGTAGCCGCGCCATGATCGACCTGCCAGGCGTGCTCGCCGATGTCGGCCGCGGCATGATCCCAGCCCGCATCTACAACGACGCCGAGATCTTCGCGCTGGAGCGCGACCGGCTGTTTTCCAGCGCGTGGATCTTCCTCGCCCACGAATCGGAGATTCCCTCGCCGGGTGATTACGTGGTGCGGCGGGTGCTCGCCGATTCCTTCATCGTGGTCAGGGACGAGAACGGCACCGTGCGGGCGTTGTTCAACATGTGCCTGCACAAGGGCATGGCGGTGTGCCGGGCAGAAATGGGCAACGCATCGCACTTCCGCTGCCCTTATCACGCCTGGACTTACCGCAACGACGGGCGGCTGGCCGGAGTGCCTTTCCACGCCGAGGCTTACGGCGGCGATGACGGGTTCGCGAGGGAAGATCAGAGCCTGCTCCCGGCACCCGCTATCGATACGTACAACGGACTGATCTTCGTCAGCCTGAACGCGGACCCCCCGGCTTTGCGCGAGTGGCTCGGTGATTTTTGCTATTACCTAGATTTTTATACTCGGCAAAGCCCGGCGGGAGTGCAGCTTCGCGGGCCGCAGCGGTGGCGGATCAAGGCGAACTGGAAGATCGGCGCGGAGAACTTCGCTGGCGACAGTTATCACACCCCCCACACGCACGCCAGCGTCGTCGACATCGGACTGTCCCGCGAGCCAAAGGCGAACAAGCGCAAGGAAGGCGCCTTGTACATGGCCGGTCCGGGGAGCGGTACCACCTGCAAGCTCCCGCCTGGCGGTTCCTTCCTTGAGCAACTCCGCTACGTCGGCTATCCGGACGAGATGATCGTCACGATGGCGGCGACGTGGTCGAAGGACCAGGCCGGGCTGGTCGAGGAGTCGGGGTTCATGGTGTCGGCCGCGACGTTGTTCCCCAACCTGAGCTTCGTGCATAACTGGCCGGTGATCGACGCGGCAGGCACCGTAGCGCCGTTCATCTCGGTCAGGCAATGGCAGCCGGTTTCTGAGAACGAAACAGAGGTACTTTCCTGGTTCGCGGTCGATGCCGGAGCATCTGAGCATTTCAAGCGGCAGTCCTACCGCGCCTACCTGATGTGCTTCGGAAGCTCGGGCATGTTCGAGCAGGACGACGTGGAGAACTGGGTCTCGATCACCGAGATGGCGGCCGGGTCGATGGCCAGGCGACTGCTGCTCAACAGCCGGATGGGGTTGACGTCAGAAGACAAGCCGGTCAAGCCGCCGATGGCGGGATTCTCCGGTCCCGGCGTCGCCTACCAGGGATTCGGCGAGTTCAACCAGCGGCACTGGCTGTCGCAGTGGAGCGAGCACCTGGGAGCGCGCGATGAAGCCACTTCCTTATAGCGACGAGTTGCATCAGGCGGCGCATCAGTTCTTGGTGGAGGAGGCGGCACTGCTCGACGCCGGCGATTACCTGGGCTGGCTCGGACTGCTCTGCGAGGACATCAAATACGTGATGCCGGTGCGGGTGACGACGGCCCGCGGCGCCGGTTTCGACTCACTACCCGACATGGGTCACTTCGACGAAGACATGTACTCGCTGCTCAAGCGGGTGCAGCGCCTGCTCACCGAGCACGCCTGGGCCGAGGACCCGCCCTCGCGGACCAGGCACTTCGTGTCCAACGTGCGGACCTTCGCGTTCAGCGAGACCGAGCTCTACGTCGAGTCGGCGCTGCTGCTCTTCCGCAGCAGGGGTGACACCAGGGAAGCTGACCTGGTCTGCGCCGGGCGCACCGACCTGCTCCGCCTGACCACGGAGGGGATGCGCCTGGCCAGGCGGGAGATCAAGGTCGACGAATCGGTGCTGCGCACCCAGAACCTGGCAGCGTTCTTGTGAGGTTCAGGTGAGCGCGCCGGCCAGCAGGGAGGCGATTACCGTCGCTAACGAGTTCACCGAGGTCGAGGTGTCGCGGGTCAGCACAAGAAACGGCGCCAGGTTGCGGATCTTCGTGCCGGGTTCCGGCCGGGAGATCCTGCTCTGCCCGCTCGAGCTTGAGGCGCTGACCTGGCAGGATCACGAGTTCTTCACCGGTTTGCTGGCCGATGGGCTGGCTTGAGGGGCCGGCCGGGCCTCGCCGATCTCCTCGCTCACCTCTGCGATCCGCTCGGCGATCGCCGTGAACTCCGCATGGCGGGCCACCTCAGCCCGCCCGCACTTTCTCCTTCTCGCTCACCGATCCCCGGCGGAAGTCACCAACCCGGCTGAGCTGCGCATACAGGCGGTCCCGCTCGGCCTCCAGTTCCGCAGGCGACAGCTCAGGCATGGGCACTCCTTATCTGGCTGTTAATTCACAACCAGGCTCCCATCATATCCAGGCCGAACGTGGGACCCCTGCAAACGTGTCGCACACCCGGCGGGGCGCGTTTCGGCGGGCTGATTGTCAGTAGGGCGGAGTAGCGTTGTGAGTACCTTGAAGAGATGGCATCGCCGGGATGGGTGTTGCGGTCCGGACCTGGATCTGGACTTTGGCTGTTGGCGCGATTTATGAGTTTCCCGGTCGAGTGGCCCTCCGTGAGCTGTTCTCTTTTCCTTGCCTTTTCTTGCCTGTCGCGGCGCTGTTTCCCGAAGGAGGTGGCCTGGTGGGCGACCTTGACCAGCCGCTTGTGCCGTCTCCGGCGAGCGCCTGTGAGGCCATCGGGATGGTGCTGGCCGGGCTTGGCTGGCTCGCTCGGGCTGATTTCAGGCAGTCCCCGGCCGCAGTGCAGGCCGACTGCCTGCGCAAACTGGAGAACGCCAGGTCGATGCAGGCCGCCGCGCACGCCGCGATCCTCTCTGCGTTTGACCGAGGCGAAGGGTATGTCGACGACGGGCAGGGAACGGCCAGGACCTGGCTGCGGTGGCAGACCAAAGTCACGGCTGCGGACGCCTCAGGCTCGGTGGCATGGATGCGTACCCTGCGGGCCCACCCGCTGATCGCCGACGCTCTGGCGCGAACGCGGGTAACCTTGCCCGTCGCGCGGCTGTTGTGCGCGTGGAGCGATAAGCTCCCTGAGTCCAGGCGGGCCGAGGCTGACCAGGTGCTCCTCGATAGCCTGGCCGCCGGGCTCGACCTCGCGGACCTGGCCAAGCTGGTCGAGCAGATGCTGGCCGCGCTCGCCGAACCCGATCAGGACCGGGGCAGGGACTTCGAAGACCGGCGGCTGAAACTGGCGACCACCTATGGTGGCGCGGGTTACCTGGAGGGCGACCTCACCCCGCAGTGCCGCGAGGCGTTCGGGGCGGTGCTCGACGCACTGGGCAAGAAAATGGGTCCTGAAGACAACCGCACTGCCGCCCAGCGCCGGCACGACGCCCTAGCCGAGGCATGCCGTCGGCTGATCGCGGCGGGCTGCCTCCCCGACCGGGCCGGCCAGCCCACTCAGATCCAGCTTCACATCGGCCTCGACGAACTCCTCCGCCGCCTCGGCGCGGGGCTGGGGAGCGGCGCGGGGCTGGGGAGCGGTGCGGGGCTGGGGAGCGGTGCGGGGCTGGGGAGCGGCGCGGGGCTGGCGGAGCTTGCGGCGGTTCCTGATCCGGCTGGGGGCCTTCCCCTGGCTGGTCCGGGGGACGAGTGTGACGCTTCTATCGTTCCGATCGTGACCGGATTCCTGGATCACGAACTGCTCGGCAGGCTGGTGGCGGCCGTGACCGGCCAGGGTCCGAGGGCATCGCTGAACGCTGGCAGTGTCCGCGACCTGTTCATCGCTAACGCCTCGGCCCTGTTCACCGGGCCGCGCGGGCTGGCATCCTGGCTCCGCCGGCGCGAGCTCAGCGGAGTCGCCGGATCGGTCAGCTTGCCGCTGGACACGGGCGCTGCCACCGAGACGATCCCACCGCATCTGCGGCGTGCCGTGATCGCGCGCGACAGGCACTGTGCGGCGCCTGGTTGTGATCAGCCGCCTGCGGCGTGTTCGGTGCATCACGTCAGGTGGCGGAGCAAAGGCGGGATTACTAAACTCGATAATCTAATTCTTTTGTGTAGTTTCCACCATTTGATCCTAATTCATGCCTGGGGCTGGACGATCACTCTCAATGCCGACGGGACGACGACCATGCGAAGTCCCGACGGCACTAAGGTCTTTCATAGTCACAGCCCGCCGGCGGCCGCGGCGTAGGCGGGCTTCAGCAGCACGAGGTTCCCCGATACCATCGGTCAAGCCATTTTCTGTGCAGGACCGTCTGATTTCTGATGGTGGTTTACAGCATTGCCCGCATGCGGCGCAGCAGCGGACCGTCCGCGCCCGCCTGTTTCGACTGACCGCCTTGCGCGGGCGGGCGCGGGCGGAGAGCCTGGGTCAGCGTGGTCATGGCGTACCTGCCGGCCGCAGGACCCTGGCAGTCATTGCAGCGGCAGCGGCAGCGGCCCGGTCGCCGCTGGCGCCTGGCTGACGCTGAGTTTAGATTTGGTGGTTGGCCCGCACCAGGCCAGGAGCTACAGGAGGCCAGCCATGGAGTGGCGTAACCAGGAGTTCGACCTCGGCGGTGTCAATCACCTCGCGCTGGTCTGCTCGGACATGAAGCGCACGGTCGAGTTCTACACGCAGGTGCTCGGCATGCGGCTGGTCAAGACGATCGACCTGCCTGCCGGATCCGGCCAGCACTTCTTCTTCGACATGGGCGGAGGTAACGCCCTGGCCTTTTTCTGGTTCCCTGACGCGCCCGACGCCGTTCCCGGCATCTCGGCCCCGGTCACGGTGCCGGGCTTCGGTGAGTGGACCAGCGCTGCGGGCTCGATGAACCACATCGCGTTCAACGTGCCTGAGGAAGAGTTCCTTGCCTACCGCGCAAAACTGAAGGCCAAGGGAGTCAGGGTCAGCCCGGTCATCGACCATGACGACAGCGAGTCGGGCGTCGCGGCGCAACTGCATCCTGGTGTCTTCGTACGGTCATTCTATTTCCAGGACCCGGACGGAATCATGCTGGAATTCGCCTGCTGGCGCCGGGTCATGGGCCAGCCAGGTGACGTGCGGCACAAGCCCAAGACCGCCGCCGACCGCGTCGGCGCGCGAGTCTAAGCCCGCCAGCCCCCACGATGCCACGGCGTGGGCGGTCAGCCGGGTGCGGTCAGCCGGGTGCGGTCAGCCGGGTTTACTGGCTGGCATGATGCTTTATGAGCTGGTTGAGCCCTTTGCTACGGGCATGCTTGAGGTCGGGGACGGCAACCATGTCTACTGGGAGACCTCGGGCAACCCGGCGGGCAAGCCGGCCGTCCTGATCCATGGCGGGCCGGGGCAGGGGTCGGCTCCTGGCATGCGGCGCGGCTTTGACCCGGCACGCTATTGCACCGTCCTGTTTGACCAGCGCGGCTGCGTCCGGAGCACGCCGAATGCCAGCGATCCGGCGACCGACCTGACCGTCAACACTACCGGTCACCTGGTAGGCGATCTCGAATGTCTCAGAGAGCACCTTGGCATCGAGCGC
This sequence comes from Actinomycetota bacterium, assembly GCA_027313705.1. Classification (GTDB taxonomy): domain Bacteria; phylum Actinomycetota; class Actinomycetes; order Streptosporangiales; family Streptosporangiaceae; genus Chersky-822. Next base: position 41,177 of record DAHVDE010000077.1, on the reverse strand, counting down.
TGGCTGGTCTGCGGCGGGTCCTGGGGGTCGACGCTTGGTCTGGCCTATGCCCAGGAGCACCCTGACCGGGTAACCGAGATCGTGCTCAGCGCGATCACTACCAGCCGCCGCAGCGAGACGGACTGGCTGTACCGTGGCGCGGCCATTTTCTTCCCTGAGGCCTTCGAGCGGTTCCGGGCCGCCGTGCCTGGTGCCCGTGACGACCGCGACCTGCTCGCCGCCTATACCGAGGTGCTGGAGAGCAGCGATCTCCAGGTGCGCGCCGAGGCGGCGCGCGCGTGGAGTGCGTGGGAGACGGCCGTGCTCTCGCTCGAGCCGGGGTCCGCTGGCCAGTCGTTCGGGGGAGACGGTCCGGTCGAAGACCTGATCGCGATGGTGAGGCTCTGCGCATGGTATGGCATGAACGGCGCCTTCCTGAAGGAAGGCGCGCTGCTCGCGGGCGCGGGGAGGCTGGCAGGCATCAAGGGAGTGCTGATTCACGGGCGGCTTGACCTGAGCTGCCCGGTCGGCACGGCCTGGGAACTGGCCGGGGCCTGGCCGGAGGCCAGGCTGCTGATCGACGACTATTCAGGGCACCGAGGCAGTGCGGTCAAGCGGCAGTGGCTGCTTGCCGCACTCGACGGCTTCGCCGCCTGAGGCCCGGTTTCGCGAGAGCAGGGACCGCATCACGTCATACCCGTCGAGCACGAACTCGGCACCACGCTCGATCACGGTGCGCTCGTCGTCTGGTATCAGCCGCTGCGACCAGACACGGCCACCGACCCTGTCCCTCGCCTCGAGCACCACAGCCTGCTGACCGGACCTGGTGATCCGGTCAGCAGCGGCGAGGCCGGCGAACCCGGCCCCAGCCACGACGACCCGCATGTCTTCCCCGTTCCGCGAGAACCTACCGGCGGCGGCGGCGTTCCTCGTTGCTAAGCCAGAGGCAGGCGAGCACCGCGACCAACACCAGTAGCGCAGCCGAGTGCATCAGGACATGCGCGCAGATTATCGCCACGATCACGATAGCGACGACGGGCATGAGCCTGATGAGTGCCGGCCTCGGGCGGTGGCGAGGCACCCGGACCTGCCTGGACTTGTCCTGGTCGTTACGGTCGGCCTGGTCCTCAGGCAGTTCAGGCAGGTCAGTGAAGATGCCGGCGAAGTCGCCTCGCGTCTTCGCGTTCATGGCCCGGTCCAGCCGCTCGTTGAACTCCGCCTGGTCAAGCCTCCCGTCCTGGTAATGCCTGGACAGCTGATCGGCCACGTCCGCTCGCTCGGCGTCGGAAGCACGCAGGTCACCGCTGCCGTAGCGGGAGTGACGCCGGTAGCCTGGACCGGCGGGGCCCGGCATCCGCGGCGGGGTGCTCGAAGCTGGCATGACAGGGAACCTCCTTGGTCAGGTAGCGGCGGGTTAGCTGGTTCTCGAGGCAAGCGAGCCGATGAGGTCGCCCGCGATCGACTGGCCTGACACCTGGTCGGGAATGAGCAGCCAGCCAGCGAGATAGACCGGAATGCCTGCGCCGCCGAGCACGGTAAGCACGGCGAGCGCGATCCTGATCAAGGTGACGTCGACGTCCAGGTACTGCGCGATGCCCGCGGCAACTCCGGCAATCATCCGGCCGCTGGCCGGCCGGCAAAGCGGAGTCCCTGCCGGTTGCCATGGCTGGTATCCGGGCGGCGGCTGGTCTTGGGTGCCTGACTGCTGCTGGTCCGCTGGCGGCTGATCTGATCTTGTTTCTTGCCTTGGCTGTGATTCGTTCTCTTCCATGGTTCAAGACTGCGAACCGGCGGCTCCTTTAGCTATCGGGAAGTACCCGGACCCGACCCTGACCCTGCGGGCCAACTATCAGGGCTTGTCCCGATGCCGCAACCCGCCTTCAGGAGTCATGATGGAGGTGTGGAAGAACAACCCGCACCCGACTGGCCAGTCAGGATCTCTTCGCTGCGCCGCATGGACGAGGGCCGGATAGCGGGCGGCGTCGCGGCCGGAATCGCGGCCAGGACCTGCGTGAACCTGACCTTGCTCCGCGTGATCTTCTGTGTCACTGGCATCTTCACCGGCTTTGGTCTCGCCGTCTACGTGATCGCCTGGCTGTTCTTGCCCAAGGCGGGCGAGAACAGCACGATCGTCAGCCGGGCCATTCACGACCTGCGCGGCGTCGCGCTCGCGGCTGCTGCCGCCTCGATGCTGATCGTGATCTTCTCTTTCATCTCGATCCTCGGCATCACCGTGTTCAGCGCCGTGAGCTGGCCGAACGCGATCGGAGCCGCCGGGCTCGTGCTGATCTGGCGCAACGCTGACGAGGAGGAGCGCGCGTCGCTGCACGCCATGACCTCGCCGCTGCTCGGCGCCACTAGTGCCGGAAAGAAGTCCTGGTTCGCGGCGCGGCTGTTCCTGGCCGCCGGGTTGCTCATCGCCGGACTTGCGGTACTCGCATCCGATCGGCCATATCTCGGCGTGCTGCTCCGCCCGGTCACCGGTCTCGTCGTGGTACTCGCGGCGATCTCGGTGCTCTGCGGCCCCTGGTGGCTGCGGGTCATGCGGGACCTGGGCGTCGAGCGCCAGGCCAGGATCAGGGCCGAAGAGCGGGCCGACATCGCTGCCCGGGTGCATGACTCTGTGCTGCAGACCCTGGCCCTGATCCAGCGCCGTGCCGACAGCCCGCAGCAGGTGGTACAGCTAGCCAGGGCGCAGGAACGTGAGCTGCGTTCCTGGCTGTTCGGCGGACGTGCACCCGGTTCGATGGACGGCATCGCGGCCACCTTCGCCGCCGCAGTCCGCCTGATACAGCAAGACGTCGAGGCACAGTACGGCGTCGCCATCGAGGCGGTGATCGTCGGCGACTGCGAGCTGAAAGACGACGACGATCTTGGCGCCATGCTCGCCGCCGCTCGTGAGGCGACGGTAAACGCCGCCAAATGGTCCGGCGCGTCCGTCATTTCACTGTTCGCCGAGGTCGAACGGGAAGAAGCGTCGGTTTTCGTGCGGGACAGGGGCCGCGGCTTCGATCCTGAGGCGGTGCCCGCCGACCGCAAGGGCCTTGCCGAATCCGTGCGGGCGCGGATGGAGCGGCGCGGCGGCCAGGCCAGTATCCGCAGCGTGCCGGGCGAAGGCACAGAAGTATCCTTGACTATGCCAAGAACAGCTGGCCAGCGCGAGCCAAGCCAGGCGACCTGACATGGCAGCCAGCAGGCCACGGGTGTTTATCGTCGATGACCACGGGCTGTTCCGGTCCGGAGTCAGGTCGGAACTCGGTGATCACGTCGAGGTAATCGGCGAGGCAGAAGACGTCATGCCCGCCATCGAGGGCATCGCCAGGCTCATCCCCGACGTGGTGCTGCTCGACGTGCATCTGCCGGGCGGCGGCGGTCAGCTAGTGGTCGCGGAACTGGCTCCGATACTGCCACAGACCAGGTTCCTCGCCCTGTCGGCCTCTGACGCGCCGCAGGACGTGATCGCCGTGATCAGGGCGGGCGCCAGAGGCTACGTCACCAAGACGATCTCTGGCGCCGAGCTGGTCGACGCGATCACGCGGGTGGCGGCGGGTGACGCGGTATTCTCGCCCAGGCTGGCCGGCTTCGTGCTCGACGCGTTCTCGGCACAGACGGCGGACCCCGTGCCCGCGCCGAGCTTCGACCCCGAGCTCGATCAGCTCACCCCGAGAGAACGCGAGGTCCTGCGGTTGATAGCCCGCGGTTACACCTACAAGGAAATCGCCAGGGAACTCTTCATCTCCACCAAGACCGTGGAGAGCCATGTCTCCTCTGTCTTGCGCAAGCTCCAGCTTTCGACCCGCCACCAGCTCACCAGGTGGGCAGCCGAGCGCCGCCTTGCCTGAGGACCTGTGCGCGCAGGACGCCATCACGCTGGCCGGGCTTCTGCGCGGCCGTCAGGTATCGGCGCGTGAGGTGATCACCGCTTCCATCGAGCGGATACTCGCCGTAGACGGCTCGGTCAACGCGATCGTGACCAGGTGCTTTGATGCCGCGCTTGCCAAGGCGGCCGCCGCAGACGAGGCCATGGCGGCAGGCCAGGCACCGCCGTTGCTGCACGGCCTGCCTGTCGCGCACAAGGATCTGACCGACACCGCAGGGGTGCGCACCACCTATGGCTCGCTGCTGTTCGCCGATAACGTTCCAGGACGCGATGCCCTGATCGTGAGCCGCATGTCTGGCGCGGGCGCGATCAGCCTCGGCAAGACGAACACGCCAGAATTCGGTGCGGGCTCGCACACCGTCAACAAGCTTTTCGGCGCCACGAGGAACCCGTACGACCTGACCAAGAGCGCGGGCGGCAGCAGCGGCGGCTCGGCCGCCGCACTTGCGGCCAGGATGGTCTGCCTGGCCGACGGCAGCGATCTGGGCGGCTCGCTGCGGAATCCGGCCAGTTTCTGCAACGTGGTCGGGCTTAGGCCCTCGCCTGGCCGGGTGCCTTCCTGGCCGGCGTTCGACGTGGCCGACTTCCTTAGCGTGACCGGCCCGATGGCGCGCACGGTCGCCGACGTCGCACTGCTGCTCGCCGTCATCAGCGGCCCCGACCAGGCGGTGCCGCTCGCGCTCGACGCGCCGCCGCCCGCGCTGACTGATCCGGCCCAGGTGCCTGCCCTGCTCGAACGCGACCTGACCGGGATCAAGGTGGCCTGGAGCCCAGATCTCGGACTGCCCGTCGACCAGGACGTCAGGTCCGCTCTCGGGCCGGCCAGGCAGGTGCTTGCCGACCTCGGCTGCGAGATCGTCGACGCTGCACCCGACCTTTCCGGTGCCGACGAGGTATTCAGGACCTGGCGAGCCTTCAGGTTCGCGACCAGCTACGGTCCTTTGCTGACCAGCCACAGGGACCTGCTCGGCGCGAACGTGGTCTGGAACACCGAGCGCGGGCTCGAACTGACTCCTGCCGACCTGCGCCTGGCCACCGTGCTCCGCGACCGGCTGGCCGAGCGGGTGAGCGCCTTCTTCGCCGGCGTGCACGTGCTCGCCTGCCCGGCGGTCCAGGTGCCGCCGTTCGACATCGGCCTTGACTGGGTGCACGAGATCGATGGCGTGCCGCAGCGCACCTACCTGGACTGGATGTCCTCTGCTTACCTCATCTCGGCGACCGGCCTGCCCGCGATGTCGGTTCCGGCCGGCTTCACCCGGACCGGGCTGCCGGTCGGGCTGCAGCTAGTCGGGCGCCGCCGGGCCGACTGGGACCTGCTGGCTGTCGGGCACGCCTTCGAGACGGCGACCAGGCACGGCACGGCAGCGCCTGACCTGTCCGGCTGACCTGTCCGGCTGACCTGCCCGGCTAGCCGACCAGACGCGGGCGCAGGCGGGACCTGACCACCTTGCGGTAGGCATTGAGGCCGGTGACCGGGGTGAACCGGTCTGAGGCGGTCCGCAGGGCCTGGTATTCCTCGTCGGTGAGGTCGATCTCGGCAGCGGCCACGTTGCGCTCGAGTTGCTCCACACTCGACGCGCCAGGTATCGCGACCACAGACGGATGGCGTATCACCCAGGCGAGAGCTATCTGGGCCGGCGTGGCCTGGTGCGCATCGGCGATCGCCTGCAAGGCGGCGATGAGGCCGGCCGCCCGTTCCAGGTTCTCTGGCAGGAAGAGCGGGTTGCTTGCCCTGACCCGGTTGGCGGGCAGGCTGCCTTCGTGGTAGCGGCCGGAGAGCAGGCCCTGCGCCAGCGGGCTGTAGGCCATCACGATCCGGTTGCGCTGCTCGGCGTATGGGAGCAGGTCACGCTCGGGCCTGCGGTCGACCAGGTTGTACCGCACCTGATTGGACAGGACGCGGGTGCCGAGCGCTTCCTCGGCGGCCTGCCAGCGGCGCAGCGAGTAGTTGCTGACACCGACCTCGCCGACGAGGCCGACGCGCTGAAGTGCTCGCATGCCGCGCATGATCGTGGTGTCGCGCACCGCGGGGTTCGGCGCGTGCACCTGGTAGAGGTCGAGCGTGCGGGTGCCAAGGCGCTCGGCGCTGGCCACCGCCCGCTGCTCTACCACCGGGGCGACCGGCATGACGGGGAGTATCTTCGTCGCCAGGAATATTCCGGGCAGGTCATCGCCTAGCGCCCGGCCGAGTATCCGCTCACTGCGACCGAAGCCATAGATCTCGGCGGTGTCGAAGAGGGTGACCCCGAGTTCAAGCGCGCGCCTGACAATGGCCCTGGCCACCGAATCGGCGTATTCCTGCCCGTAACCCCACTCTTTCGACCCGAACTGCCAGGTGCCAAGACCGATCTTGGAGATCTTCTTCGCTGTGTCGCTGCTCTGATAGCGCATGGAACCAGTCTCCCCCGCCAGGCAGCCGCAATGCGGGGGAGCACAGGATTCTCGGCTAACCGATCGCGCTCGAGCTAGCCCACAGGTCGATGCCTGCCTCGACGGCGTGCGCGTCGATCGCGGCAAGTTCCGCGTCGGCCAGCGCTTGACCATTGACTGCCGCCAGGTTTTCCTCAAGCTGGGCCACGCTGCTCGCGCCGATCAAGGCGGAAGTAACGCGCGGGTCACGCAGGACCCAGGAAATGGCCAGTTGCGCCAGGGTCTGGCCGCGGCCCGCAGCCAGTTCGCCCAGCCGTCGCACGTGGGCGAGATTGGCTTCAGAAAGCTGGTCGGCGGAAAGCGAACCCTGGCGGCTGGCACGTGAGCCGGCCGGCACGCCGTTCAGGTACCTGCCGGTCAGCAGGCCCTGCGCCAGCGGCGAGAACGCGATGCAGCCGGCGCCCTCCTGCTCGAGCACGTCGAGCAGGCTGCGCTCGATCCAGCGGTTGAGCATGGAGTAAGACGGCTGGTGTATCAGCAGCGGAACGCCGAGCCCGCGCAAGATACCTGCGGCCCGCCTGGTTCGTTCCGGTGAGTAGGAAGAGATGCCCGCATAGAGGGCCTTGCCCTGATGCACGGCGGTCGCGAGCGCGCCCATGGTTTCCTCAAGCGGAGTGTCCGGGTCGGCGCGGTGGCTGTAGAAGATGTCGACGTACTCAAGCCCCATCCGCTTGAGCGACTGATCAAGGCTGGCGAGCAGGTACTTGCGCGATCCGAGGTCGCCGTATGGGCCGGGCCACATGTCCCAGCCCGCCTTGGTCGAGATGATCAGCTCGTCACGATACGGGCGCAGGTCCTTCCGCATGATCTCGCCGAAATTGGTCTCGGCCGCGCCATAGGGCGGTCCGTAGTTGTTAGCCAGGTCGAAATGGGTCACGCCGAGGTCGAACGCGCGGCGGATAATCGCCTGGCTGGTCTGCATCGGGGTCTCGTCGCCGAAGTTCTGCCATAGGCCAAGCGACACAGCGGGCAGCTTGATCCCGCTGACTCCGCAGCGGCGGTAGCTCGTCTGGTCGTAGCGGTCAGGGTTTGCGGCATAGGTCATAACGGAAGTCTTTCAGCCCTGCCAGCAAGCCGCTGCGTAGGCTTCGCCTTATGAGCGAATACCAACTGGTCAGTAACTACGAGACGATCAACCTGTACCGGTGCGGCGCGGCCGCCAAGCTTGAACTGAATCGTCCCGACCAGCTCAACGCCTGGGACACTACGCTCGGTTTCGAGCTGAAGGCCGCCGTCGAGGTGCTGGCCGCTGACGACGAGATCAGGGCCGTCATGATCACCGGCGCGGGCCGCGCCTTCTCCAGCGGCGCCGACCTGAAGGACGCCGTTTCCGACCAGACGCCGCAGGGACACCCCGACGTGTACGGCAGGCTGACCAGCCGCTACCACCCGATCATCACCGGCATAAGGTCCATGCCCAAGCCGGTCGTCGCCGCTGTGAACGGGCCAGCGGCCGGGATCGGCCTTTCGCTCGCCCTCGCCTGTGACCTGATACTGGCCGCCGAGTCGAGCTACTTCCTGCTGGCATTCGTCAACATCGGCCTGGTGCCTGATGGCGGGTCATCGCTGCTGGTGCCGAGCCGGATCGGTTTCGCCAGGGCCGCGGAACTCGCGTTGCTCGGCGAGCGACTGCCCGCGGCCAAAGCGCTCGACTGGGGGCTGATTAACCAGGTGCACCAAGATGACCAGCTTGCCGCCAAGGCGCAAGATCTGGTCACCAGGCTGGCTGACGGCCCGACCAGGTCCTACGCGGGAACCAAGCGCCAGCTGAACCGCTGGCTCTATGACCGGATCGACGACCAGCTTGAGTTCGAGGCCGGCATCCAGCAGGAAATGGCCGAGTCGGGTGACTTCGCGGAAGGTGTGGCTGCCTTCGGGCAGAAGCGGAAGCCCAGGTTCACCGGCTGCTGACGCCCTGCGGTCCCTGGTGGCCTTGCGGGCCGGCCGCGAGCAGGCTGTTCTCACCTCCGTTGGCAAGCTCGAGCCAGCCGGAGGCGAGTAGCCTGCCGGTGGCCGCGCCGACGATGCCGGGATTGGCGTCCGCGAGTAGTTCGCTCGCATACGACCTGACCAGCGGATGCATGCGGTATGCGGCACCGGCGCCTGTGGGTACCTGGCCGGGCACTCGCTGGAGCAGGCCGGCGCTGGCGAGCGCGGGTGCCGCCATGCCTGCGGCCTGGTCATCGACCAGCGAGGCGATCAGCCAGCCAGGGGTATCCCTGTTACCCGCGGCGGAAAGCAATGCGAGCACGGTTCTCGTCGTCCCGCTCAGTGCCTGTGCCGCCGACGCCAGCCTGGCCCGCACCGACTGGTCACCTAGCGACAGCTCGTCGAGCCGCTGGCTTTCGCTTGACAGCAGGCTGGCCAGGCAGGGCATGGACAGCTCAGGATCGTCGGCCAGCCTGGCGCCGGCGATCCTGATCGCCAGCGGCAGGTATCCGCAGGCCGCCGTGATCATGACGGCAGCCGCCTCGTCCGCCGCGGTCTGTTCCCTGCCCGCGATCTCGGTAAGCAGGCCCACCGCGTCTTCCGGCAGCAAGCCGGCCAGTTCGATGATCTTGGCTCCGTCGAGGTCGGCCAGCCTGGATCTGCTCGTCACCAGCGCCGCCGACCCGGCGGTACTCGGCAGCAGCGGCCGCACCTGGGCCGCGCTTGCCGCTCCGTCGACGAGCACGAGCACCCGGCGCCCGGCAAGCACTGACCTGTACATCGCCTCGCGTTCGAACCGGCCAACCGGGATCTCCCCGGCCGGCACGCCTAGCCCGCGCAGTAGCTCGCCGAGCACGACCTGCGGGTCCCTGGCCAGCCCGGCGTCGTCAAGCCAGGCACATAGCTGGCCGTCAGGGAAGGCGGGCCTGGCCAGGTGCGCGGCATGCACGGCGAGTTCCGTCTTGCCCGCCCCCGGCATTCCGCTCAGCACGGTGACCGCCATTCCCTCAGCAGGAAGCCGGTTGAGCAGTTCCTTGAGCTCGGCACCCCGGCCGGCGAAGTCGGCCACCGACGCGGGCAGCTGGCAGGCGGGCCTGACCTGACCAGGCCATCTCGGCCCGTCCTGCTTGCGCAGTGCCGCCGGCTTTACCTGCTGGCTGGCCGTCCCTTGCGGCGCTGGCGAGGTGAGCACGGCCGGCTGCGGGGCCGGCGTCAGCGACGGATCATCGGCAAGTACTTTCCTGTGCAAGTCCTGAAGCTCGGGACCAGGCTCGATGCCGTAGGTGGTGACGAGCGTCATCCGCAGCCTGCCGAAGGCAGCGAGTGCCTCGGCGCGGGCGCCGCACCGGTAAAGCGCGACCATCAGCTGCGCCCAGGCGTGCTCGCGCAGCGGATCGGCCGTGACGGCGCTTCGCAGCTCGGCCAGGACCTGACGATGCCTGCCGAGCGCCAGCCTGGCGTCCATCAGCGCGTCCTGTGCTTCCCTGCGCTGGTCGAGCAGCTTGTCCTTGTCATGGACCTCGGGGAGGTCGGCCACCGGCGGGTCTCGCCAGAGGTCGAGAGCCTGCGCGAGCATGCTGGCCGCATCGAGCGCGTTGCCTGCGTCAAGCGCGTCGCGCCCCCTGGACACCAGGTCGCGGAAGCTGTGCAGGTCGAGTTCGCCAGGATCAACCCGCATCAGGTAGCCGGACGGGTGAGTCACCAGGCGACGGCTGTCAGGCAGCAGCTTGCGAATGCCGTAGACGCAGCTACGTAACGAGACCTGCGGACTCAGCGGCGCCGAGCCCGCCCACAGGGCGGTGATCAGGCCGTTCACCGAGCAAGGCTGGCCAGCGTTCAGTAACAGTAAGCTGAGAGTCGAGCGATGCATGCGCCGGGTGACGGTGACAGGACTGCCGCCGTCGTCGGTGATCTCTAACGGACCAAGGATCGCGAATCGCATGGACTCTCCAGCATCACGCGTATCGAACGAGAGAAGCCAATCGTAAGCACATCATCGCGGTACGCCATCGGGAAAAGCCACGATTGCGCGAAACTTTCATCGCGACTCCCAGCGCAAGTGCGTGGCGGAACCGGCGCAAACCGGGGTGCCGCAGCCGCGAACAGCACGTTCATGCTCAGATCATCAGTTGCTCACGGGGTCCTCCCTATAGTCGCGCTTCGCGGGCTCGGGATCTGAGACCGTGCATGGACTAAAGGCGACACGGGAGCAGGGATGCGGATACACAAGTGGCGGCTTCTTCGCGGGGTAGCGGCGGCGATCTTAGGCTGCACGCTGGCCGCCGCGGTTGCCGCGTGCGGTGAGAGCCAGGCTCAGGTCACGCTGCCGAAGAAGCCGGCGCATGCACAGCTAGCTACGTCCGCGCCTGCGCCGCCCTCGACCAGGCAGATGGTGGTCGCCGCCTACGAGAACTACTGGCAGGCGGTCAACCAGGCCTTCGACTCGCGCGATCCGGCGACGGCAAGGTCGATCCTGGCGACAGTGGTTCCGAAGAGCTCGGTATCCGGGCTGCTTAAAGGCATGCAGGAACTCTGGCGGCGCAACGAGATCGCGTTCGGCGCCCCGGTGTTCCACATTTCGAGCGTGAAGCTCACCGGTCCTGGCGCGGCCGCGGTGCACGACTGCATCGACCTGAGCAGCACCGGATTCCAGAACCGCAAGACCGGCCAGATCACCGGCGGTCTTGGCCAGTCCCACGACTACGTGATCACCACTCTCGCGCGCGAGCACGGGCGGTGGCTAGTCACAGGAGCCTTCCCGGTGGTGCAGTCATGCAGCTACTAGCCAGAAAATTCGCGGCCGCCCTGGCCTGGCCGGCGCTGGCCATTGCCTTGGTGTGCTGCGGTACCCCGGCGGCGCATGCCGCTCTCGCCGTGCCTGCCGTCCCGGCGAGCGGCGGCGGGTGCTATCCGATCGACTTCACCTGGATCTGTATCGACAGCGGCGGAAACCCAGGCAGCCCTGGCTCAGGCGGCTCGTCCAAGGTCACCTGCACGTACACCCCGGCCAGCCCCGCCGTGCTGCAGCGGACGGGCACCGGGCCGCCAGCCCCCGGTTACCAATGGGACATCATGACCTGTCCAGGCTCGGCGGGCGGCGCCTTCGGCGGTCAGCTTGTCCAGGTGAGCAAGACGACGGGAGCGCCGGCGATCAGCCCGGTGGAACTGCTGAAGATCGCGATCGGCGAGCTGTACGTGCCGACGCTGACCGCTTCGACGGCGCCGCCCAGGGGCAAGGACGGGCTCGTGGGACTGCCTGAATGGTTCTGGATCCCCAGGTCGCAGTGGCAGCCGAGCAGCGTGACTGTCTCGGCGGGGCCGGTCTGGGCCGACGCGATCGCCACCCCGGCTTCGCTGACGTTCGTCCCAGGCGGCGGGCTCGGCTCGGTCAGCTGCGCCGGGCCTGGCGCCGAGTTCAACCGCAAGATTCCGGCACGCTCGCAGAGTTCGTCCTGCGCCTACCGGTATGACCAGCCATCGGCCGGCCAGCCTGGCAATGCCTACCAGGCGGCGGTAGTCGTCACCTGGACGATCAGCTGGACCGGTTCTGGGGGCGCGGGCGGTACCATCACGACCGGCTACACCACGGGCACGGCGTTTCCGATCAGGATCGGCCAGGCCGAAGCGGTGGTGACCACACCATGAGAAATCGCGGACCGGCGGCGGGCACCGCGTATCACCCGGAGCTGGAACCCGACCTGAACGGGGCTTCCGGCGTGAACTGGGCGCCCGGTCACCTGGCCAGGCTGCCGCGCAGGCGCAGGCCCGGCATGATCGCCCTGGCCCTGGCCCTGGTCGGGCTCGGGGTCCTCGCCAGCGCGGCCATCTACACCCAGACCAACACCAGGGTTCCTGTCCTGATCGTGACCGCGAACGTGCCGGCCGGCACCGTCATCAACGCCAGTGCCGTCGGCACGGCCGATGTCTCGGTCGGGCCAGGGGTGGCGCTTATCCCTGCCAGTCAGCTCAGCCAGGTCCTCGGGCAGGTCGCCGGCACCACGCTGCACCCGGGGATGCTGCTCACCGCGTCGGAGCTGACCGCGCTCAGGCCGCCCAAGCCGGGTCAGGAACTCGTGCCGCTGCCATTCAAGCCGTCGATACTGCCAGCAAGCGGCATCGGAACCGGCGACGAGGTGCTGATCGTAGCGACACCAGGTGACCAGGGCCAGTCGGGTTCTTCGACTGCCACGCCTGCCTTGTCATCGCCGGTTGCCGGAGTGGTCGAGGCCGTTGACCTGGTTCCCGACCAGGATGGCTATGACGTGGTCGACGTCTTGGTGGCGCGGGCAAGCGCGGACGCGCTCGCCGCCCAGGCATCCACCGGCCAGATCGCGCTGATCGTCACTAAGCGAGCGCCCTGATGACCATGTACTCGCTGATCTCGGCCGGCGGGTCACCAGGGGTGACGACGACCACGCTCGCGCTCGCCCTGACCTGGCCACGGCCGGTGATCGTCGCCGAATGCGACCCGAGCGGCGGTGACGTACTGGCTGGCCTGTTCGCCGGGCACCTTTCCGCGCCGCGCGGCCTGCTTGGCGTCGCCTTCGAAGCCGGCCGTGGCCAGGTGGCGGTCGCCGCCGAACTGAACAGTCAGCTGGTGCCGCTCGACGAGAGCCGCGCCAGGCGCCTGCTGGCCGGCCTCAGCGATCCGCGCCAGGCTCCTGGCCTGGCTCCGGTATGGCCGGCCATCGCGACCGGGCTGGCCGGCCAGGAAGCTGACGTGCTAGCCGACTGCGGTCGGCTCGATGTCGGTGCCAGCCAGCCGGCCAGCGTGCTGGCCGAGTCGAAGATGGTACTGCTCGTGCTGCGCCCGACGCTCAGGCAGGTGGCTGCCGCCAGGCCGCGAGTCGAGATGGCGGCGCAGTTGCTTGGCGACCGGCGGCGGGTTGGCCTGATCATGATCGGCGACAAGGGCCTGCGAGCCGCGGAGATCACTAAGGCCCTCGGCACTCCCGTTATCGCCACGCTGCCGCACGACGACCGGACCGCCGCGGTGCTTTCCGACGGTAACGGACGACGCTCTGGCATCGACCGCCGGCGGCTGATGCGCGGCGCGCGAACTGCGGCGGCGGCGATCGGCAGGCCGCCGCGCGCGGCGGGCCCGGTCAGCGAGCTCGCGGCCAGCCAGGGCAGGAGCAGGCCATGACGGCCTTGCCCTGGCCGCCTGGCCCGGCTAACCGCCAGGAGAGCAGGAACGGCCATCGTAACGCCGACCTGTCTGAGCGGGTTGGCAACCTCAGCGGTGCGCCGCCGGTCAGGAGGCTGCCTGATCAGATGCCGGCCCGCGCGGAGCCGTCGGCGCTGGCGGACGCCCGGCTGCTAGCTGGCGTGCCCGAGATCCTGGCGACGATCGCCGACCTGCTGCCCGACCGCGCGGAGCAAGCCGACGTCATGCCCCTGATCAGGGACTCGGTCAGGGCATGGATACAGCAACAGGTCAGGCTCGGCCTGCCGGTGCCGGCACCTGCCGCGCTCGAGGCGCTCGCCCTGGCCGTCTATGACCGGCGCTACGGCCTCGGCCCGCTGGCCTCCTACTTGCGCGATCCTGACGTCGAGAACATCGACATCAATGGCTTCGACCGGGTCTGGGTGACTTACTCGACCGGTGAGCGGGTCGCCGCCCCGCCGATCGCGGCGAACGACGAAGCCCTGGCCGCCATGATCCGCACCTGGGCTACCCGCGGCGGGCAGACCGCACGCGACTTCTCCGCCGCGTCACCGCTGGTCAACGTCGCACTTGACGGCGGCGCCAGAATGACTGCGACGATGTCGGTCACGCCGCGCCCGTGCGTGTCACTGCGGCGGCACGGTCAGCTAGACGTCACGCTGCCCAGCCTGATCAAGCTTGGCACGCTGGACCAGGTGACGGCCGCCTTCCTCGCCGCCGCCGTGAAAGGCCGGTGCAACATCATCCTCACCGGCGGTGTCAACGCGGGCAAGACGACGTTGCTGCGCGCGCTCGCCAGCGAGATCCCGCCTGGCGAGCGCATCGCCACGCTGGAAAGCGAGTACGAGCTCTACCTGCACGAGCGTGAGCAGCATCCTGACGTGATCGCCTTCGAGGCAAGGGAGGCCAACTCAGAAGGCGCGGGGGCCGTCACGCTGCACGACCTGATCGCGCACTCGCTGCGGCACAACCCGAACCGCATCATCGTCGGCGAGGTGCGCCGCAGCGAGATCATGCCGATGCTCGAGGCGATGAACTCGGGCCAGGAAGGCTCGATGTGCACGATGCACGCCAACTCGCCGAACGAGGTCTTCGACCGGATCTTGATCCTCGGCCTGCGCGGCGGCCTCGCATTGACAGAGCGCGCCATCCACACCCTGGTCGGGATGGCCATCGACCTGATCGTGCAGGTGCGCAAGCGTTACGACGGCACGCGCATGGTGCGGTACGTCTCAGAAATTCTTGAGGTCATGCCGCCGGGCGACTCAGACCGGCCCGCCGTCAACCGGCTGTTCCTGCCTGCCGGGCCTGGCGGCCGTGCCCTGGCGGCGCATACGCCTTCTCCGGTCATGATGGCCAAGCTCGAGGCGGCCGGATTCACCGGGCACCTGCTCGATCAGCACAGGTCTGGTGGCCTGCCAGGAAGCCGGCGATGAACAGATGACGCTTCTCTTCGCGCTCACCGGCGGGCTGATCGCCTGCGGCCTTGTCCTTCTTGTCGCCGAACTCACCCGCAAGGCACCGCCGCCTGGCGTGCCATCGCGCACCGGCTTAGTTCGCGGTCGCGCCGATCGCCGCACCCTGCTGATTGCCCTGGCCGTGGTGGCCGGGCTGATCATCCTGGCCATCACCCGCTGGCCAGTCGCGGCCATCGCCACCACCCTCGGCATGCTTTTCTTGCCCAGGCTCACCTCGGGCAGGACGGTCAGGCGGCGTACCGCCGTGCTCGACGGCCTTGAGCAATGGGTCAGGAGGCTAGCTGACATGCTGTCAGCGAGCCGCGGGCTTGAAGATGCGCTTGAAGTCAGCGCGCGTAGCGCACCTGAGGCGATCGCCGCCCAGGTCACCGCGCTGGCCAGGCGGCTAGCTGCCCGTGTCAACACGCAGGAAGCGCTGCGGGCGTTCGCCGACGAGATCGACGATCCGGCGGGCGACCGCATCGTCGCGGCATTGCTCATCGTCACCGGACAGCGCGGCGGCGGCGTGCAAGGCGTACTTTCCGCGCTCGCCGAGCAACTCGCCCGCGACGTTTCCTCGCGCCGTGAGATCGATGCCAGCCGGGCAGAGCAAAGGACGACGCTCCGCTGGATCATCGGGTTCGTCATCGCGTTCACCATATTCGCGATGCTGAACCGGTCCTACTCGGCGCCCTTCGGGACTCTCGCCGGCGAAGTAGTGCTCGGCATTATCGCCGCGCTATACGCGATCGGGCTGTGGTGGCTTTACCGGCTCAGTCAGATCGCCGCACCAGGAAGATTCCTTGACCAGCCGCCGGCCTGGGCAGACGAGCCGCAACGGCAGTCCGTCTCCAGCGGAGGTGCCAGGTGAACCTGGTGGTGCTACTCGCCGGCGCGCTCGGCGGGCTCGGCGTCTTCCTGGCCATCAGCCAGATGTTGCCTGCCCAGGCGCATCTGGATGCGGTGCTGGCCAGGATCTACGGCACCGCCGACGACGATCGGCAGGTCACGGCGATGCGCCTGACGGCCGGCCAGCTAGGTAACCTGCCCTGGCTGCCGGTTCCGGTGACTGATCTTGCCCTGCTCGGCCAGGACCGTGAGCGGTGGATGGTGAGCAAGGTCAGCTGCGGTCTGCTCGGACTTTGCATCGTGCCGGTGCTCGACGGCTTGCTCATGCTGTTCGGAGTGCGGCTTTCGCTGCTCCTTCCCGTAGTCGCGGCTCTGGCGATCGGGTGCGCGCTCTTCTTCGCACCCGATCTCGTCGTCAGGGTCAACGCGGCGGAAAAGCGCCGTGACTTCCGGCACGCCCTCGCCAGCTACCTGGACCTGGTATCGCTCGAGCGCGGTGCGGGCGCGGCACCGACGCAGGCACTGGAGGCAGCCGCCCAGATCGGCGGCGGCTGGGCCTATGAGCGGATCGCGGCCGCTCTTTCTGCCGCGAGAAAGGCGGGCAGGCCGCCGTGGGAAGGCCTCGCCGACCTGGCGGCAGAGACGGGCGTCACCGAGCTCGCTGATATCGCGGAAATCGCCGCCATAGCCGGGCATGAAGGGGCCAGCATACTCCAGACCCTGGCCGCCAAGGCGGATTCCATGAGGTCGGAGGCGCTTTCTGCGGCGAAGGCGAAGGCCGGTTCCGCGAGTACCACGATGGCGGTGCCGATCGTGCTGCTCGCCGCCGGATTTCTTCTGCTGATTATCTTCCCGACCATTTACCGTGCGTTCGGATAATTCCCCGATCAATAAGAGAGAAGGTTAAACATGAACACGGTTTCGATGACGGTCAGCTACCTGAGGATTCACGCCCGGCGGGCCGGGCGTGCCGTCTTCGGCAACGAAGCTGGTGCCCTGACCCTCGAGTGGCTTTTGATCGCCGTGGCGATCGCGCTGGCGGCCGTGGCCGCGGCTGCCGTTTTCACCAAGCTCGTCACGGCCGAGGACAAGAAACTCCCTTAACGATCGGCGACCTTGATGATACGAAGGCTGACTTGATGATCCGAAGGCTGATATGCAGGGATACGGGGGCTCTCACGCTGAGCTACGTCATCGTGTTCCCCGTATTCCTGCTCGGCATTATCAGCATCGCCCAGGTATCTGTCTGGTACCTGGCCAGGGAAACGGCGCTGGCGGCGGCCAGGCACGGTGCCGATGTGGGCAGGACATCGGCGCATCCGCCTGGCAACGGTGCCTGGGCGGCCGCGAGCTTTGCCCGCGCGGCCGCACCCGGCTTCCTGACGAACGTCGCTGCGAGTGCTGGCGGCAGCACCGCGGGCACCGTGCGGATCACGGTGTCCGGGCGGGCACCTTCGATAGTGCCCGGCATGGATATCAAGATCACCGAGGTGGTGACCGCGCCGGTGGAGCGCTTCGTGGCACTGCCTGGCGCACTTGATGGCTACTACCTGTTCAGGCTGGCGGGAGATGAAGAACGTGGCTGACAGGGAAAAGGCGATCACGGTCCGGCCGGCCGGACGTGATCGAGGTAACGCGGCGCTCGAACTCGTCTTGCTTGCGCCGGTGATCTTGTTCCTGATCGGTTTCGCCATCGCGGCCGGCAGGACATCGATCGCCCAGGGTGCGGTCGACGCCGCCGCCAGGGATGCAGCCCGGCAAGCTTCGATCGCGCCCAATTATCAGGCTGCGGCGGCTTCGGCGAGGTCGAGCGCGATTGCCGCGCTGCGGGCCGACGGCATCGATTGCCGGCCAGTAGTGGAACTGCCCACGCTGGCGAGCGCGTTCGCCTCGCCAATAGGCAAGTCCGCGCTGGTGACCGCGAAGGTGTTCTGCGCGGTGCGGCTTTCTGACCTGGTGGTGCCCGGCTTGCCGGGTTCGCTCACTCTCAGAGCCGTATTCACGTCCCCGCTTGACCCTTACCGGTCACGCAATCTGGCCTTGGCCTGGCCGTTTCGGCTGTCGCTGCCGGTCAGGTCAACGGGTGTCACGGCCGTGTCACACCCTGGCCAGCACGCTTAGTGCGCAAGGAGAGGTTGAGGGGGGAGGGACTGGATGCTACGACATCCGAACGCCTCGCCGGCCGGCGGGCAGCACGATCGCGGTGCGCTTACGTTGATGCTCGCCCTGCTCATGGTCGCCCTGGTGGCACTGGCCGGGCTAGTCATCGATGGCGGCAAGAAACTGAACGCCTCAGAAACCGCCTATGCCGTCGCCGAGGAAGCGGCGAGGGCCGGGGCCGGGGCCGTGAATACCTCCCTCGCCTACAGCTCAGGCAATTACGAAGTGGATGCTCCGCAGGCGCGTGCCGCGGCGCAGGCGTATCTGGCCAGTGCCGGTTACAGCGGAACAGTTCGCGTCTCCGGTAATTCGATAACCGTCACGGTGACCATCAGGAAGCCGACGGCGGTGCTTTCCGCGGTCGGGATCGACTATGTGACGGCTACCGGCACGGCGGTCGCGTCGCTGGAGACCGGCGTGACGGGAGCGGGGTCGTGACCGTGCGCCGGATCAGGAATTTCTGTCGCGGGCTGGCGGCGCTCTTGACGTTGACCGCACTGACGGCTGGCCTGCCGCTGGCGCTCTACGAGCTTGGCGGCTCGCCGGTACCTTCGAGGTTGCCTTCGCTGCACAAGATCGCGTTCTTGCTTTTGCACAAGGACAGCGGCGGCTTGTTCATCGGCGCCGTCCGTGATGTTTCCTGGCTGGCCTGGCTGGCCTTCGCGATCGCGGTCCTCACCGAGGCGCAGGCGGCGATGCGCAGGCGGCCTGCGCCGCCGTTGCACCTGGTCGGCATGCAGGCGATGGCGGGCAGACTGGTGGCGCTCGCGGCCCTGACCTTTGCGGCGCCGGCCTCAGTCTCGCTGCTTGCCGCTCCGGCGGCGATGGCTGCCACCGTGCATCCGGTCACGCCCGCGCATGCCGCGCATGCAACGCACGCTGCCCACTCCGCAGTGGCCGAGCGTACTGTCGTGGTCAGGCCCGGTGACTGCCTGTGGACGATCGCGGAGCACTACCTCGGGAACGGGAACAAGTACACCGAGATCGTCCGGCTGAACCTCGGCCATCAGATGGGTGAAGGCGAGGTGTTCAGCGACCCTGCCGTGATCATGGTCGGCTGGCATCTGCGGCTGCCTGGCACCGACGCGGGTTCTGGCGGGCAGGCGAGCACAGACGGTGCGGGGCGGACAAGCTCAGGCTCGCCAGGCAGCGGTAACGTGGCCGGCTCGCACAGCGGCCATCCGTCCGGTCACGGCCAGTTCGGCCATCCGCACGGCGCCGCGGCGGGCGGGCACGCGGCGAGCGGAGACTCCGGAGGCCGGGGCACGGCGGGCGGCGGCACGGGGGGCGGGTACGCAAAGGAAGGCAGCGCACAGGGCCGGGGGTCCGCCGGGCAACCTGACGCCGCCGACGCTGGCGGTGCGCAAGGCTCAGGCGGCGCGGAGTCTGCGGCCGCCACCTCGCACCAGGCCGACCAGGTCGCGGAAGTAGCGCTGTTCACCCTTGGCATGCTGGCAGGCGCGGCGGTGGCGAGCATCGACAGGATGCGTCAGCGTCAGCGCCAGTATCGCCGGCCGCGCCGGCGGATCGCGTTGCCCGCCGATCAGGCCGGTCAGCGCATCGAGCAGAAGTTGCGGGCTGCGGCGGCGCGCTGGCCGGCTGGCACCGGGTCGAGGCGAAGATCCGAGCGAAGTGATGACTGGCCAGACTGGCCCGATCTGGCAGCGACGCCGGCCGGCCGGCTAGACGCCGGCGTCGCGGGGGCTTTCGACGACGAGCCCGCCGACCTTGATGCGCCGCTGATGCCGGTGGTGCCTGGCGAGAACGGCGCCGATGACACGCGCGGGAACCCGGCTTCGTTCGGTGCCGCGCTGCGTGACCTGAGCAGGGGCATCGCGGTCGGCGGCGAGCCGCTGCCGCCTATCGTCGGCATCCACCTGACGCCGGGCACCTTGGACGTGCTGTTGTCGGCTCCCGCGTCAGGGCCGCCGCCCGCGCCGTTCACGATCGCCCCGGCGCGGCAGGCCATGTGCTGGACGGTCAATCTCGGCGGGTCACCGCAAGAGGCCGAGTCCGCGCCGCCTGCCCCTGGAGAGGTCGGCGACCTGCTTCCCGGCCTTTTCACTGCCGGGGCGACGCAGACCGGCGGGTACCTGCTGCTCGACCTCGAGGCGATGCGGGTCACCGGGTGCGATGGTCAGGACGAGCTTACCGACCGGCTGCTGGTCACGGCAGCTACGGAACTGGCTGCCAGCCGCTGGAGCGGCTGGTACGACCTGGTGCTTGTTGGCTGTGACGAACTGGAGGTTCTGGGTCGCGCCGAACTTTGCCGTGATCTCGATGAGGCGATTGACCTGCTCGGCCAGCGAGCACGGGCCATAGCCAGGCGGCTCGCGGACGGCGGTCCGCCCGACGTGCGGACCAGGCGCATGAACGACCCAGAGGATGAAGACTGGGGCCTCACGCTGCTGGTGAGCCGGACGCGTCCGACGCCTGAGCAGATGGCCGGGCTGCTCGAGCTGGCTGACGGACCAGGCGGCATCGCCGCGCTCGTGGCCGGCGACACGCAGACAAGTGCAGGCAAGCTGGCTCCAGCGCTGATCCAGCTTGCGCCTGACAAGGACGACCCGGACCGCATGGTCGCCACGGTCACGCTCGCCTACCTGGGACCTCAGCATCAGATCACGGTATGGCCGCAGACGCTGACCGTGCCCGAGTACGAGGCGCTGGCGGGCGTATTCGCGGTCGCGGCGGACACCGCGGACGTCGGTGCCGATGACGAGCCATACCGCGACTTCGGGTCGCCACCGTGGATCAGCTTCGCCGCCGCGCCTGTCCAGCTTCCCGGTGAAGATTACGCCGAACCGGTCAGGGCGGGACGACCCGCGCACCGCAAGGCGGCAGAACCGCAGTGGCGAGAAGGCGACGGCTGGGGCTCTGGCGACGGATGGAACTTCGGCGCGAATGAGCGGCAGGACAAACCTGAGGTAGCCAGGCCGCGGCACGCGGCACCCAGCCTTAAAGTGCAGGTGCTCGGCGAGGTGCGGATCACCGGCTCGGCCGAGCCGCTGCTGCCCAAGCAGGCCGAACTCGTGCTCGCGCTTGCCTTGCACGCACCCGGCGGCGTGTCGAACTCCGGGCTCTGCTCCCTGCTCGGGCCAGACGCCGATCACCCCAAGCCCGCCGACTCGGTACGCCAGCTCATCACCAGGACCCGCAAGCGCCTCGGCCAGGCTCGTGACGGCCAGGAATACATCATCCACGTCGGCAGCGGCATCTACGTACCGCACGGTGACCTGGCGCTTGACTGGGCCAGCTTTACGTCGCTGGCCAGGCGAGGGCGGGCGCAACGCCGTCCAGAGGACCTGCGGGCCGCGATGGCGCTGGTCAGGGGCGAGCCGTTTGCCGACTGCTATCACTGGTGGATCGACATTGCCCTAGTCGAGACGATCAGAGCGGAAATCATCGACACGGCCGACCTGCTGGCCCAGCTTGAGCTCTCCGTCAAGGACCCGCGTGCCGCCGCCAGGGCGGCCAGGGCCGGCCTTGCGGCCGAGCCGGCGGCCGAGCAGCTGTGGCGAGCGCTCATGCGCGCCGAGCACGAGGCGGGCAACGCCGAAGGCGTGCTTGCCGCCTGGACTGGCTGCCTGGACGCCATTGCCGAGATCGCGCCTGGCGGCGAACCTCATCCCGACACCGAGGGACTGTTCCACCAGCTCACCAGGGGAGCGCCGGTCGGCAGCCGGCGCTGAAGGCGCCGCTGTCACGGACTTCGTCACACCCAGCGGCGGACACTTGCTCGGGTAAGTGATCCGACAGGAGGAGCCGGATGGGACAAGGCCGGTCGATCATGAGGTCGATCATGAGGCGCTGCGGCGGGCTGCTCGCGCTGCTCACGCTCGTAGTGCTGACCGCCGGGTTGCCGATCGCGCTTTACCGGGTCGGCGGGTCTCCGCTGCCTTCCAGGGTTCCTTCCCTGCACCGGGTGGTCTTCGTCCTGCTGCATAAGGACAACGGCGCGCTGGCCCTCGGCGCTGTCCGTGCTGTTTCCTGGCTGGCCTGGCTGGGGTTCGCCTTGTCTGTCCTCGCTGAGGTGCAGGCGGCGATCGGGCATCGCCGGGCACCGAAATTGCGGCTCGGCGGCTTGCAGGGCATCGCGTGCCAGCTTGTGGCTGTTGCGGCGCTTGCCTTCATGCCACAGGCGGTCGTGATCACGGTCAGTACCCCGGCCAGGGCCGCGACGACGAAACCGGTCCAGCCGGGCGGGCCGGCGGCGCGAGCAGCGCGGGCGGTGCCTGGCGCGGCGCGGGTAGTCGTGGTGCGGCCCGGTGACTGCCTGTGGACCATCGCCGAGCGCTTTCTCGGCGCTGGCGACAAGTACCCCAAGATCGTTGCACTCAACCTGGGCCATCAGATGGACGACGGGTTAGTTTTCACCGACCCTTCGCTGATCCAGCCAGGCTGGCGGCTTGTCCTGCCCAGGCAGGCCGCCTCGCCCGGCCCCTCCCGCGTTGCCGACCGGTCAGGAAGCCGGTCCGGGCACAGGCACGGCGGGCATCAGTCGGAGCATGCGCGGTTCAGCGCGCCGCACCCGGGGGCCGGCCGTCGCTCTGGCGGCCGGCCAGGGGGCGGGAAGGCTACCTCGGGGTGGTCGAAGGATCCGGTTAACCGGGAGGGGGTCGCGGAAGTGACGATGTTCGTATTTGGCGTGCTGGCGGGCGCCGCGCTCGCCGGCATCGGCAGGCTCATGCGCAGGCATCGAAGGCAACGGGCACGCGAAGCTGGTGGCGCGCTAGGCGAGCCAGGTTCTCTCGTAGAAGAACCTGTGCCTGGCAGCGCTGACCGGCGCGGCACCCCGCCTGAACCACGCGGGCCGGCGGGTAACCGGCTGCCGCCTGGCGGCCTTGAGCCATTCGACCCAGAGGGCGCGCTCTATCAGGAGCACGGCTACGAGCAGGAGCACGGCTACGACGAGCCCGGTCACCTCCGGTCGTCAGGCGACCGGTCATCGGCGCAAGTGCTCCGTGACGCCTTGCTCGAGCTATCAGGGAACCTCGCCAAAGACGGTGAGCCGCTGCCGCCCATCGTCGGGATTCACCTGGCCACTGATTCGCTCGAGGTCTTGCTTTCCGACCAGGCCGGCGCCAGGTCAGGGCAGCCGACGTGCTGGACGGTCGAACTCGACAACGCTGGCGGTCAGCCAGTGCCCCCGGCGGCAGGCGAAGTCGGTGACCTGGTGCCTGGTTTATTCAACGCCGGGGCCACCGAGGCCGGCGGCTACCTGCTGGTCGACCTGGAAGTAATGGGAGTGACCGGCTGCGAAGGACCGCCGCGTCTTGTCGATCGATTGCTCGTCACGGCCGCCTCCGAATTCGCGTCGAGTAGCTGCCATGGCTGGTATGACCTGGTGCTTGCTGGCTGCGAAAATCTCGAATTCGCCGACAGGGCCGAACTATCGGGCGATCTCGACGAGGCGATTGACCTGCTTGAAGCGCGGGCTCGGGCAGTGGCCAGGGTGGTGGCTGGCGCTGACCCTGCTGACGTCAGGACCAGCAGGTTCCGCGACCCGCAGAACGAGGACTGGGGCCTGACCTTGCTGATTAGCCGTGCCGTGCCGACGCCTGCTCAGCTTGGCCGCCTGCTTGACCTCGCGGAAGGCTCGGGCGGGGTGGCCGCGCTGGTCGCCGGTGACACGCGCAGCGAGGACGGCAGGTTCGCGCCTGCGTTGTGCCGGCTCACGCCTGATGGCGGGGACCAGATGACCGGAACACTGTCCCTGGCCTATCTCGACCCCAGCCATGAGATAACCGTCCGGCCGCAAACCTTGACGTCCGCCCAGTATGACGCGCTCGTCGCCGGCCCTGCGGCGCTGTGGCACCGGCCCGTTGCATCGCCTGCGCCACCGGCCGGGCATATCAAGGCGGGCGAGGCGCACCGGCTGCTGACGACTGGCACCGGAGCGGCCAGGCCGGGAAGGCGCGCCAGGCATGCCGCGCCGAACGTGCGGGTCACGGTCCTCGGTTCTGTCACGATCACCGGCTCACGGCAGAACCTGCGTCCGAAGCAGGCCGAGCTAGTGCTGGCTCTCGTACTGCGATCTCCGGCCGGACTGGCCGGGCCAGAACTCGGCTCGCTGCTCGGCAAGGATGCTGACTACCCGCTCCCCGCCGGCGAGGTGCGCCGGCTCATCGCCGAGACGTGCGAAACGCTCGGCCCGGCCAGCGACGGGCAGGAATACATCGTAAGTCGCGGCACCGGCAGCTACGCTCCGCACGAGGACCTGGCACTCGACTGGGCCGAGTTCAGCTTCCTGAGCAAGCGAGGCCGGCTCGCTCGCAGCCGGTCCGATCTGCGAGCCGCGCTTGAGCTGGTGCGCGGCGAGCCGTTCGCCGACTGTTACCACTGGTGGATCGATGCGGCACTGGTCGAGAGCATCAGGGCAGAGGTCATCGCGACGGCGGCCCTGGCGGCATGCCTCGAACTTGAGACGGGCGAGCCAGAGGCGGCGGCCAGTGCTGCGAGAGCGGGCCTGCTGGCCGACCCGGCGGCCGAGGAACTATGGCGCGACCTGATGCGGGCGCAGCACCAGGCGGGGAATCCATCCGGGGTCGCCGCCGCCTGGCTGGGCTGCCTGGACGCGGTCACCGGGATCACGCCAGGCGGTCGGCCCGCACCCGACACCGAGCAGTTGTTCAGGCAGCTCACGAGGGAGGCGCCGATCGGCTCACCCCGCTAGCAGGTGCGGCGGCTCGGAGGCCTACTTCGCGTCGCCGTAACAGCTCACGACGGCGGTCGTGAGCGGGAATACGACGTTTGTCTGGCCGAAGACCTGGCGGACGGCGTCTTTGGCCGAGTCAGCACCGGCCCGGACCACATCGTCGGCCAAGGACGCCGGGCAATGAACTATCACCTCGTCGTGCTGGAAGAAGACAAGCTGCGCAAGCCCATGCCCCAGGCGTGCCCGCAGGTTCGCGACCAGCACGAGTGCCCAGTCCGCCGCGCTCGCCTGGACCACGAAATTCCTGGTGAACCTGCCCCGTGCCCGGGATGCTGATCCCGCGCCTGGTTCCCCGGCCTCCTCGGTGAGCTCCCGCCAGCGAGCCGAAGGCGGCGGACAGGTTCGGCCAAGCACCGACTTGACCACGCGGCCCTCTTCACCGGCCCGCGCGGCGGCCTCCACGTAGCCGGATGCCGCGGGGAAACGGTGCCGAAGCACCGCGAGCAACTGTCCCGCTTCGCCTCCGGCACCGCCATACATGGCGGAAAGCAGAGCGATCTTGGCCTTGGCCCTGTCACCGCCGAAGGCGCCGGCCAGCTCCGCATACAGGTC
The DNA here is from genome assembly GCA_027313705.1 of Actinomycetota bacterium. Lineage (GTDB taxonomy): Bacteria > Actinomycetota > Actinomycetes > Streptosporangiales > Streptosporangiaceae > Chersky-822. The sequence continues at coordinate 16,056 of DAHVDE010000077.1, read as the reverse complement.
ACCGGCCGCGGCTGCGGTGGCGAACGCCCTGTCTCCGGCCAGGGCGGCCAGCACACGTGGTTCAAGCTGGGCAGCGTCGGCGACGACCAGGACCCAGCCAGGGTCGGCGATCACGGCCCGCCTGAGCATCCTCGGTATCTGCAAGGCTCCGCCGCCGCGTGAGGCCCATCTTCCTGATACCACCCCGCCAACCACGTACTCGGGCCTGAACCTGCCGTCGCGCACCCAGGTATCCAGCCAGGACCAGCCAAACGCGGAGTGCAGCCTGGCTAGCTCCTTGTACTCGATCAGCGGTGCCATCGCCGGATGGTCTATCTCGCGCAGGACGGCGAGCCTGGTGGACGGCAGCCGGATGCCTTCCCTGGCCAGCGCCTGCAGCAACTGAGCCGGCGAGTCCGGGTTGACCGGCCGGCGACTGTGCAGCGCGGCGGAAATCTGGGTGGCTAGCTCGGCCAGTCGCGCGGGTGCCGTTCCGGCGGCGGGGCGCGGGCCGAGCGATTCCCGCAGCAGTTCGTCATGCACCTCGGCGCGCCAGGGCAAGCCTTGCCTGGTCATCTCGGCTGCCGCGAGTCCGCCCGCCGACTCTGCCGCCGCGAGCAGGCCGAATCTTCCCGGCTGCTCATCGGCAGCGATGCGGGCAAGCTGATCGGCGTGCACCTCCACCAGCGCGTCGAGCACGGCGCACGGCTCTTGCCTCTCGTTGGCCGCGTCGGCTTCGCCGGCCGAGAACAGGGTCTCCTGAAGTCCGGCCGATCCGGACTGTGCAGTCACGGCTAGCGGTACTGCCTGCAACGCCGCAATCCGCGACCGGGCCTGCGCCCCCGCCTCGTCAGCGGGCAGCGGACCGTCCCGCGCGGAAATGAGGGCGTCAACCAGCGCTACGTCGTGACAGCGAGCGACTCGCACGCCGGCGTCGAGCAACCTCGGGTACCAGGCGGCCGTCGCGGCCCACACCCAACGAGTCCCTGGCACCTCCTCGCGTTCGCCGATAGCCAGAGCAAGATCATCCACCGCGATGACGTCGCCTCGCCTGCGGCCGTCGTCGCCGAGTTCTTGAAGTAGCCCTCCTCGGTCATGATCTGGCACCACCGCAACCCGCACGACTTCGATTCTGGCGCGAGCCACTGACAGCCAAGGCCGGATTGGGCTGCTTCGAAGGGCTGAGATAGCCGATGTGCGATGATCGCGACGTGCCAGAAGCCCAGCCGTGCTTGCTCGCGGTTAGCGACCTGCACGTTGGCTACGGCGAGAACAGGTCCTTCGTCGAAGGGCTGGCACCGCGTTCCGAAGGTGACTGGCTGATCGTGGCAGGTGACGTCGGTGAGTTCACCGCCGACATCGAGTGGGCACTGAGCTTGCTGGCTTCGCGATTCGCCAAGGTCATCTGGGTGCCAGGCAATCACGAACTGTGGACGCACCGCAGGGAGACCATCACGCTGCGCGGGGTCGAGCGCTACCGGCACCTCGTTGACCTGTGCCGGCGTCTTGGCGTCATGACGCCTGAGGATCCTTACCCGGTATGGGAAGGAGTCGTGGTCGCGCCGCTCTTCCTGCTCTACGACTACTCCTTCCGTCCGGAAGGGGCTACTACCAAAGCCGAGGGCCTGGCCGTGGCCTACGCGTCAGGGGTGGTGGCCACCGACGAAGCGCTGTTGCATCCTGACCCGTTCGACAGCATCGACGCCTGGTGCGCGGCGCGGCTGGCGCTGACCGAGCGCAGGCTCGCCGACCTGCCCGCTGGCGTCCTGACGATCCTGGTGAACCATTTCCCGCTGATCAGAGAACCGACGCGAGTACTGAAGTACCCGCAGTTCGCGCAATGGTGCGGCACGGTGCGCACCGAAGACTGGCCAACGCGGTTCAACGCGGCCGCCGTCGTTTACGGGCACCTGCACATACCGAGAACCATCTGGCACGAGGGCATCAGGCACGAGGAAGTGTCACTCGGCTATCCGCGCGAGTGGCAGCGCCGGTCTTTCGCGCCCAGGATTCCCCGCCAGATCCTCCCGCCTCCGGCCGCTGACCCCGCCTCGCCCGACTGCTAGCCGAGCCAGAGGGCCAGGAGTTGGGCTTCGCGTTCTGGCGCGAGGCCGGTGCCTGCTCTGGGCGGCGTCGGGGAGGTCAGTTCGGCGGCGTGGAGTTCGGCGACGGTCTGGCCGAGCGGACGGGGGCTGAGGCCGGTGGCAGCGGCGGCGGCCGGATCGGCCGCGTTGATGTCACGTTCCTCATCACCGCCTGGCCAAAGCGGCAGTGTTTCCGCGGTCTCGCCCTGCGCGAGAAGGAAGTCCTTGCCCACCCAGGCAAGCTCGGTACCTGGCGGGCCAACCTGCTCGACGATAGCCTGGAGCAGGTTGCCGAATCCGAACGGCGGGGCCGGGCTGACCGCGTGGAATGTGCCCGCCACCGGCGTCGATGCCAGTGAGACAATCCACTCGGCCATATCCCGTGCGTCGATAACCTGAATCGGGTCGTCCGGGTCACCAGGCGCGAGCACCGTGCCGCCGCGCGCTATCCGCTCCACCCACCAGGTGAAGCGGAAGGTGCGGTCATACGGGCCTACCACGTAAGTCGGCCTGACGATCGTGGCGGCAGAACTGCCGAACAGGTCTGCGCTCACGCGCTCGCAGGCGACCTTGAGCCCGCCGTAAGTCTCGTTGGTCAGTTCTGCTGTGTCAGGGTTGCCGAGTTCAGCCAGCGGAGCGCTTTCGGTGAAGCCGGGAGCCACCGGCGTGCGGTAGGCCGAGGTCGACGAGATGAAGACGTAGTGCCCGCTCCGGCCGCCGAGAGCCGAGTGCAAGCTGGTCACCTGCCGAGGAAAATAGGCGCAGACGTCAATTGTCGCGTCCCACTCACCGGCCGCAAGCGCCGACAGGTCGCTGTCGCGATCCCCGACCAGATGCGTGGCCTGCGGGAACAGGTCACGACCCGTGCGACCCCGGTTGAATAGCGTGACCTCATGCCCGGCCGCGAGCGCCGCCGCGCAGATGTGCCTGCCGACGAACGCGGTTCCTCCCATGATCAGAATGCGCATCCAGCCATAATGCCCCCCACCCCACCCCACCCCCCGGTGCACCCACGTTGCGGAGTTGTGGGGGCTGGGGTGCGCACGTTGCGGGTTGTGGGGGCTGGGCCTGCGGGCGGGCGGGGTGGTTCTGGCACGGGGATGGATGGGTGATGATGGGTTGGAGGGCACGGAAGGGGATTCGGGTGACTAATCCATCGCTCTACGGTGGCGGCTACGGTGGTTACGGCGGGTATACCGGGGTCGCTAGCCAATACCAGGCGCGTACCTTGTTCAGCCAGACGATGCTATTCGTCGCGATGACGGCGGGGCTGTTCGCGGCCGGGGCGTACCTGGGCAGGAACTTGTCTTACGGCGTCGGGATTGCCTGGTTCATCGCCGCGTTCGTTTGCCTGATCGCGATGCGGTTCACTGTGCGGCGCTCCGCGCAGGTAACGGTGGGTCTGCTCGCGGGGTTCGGCGTCTTGATCGGGCTGGCGCTCGGGCCAGGGCTGCTGTATTACGCGCAGACCGACCCTAGCGCACTGGCTGAGTCCGGTGCGGCTACGGCGTTGTTTATCGCCGGCTTCGGTGCCGCCGGATACGCGACGAGGCGTGACCTTTCCGCGTTGGCGCGGATTTGCTTCTGGGCACTGCTTGGCTTGATCGTGTTCGGCATCGTGCTTGTGTTCGTGAACATACCTGGCGCCGACTTGATCTATTCGGTGCTCGGTCTGGTGATCTTCGCCGGCTTCACGATGGTCGACTTCCAGCGGCTGCGCACGTCGCGGAACATCGCTTCGGCGCCGTTGCTTGCCGCCTCCATCTTCCTCGACATCCTCAACGTGTTCCTGTTCTTCCTGCGGATCTTCACGAGGTCAGGCAGGTAGCCAGCCTGGGCGATGTCAATGCCGCTTCTCGTCGCGGGCTGGGGATGCGAATCCTGGTGCCTGGTGCTGGCCTTCTGCCACCATTGGACGAAGTTGTCTGCACTGGTTTCACGCCGCATTCGAAATCGATGTTACGACGCGATCGGCTTGAGAGCGCGCGCACGATTTGCCGCAGCGGACTCGGGAAGTTTTCGGCTTCCTGCCGCTCGATGCGGGCCGCTGAGGCAATGAGGCCATGATTGGCGAGATATCTAGAGATCGGGTTTAGAGTAACCTTGCTCGCATTTGTCCGTCCGCCCGGCAAAACTAACCTGAGCCGTCCCGTGAGTTCGCTAGACGACCGCCCGCTGGTGTTTTACCTTTCTCGCATGGTGCAGCGACCAGGACTCTACGCCTTCGGTGCCGGTCAAGGCCGGGTCACTTTACTGACCGCACGCGACGGAATAGCCGGCCAGGCCGGTCACGACCTGACCATCGGAGTCGGAAACTGGTCGGCAGAACTGACGGTGGCCGAGGACGGCTCGCCGGCCGCGCTGTCGGTGACGCTCGACCTGACCTCGCTCGTGGTGCTCGCAGGCACCGGAGGCGTGAAGCCGCTCACTGACAAGGACAAGCGCGAGATCGCGGTCAAGGCGCGGAACCAGCTTGGCGCCGACCAGCACCCTGAGGCCACGTTCACGGCCGCCACGTTCGAGCCAGGATCCGACGGCGGTGGCTTCGTGCCGGGCATGCTGACGCTCGGCAGCGCGACGCGGCCGCTCAGGCTGCACGTCAAGAAGGCGGGCGAGCACCGCTATCACGCGACAGCCGAGGTGCGTCAGTCCGAGTTCGGGATCAAGCCCTACACGGCGTTTCTCGGCGCGCTGCGGGTCAGCGATGTCGTCGGCGTGGACGTGGACGTAGATCTGGCCGGGCTATGAGCAGCCAGGTAAGCAGCAGCCAGGTAAGCAGCAGCCAGGTATGCAGCAGCCAGGTAAGCGCGAGGCATGGTGCCGGCGAGCAAGTGATCCGTGCGGCTGCCAGTGACGTGGTTCTGGCGTTCGAGCGCAGGCTGGCTCCGGCGCTGGATCTCGCGGAGCACGCGTCCGACCTGGTCGCGGCCGCCCGTGCCATGGCCGGCCGGTTCGCGGCGGGCGGCAAGCTGATCGCCTTCGGCACGGGTGCGGCGAGTACCGACGCGCAGCATGTAGCGGTGGAGTTCGTTCACCCGGTCATCGTCGGCAAGCGCGCGCTTCCGGCAATCTCGCTGAACTGCGATGTGGCGAGCCTCACCGCGATCGCTGCCGACGCCGGCCTTGGCCAGGTGTTTGCGCATCAGCTCGCAAAGCTCGCCGAGCCTGCCGACATCGCGCTGGGAATCGCCGTGGGCACTGACCGCTCCGGCGTCCTGGCCGGCCTGCGGACGGCACGCGCGGCCGGACTGCTCACGGTCGCGCTGACCGACGCCCGCCTGGCGGTCAGCGAAGACGGCCGCGCCGATCATCTGCTCGCGGTGCGGTCGGCCGACCCGCGCGTCGTCAAGGAAATCCACGTCACGATCTACCACCTCCTCTGGGAGCTCGTGCACGTTTTCATCGAGCAGGCTGCGTGCATCACCTGCTCGGACAGCGCGGTTCCGGGCATGGTCGTTGCCCTGCTCGACGATGACCTGGCGGTTATCGAGACCTCAGCAGGCCAGGAGGAGGTCAGCGTCGCGCTCGTGGCCGCACGAGTCGGCGACACCATACTCGTGCACGCCGGAGAAGCGATTGCGGTGATGTAGCCATGACAAGGGTGCCACGCCCAGCCGAGCACGTGCGGCAGCGAGCGGAGCCAGCGGGGAAGGCTGCGGGCGGAGCCGGCTCGGTGGAGTCGCTCTACCCGTTCCTGTATGAAGGCGCGCTCGACCCGGCCAAGGTGGTGGCGGAGGCACATCGGTCGACGGTGGACAAGATGCGCGAGATCATCGACCTGCGCGCTGAAGTCCTGGCCAGAAGTGACGGGCTGCTCGCCGAGTGCGCGAAGGATCTCGCCGCCAGGTTCAGGGCCGGCGGGCGGCTGCTCGCCTTCGGAAACGGCGGCAGTGCGACTGACGCCGCCGACCTGGTGGCATTGTTCATGTACCAGGGCGCGGACGTGGTGTCGTTTCCCGCTATCAGCTTGTCAAGCGACGTGGCCGTGCTTACGGCACTTGCCAATGACATCGGCGTGGAGGTCATGTTCGCCAGGCAGCTCGCGGCGCTTGGCAAGCCCGCCGACATCGCATTCGGGCTGTCGACGAGCGGCAACTCAGAGAACCTGCTCAGGGCCTTTGACCAGGCCAGGCGAGCAGGCATGATGACGGTCGGGGTATCCGGGTACGACGGCGGCAAGATGGCGGAACTCGAAAGTCTGGACTACCTGTTCATCACCCCTTCGACGTCGGTACACCGCATCCAGGAAGCGCAGACCACGATCTATCACGTCCTGGCCGAGCTTGTCGTCGCCGAGTTCGGCCAAAGTCCGGTGGGCACGTGAACTCAAGCGTGCTGGTCGCCTGCATCGGGAACACCTTCCTCGGTGATGACGGGTTCGGCGTGGCGGTTGCCAGAGCTCTGGCGAAGCTAGACCTGCCGGACTGGGTCGCCGTCGGCGACTACGGCACAAGCGGCCTGCACCTGGCCTATGACCTGGCCGACGGTGCCGACCTCGCGATCTTCGTGGACGCGGTGCCGCGCGGCGGTGAGCCAGGTACCGTCTACCTCATCGAGCCGGCGGCCCGGCCGGTCGCCGCTGGCGCGGTAGCGCAATCCACACGTTTCTTCGACGGCCACGGCATGCAGCCTGACGTGGTGCTCGGTCTGCTCGACTCGCTCGGGGCGCGGGTCGGCCGGGTGCTGATCGTCGGGTGCGAGCCGGCCAGCGCTGATTACGGGATGGGGCTGAGCGCGCCGGTGGCGGCGGCCGTCGACGAGGCGGTCAGATGCGTGCTCAGGCTGATCTCCGCGCACGATCCTCGCGCAGGCGAGCCGGGCTAGGGGGCGGTCGCATGTGTCTTGGCATTCCAGGCGAGGTGATCGAGTTCCTGCCCGGTCAGCCCGATCTTGCCAAGGTCGACGTCAGCGGCGTACGCCGGGTGATCAATGTGGGCCTGCTCGCCGACGACGTGCCAGAGCCGGGCGAATGGGTGCTTATCCACGTAGGTTTCGCGCTGTCGAAAATCGATGAGGACGAGGCCGCCGCCGCGCTCGAACTCCTCGAGGGGATCGGCCAGGCCTATGACGACGAGCTCGCGGCGCTCGCCGAGTCGCGCATCGAATAGGAGCCAGGGGGGCGTGTTCATGCGATTCGTCGATGAGTTCCGCGACGGCGGCAAGGCCAGGGCGCTAGCCGCCAAGATCAGCGCATTGTGCGAGCCAGGCAGGCAGTACAAGCTGATGGAGGTGTGCGGAGGGCACACCCACACCATCTACAAGCACGGACTCGAGGACTACCTGCCCGAGCAGATCACGATGGTGCACGGCCCTGGCTGCCCGGTGTGCGTGATCCCGATGGGCCGTATCGACGACGCGATGGCGCTGGCGGCAGAGCCAGACGTGATCATGACCTCGTTCGGTGACATGATGCGCGTGCCTGGCAGCAACGGCTCGTTCTTCGACGCCAAGGCTCGCGGCACCGACATCCGGATGGTCTACTCGCCGCTGGACTCGCTGAAGATAGCCAGGCAGAATCCCGGCCGCCGGGTCGTTTTCATGGCGATCGGCTTCGAGACCACCGCGCCATCGACCGCCATGACCTTGCTGCGGGCTGCGCAGGCCGGGATCGGCAACTTTTCCGTCTTCTGCAATCACGTCACGATCGTCCCGGCCATCAAGGCCATTCTCGACTCTCCCGACCTGCGGCTCGATGGCTTCATCGGCCCCGGTCACGTCTCGGCCGTGATCGGCTGCCGGCCCTACGAGTTCATCGCGCGTGACTACGGCAAGCCGGTCGTGGTCGCCGGGTTCGAGCCTCTCGACCTGCTGCAGTCCATCTACCTGCTGATGGCGCAGCTTCGCGGCGGCGAGTCGAAGGTGGCGAACCAGTACTCGCGCGTGGTGCCATGGGACGGCAACGCCACCGCGCTCAAGGTGATCGGCCAGACCATGGAACTTCGGCCGTACTTCGAATGGCGTGGCCTCGGTTTCATCTCGCACTCGGCGCTCAAGGTCAGGGCCGAGTACTCCGGCTACGACGCGGAACTTCTGTTCGGCGTGCCAGGGGTCAGGGTCGCCGACCCCAAGGCGTGCCAGTGCGGCGAAGTGCTCAAGGGCGTGCTCAAGCCGTGGGAATGCAAGATATTCGGCACCGCGTGCACCCCGGAGAGCCCGATCGGCACCTGCATGGTCTCCCAGGAAGGCGCCTGCGCGGCCTACTACAACTACGGCAGGATCCGGCGGACCAGGGTCAAGGAGGCGAGCCGGTCATGACCGGGGTGCGGGAAGACCTGGTGCTGGAGCGGATCGACCGCACCAGGAGGGCGCGCGCCAGGGTGCGGGAAGACCGGATCACCATGTCGCACGGTGCCGGAGGCAAGGCGACCCATTCCCTGATCGAGGCCGTCTTTCTGGACGCCTTCGATAACCCGCTGCTCGCGCCGCTCGAAGACGGGGCGAGGCTGCAGGTCGGCCGGTCGCGGCTGGGGTTCACTACCGACTCTTACGTGGTCTCGCCGTTGTTCTTCCCTGGCGGCAACATCGGGGATCTAGCCGTGAACGGCACGGTCAACGACCTGGCGATGACCGGAGCGACCCCGCTTTACCTGTCGGCTGGGTTCATTCTCGAAGAGGGCTTCCCCGTCGAGAGCCTGACCAAGATCACCGCCTCGATGGCGCGAGCCGCCAGGCAGGCCGGCGTGCGGATCGTGACCGGTGACACCAAGGTGGTGCAGCGCGGCAAAGCCGACGGCTGTTACATCAATACCGCGGGGGTCGGCTTGATCGCGGCTGGCCTCGACCTGGGAGTCGCACGGGCCAGACCGGGTGACGCGATCATCGTGAGCGGCCCGATCGGTGATCACGGCATCACGATCATGCTGGCCAGGGGCGAACTTGACCTCGAGGCCGACGTCACCTCTGACACCGCACCGCTGAACGGCCTGGTCGGGAGCCTGCTCGGTGTCACGACCGGCGTGCGGGCGCTGCGCGACGTCACCAGGGGCGGCGTCGCGACGATACTCAACGAGATCGCCAGGGCGGCCGACGTCGGCGTGCTGGTGAGCGAGGAGGCGATTCCGGTCCGCGACCCGGTTCGCGGCGCGGCCGAGTTGCTCGGCATCGACCCCATGTACGTGGCCTGCGAGGGCCAGATGGTGGTGGTTGTCGACGGGGCGGTTGCCGACGTCGCGCTCGGCGCCTTGCGCGCACACCAGGCGGGAGCACAGGCGACGATCATCGGGCACGTCACGGCCGGGCCTAAGGGCATCGTTTCCCTGCGCACCTCTTTCGGTGGCACCAGGATTGTGGACCTCCTGGTTGGTGATCCGCTCCCGAGGATTTGCTGACGGAACCGATGCATGAACTGGCGATTACGGAAAGCGTGCTGGCGGCGGTGACCGAGCGGCTGCCCGATGTCACGATCACTAACGTGCGCCTGGAGATCGGTGCGATGTCAGGGGTAGTGGCCGACTCGGTGCGGTTCTGCTTTGACCTGGTCACCGAGGGCACGAACCTGGAGGGAGCCAGCCTGGAGATACTGCAGGTTCCGGCCCGCGCCCGGTGCCATGCCTGCGGTGCCGAGTTCGAGCCGGAGTGGCCGGTCGCCCTCTGCCCGTGCGGCAGCGCTGAGGTGGCCGTCCTGTCCGGTGCCGACCTGCGGATCATCTCGGTGCAGGTGGCCTGAGCGTGTGCGCAACCTGCGGCTGCGACGGCGCTGGCATGACTGGCTGGCCGGCCTGGCCGGCTGTTCGCGCCGGTTAGGTGACCGCGGCGATTACGGCTTGGCCGAGGCTGATGCCGCCGTCGTTGCAGGGGACACGGGAGTGCGTGAGCACGGTGAACGCGGCGGCTTCCAGGCCGGTGACAGCCAGTTCGAGCAGTAGCTGGTTCTGGAATACACCGCCGGACATGGCGACCGTGCCAAGTCCGGTCGCCTCCCGCAAGGTCACGCAGGTCGCGGTGATCAGGTCGGCAAGCGTCAGGTGAAACCTGGCGGCGATCACTTCGCGGTCAGTCCCCGCGGTCAGGTCTTCGACCACGGCGCGGACCAGGTCGGCGCCAGGCAGGACCAGGAGGTCGCCGTCGCGAACCTGCACCTGGTAGCGGCCGTGGCAGCCGGCGGCGGCTAGCTGCTCGAGTTCGATCGCGGCCTGACCTTCGTAGCTGACCGAGTCCCTGACCCCGACAATCGCGGCGACCGCGTCGAACAGCCGGCCGGCGCTTGAGGTGAGCGGCGCGTTCACCGCGCGCCTGGCCAGCGCCGTTACCGCGTCCCACCGATCGGCGTGCCTGCGGCGCACCGCGAGGTCAGGTACGCCGCAAGGAAAGGCGGCGTCCAGGTAAGCCGCGGCCATGCGCCACGGATGCCTGATCGCGGCCGCCCCGCCCGGCATCGGCACCGGCTCCAGGTGACCTGCCCGCTCCATAGCCGCCAGCCCGCCGGTCAGGAACTCGCCGCCCCAGATCGTGCCGTCCGGGCCGTATCCGGTGCCGTCGAACGCTACGCCGATCACGTCGCCGGCCGCGAAGCCGTTGTCGGCCAGGCAAGAGGCGATGTGGGCATGGTGGTGCTGAACTCCGGCGAGCCGCAGCGCGGGATCACGCTCGGCCAGGCCGAGCGCGTACTTGGTCGACAGGTACTCCGGGTGCAAGTCGTGGGCGATCACCTGCGGGCTGATGTCGAATAGCTTCGTGAAATGCTCGATGCCTGCTGTGAACGAAGCCAGCGTGGCCACGTTCTCCAGGTCGCCCAGGTGGTGCGAGAGGATCGCGCGGTCGGCTTTGGCCAGGCAGAAGGTGCTCTTGAGTTCCGCGCCGCAGGCGAGCACCGGCCGGCCGAAAGTCACCGGCACCTGCAGCGGCTCCGGCGCGTAACCGCGCGCCCGCCTGATCATGACCGGCCTGCCGCGGAACGGGCGCAGGACCGAGTCGTCGGTCCTGACGTGGATGGCGCGGTCATGGCCGAGGAACGCATCGGCGATGCCCGCCAGGCGGTCCAGTGCCTCGTCGTCTGTGTAGGCAATCGGCTCGTCGGGCAGGTTGCCGCTGGTCAAGATGATCGGCCTGGCAACCGCGCGGAGCAGCAGGTGATGAAGCGGGGTGTAGGGCAGCATGACACCGAGGCGGCTATTGCCAGGGGCAACGGCGGGCGCGATAGCCGAGCGTGACCGCGCGGGCAGCAGCACGATTGGCCGGGCACGGCTGGTGAGCAGCGACTCGGCGGCCTGGTCAATTTCGAGGAATTTGTCCGCCTCGGCGACCGAGGCCGCCATGACGGCGAAGGGCTTTGCCTCCCTGTGCTTGCGCGCGCGCAGTCTCGCGGCAGCCGCCTCGCTGGTCGCGTCGCCGGCCAGGTGATAGCCGCCGAGCCCTTTCACCGCCAGGATTCCCCCGCCTAGCAGCAGTTCGGCGGCCGCGAGTACCGGCGACACCGTGCCGGTACTCGGGCTCGCGGTGAACCAGAGGCTCGGCCCGCAGGCCGGGCAGCAGGTGGGCTGGGCGTGGAACCTGCGGTCGGCCGGGTCGTGATACTCGGCCGCGCACGACTGGCACATCGTGAAGGCGGCCATCGTGGTGAACTCCCGGTCGTAGGGCAGGTCCTTGATGATCGTGAACCGAGGACCGCAGTTCACGCAGTTGACGAACGGGTAGCCGTACCGCCGGTCGGCCGGGTCAAAAAGCTCGGCCAGGCAGTCGTCGCAAGTCGCCGCGTCGGCCGAGATGGGAGTGCGGCGCTCGCCGCCAGGCGGGCTGGCCACGATGCGGAAGCCAGTCGCGCCTTGCGCGGGCATCGGGCTCGCGGTGATGCGCTCGATGCGCGCCAGCGGCGGTGCCTGAGTGCGCAGCGCCTGCAAGAAGCACTCGATCGCGGCCGGGTCGCCCTCCACTTCCGCGAAGACGCCCGCCACGTCGTTGCCGACCAGTCCGGCCAGGTCAAGGCCGGTAGCCAGGCCATAAAGGAAAGGACGGAAGCCGACGCCCTGGACGATGCCCTCGACTCGAAGGCGGGTCCTGATGCGCCGGCTCATGATCTGAGTCTGGCCCGTCATGGCGGATCCGGGCACCAGGTACGAGGAACCCGGTGCCCGGATCCGGCTTGGTCAGCCGAGAAGGCTCAGCTGTAGATGTGGAGGACGATGTTGCCGTCAGCGGACGGCCTGGTGGTCGCGAGCACGTTCTGGGACAGTGCGGGTGACACGGCGGTCCAGACGGTCTTGATCACCGCCGGGGTGGTCCAGGCACCGCCGCTGAGCGTCTGGAACTTGACGAGAGTCGACCTTGGCGTCTTGTATACGAGCAGCAGCGGGCCGAAACCGGTCAGCGTGCTGTCCGCGGCGGCCGGGCCTTCCAGGCTGGCGGCGCCAGGAACCTGCGCCGGGCTGGTGAAGACTGGCTTGGCCAGGTTGGCGGCAGTGTCCGGCGTGGTGCTGTAAAGCAATTTGTCGGTGCTGTGCTGGCGCCAGAAGAAGTACAAGGTGCCCGTTGCGGAGCCGGTCTGCATCTCGGCCAGGGCCGGAGTCGCGGCCGTGCACGGTGCGCCCTTGCAACCCTTGGTCACCGGCGCGCCAGGAACCACGGCGGAGTCACTCCAGGTGAAGCCGCGATGGTGCGGGGTTCCGACGGTGAACCTGATGTGGTTCGCCGGTCCGCGCCAGGACACTACGACCCGGTAGACGGCGTTGGTGAACTGAACCGCCGGAGCGTTGATCGTGTCGGTGTACTTCACCTTGCCAGGCAAGATGGTGGCACGAGTCCATGAGATCGTGCCGTCGGCTCGCGTCTCGCCCTGCTCGTACCAGATGTGGTGGTCAGCGTGACCGGTCCACATCGCAAGGATCGCATTCTGGCCGTAAGGGTCAATGTAGGAACGGAACACCGGTGCCGAGCTTGTGATGGCCGTGTCGCCAGGCAATTCGGCGACCTTGCTCCAGCGACCCTTGTTCAGTCCAGCGGTCCGGTACTTGTAGAAGATGTGCCCGGCTCTGGCACGCTGACGCCAGCCCACGATGAGGCCGGTGCCGCCGGTGCCGGGGAAGGTGATCGAACTGATCGCCGGGGTGTCGTTCGTAATCGCGCCGGGAACCAGGCCCTTAGGGCCTGACCAGGACGCGCTCGGCACCGCGCTCGCGGCGCTCGCGCCGAGTGCGCAGATCGTGCCAGCCGCGGCCACCGTGAAGGCGAGCCTCGCCATCGGACGTCTGAACATTTGCGTGAACCTCACGTTTTCTAGTAGGAGGTTGCTCCGTCACCTGACGAAGCGCTGCAAGATTACGTTTGGCACGCTGAGGGGCAAGCCAGGATTGTCATTGACTTTCCTGGGATCTGGCCCGACTTTCTGAGTCCAGGCTGAGTTTCCTGAGCCGGTGCGGAAATCGGCAGGAAAACCGCGCCGATAAGGCCCGGCTGACGGGCAGGTCCGGCACGTATCTGGCCTATCTGAGGCGCCGCAGGAAAGGATCGGCGGGCTCGACCGGGGTCAGCCGGATCCTGGCCGCGGTCACTGCGGCACCCGAGGCGCTCGCGATGACCGGGTGCAGGTCAAGCTCGGCTATCTCGGCAAGGTCGTCGGCCAGCCTGGAGACCCGCAGCAGCAGGCCGGTGATCGCCTCGGTCCGCACAGCGCTCCCGCCGCGCTGGCCGAGCAGCAGCGGCGCCGCCTGAAGGCCCGAGATCATCTCGGCCGCGTCCGTATCGGTGAGCGGAGTCAGCCTGGCGATCTTGTCTTCGAGCACGGAGGAGACCGGACCGCTGGCGCCGAAGACGACGACGGGACCGAACACAGGCTCGTTCATGACGGCGACGCGCACCTCGATGCCCGCCTGGCCGGCCTGATCGCTCTGCCTGATCCCGTAACAGCCGAGCAAGCCGGCCACCAGGCCGGCCGGCAGCCAGCCGCCGAGTCGCTGGCCGGCCAGGAAGTCCGCCACGATCGCGCGAGCGCGGCCGGCGTCGATGCCGTCCAGTTCTGGTATCACGCCGGGGCTGCTCGCCAGCCAGTTCGCGTACCTGACGGCATGCCCGAGCGCGCGGGCCGCGCTCTCCGGATACAGGTACGCGGGCACCTGATGTTCGGCGCCGTGCAGCAGCCGTACCGACTCCTGCTGGTCAAGCATGACGGCTACCAGTGGCTTGGCCAGGCCAGCGACCGTGACCTGCGGTGCCAGATCGCCTAGCGCCGTTCGCACCGTGACCGCCATGACCGTGTCAACCTCGTCGTCGCCCGCGACGATCTCGAGGCAGGAACGGAATGAGTCGCCGTCGACCACCGGAGTGGCATCTACCGGGCCGGCCACGACCGCGCCGCCAGGGAGCAGTTCGGTAAGCCGGTCGATGACCGGACCGGATAGCGTCGCGACCCGCAAGCCGTGCTCGCCGCAGGCATCGGCGGCAAGCACCCCGGCACCGCCCGCGTTGGTCACGATGCCGACGCGGTTGCCGCGCGGCAGTGGTTGAGCGGCCAGCAGCGCCGCCGTATCGACCAGTTCGCCGAGACTGGTGGCGGCGATGACGCCCGCCTGGCCGAAGAGCGCCTCCTGGGTGATCAGCGCGGTGGTGGCGGTCGCGTCTGGCGGCGGCGTCGTGTGCGAAGCCGCCGCCTGGCGCCCGGCCGGGGAACGGCCGCCGATGACGGTGAGAACAGGGAACTGCCTGCCCACCCGGCGCGCGGTGCTGGCGAACTTGCGCGGGCTGCCGAAAGACTCAACGTAGAGGATGCCGAGCCTGGTGACCTGGTCCTGCTCCCACCACATCAGCAGGTCGTTGCTTGACACGTCGAACTTGTCGCCGACGGAGGCGAACGACGACACGCCGATGCCGAGCCGTGACAGGTGCTCGAGCACCGCGATGCCGATGCCGCCTGACTGCACGATCAGGCCGGCCTTCCCCGCTGGCGGGGTCGCCCCAGCGAAGGTGGCGGACAGGCCGAGGCGCGGCACGGCTATCCCGAAGCAGTTCGGCCCGACCAGGCGCATGCCGTGCTGCCGGCAGGTGGCGAGCAGTTCAGAGCCGGTGGCCACGTCGATCCCGGCGGTGACGATCACCAGTGCCCTGGCTCCGGCCAGGCCGCACTCCCTTGCCACTTCGACGACACCGGCCGCGGGCACGGCGATGACCACCACATCTGGCGGCTGCGGCACCTCGGAGATCGATGGCAGGCAGGGAAGGCCCTCGATAGTGCCGGCGCGCGGGTTGATCACGAAGATCTGGCCGCGAAAGCCGGCGGTGACGATGTTCCTGAGGATCGCGTGGCCGACTCCAGCCGGGTTCCTGCTGGCGCCGATGACCGCTACCGAACGTGGCTCGAGCAGGTAGCGCAGGCTGGCGATGTCGGCTTGGCGTTCCCGCAGCGACACCGTGTCGAGGTAGTCACGCAGCGCCTCGCTGGCCTCATCGATCGGCAGCGGGAACGTCAGGTCGATGACGCCGTGCGAGACCCGCCGCTTGGCGGCCAGGCCGGCGCCCGCGAAGACCCGGAGCATGGCCGCGTTGCTTGCCAGTGTCTGGGCACTGAAGGCGCGCAGGCCGCGCAGCCTGCCTTCGGAGATCAGGTGGTCGAGCAGCAAGGTGGCGACGCCGCGGCCGTGCATGTCGTCGGTCACCGCGAAGGCGATCTCGGCAACCCCTGGCTCGTCGGCTGGCTCGTAGCTGGCCAGGCCGACCAGCCGGTCGCCGAGCCAGGCGAGCAGGGCGCCGTGGTCGCGGCTGGCCGGCCTGGTCACCCGCTTGGCCTCGCGCACGGCGGACAGCTTGCTGACGTTGAAGAAGCGGAAGTAGATGTTGTCGGGCGACATCTGCTCGTGCATCAGGCGCACGGCGGCCTCGTCGGCAGGGCCGGCCGGCCTGATCAGCACCGTGGTCCCGTCGGTCAGCAGCGCGTACACGCCGGATGCGGGTGCCGGCGAGGGAGGCTGCTGGCAAGATTGGCTCATGCCGACCCATGTTGCCTTGCTTCGCGGCATCAATGTAGGCGGCGGCGGCAAGTTGCCGATGGCTGAGCTCAGGAGACTGGTCG